>NZ_CAXAPT010000001.1:0-781415 GCF_963970475.1 Pseudomonas sp. EA_5y_Pfl2_R50 | reverse complement strand
GCCCGACGTCGATTTCAGCGGCACTGGTGCGATACAAGCGGGTGAACTCGAACGGCAACACGCCATCGAGCACAGCATCGTTGAGGGTCAGCAGTTCTTCGCCGGTGACCATCGACACCGGGCAGCCATTGGTGCAGGTGAGCGTTACGCAGTCGGCGCTGTCGCCGTTGGGGTTTTTCGCCTGATCCGGTGCGTCGTCATGCGGCTCATGCCGTTCCATCCGGCTTGAACCGCCATACTTGTCCCGTGCAAGAGGCGCCGGATTCGGCACCGTCAGCACCTGCGAATCGGCCTGGCGGATATTCAGCGGTATCGACGGTGTCGGTTTCAACTCGACTTCACGGGCGTGAAGCGCCAGTGGCTTCAGGGCGCTCGCGTGTTTGCTCAGTTCAGTTGCCGACGTCAACTCCGCCAGACGCAGCGTCGACGCCGCCAACCACTCCCGCGCCCGTGGCGACTTGATCTTCGCCAGCACCTTGCTGCTCAAGCGCAGCGGCACGCCGACGCCACCCGAGACGCGCATCAGCAGAAAACTGATCAGCAGTTCGACCCGAACCTCGGCCACCACTTCAGCCAGATATTGCGGCGGCAGCATCTTCAGCCAGTGGGCGAACGCGGCCAGATGAATGAACATCAACGGCTCATCGCTGAGCATCAGCAAACCGTTGGCGATGGCCTCGCTGGAGGCTTGCAGCAGCGCTTCGAGTTCGACTTCGCTCAGGTACGCCAAAATTTTTTCGCTGTTGGCCTGCAAGTCGGCGAGCAGGGCGAATAGCTGCTTGATGTCGTCCCAGACGCCATTCAGGGCTTTCTCGAAACCGCGCCAGTCGGCTTGTTGCAACTGACCGTAACGGTCAAGAAACCCGGCGCTGGAAAACTCCGTCCACTGCGGCTGAAATGCCGTCCACTCAGCGCGAAGCCAGCCCTCCAGACCATCGATGATGCCCTGATAGGAGGCGTACAGCTTCTTCACATGGTCGGTGGAAACATCGGGAAAAAAGGTGATGCGATAACGCTGGCCCCGGTCGCACTCGGTCACTTCCAGAATGCCGCTCGGGCCGATGGTGTAGTGCTTCGGTTCGCCGAAGGTCAGCACTCCCCCGACATCGGCAAGCACCGGTTCGAGCGTCACCGGCGTGTCGCCGATCGGCACGAACCGCGCGGCCTCGAACATGTGCACCAGCGTCAACGTCCCACTGGCCGGGCACATGACCACCGATGAACTGATCGGTTGGCGCGACTTGATCGGCGCGCTGAGGCGCACGTCGTTACCGACGGTGAAGACCTGTTCGACATCCAGCGCCGTCCCGGTCCAGAACTGCTCGGCCCAGGCGTCGTAGTTGTTCAGGCACAGGCGAAACTCGTGGATCAGGTTGTCAAAATCCGGTTCATCGGGATTCAACGCGGCAACCACCAGCAGGCCGATGCTGTTGTTCAGGGCCAGAAGCCGATCGGTTCGGAGCATTCGCAGTCTCTCGCGCACGTGAAGGAAGAGCGCGGACTTTGCGGGGGTTCAAACAGGAAAGAAGTCGGGAGAGTAGGTAATGCCTGTAGGACGTTTCTTTAAATATTCGCGAGTAGTTCATCGCCTCGACCGACATTGCCCGTTGCTCTAGGTCTGTCGCGCTCGTTATGCTGCTGAACCCTTTAATCAGATCCGAGCAGCGGCGCCACGGTGTCGCCTGGGATGTCTTTGTTAACGGATCCGCTGATGAATGCACCGCTGAAGGCGTTCGGCCCGATCAAGGCCGTGATTTTCGATATGGACGGGTTGCTGCTGGACACCGAAGGTATTTACACCGAGGTTACGTCCATTATTGCCGGGCGTTACGGGCGAACCTTCGACTGGAGCGTCAAGCAGAACATCATTGGTCGCGGGGCCAACGATCTGGCTAACTACGTCGTGCAGGCGCTGGATCTGCCGATTACTGCCGAAGAGTTTCTGGTGATTCGCGAGCCGCTGATGCGCGAGCGTTTCCCCACCGCGCAGGCGATGCCCGGGGCGGAGGAGCTGATTCGCCACCTCAAGGCGCACAACATCCCGATTGCTGTCGGCACCAGTTCGTCGCGCCAGTCGTTCGGGCAGAAAACCACGTTGCACCGTGACTGGTTCGCTCTGTTCGATTTCATCGTCACAGCGGACGATCCGGAAGTCGGCGCGGCGAAACCGGCGCCGGATATTTTCCTCACGGCTGCCCGGCGTCTGGGCGTCGCACCTGAGGATTGCCTGGTGTTCGAGGATTCACCGTTTGGCGTGACCGCTGCGAAAGCTGCGGGCATGACTGCCATTGCGATTCCGGACGCCGCCATGGCCGATGAAAAATACGCTCACGCCGACGGGATTCTTCGGACGCTGAAAGCGTTCACCCCGAGCGCCTGTGGTTTGCCGGCGCTGGAATGGACGTAGACATCTGACGCAAAAAAACGCCGCCCCTCTGTAAAAAGAGGGGCGGCGTTTTTCGTTCAGACAATCCGGAAAAATCAGGCGCCGAAACCACCGTCGATGGTCAGGCTGGCACCGGTGATATAACCGGCTTCCGGGCCGACGAGGTAGGCGACGAAGCTGGCAATCTCTTCGGCGCTGCCGTAGCGACCCACGGCCATCAGCGGGATCAGGCTTTCGGCGAAGTCACCGTGGGCCGGGTTCATGTCGGTGTCGACCGGGCCGGGTTGCACGTTGTTGATGGTGATGCCGCGTGGGCCAAGATCGCGGGCCAGGCCTTTGGTCAGGCCGACCAGCGCTGATTTGCTCATGGCATATACGCCGCCACCGGCGAAGGGCATGCGGTCAGCGTTGGTGCTGCCGATGTTGATGATGCGCGAGCCTTCGCCCATGTGTCTGGCGGCTTCCTGGGAAGCGATGAACACGCTGCGCACGTTGATCGCCAGGGTCTGGTCGAAGTCTTCCAGTTTGAAATCTTCCAGGGGTGCCACGGCGAGTACGCCGGCGTTGTTGACCAGAATGTCGAGTCGGCCAAAGGCTTCGACGGTAGCGTTGACGGCGTGGCGGATGGCGGCGGCATCGGCGCTGTCAGCCTTGATCGCCAGGGCTTTGCCGCCGTTGGCGGTTATGCTGTTCTGCAATTCTTCTGCTTTGGTGGTGGAGCTGACGTAAGTGAAGGCTACTGCCGCGCCTTCAGCGGCCAGACGTTTGACGATGGCAGCGCCGATACCACGGGAACCGCCTTGAATCAGAGCGACTTTGCCGCCGAGGTGTTGAGTGGTCATGTTCGATCTCCAGACTATTCAAGGCGAAATGCCTTGGTGTTGGTGCCGAGTATCGGCGTGGTATCGACAACTGTGTAGACCATGATTGCTATAGTCTGTGTAAACCAGAAGTTTATAGTGGCGATCATGGAAACTTTCAGCGGCATCGAATGCTTCGTGCGCAGTGCCGAGGTCGGCAGCTTTGCCGAAGCTGCAAGGCGCTTGAGTCTGACCCCGGCGGCAGTCGGCAAGAGTGTCGCCAAGCTTGAGGGGCGGCTCGGTGTGCGGCTGTTCCAGCGTAGTACACGCAACCTGACGCTGACCGAGGCCGGACAGCTTTTCCTGAGTCAGGTCAGTGGCAGTTTGACGACGATTCAGAATGCCGTGGCCAACCTGTCCAGCGTCGAGGGACTTCCGGCGGGCACACTGAAAGTCAGCATGGGCGCTGCATTTGGTTGTCTGCACATCGTGCCAATGCTGGGCGAGTTTCTGCGGCGATATCCGGCGATCAATCCGGACTGGCATTTCGATAATCGACAGGTCGATCTCATCGGGCAGGGGTTCGACGCGGCGGTCGGTGGCGGTTTCGAATTGCCGCAGGGGGTGATCGCGCGCAAGTTGAGCCCGGCGCACCGGATTCTGGTGGCGTCTGCCGAGTATTTACGGGGCAATCCCGAGATCATCGCGCCGGAGGAGCTTAACGATCACGACGGTATTTTGATTCGCTCGCCGCAAACCGGGCGTGTGCGCTCCTGGCAATTGGTCGGGCGCAATCCGCAGAATTGTCGGCCGTTGATGCTCAAGGCGCGGATGACCATGAGCGATTCCGAAGCGGCGTGCCGGACGGCGGCGCAGGGGTTGGGGATTGCGCTGGTGAGCATGCCGTTCGCGGTGGGATATCTGGAGGCGGGGACGTTGCAGCGGGTGTTGCCGGACTGGTTTGTGGATGACGGCAATATTTCGATCTATTACGCCGAACACAAATTGTTGCCGGGCAAGACGCGGGCATTTGTGGACTTTGTTATCGAGCAGTTCGCGCAGAAGGGCCTGGCGCGGCGGTTTAGTGCTATCTGAGCAAGGCTTGGAATCGGGTTGCTGCATTCGCGAGCAAGCCCGCTCCCACAGGGTTGAGTTGTGAACGACACAAAAACCTGTGGGAGCGGGCTTGCTCGCGAATGAGTCGATTCGGTTCAGGACGGTGAACTCAGCGAGCAAACCGCCCCGGCCAGCCAATGATGTTCTTCGGCCGTGGCGTCGCGTAAGTTCGCACTTTGGACGTCGACAAGCGCAGCCGCACCAGCGATTCAGCAATCGTCACCGCCGCCGTCACGCCGTCCACCACCGGCACGCCGGTACGTCGACGGATTTGTTCATCCAGCCCGGCCATGCCGCCGCAACCCAGGCAGATCACTTCTGCCTTGTCCTGAGTCACCGCCAGTTCCGCCTGCTGCACAATCGCTTCCAGCGCCCGCTGGGGCTCATGCTCCAGCTCCAGCACCGCCAAACCACTGGCCCGTACCGACGCGCAACGATCCCATAGCCCGGACAGCTTCAGCCGATCCTCGATCAGCGGCACGGTGCGATCCAGCGTGGTCACCACCGAATACGCGTGGCCGAGGAACATCGCCGTGCTCGCCGCCGCATCAGTGATATCCACCACCGGCACGTTGAGCAACTCCTGCAAACCTTCGCGGCCGTGTTCGCCGTAACCGGCCTGAATAACTGCATCGAACGGCTGATCGTAGGACATCACCCGATCCATGACAGCGATGGCGGCCAGATAGCTTTCGAAGTTGCCTTCAATCGAGTCTGCACCGAAGTACGGGGTCAAGCCGACGATTTCAGTACCGGGTGACGCGACAGCCTGCGCTGAGCGGGCGATGGCATCGGTGATGGATTCGGTGGTGTTGACGTTGACCACGAGAATACGCATGGGGAAATCCTTATAGCGGGCAGTTCTGCGGCCCGAAGTCCGGGCCGCGAGGGAATTAATGACAGACGTTGTCGACCGCGATGGCTTCGCCGCTGACGTCGGCGTAGTGCGGCTGGCGTTTGGCGATGATCAGGTAAAGCATTCCGGCGATGCCGGCGCCGATCAGCCAGGAGAACGGCGAGACACTGTGGAAGCCGGGAACCAGCGCGAGGACGATGGCAATCAGCGCTGCAGGAATAAACGCCGCGACGGCGCGGAAATTGATCCCGCGGCTGTAGTAATAAGCGCCGTTGGGATCTTCGCTATAGAGTTGCGGGACGTTGATCCGGCCTTTGCGGATCAGCCAGTAGTCGACCATGATCACGCCGTACAACGGGCCGAGCAGGGCGCCGAGACCGGACAGGAAGTACACGATCACCAACGGGCTGTTGTAGAGATTCCACGGCAGGATCAACACGGCGATGGTGGCGCTGATCAGTCCGGCGCGGCGGAAGGTCAGGTACTTCGGCGCCAGGTTGCTGAGGACGAAGGCCGGAGCGACGAAGTTGGCCATGATGTTCACTGCGACGGTGACGATCAGGAATGCCAGGCAACCGAGCACGAGGAAGAAAGTGTTGGGGATCGAGGCGATGATCTCGGTCGGGCTTTCGATGATCCGGCCATTGATTTGAAATTGTGCGCCGCAGAGCAAGACAGTGATCGCGGCGAACACCAGAATATTCACCGGCAAACCCCAGAAGTTTCCTACCTTGATGGTTTTGCGGCAGGGCGAAGAGCGGGCGAAATCGCAGAAGTTGAGGATCAACGTGCCGTAGATCGCCAGCCACAGTGCGCCGCCGGCAAAGATATTGCGCCACATTTCGCCACCGCTCAGTGGTTCGCGGATCGACCAGGCGATGGTGGCGTTGGCCTGAAAGTACATCCATGCGGCAAGCGCGGCGACCGTCAGCAAAATCACCGGCCCGGCGAACGCTTCGTAGCGGCGTACCATTTCCATGCCGTAGGCGAGAATCGCCAGTTGCACCAGCCAGATCGCCACGAAGCACACCCAACCCAGCGTCGACAGACCCAGAGTCGAGTTGTGGTCATACTCGGCAAAGCCCGGATGCACCGCCGTGAGCAACACGCGGAAGACCACCGACGCCAGATACGTCTGAATGCCGAACCAGGCGATGGCGATAACCGCCCGGATCAATGCAGGAATTTGCGCCCCATGAATGCCGAAACTGATCCGGCTGATCACCGGAAACGGCACACCGGTTTTTTGCCCCATGTAACCGGACAGGTTCATGAAGAAGTACACCAGCGCCGCGCCGATCCCCAGCGACAGCAGAATCTGCCAGCCACCCAGGCCCAAGGCGTAGAGGCCGATGGCGAACGAGTAGTTGGCGATGTTGTGCACGTCGTTCGTCCACAGGGCAAAGATGCTGTATTTGCCCCAGCGTCGACCTTCGGCCTTGGTCGGCGCGAGATCGCTGTTGTGCAGACGCGGGCTGAGTTGTAACGGCTCGGTCAGACCGTCATGGGGTAACGGTTGGTCGAGGGCAGAGGCGGGCAGATTCAGCGCGATGTTATTGGAGAGACTTGTACGCATTCCGGCAGGCTCCTGATGTTCAGCGCCGCGATGACTGTGCATGAGCCGCCAGGCTCGACAAATCTTCGTCGCGGCAGTGAAAACATCACTGGTTACGGGGCATCTGCAGCCTGTACGGGATAGGGCGCTTCAGGCTTGCGGATCGAAAGTGGCTTTATGTTTTGCAGTTTTGTATACAAAACATGTATGCACTAAAGCGAGATCTGTGCCAGTTGCGGATCTATACGCGGCTTTACTCATTTCGAAAAGTTATCGATGAGCGCTAACTCATTGAAAAACAGTGGTTATAAATTGACCGTTCGAACAGGTATTTATTTTGGGCGGGGTATTTTGCCGGCAGGCGCCGAGAAAGGATTTTCAGGCGGGATGTAACTTTTCAGGGCGTGGAAACAAAAAAGTGCACACATAAATGGCACCGACGGTGACATTTGTGTGTACACATTTTCTCGAGCCTTACATAAATCCAATGTGGGAGCGGGCTTGCTCGCGAATACGTTGGATCAGTCAACGAAGATGTCGACTGAGACTACGCCTTCGCGAGCAAGCCCGCTCCCACAAAGGGGTGTCGCTGGAATTGGAGATCAGGCCTTGCTGATGATATTGCCAGCATGCAGTCCGCATTCTTTCTGCGTCGCTTCTTCCCACCACCAGCGGCCTTCGCGTTCGTGCTGGTTTGGCAGGACCGGGCGGGTGCAAGGTTCGCAGCCGATGCTGATGAAGCCGCGCTCGTGCAGGCTGTTGTACGGCAACTCAAGCATGCGGATGTAGCCCCAGATTTCTTCGCTGGTCATCTGCGCCAGCGGGTTGAACTTGTACAGGGTGCGCTCGGCGGTGGAGAACGCGGTGTCGATTTCCATCACTGCCACGGCGCTGCGAGTGCCCGGGCTCTGGTCGCGGCGCTGGCCGGTGGCCCAGGCTTTGACGTCGGACAATTTGCGTCGCAGCGGCTCGATCTTGCGGATGCCGCAGCATTCGCCGTGACCGTCCTTGTAGAAACTGAACAGGCCTTTTTCCTTCACGAACGGTTCCAGTTTCGTGTAGTCCGGCGAGACGATTTCGATGTCGATCTTGTAGTGCTCGCGCACCTGCTCGATGAAGCGATAGGTCTCCGGGTGCAGGCGACCGGTGTCGAGGCTGAACACCTTGACGTTCTTGTTGAGCTTCCAGGCCATGTCCACCAGCACCACATCCTCGGCGCCGCTGAAAGATATCCACAGATCATCGCCAAACTCGGCAAACGCGAGTTTGAGGATGTCTTGCGCGGATTTGTTGGCATAGGTCGTGGCGAGTTCCACGACGTCGAACGTTGCACTCATCAGGGCGGCTTCCTTCAGGTCGGTGGCGCTGGGCGCTCTATATGGGGGCGATGGTAACAAAAAGCTGCGCCGCTCGGGGCGTACTGTGCGTTGCGCGTGAGGATTCGAGTCGCTAGAGTTCGGCCTCGCTCGACTCAAATAATCAATACAAACGGGAGTGTCTTGTGGAAATTGCTTGCCTGGATCTTGAAGGGGTACTGGTGCCGGAAATCTGGATCGCCTTCGCCGAAAAAACCGGAATCGAATCCCTCAAGGCCACCACCCGGGACATTCCGGATTACGACGTGCTGATGAAACAGCGCCTGCGCATCCTCGATGAACACGGCTTGAAGCTGTCGGACATTCAGGAAGTGATCGCCACCCTGAAGCCGCTGGACGGCGCGGTTGAGTTCGTCAACTGGCTGCGCGAGCGCTTTCAGGTGGTGATTCTGTCGGACACGTTTTATGAGTTCTCCCAGCCGCTGATGCGCCAACTGGGCTTCCCGACGTTGCTTTGCCATCGTCTGATCACTGACGAAACCGGGCGGGTGACCAGCTATCAGTTGCGTCAGAAAGATCCCAAGCGCCAGTCGGTGCTGGCGTTCAAGAGCCTGTATTACCGGGTGATTGCGGCGGGGGATTCGTACAACGACACGACGATGCTGAGCGAGGCGGATGCGGGGATTCTGTTCCATGCGCCGCAGAATGTGATTCGTGAGTTCCCGCAGTTTCCTGCCGTACACACGTTTGCTGAGTTGAAGCAGGAATTCCTCAAGGCTTCTAACAGAGAGTTGAGTTTGTAATCGTCTGGAAGGGCGCTTTCGCGAGCAGGCTAGCTCCCACACCGGAATGCATTCCCTGTGGGAGCGAGCCTGCTCGCCAAGCGTTTAGAGGTTTTGCAGGGTTTCCAGCAGAACCTTCACTTTGGTGATCGACTCCTGATACTCAGCCTGCCAGTCCGAGTCCGCAACAATCCCGCCACCGCCCCAGCAGCACACTTGCCCATCCTTGACCAACAGACTGCGAATCGCGATGGAACTGTCCATCTCGCCGCGCACGTCCAGGTACAGCAACGAACCGCAATAGAGGCCGCGTCGGGTCGGCTCCAGTTCATCGATGATCTGCATCGCGCGAATCTTCGGTGCACCGGTGATCGAGCCACCGGGGAAACTGCCGGCAATCAGATCCAGTGCGTCGCGCTCGTCCGCCAATTCGCCGGTGACGCTGCTGACCAAGTGGTGCACATTCGGATAGCTTTCCAGGCTGAACAGCTCCGGCACGCGCACCGAGCCGATGCGGCAGGTGCGCCCGAGGTCGTTGCGCAGCAGATCGACGATCATCAGGTTTTCCGCGCGATCCTTGGGGCTGGCCAGCAGTTCGGCGGCGTTAGCGGCGTCTTCGGCCGGGGTCACGCCACGCGGGCGGGTGCCTTTGATCGGGCGGGTTTCGACCTGACGCTGGCTGACTTTGACGAAACGCTCGGGTGACAGGCTCAACACCGCGCCGCCGTCGGGCAAGCTCTGGAAACCGGAAAACGGTGTTGGACAGGCTTCGCGCAATGCGCAATAAGCCAGCCATGGATCGCCCTGACATGCCGCGCGGAAGCGCTGGGCGAAGTTGACCTGATAGCAGTCGCCCGCCTGGATATACCGCTGAATGCGCTCGAACGCCTGGCGATATTCATCTGCCGAGAGATCGGCGGCCATCGGCGCGTTCAGTTTGAACGGTGTCAGGGTTTCAGCCTGTTGCTGGGTAAACAGCGCGATCAGCCGTTGTTTCTCGCTGTCGATCACCGATGGGTGAAACACCAATTGGCTGGTCGCGGTCTGGTGATCACTGATCAGCGCCCAGTCGTACAGACCAAAGCGCGCGTCCGGCAATTGCAGGTCATCGCGGGCGTGGCTTGGCAGGTTTTCCAGATGTCGGCCGAAGTCGTAGCTCAGGTAGCCGATCAAACCGCCGGCGAACGGCAAGTCGACCTCCACTGGCAATCGGGCTTCGCCCAAGCGACTCAGATTGTCGCGCAGACGCTGGAGGAAATGGCTGCCGCTCTCGTCTGGCATCACTGCCAGTTGTTCCAGCGGCCAGGCGCTGAGCAGGTCATAGCGACCACGGTCGGCACTCGGCCGGCCGCTGTCGAGCAGCACGGCGCCGGGGGCGTTGCGGATGGCCGCGAAGTAGTCGGCGGGATTGGCGCGGTAGGCCAGCGGGTGTACGGAACAGGTCAACATGGGCGGGGCAGATCGGCCATTGAGGCGGGGTGGGGATTGTAGTCCTCTGCGGGAATTGCTCCTAGAGGGGATGTCGGCGATTGGCAGGTTGGGGGCAGGGTTGGAGCTCGCGCTGGCTGTGAAGCCGTCTTCGCGAGCAAGCCCGCTCACACAGGAAACGCAGTCCAATGTGGGAGCGGGCTTGCTCGCGAAGGCCGCGCCTCGGTGCTCGATCAGCCCTCGACCACTGGAATATGCCCAAACATTTCCTGGGTAAACGCCACGCGCTCCTCAACCGTCTCGGTCACACCGCGAGCCTTCAGCTCTTCCAGTCGCGCCTCGACCGCATGGGTACGCAACGTCAGCCCGCAATCATTGGCGATCTGGATATTCAGCCCCGGTCGCGCATTCAGCTCGAGAATCAGCGGGCCTTTCTCCTGATCGAGCACCATGTCCACACCGATATAGCCCAGCCCGCACAGTTCATAGCAACCAGCGGCGAGTTTCATGAAACCGTCCCAGTAGGGCAGTTGCACGCCGTCCACCGCGTTGGTGGTGTCGGGGTGTTTGGTGATGATGTTGTTCAGCCAGGTGCCGCGCAGGGTCAAACCGGTGGCCAGATCGACACCGACGCCAATGGCGCCCTGGTGCAGGTTGGCCTTGCCGCCGGACTGCCGGGTCGGCAGGCGCAGCATCGCCATCACCGGGTAACCCATCAACACGATGATGCGGATGTCCGGCACACCTTCGTAGCTGATGCTTTTGAAGATCTGATCCGGCGTCACGCGGTATTCAATCAGCGCCCGATCACGGTGACCGCCCAGTGAGTACAAACCGGTGAGGATGCTGGAGATGTGGTGCTCAAGCTCTTCATGGGCTAGGATCTTGCCCGACACCGTGCGATAGCGGCCCTCGAAGCGGTCGGCAATCACGATGATGCCGTCGCCGCCCGCGCCTTGCGCCGGTTTGATCACGAAATCGCTGCGCCCGCCGATGATCTCGCCGAGCTTGTCGATTTCCTTCTCGGTGGAGATCACGCCATACAACTCCGGCACGTGAATGCCGGCCTTGATGGCGCGTTCCTTGGTGAGGATCTTGTCATCGACTATCGGGTACAGACTGCGCTTGTTGTACTTGAGCACGTAATCGGCGTTACGCCGATTGATGCCCATGATGCCCCGGGCCTCCAGGGCCTTCCAGGTCTTCCAGAAACCGAACATCAGCTGTCAGCCTTCTTCAGGAACGCCTTGAAACGCACCAGTTCGGTCAGGCGGTAGCCGCGATAACGGCCCATCGCGAGCATGAAACCGACCAGAATCAACAGGATCGCCGGGAAGGTGAACACGAAGTACACCAGCTCGGGCACGGTCATGATCAGGTGCGCCAGGGACGCCGCGAACAGCGTGCCGATGGCGACTTTCATCGCGTGGCTGGCGCCGCGCTCTTCCCAAGTGATCGACAGGCGTTCGATGGTCATGGTCAGAATCACCATCGGGAACAGCGCCACCGACAAGCCGCGCTCCAGGCCGAGCTTGTGGCTGAACAGGCTGATCGTCGCGATCAGCACCACGACAAAGGTCAGCACCACCGAGAGTCGCGGCAGCATCTGCAGCTTCAGGTGTTCCAGATATGAGCGCAACGACAGGCCCAGCGCGGTGATCACGGTAAACAGCAGAATACCGAAGCCCAACTGCGTTTCACGGAAGGCCAGGGCGACCAGCACCGGGGTAAACGTGCCGAGGGTCTGCAGACCGATCAGGTTGCGCAGGATCAGGATCACCAGCACGCCAATCGGGATCATCACCATGATCATGAAGGTCTGCTGGGTCTGCAGCGGCAGGCCGTAGAGCGAGTATTCGAGGAAGTTGGCGTCGGTGTTCTCGTCAGTCAGCTTGGCCAGACGAATCGCGTTCATCTCGCTGTTGTTCAGGCTGAAGGTCACGTTGGCTTTCTTGCCGCCGTCGACGGTGATCAGGTTTTCATCGCCAGTCCACCACAGCAGGCGGTCGGTCGGCAGGCCTTTCTCGCCGGTTTCCGGGTTGAAATACAACCAGTCGGTGCCATTGAAGCTGCGCAGCCACAGTTCCGGCGTTTGCGGCTGGTCGGCGACGAGGCGGATGGTGTGGACTTTTTCCACCGGCACGTGGGCGATGGACAGCAGCAGTTCGACGATTTTGGCTTTGTGCGCGGTGGATGGATCGCCGGCCAGCAGCAGTTTCACGTTGTCGTCGTTGAGATTGTTGACGCGTTTGATCGCTTCGCCGATGAAGGTTTCGACGTCGGCCGAGTGCTGGCGAATCGGCGCGAGCAAGGCCTCGGCGGCGATTTTTTCCGGGCCTTCGATGGCGATGCTGTCGCGGAAGGTCGGGCCTTTGATCTTGGTTTTTTCCGCGGTGTAACGCTTGGTCAGCACCAGACGGTAATAAAGTGTCTGGTTGCCCTTGGCCCGGCGCGCCGACCAGGTGACCTTGCGGTTGCCGTCGACGCGGTTCACGGCAACGCCGTAGTTATTGGAGATAAAGCTCTCGTTGAGGCTGACGTAGTCGCGGCTCAACGGTGGCACGAACATCTGGATCTTCACCGGGTCCTTGGTGCTGGCGACGAACTCGACCTTGGCGTCGATGTTCCACAAGTCGTCGGTGGCGTCTTCGGTCACCGGGATGCCGAGCACGAAAATCTGATAGGCCGTGACCGAAACGCCCAGCAGCACCAGAATGGTGATCAGGATTTTCAGGTGGAAGGTTAGAGAACGCATGGAAATTACTCGGCGGTATGAGCGGCGATGGTGCAGGCGGGTTTGCCGGCAGCGTATTTAAGACTGGGGTCGACCAGCGCATCAAAGCGTTTCAGCGCCTCGGAGCCAATCAAAAGCGGATATTGGAACGCACTTCGGTCGGTCAGGTTCACTTCGATGCTGCGCATTGCCGCGCCCATGCAGATATCCAGCTCAATCACCGGACGGGCGGTGTACTTCTTGCCTTCTTCCGGGTCGTAGTCGCCGGCGCGACGCTTGATCTTGCTGACCCGTGCCAGGGGCCGTTCGATGGGGTGCGAATGCGCAGCGTCGATGGCCAGGTAGAAGCGCACCCAGGATTCACCGTTGCGTTTGAAGCGTTTGATGTCGCGGGCACTGAGCGAGGCAGTTTTCGCCCCGGTATCGAGTTTGGCCGCGACTTCCAGATTGATGCCATCAAGCGAAGCATATTCGTTGAGGCCGTACACGGTTTTTTCTCCCGCGACGGCGAGGCCGGGCAGGCAAAACAGGGCAAAGAATGTGGGGAAGGGCTTGAGTCTCATAAATCCTGGTGCGCAGCGTTCCGTTTTCGGTTCAGGTCCTTGGCAAAAGTTGCGCAAGACCCTTCGTGTGCCTATCAGCTTTTTATGACAAGCCGTACAAATGGCCAGCAAATTCGGGCGGCATTCTAGCACGGTGGTTTTATGGCGCCAGCGCCCGAGCCGGTCTATAACCCTTAGGGTTTTCCTGTGGGAGCGAGCCTGCTCGCGAAGGCGGTGTGTCAATGGAAGCAGATATCGCCTGACCTACGCTTTCGCGAGCAGGGATTAACCGCCCAGTGGAGATTACCTGGTGTTATTAGACGATTGTCGACAATATCCATTTATCCTTTGACTGATGCGGGCTAATTGGCTAGTTTTTGCCGCATTGGATTTAAAGGTGTCGACAATCATGCTGGATCAACTTGATCCCCCGGTCATCCACGGCGACGATGCCGAGACGCTCTCGGAAAACGTTTTTCGGCGCATTCAGGCGGCCATTGTCAAGGGCGAGATAGCCCCCGGCAGCAAGATCTCCGAGCCGGAGCTGGCGCGCACCTACGGCATCAGCCGCGGGCCGTTGCGTGAGGCCATTCACCGACTCGAAGGCCAGCGTCTGCTGGTGCGGGTGCCGCATGTCGGTGCGCGGGTGGTCTCGCTCAATCATGCCGAGTTGATCGAACTCTACGAAATCCGCGAATCCCTCGAAGGCATGGCCTGCCGTCTGGCGGCCGAGCGCATGAGCGTCGAAGACATCGACGAACTGCGCCGGGTGCTGGAAACCCACGAGCGTGACGCGGCGTTTCAGGCCGGTGTTGGCTATTACCAGCAGGAAGGCGATTTCGACTTCCACTATCGGATCATCCAGGGCAGCGGCAATCGCACGCTGACCCAAATGCTCTGCGGCGAGCTCTATCAACTGGTGCGCATGTACCGCATCCAGTTTTCCACCACGCCGAACCGTCCGCGTCAGGCGTTTGCCGAACACCACCGGATTCTCGATGCCATCGCCGACCGTGACGGCGAGCTCGCGGAATTGCTGATGCGCCGTCACATCGGCGCCTCGAAACGCAACATTGCCCGTCATTACCAGAACGGCGCCCACAACAAGACAGCCACTGAACGAGGTGAGTCATGAGTTCCAACCTGAACACTCCAGGCCAGCGTTTCCGCGATGCGGTCGCCAGCGAGCACCCATTGCAGGTGGTCGGCGCGATCAACGCCAACCACGCGCTGCTGGCCAAGCGCGCCGGTTTCAAGGCGATCTACCTGTCCGGTGGCGGGGTGGCCGCAGGTTCCCTCGGCGTGCCGGATCTGGGCATCACCGGTCTGGATGACGTGCTGACCGACGTTCGGCGTATCACCGACGTTTGCGATCTGCCGCTGCTGGTCGATGTGGACACCGGTTTCGGCTCGTCGGCGTTCAACGTGGCGCGCACCGTCAAGTCGATGATCAAGTTCGGCGCGGCGGCGATTCATATCGAGGATCAGGTCGGCGCCAAGCGCTGCGGCCACCGTCCGAATAAAGAGATCGTCAGCCAGCAGGAAATGGTCGACCGCATCAAAGCCGCCGTCGATGCCCGCACCGATGACAGTTTCGTGATCATGGCACGCACCGATGCGCTGGCGGTGGAAGGCCTGGAATCGGCACTGGATCGCGCTGCGGCGTGCATCGAGGCCGGTGCCGACATGATCTTCCCGGAAGCCATCACCGAACTGGAGATGTACAAGCTGTTCGCCAACCGTGTGAAAGCGCCGATCCTGGCCAACATCACCGAGTTTGGCTCGACGCCGCTGTACACCACCGAGCAACTGGCCGGCGCCGACGTGTCGCTGGTGCTCTATCCATTGTCGGCATTCCGCGCGATGAACAAGGCTGCGGAAAACGTTTACACCGCGATCCGCCGCGACGGTACGCAACAGAATGTCATCGACACCATGCAGACTCGCATGGAGCTTTACGACCGTATTGATTACCACACCTTCGAGCAGAAGCTCGATGCGTTGTTTGCACAGAAGAAAGGCTGAATCAAACCCTGTGGGAGCGAGCCTGCTCGCGAAGGATGCCAACGATAACGCGGTGTCCCTGATGCAAGGAGGTGCTCCAGCCACCTTCGCGAGCAGGCTCGCTCCCACAAGTTTCCCCATACAAATTCAAGAAGATTGGAGAACACAATGGCCGAAGCAAAAATACTCAGTGGCGCCGGGCTCCGTGGTCAGGTCGCCGGGCAAACCGCACTGTCCACCGTGGGCCAGGCGGGTGCAGGGCTGACCTATCGCGGTTACGACGTGCGCGAACTCGCCGCCGATGCGCAATTTGAAGAAGTCGCGTACCTGTTGCTCTACGGCGAGCTGCCAACCCAGGCGCAACTCGACGAATACCAAGGCAAGCTGAGCAAGCTGCGTGATTTGCCGCAAGCGCTGAAAGAAGTGCTCGAACGCATCCCCGCCGATGCCCACCCGATGGACGTGATGCGCACCGGTTGCTCGTTCCTCGGCAACCTCGAGCCGGAGAAGGACTTCTCCGAACAGCGCGACAAGACTGACCGTCTGCTCGCCGCTTTCCCGGCGATCATGTGCTACTGGTATCGCTTCAGCCACGACGGCAAACGCATCGACTGCGTGAGCGACGAGCCGACCATCGGCGGTCATTTCCTGCACCTGCTGCACGACAGGAAGCCGAGCGAGTTGCACGTCAAGGTGATGAACGTGTCGTTGATCCTTTACGCCGAGCACGAATTCAATGCCTCGACGTTCACCGCCCGTGTTTGCGCCTCGACCCTGTCTGACCTGTATTCCTGCGTGACGGCGGCCATCGGTTCGCTGCGTGGCCCGCTGCATGGCGGCGCCAACGAAGCGGCGATGGAGATGATCGAGCGCTTCTCGTCGCCGGAAGACGCGATCAAAGGCACCCTCGGCATGCTCGAGCGCAAAGACAAGATCATGGGCTTCGGCCACGCGATCTATAAGGACAGCGACCCGCGCAACGAGGTGATCAAGGGCTGGTCGAAAAAACTCGCTGATGAGGTCGGTGACAAGGTGCTGTTCCCGGTTTCCGAAGCCATCGACAAGACCATGTGGGAGCAGAAAAAACTGTTCCCCAACGCTGACTTCTACCATGCCTCGGCGTACCACTTCATGGGCATTCCGACCAAGCTGTTCACGCCGATCTTCGTCTGCTCGCGCCTGACCGGCTGGGCTGCGCACGTGTTCGAACAGCGCGCCAACAACCGCATCATCCGTCCAAGCGCCGAGTACATCGGCGTTGAACAGCGCAAGTTCGTGGCAATCGAACGTCGCTGAATGGTGAGGGCCGAACACTAATCTCGATATTCACCGAAGACCCTGTGGGAGCTGGCTTGCCAGCGATGACCGAGTCACATCCAACATTGATGTCGACTGACCCACCGCTATCGCTGGCAAGCCAGCTCCCACAGGGTTCAGTGTGAATTTCAAGGTCAGTGTCCGGCCCCACCTCTTGAACCTACCGTGACCCGAGTCCTGACCCGATGAACACAGCATTTCGCAAAACCCTGCCCGGCAGTCCTCTGGATTATTTCGACGCCCGTGCGGCGGTCGAGGCGATCCAGCCCGGCAGTTACGACACCTTGCCGTACACCTCCCGCGTGCTGGCGGAAAACCTTGTGCGTCGCTGCGACCCGGCCACGCTCACCGATTCCCTCAAGCAACTGATCGAGCGCAAGCGTGATCTCGATTTCCCCTGGTTCCCGGCGCGTGTGGTCTGCCACGACATTCTCGGCCAGACCGCGCTGGTCGACCTCGCTGGCCTGCGCGACGCCATCGCGTTGCAGGGCGGCGACCCGGCGCAAGTCAACCCGGTGGTGCCGACGCAACTGATCGTCGACCACTCGCTGGCCGTCGAGGCGGGTGGTTTCGATGCCCAGGCGTTCGAGAAAAACCGCGCCATCGAAGACCGTCGCAACGAAGACCGCTTCCACTTCATCAACTGGACCAAAAAGGCCTTCAAGAACGTTGATGTGATCCCGCCGGGCAACGGCATCATGCACCAGATCAACCTGGAGAAAATGTCCCCGGTGATCCAGGTGCGTGACGGTGTGGCCTTCCCCGACACCTGCGTCGGCACCGACAGCCACACCCCGCACGTCGATGCGCTGGGCGTGATTGCCATCGGCGTCGGCGGCCTCGAAGCCGAGAGCGTGATGCTTGGCCGCGCCTCGTGGATGCGCCTGCCGGAAAGCGTCGGCGTCGAACTGACCGGCAAGCTGCAACCGGGCATCACCGCCACCGACATGGTGCTGGCGTTGACCGAATACCTGCGCAAACAGAAAGTCGTCGGCGCGTGGCTGGAGTTCTTCGGCGAAGGCGCGGCCGCGCTGACCCTCGGCGACCGCGCAACCATCTCCAACATGGCCCCGGAATACGGCGCCACGGCGGCGATGTTCTACATCGACCAGCAGACCATCGATTACCTGAAACTCACCGGCCGTGAAGACCAGCAAGTGCAACTGGTCGAGCAATACGCCAAGCTTACCGGCCTCTGGGCTGACAGCCTGAAAGGCGCGCAGTACGAGCGCGGCCTGACCTTCGACTTGTCCTCGGTGGTGCGCAACATGGCCGGCCCGAGCAACCCGCACGCCCGCGTTGCGGTGGCGGATCTGGCGGCCAAAGGCATCTCCGGGCAGTGGGATGACGTGCCAGGGCAAATGCCTGATGGCGCGGTGATCATCGCGGCGATCACGAGTTGCACCAACACCAGCAACCCGCGCAACGTCATTGCTGCGGGCCTGCTCGCGCGCAACGCCAACAAGCTCGGCCTGACCCGCAAGCCGTGGGTGAAATCGTCGCTGGCGCCGGGTTCGAAAACCGTCGCGCTGTACCTCGACGAAGCGGGGCTGACCACAGAGCTTGAGCAGCTCGGTTTCGGCGTCGTCGCCTTCGCCTGCACCACCTGCAACGGCATGTCCGGCGCGCTCGATCCGCTGATCCAGCAAGAGATCATCGACCGCGACCTGTACGCCACCGCCGTGCTCTCCGGTAACCGTAACTTCGACGGCCGCATCCACCCCTACGCCAAGCAGGCATTCCTCGCTTCGCCGCCGCTGGTGGTCGCATATGCCATCGCCGGCACTATCCGTTTCGACATCGAGAAAGATGTTCTGGGCGTGGTCGACGGCAAGGAAATCCGCCTCAAAGACATCTGGCCGAGCGACGAAGAAATCGACGCCGTGGTGAAATCGTCGGTCAAGCCTGAGCAGTTCCGTCAGGTCTACATTCCGATGTTCGCCGTCCATGAAGACACCGGCCCGAAAGTCATGCCGTTGTACGACTGGCGTGAGATGAGCACCTACATTCGCCGTCCGCCGTACTGGGAAGGCGCATTGGCCGGCGCCCGTCCGCTCAAGGGCATGCGTCCGCTGGCGGTGCTGCCGGACAACATCACCACCGACCACCTGTCGCCTTCGAACGCGATCATGCTCGACAGCGCCGCCGGCGAATACCTGGCGAAAATGGGCCTGCCGGAAGAGGACTTCAATTCTTACGCCACCCACCGTGGCGACCACTTGACCGCGCAGCGTGCAACCTTCGCCAACCCGAAACTGTTCAACGAAATGGTCGTGGAAAACGGCAAGGTCAAACAGGGTTCGCTGGCCCGCGTCGAGCCGGAAGGCAAAGTGATGCGCATGTGGGAAGCCATCGAAACCTACATGGAGCGCAAGCAGCCGCTGATCATCATTGCCGGCGCCGATTACGGTCAGGGTTCGTCCCGTGACTGGGCGGCAAAAGGTGTGCGTCTGGCCGGTGTCGAAGCGATTGCCGCCGAAGGTTTCGAGCGCATCCACCGCACTAACCTGGTGGGCATGGGCGTGCTGCCGCTGGAGTTCAAGCCGGGTACCGACCGTCACACCCTGGCCATCGATGGCAGCGAAACCTACGACGTGATCGGCGAGCGCAAGCCGCGTGCGGATCTGACGCTGGTGATCCACCGCAAGAACGGCGAGCGCCTCGAAGTGCCGGTGACCTGCCGTCTCGACACGGCTGAAGAGGTGTCGATCTACGAGGCTGGCGGCGTGTTGCAGCGCTTCGCTCAGGACTTCCTCGAAGAGTCGGCGGTTGCCGTTTAACAATGTTGAGCGATCAAAGGATGATGAGTCCTTTGGTCGTTTTGAAGGAGCACCCATGGCTCACGCACCACAGATCAAAATCCCCGCCACCTACATGCGCGGCGGCACCAGCAAAGGCGTGTTCTTCAGCCTCAACGATCTGCCCGAGGCGGCGCAGGTTCCCGGCCCGGTTCGCGATGCCTTATTGCTGCGCGTCATCGGCAGCCCCGACCCCTACGACAAGCAGATCGACGGCATGGGCGGCGCCACGTCCAGCACCAGCAAAACCGTGATCCTGTCGAAAAGCATCAAGGCGAATCATGACGTCGATTACCTGTTCGGTCAGGTGTCCATCGACAAGCCTTTCGTCGACTGGAGCGGCAACTGCGGCAACCTCTCGGCAGCGGTCGGTTCGTTCGCCATCAGCAACGGTCTGGTCGATGCCAGTCGCATCCCGCACAACGGTGTCGCCGTGGTGCGTGTGTGGCAGGCCAACATCGGCAAAACCATCATCGCCCACGTGCCGATCACCAACGGCGAAGTGCAGGAAACCGGCGACTTCGAACTCGACGGCGTGACCTTCCCGGCGGCCGAGGTGCAAGTCGAATTCATGGACCCAGCGGCGGAAGAAGAGGGCGGCGGTGGTTCGATGTTCCCGACCGGCAACCTCGTTGATGAGCTGGAAGTGCCGGGTGTCGGCACGTTCAAGGCGACCATGATCAACGCCGGCATCCCGACGATCTTCGTCAACGCCGCAGACATCGGTTACACCGGCACCGAGCTGCAAGGCGCGATCAACAGCGATCCGAAAGCGCTGCAGATGTTCGAGACGATTCGTGCTTACGGCGCGCTGCGCATGGGGTTGATCTCGAATCTGGATGATGCGGCCAAGCGCCAACACACACCGAAAGTCGCGTTCGTCGCCCAGCCCGCGGATTATGTGGCGTCCAGTGGCAAAGCCATTGGCGCCGCTGACGTGGACTTGCTGGTGCGCGCCTTGTCGATGGGCAAATTGCACCACGCGATGATGGGCACGGCGGCGGTGGCGATTGGCACGGCGGCGGCCATCTCCGGCACGCTGGTGAACCTGGCAGCCGGCGGCGTCGAGCGTAATGCCGTGCGCTTCGGGCATCCCTCGGGAACCCTGCGCGTGGGTGCCGAAGCCAGTCTGGAAAACGGTGAGTGGGTGGTGAAGAAAGCCATCATGAGCCGCAGTGCCCGGGTCCTGATGGAAGGCTACGTGCGCATCCCCGGGGATTCTTTCTGACACAACAAAGCATCTAATGTGGGAGCGGGCTTGCTCGCGAAGGCGCAATGTCAGTCGACATCTCCAATACTGACACTCCGCCTTCGCGAGCAACCCCGCTCCCACAGTGGATTGCATTTCAACAATAAGACATCGTTAGCCCTGAACCGAGGTCCCATCAACGAACCACTTCAAGAGTGAATCGAACATGAGCGCCAACGTCGACCTGAACAATCGCCCCGACTACGACCGTGTCCTGCAGGACATCGCCGATTACGTCCTCACCTTCAAACCCGAATCTGCCGAAGCCCTCGACACCGCCCGCAACTGCTTGATGGACACGCTGGGCTGCGGCCTGCTGGCGCTGCGCTTCCCCGAATGCACCAAGCACCTGGGCCCGATGGTCGAAGGCACCGTCGTGCCGTTTGGCGCCCGCGTCCCCGGCACCGCCTATCGCCTCGACCCGGTCAAAGCCGCCTGGGACATCGGCTGCATCGTGCGCTGGCTCGACTACAACGACACCTGGCTCGCCGCTGAATGGGGGCATCCGTCGGACAACCTCGGCGGGATTCTCGCGGTGGCCGATCACCTCTCGCAGAAACGCGTGGCCAACGCTGAAGCGCCGCTGACCATTCGCGATGTGCTCGAAGCAATGATCATGGCCCACGAGATTCAGGGCGTGATCGCTCTGGAAAACTCCTTCAACCGCGTAGGACTCGATCACGTCATTCTGGTGAAAGTCGCCTCGACGGCGGTCACCGCCAAACTGATGGGCGCCAATCGCGAGCAACTGTTGTCGGCGTTGTCCCATGCGTTTGCCGATGGGCAGGCCTTGCGCACGTATCGCCATGCGCCGAACGCCGGTTCGCGCAAATCCTGGGCAGCCGGGGATGCATCGAGTCGTGGTGTGCGCCTGGCCGACATCGCCATGCGCGGCGAGATGGGCATTCCCGGCGTATTAACTGCGAAGCAGTGGGGTTTCTATGACGTGTTGTTCAGTCACACCAACAGTGATCTGGCGTTGAAGCCTGAAGACAAGCGCGCGTTCAGTTTCTCGCGGCCTTTCGGCAGTTATGTGATGGAGAACGTGCTGTTCAAGATCAGCTTTCCCGCCGAATTCCACGCGCAAACAGCCTGCGAAGCGGCGGTGACCTTGCACCCGCAAGTGCGCAATCGTCTGCATGAAATCGACCGCATCGTTATCACCACTCACGAATCGGCCATTCGCATCATTTCCAAAGTCGGGCCGCTGGCCAACGCTGCTGACCGCGACCATTGCATTCAGTACATGACCGCGGTGCCGCTGGTGTTCGGCAATCTGGTGGCCGAGCAATACGAGGACGATTTCCACAAGGCCCATCCGATCATCGATGTGCTGCGCGAGAAAATGGTCGTCGTCGAAGATCCGCGTTTCACCCGCGAATACCTCGAAGCCGACAAGCGCTCGATTGCCAACGCCGTGCAAGTGTTTTTCAAGGACGGCAGCAGCACCGAAAACGTCGTGGTGGAATACCCGATTGGTCATCGTCGGCGTCGTGCCGAGGGCATCCCGTTATTGGAGGACAAATTCAAGGCCAATCTGGCGACACGATTCACCGGCCAGCGCAGCAGCGAAATCTTCGCGTTGTGCAAGGATCAGGCGCAGCTCGAAGCCACCCCGGTTAACCGCTTTGTGGCTATGTGGGTTATCTGAACCACCTTTCCACCGGCAAGTTGGTGATCGCAAAACCTGAGCGCGTCGTGATGTCCTCAAGCACCGGTGTCTCAACCCTCAGTCCGGCAGCGGTGCCGCAGTTTATTCGGGTGAGTGTGTGTAATGCGGTGGGGGATGATCGGTTGTTGCCGGGCGGCTTTGAATCCTTGGCCCGGGCATGGATGGAGACCGTGTAATCGTTCTTCGCGAGCAAGCCCGCTCCCACATCTGGTCGCATTCCAGCTGAAGGAACGCGGTCAAATGTGGGAGCGGGCTTGCTCGCGAAGGCGCCAGGCCAGTGACCGCAAACCTACTTGAATCGCCGCTCCACACCTTTCTCCACCAGAATCTTCGCCGAAATCTCTTCCACCGAAAAATGCGTGGAGTTGATGTTGGGGATGTTCTCGCGGCGGAACAGGTTTTCCACTTCGCGCACTTCGAATTCGCACTGGGCATAGCTCGAATAGCGGCTGTTGGGCTTGCGCTCGTTGCGGATCGCGGTGAGGCGATCAGGGTCGATGGTCAGACCGAACAGCTTGTGCTGATGGGCGCGCAGGGCGGCCGGCAGGGTCAGACGCTCCATGTCGTCTTCAGTCAACGGATAGTTCGCGGCGCGGATGCCGAATTGCATCGCCATGTACAGACACGTCGGCGTTTTACCGCATCGCGACACGCCCACTAGTATCAGGTCGGCTTTGTCGTAATAGTGGGTGCGTGCGCCATCGTCGTTGTCGAGGGCGAAGTTCACCGCCTCGATGCGCTCCATGTAATTGGAGTTGTGCCCGATCGAGTGGGACTTGCCGACGGTGTAGGAAGAATGCTCGGTCAGTTCCTGTTCGAGCGGGGCGAGGAAGGTCGAGAAAATGTCGATCATGAAACCATTGGACGTGGCAAGAATCTCACGGATGTCCTGATTGACGATGGTGTCGAAGATGATCGGGCGAAAGCCGTCGGTTTCAGCGGCTTTGTTGATTTGTTGTACCATGGCCCGCGCTTTTTCAACGCTGTCGATGTACGGTCGCGTGAATTTGCTGAAGGTAATGTTTTCGAACTGCGCCAACAGGCTTTGACCCAGGGTTTCGGCAGTGATGCCGGTGCCATCGGAGATAAAGAAAGCAGATCGTTTCATTTGCACCTTGGGCCTTAAGCTAGTCATCAATCTTGGATATGATAGGCGCGATTTGCCGGCCGCCATTGGCCCGCATTCTCACTTATTTTCCAGGTCCAGGCCATACAGCCGGCCAAGGCTCCCCCGGGCCGCCGGTTTCTGAGCTTTTCCAACACAGTTAGTGGAGAGATCACCTTGGTAGAGTACGTAGTTTCCCTCGATAAGCTCGGCAAACACGATGTTGAGCATGTGGGGGGCAAGAACGCATCCCTGGGCGAGATGATCAGTAACCTGGCAGGCGCCGGTGTTTCGGTCCCCGGCGGTTTCGCCACGACGGCTCAGGCTTATCGTGATTTCCTCGAACTGAGCGGCCTCAACGACCAGATCCACAAGGCCCTCGACGCGCTGGACGTCGATGATGTCAACGCTCTGGCCAAAACCGGCGCCCAGATCCGTCAATGGATCATGGAAGCCGAATTCCCCGAAAAACTGAATGCCGAAATCCGCACCGCGTTCGCCGCGCTGTCGGCCGGCAACCCTGACGTGGCCGTGGCCGTGCGTTCCTCCGCCACCGCCGAAGACTTGCCGGATGCGTCCTTCGCCGGTCAGCAGGAAACCTTCCTGAACATCCGTGGCGTGGAAAACGTCATCCGTGCCGCCAAAGAGGTGTTCGCGTCGCTGTTCAACGACCGTGCGATTTCCTACCGCGTGCACCAGGGCTTCGATCACAAACTGGTCGCCCTGTCCGCCGGCGTGCAGCGCATGGTGCGTTCGGAAACCGGCACTGCCGGCGTCATGTTCACCCTCGATACCGAATCCGGTTTCCGTGACGTGGTATTCATCACCGGCGCCTACGGCCTGGGCGAAACTGTCGTACAAGGCGCGGTGAACCCGGATGAGTTCTACGTGCACAAAGGCACGCTGGAGGCCGGTCGTCCGGCGATCCTGCGTCGCAACCTTGGCAGTAAAGCCATCAAGATGATTTACGGCGACGAGGCCAAGGCCGGTCGCTCGGTCAAGACGGTCGATGTCGATAAGGCTGATCGTGCGCGTTTCTGCCTGAGCGACGCTGAGGTCAGCGAGCTGGCCAAGCAAGCGATGATCATCGAAAAACACTACGGCTGCCCGATGGACATCGAGTGGGCCAAGGACGGTGACGACGGCAAGCTGTACATCGTACAGGCGCGTCCGGAAACCGTGAAAAGCCGCACCCAGGCCAACGTCATGGAGCGTTACCTGCTGAAAGAAACCGGCACTGTGCTGGTCGAAGGTCGCGCGATTGGCCAGCGCATCGGCGCCGGCAAAGTGCGCATCATCAAGGACGTCTCCGAGATGGACAAGGTTCAGCCGGGGGACGTGCTGGTTTCCGACATGACCGACCCGGACTGGGAACCGGTGATGAAACGCGCCAGCGCCATTGTCACCAACCGTGGCGGTCGCACCTGCCACGCGGCGATCATCGCTCGTGAACTGGGCATTCCGGCAGTCGTCGGTTGCGGCAACGCCACCCAGCTGCTGAAGGATGGTCAGGGCGTGACCGTGTCCTGCGCCGAAGGCGACACCGGTTACATCTTCGAAGGCGAACTGGGCTTCGATATCAAGAAGAACTCCGTCGACGCCATGCCGGATCTGCCGTTCAAGATCATGATGAACGTCGGTAACCCGGACCGCGCCTTCGATTTCGCGCAATTGCCGAACGCCGGTGTGGGCCTGGCCCGTCTGGAGTTCATCATCAACCGCATGATCGGTGTGCACCCGAAAGCGCTGTTGAACTACGACGGTCTGCCGCAGGAAATCAAGGAAAGCGTCGACAAGCGCATCGCCGGTTACGACGATCCGGTCGGTTTCTACGTGGAAAAACTGGTTGAAGGCATCAGCACCCTCGCTGCTGCGTTCGCGCCAAAGAAAGTCATCGTGCGTCTGTCGGACTTCAAGTCCAACGAATATGCCAACCTGATCGGCGGCAAGCTCTACGAGCCGGAAGAAGAGAACCCGATGCTGGGCTTCCGTGGCGCTTCGCGTTACATCAGCGAATCGTTCCGTGACTGCTTCGAACTCGAGTGCCGCGCGCTGAAACGCGTGCGCAACGAGATGGGCCTGACCAACGTCGAAATCATGGTGCCGTTCGTGCGTACCCTGGGCGAAGCAAGCCAGGTCGTCGATCTGCTCGCCGAGAACGGCTTGAAACGCGGTGACAACGGTCTGCGCGTGATCATGATGTGCGAACTGCCATCCAACGCGATTCTGGCGGAAGAATTCCTCGAATTCTTCGACGGTTTCTCGATTGGTTCCAACGACCTGACTCAGCTGACGCTGGGCCTGGACCGCGATTCCGGTATCATCGCGCACCTGTTCGACGAGCGTAATCCGGCGGTCAAGAAGCTCTTGGCCAATGCGATTGCCGCGTGCAACAAGGCCGGCAAGTACATCGGTATCTGCGGTCAGGGCCCGTCCGACCACCCGGATCTGGCCAAGTGGCTGATGGAGCAGGGCATCGAAAGCGTGTCGCTGAACCCGGACACCGTGCTGGAAACCTGGTTCTTCCTGGCGGAAGGCCAGGCCCGGGCTTGAAGCGTCTGTAAACGGCCCGCCCCCACAGGGGGCGCGGCTTTGAAATTGAAGTAGGGCGGGCTCCTGTAGATGCCGCCCTTTTTTGTGCAAGAGCATTATGCAAAGCAGCAGCAACCTGTTTCCTGTCGCCCTGATCAGCGCCGAACGGCGCGGTGATCTGAGCGAAGACGTGTATCGATTGAAGCCCGGCAACAGCCCGGACTGGTCCGTGGAGATCGCTGTCACCCGTTTGGGCATGGCCGACGACGCGGCACCTCGCGGCGTGCCGGTGATTTTGTTGCATGGCAGTTTCTCCAACCGACGTTTCTGGTTTTCTCCCAAAGGTCTGGGGCTCGGCGCGTATCTCACGCGGCTGGGTTTTGACGTGTGGATTCCGGAGATGCGCGGTCACGGCTTGTCGCAGCGCAACGAGGAGTACCGGCGCAACCGTGTCGCCGACTATGCCCGTTACGATTTGCCGGCGATTGCCGCGTTCGTGCGCGAGCAGAGCGGGCAGGTCCCGCACTGGATCGGCCATTCGCTGGGCGGTATCACCCTGGCAGCAGCGCTCGGTGGCGAATACCTTGGCGAGCCGGCCGTGGCGTCGGCGGCATTTTTTGGCACCCAGGTCAGCCGCACGTACTGGCCGCTGAAAATCCCGCCGGTGGAGTGGAGCAGTCGCTTTATTCTCAAGCGCTTCGCCCAGTTGTCCGGTTCGCGTCTCAAACGCGGCCCTGAGGATGAACCGATTGGCCTGGCCATCGAGAGCATGCGCTGGTACGGCCTGTTCGGTCGTTTCGGCGACAAGGACAAGGATTGGTGGGCCGGTCTTGCCGATGTTCAGGTGCCTGTGCTGGCGGTGACGGCTGCGGGGGATCATCAGGACCCGGCGTGGGCCTGTCGCAAGTTGTATGAGCAGATCGGTTCCGGGCATAAACAGTTCATCAACCTGGGGCGCGAGCAAGGCTTCAGCGATAATTTCGGCCATGTCGAAATGCTGGTGAGCAAACCGGCGCAGACTGAGGTGTGGCCGTTGGTGGCGCGCTGGCTGAACGATCAGCAAACCCCTCTGTTGGGGGAGAAGCCGGATCTGGCGGCGGCAGTCTGATGAGGGCTCTGAAAAGGGCATTTCGTTCAGGTTGGCTTGCGGCTAAGATATGACGCATCGAGCGGTTCTGGTCATTTTTGGTGGCTGTTTGGCGATTACGTTTCAGGGTTTGTTCAGGTTCGTTCAGCGAACATGAGATGGACTAAGGTAAACAGCGACCACCGGAACTCGTTTCTTCAGAATGCGTCATCCTTGATCGTCTTCCTTGTTACAGGAGTTTTTCGATGAACCATTACCTTACGCCTGACCTGTGCGACGCCTATCCGGAGCTGGTGCAGGTGCTGGAACCGATGTTCAGCAATTTCGGTGGCCGTGATTCGTTTGGCGGCGAAATCGTGACCATCAAATGCTTCGAAGACAACTCGCTGGTCAAGGAACAGGCGGAACTCAAGGGGCACGGCAAAGTGTTGGTGGTCGATGGCGGTGGTTCGCTGCGCCGCGCACTGCTGGGCGACATGATTGCCGAAAAAGCCGCGAAGAACGGTTGGGAAGGACTGGTGATCTACGGCTGCATCCGTGACGTCGATGTTATCGCGCAGACCGATCTGGGCGTTCAGGCCCTGGCTAGCCACCCGATGAAAACCGACAAGCGTGGCATCGGCGACCTCAACGTTGCAGTGACCTTTGCCGGCGTGACGTTTCATCCGGGGCATTTCATTTATGCGGACAACAACGGCGTGATTGTTTCGCCGAGCCCGCTGAAGATGCCTGAATAAGGTACTGACAAAGGGATGAGGATGTTCGAGGAAGAAAACGCGCAATGGGGATTGGTGCATGCCTTGGTGCTGGATGGAAAAGGCGGTGCGCGTTCGATAGCCCGGACTGAACTCGACGATTTGCAGCTGCAGGCCCATGAAAGTCTGTGGCTGCATTGGGATCGCAGTCATCCGCAAACCCAGACCTGGCTGCGCAAATCCAGTGGTCTCAATGAATTCACCTGTGACCTGTTGCTGGAAGAGAACACCCGCCCGCGGTTGTTGCCGTTGGCGGATTCCGAGCTGCTGCTGTTCTTGCGTGGGGTCAACCTCAATCCTGGTGCGGAACCTGAAGACATGGTTTCGGTACGGATTTTTGCCTCTGCGCAGCGCGTCATTTCCCTGCGTCTGCGGCCATTGCGTGCCACTGACGAACTTCTGGCGCAACTGGCGGACGGCAAAGGCCCGAAGACTGCTTCGGAACTCATTCTTTATCTGGCGCAGTTCCTCACCAACAAGGTGCAGGATCTGGTCACTTGCCTCTCGGAAATCGCCGATGAGGAAGAAGAAAAGATGGATGCCGACGAACGGTATGCCCCCGAGCATGGCGCCATTTTGCACATCCGGCGCAGGGCGGCCGGGCTGAAGCGTTTCCTCGCTCCACAGCGGGATATTTTCGGTCAACTGACACGGATCAAAATGCCGTGGTTCGTCGACGACGATGCCGATTACTGGAACGAACTGAACAACAGCCTGACCCGCTACCTCGAAGAACTCGAATTGACCCGGGAGCGCGTGGGGCTTGTGCTGGAGGCTGAAGACCGGCGTCTCAGCGAGCGCATGAATCGCACGATGTACCGCTTCGGGATCATCACCTGCATCTTTTTACCGATGAGTTTCATCACCGGTCTGTTGGGTATCAACGTTGGCGGAATCCCGTTCTCCAGCAGCCCCTATGGCTTCCTCATCGCCTGTTTGACCGTGCTCGCCCTGGCCCTTGGTCAGTGGTGGTTGTTCCGTCGTTTGCGCTGGGTCTGAAGATGGCGCATGTGACCCGACCAAACTTGCCCGCGTCTTTCACAGACATCACGAGAGGTGCGTATGCACGATCCGTTTGAACAGTCTTTGCGCGACATGCTCAACGCCTCGCCGTCCAGCCGCGACGACGATGCCTGCCTGGGCCGCGTACTCAAAACCGCCAACCGCCAGGTCGGCGCCGGTGATCTGTTCAGCCTGCTGGGCCGCTGGCTGCCCGCGCTGATGATCGCCCTGAATAATGGATCGGCGCATGTCTCGCCGGTCTCCCGTCTTCGTAAACCTACCGCTCGCACTGCTGATAAGGCTGATTGAATATGGAACTTGATCTCTGGACTCAGAGCCTCGTCACTGCAATGACTGCGTTGTGGACCAAAGTCGCCAACTTCATCCCGAACCTGTTCGGCGCACTGGTCGTGCTGCTGTTGGGGTTCGTCGTGGCCAAGCTGCTCGATACCTTGCTGTCCAAGTTGCTTGCCAAACTGGGCCTTGATCGCCTGATGGGCGGCACCGGGCTGACCAAGTTGATGTCGCGCGCAGGGTTGCAGGTGCCGATTTCGACCTTGGTCGGTAAGATCGTGTATTGGTTTGTTCTGCTGATTTTTCTGGTTTCTGCGGCAGAATCCCTTGGCCTCGAGCGAGTTTCAGCTACGCTCGACATGTTGGCGCTCTATCTCCCGAAAGTGTTCGGCGCAGCCTTGGTGCTGCTGGTGGGTGTCCTGCTGGCGCAATTGGCAAACGGCTTGGTGCGCGGCGCGGCAGAAGGCGTAGGCCTGGACTACGCTTCAGGGTTGGGGCGCATCGCGCAGGGGCTGGTGATCATCATCAGCATTTCTGTCGCGATCAGTCAGCTGGAGGTCAAGACCGACCTGCTGAACCATGTGATCGTCATCGTATTGATTACCGTTGGTCTGGCGGTTGCGCTGGCCATGGGGTTGGGGAGCCGGGAAATTGCCGGTCAGATTCTCGCGGGAATCTATGTGCGTGAGTTGTATCAGGTTGGGCAACAAGTGCGTGTTGGCGAGGTCGAAGGCCAGATCGAAGAGATTGGCACGGTTAAAACTACATTGCTGACCGATGAGGGTGAGCTAGTCTCTCTCTCCAATCGGATCCTGCTGGAACAGCATGTGAGTAGCCGCTAATCCGGCAAACCCTGCTAATGTATGCCGCCGCAAAATGCCAGCTGAGGCTGGCTGCGGTGGACATTGACCTGACTGTCGGCACGACTTGTTTTGAATAAAACCCAAACGCTATCCACGCGCTACGACCCCCGCGAGCTCTCTGATGAGGAGTTGGTCGCGCGCTCGCATACCGAGCTGTTTCACGTAACGCGCGCCTATGAAGAACTGATGCGGCGTTACCAGCGAACATTATTTAACGTCTGTGCGAGATATCTTGGGAACGATCGCGACGCAGACGATGTCTGTCAGGAAGTCATGTTAAAGGTGCTGTATGGCCTGAAGAACTTCGAGGGGAAATCGAAGTTCAAGACATGGCTATACAGCATCACGTACAACGAATGTATTACGCAGTATCGGAAGGAACGGCGAAAGCGTCGCTTGATGGACGCATTGAGTCTTGACCCCCTTGAGGAAGCGTCCGAAGAAAAGGCGCCTAAACCCGAGGAAAAGGGCGGGCTTGATCGCTGGCTGGTGTATGTGAACCCGATTGACCGCGAAATTTTGGTGCTTCGATTTGTCGCAGAGCTGGAATTTCAGGAGATCGCAGACATCATGCACATGGGTTTGAGTGCGACAAAAATGCGTTACAAACGTGCTCTAGATAAATTGCGTGAGAAATTTGCAGGCATTGCTGAAACTTAGTTCAGCGCAAATACCTCTTACGTGTAGGCAAGTTCTGATAGACTTGCCGCCGAGTTGTCCCCCGGTTTGCGGGACTGCTTCACAATCACCAGATGGGGATTTAACGGATGAAACTGAAAAACACCTTGGGCTTGGCCATTGGTTCTCTGATTGCCGCCACTTCGTTCGGCGCTCTGGCACAAGGCCAAGGCGCAGTTGAAATCGAAGGCTTCGCTAAGAAAGAACAATTCGACAGCGCTCGTAACTTCAAGAACAACGGCAACCTGTTCGGCGGTTCGATCGGTTACTTTCTGACCGACGACGTTGAACTGCGTCTGGGCTACGACGAAGTTCACAACGTCCGTGCCGATGATGGCAAGAACGTAAAAGGCGCTAACACCGCTCTGGACGCTCTGTACCACTTCAACAACCCAGGCGACATGCTGCGTCCATACGTCTCGGCCGGTTTCTCCGACCAGAGCATCGACCAGAACGGTTCGAACGGTCGTAACCGTTCTACCTTCGCTAACCTGGGCGCTGGTGCCAAGCTGTACTTCACCGACAACTTCTACGCTCGTGCTGGCGTTGAAGCTCAATACAACATCGACCAGGGCGACACCGAGTGGGCTCCTAGCGTCGGTATCGGTGTGAACTTCGGTGGCGGCTCCAAGCCTGCTGCTGCTCCAGTTCCAGCACCAGCTGAAGTCTGCTCCGACAGCGACAACGATGGCGTTTGCGACAACGTTGACAAGTGCCCAGACACCCCAGCCAACGTAACTGTTGACGCTGATGGCTGCCCGGCAGTTGCTGAAGTTGTTCGTGTTGAGCTGGACGTGAAGTTCGACTTCGACAAGTCGGTAGTCAAGCCTAACAGCTACGGCGACATCAAAAACCTGGCTGACTTCATGAAGCAGTACCCATCCACCACCACTACTGTTGAAGGTCACACTGACTCCGTCGGTCCTGACGCTTACAACCAGAAACTGTCCGAGCGTCGTGCAAACGCCGTTAAGCAAGTTCTGACCAACCAGTACGGTGTTGAATCGTCCCGCGTTCAGTCTGTTGGCTACGGCGAAACCCGCCCAGTTGCTGACAACAAAACTGACGCTGGCCGCGCTGTAAACCGTCGCGTAGAAGCGCAGGTTGAAGCTCAAGCTAAGTAATTAGCTGCCGCTCTGAGAAAAGCCCGGCTTAGGCCGGGCTTTTCTTTGTCTGCGATTTGACCAGTCAGAAGATTTAAGCGGATTCCATCGCGGCGAAGTCGCACACCGATTGTCGTGCAGCCGCTGCCACTGCGCCGATCACCAAAATCGCCGGGCTCTTGAGCTGAAAGCAGCACGCATCTTCACACATGGTCGTCAGATTGCTCCTGCATTCGCGTTGATGGGGCAGGGAGGCATTCTCGATCATCGCCACCGGCGTATCCGCCGCCATCCCGCCCGCCAACAGTTGATCGCGAATTTCGCCCAGCTTGGCCACGCCCATATAAATCACCAGCGTCGTGCCACCCTGCGCCAGAGCCTGCCAGTTCAATTGACTGTCGTCCTGAGTATGCGCAGTCACCAGCGTTACCCCGCGCGCCACGCCCCGTAGCGTCAGCGCAATATCACACTGTGTCGCCCCGGCCAGCCCGGCGGTGATGCCATTGACCAGTTCCACTTCAACGCCACGTTCACGCAGCCACTGCGCTTCTTCACCGCCACGCCCAAAAATGCACGGATCGCCGCCCTTGAGGCGCACCACGCATTTACCGTGGCGGACATAACGCAGCATCAAGCGATGAATGAATGCCTGGGGTGTCGAGCGGCACCCGCCGCGTTTGCCCACCGCAATCATGCGCGCGTTGGGGCAATGCTCCAGTACCGCGTGGTTGACCAGATCATCAATCAGTACCACATCGGCTTCGCGCAAGGCGCGCACCGCTTTGAGAGTCAGCAGTTCCGGGTCGCCGGGGCCTGCGCCTACCAGCCAGACTTTTGCATTCATGCTGCTTTCCTCATCAGATGACCGCGACTGGTTGCACATCGGCAGCCAGCAAGCGCTTTATTTCCGGGACGCATGAGCCGCACTGCGTGCCGCAGCCCAGTTGATTTTTCAAACCTTGCAGATCCAGACCTTCGCGAATGCCGGCACAGACCGCGTTGAGGCTGACGTTCTTGCAGTTGCACAAGGTTTTATTTACCGCGACCTGCGCCCCGACACTGCCCGGCGGCGCGCTCATCGGCGCCAGTAACCAGCGGCGGAGTTGCTCGTCGGCGCGCCCCTCCAGCCATAGGCCCAGCAGCCAATGTTGCGCAAGGGTTTCGCCGGCCAGGCGGATCGCCGTGATGCGACCGTTTTCGATCCGCACGCGTTTACCGATGGCCCGACGCGGGTCGTCGTAAGCCAATACCGGGCCGTCGACCAGTGACAGGCACTGGTCGATTGCACTCAGCAATGGCGCATCGGGAGCTTCGGAGCTGGCTGCGCGTACCAGCAATGCTGATCGTTCACGTCCGACAAGGCTGATACTGACGTAGGAAAACGCCTCGCACAGGGGGCGTAGCGTCTCAAAATGCCGTTGAACATCGCCTTCGATGAGTGCGAAAAGCTGCCACGGCAGGTTTATCGCCTCCAGGCGCACGCCGCTGTGCTTCAGTTCCGGTTGTTTCGAGAGAGCATCAACGGCCGCAAGGGTCAGGCTATTCACTCCGCCCTTGAGAAACCGGTCACCCCAGTGCATTGGCAGAAACGCTTGGCCCGGGCGCACGCTGTCATCGCTGCTGACCGCGACGATCACCGCGCCCCGACGACTTTTCAGATTAACCAGATCACCCGGTTGCAAACGATGCCTGCGCAACTCGTCCGGGTGCAGGCTCAACACCGCTTCGCTGACATGACCAAACAACTGCGCCGCCGTGCCGGTGCGGCTCATGCCGTGCCATTGATCGCGCAGGCGACCGGTAATCAACGTCAATGGAAAGCGTGCGTCACGTTGTTCCTTGGCGGCGCGATAGGGGTCAGCGATGAATTGCGCGCGACCGCTGGCCGTAGGAAAAACGCCGTCTTCGTACAGCCGTGCGGTGCCTTGTCGCGCGCCGACAGGCAAGGGCCATTGCTGCGGACCGATCTGGTCGATCAAGGCATGACTGATCCCGGACATGTCCAAATCCCGTCCGTGAGTCAGGCCTTTGAATTCGTCGAACAACTGCGCAGATTGGCTGAACGTAAACAGGCTCGGCTCACCGGCGCGCAGACGTTTCTCCAGGCGCTGTGCGAAATCCACCGTGATCGCCCAATCCGGCCGCGCTTCACCGGGTGGGAGAATGGCTTTGCGCACGTGGGAAATTCGTCGTTCGGAATTGGTCACTGAACCTTCCTTCTCGCCCCAACTGGCGGCGGGCAACAACAGATCAGCGAATGCAGCCGTTTCGGTGGTTCGAAACGCTTCTTGCAGCACTACAAACGGGCAGGCCTCAAGCGCCGCACGCACCGCATGTTGATCCGGCATCGACTGCGCAGGGTTGGTGCAAGCAATCCACAGCGCCTTGATCTTGCCGTTACGCACCTGTTCGAACAGTTCGATGGCGCTGAGCCCGGTGCTGTCGGGCAAGCGCTCAACGCCCCAATAGGTGGCTACCTCGGCGCGATGTTGCGGGTTGGCGGCGTCGCGATGACCGGGCAGCAGATTGGATAGGCTGCCGGTTTCGCGTCCGCCCATGGCATTTGGCTGACCGGTGAGGGAGAAAGGTCCTGCACCCGGGCGGCCGATTTGCCCGGTGGCCAGGTGCAGATTGATCAGCGCGCTGTTTTTCGCACTGCCAGCGGTGGACTGGTTCAACCCCATGCACCACAACGACAGAAAACCGGGCGAGGTGCCGACCCATTCGGCACATTGCTGCAATTGCTCGACACTGATCCCGCACAGTTGCGACACCATTTGCGGGGTGTAGTCACGCACCCGCTTCTTCAGCTCTGGAAGACCCTCGGTGTGTGCCTTGATGAAGTCGCGGTCGACCCAGTCTTCCCACAGCAGCAGATGCAAAATCCCATGAAACAAAGCGACGTCGGTGCCGGGCAGAATCGCCAGATGCAGATCCGCCAGATCGCAGGTGTCAGTGCGCCGTGGATCAATGACGATGACTTTCATCTGTGGGCGGCGGGACTTTGCTTCCTCCAGCCGACGGAAAAGTACCGGATGGGCGTAGGCCATGTTACTGCCGACGATCATCACGCAATCACTGAGTTCCAGATCCTCGTAGCTGCATGGCGGCGCGTCGGCACCGAGGCTGCGTTTGTAGCCAACCACCGCCGAGGACATGCACAGCCGGGAATTGCTGTCGATGTTGTTGGTGCCGACCAGCGCCCGCGCCAGTTTATTGAAAGCGTAGTAATCCTCGGTCAGCAGTTGCCCGGAAATGTAGAACGCCACGCTGTCCGGGCCGTGCTCGGCAATGGTCGTGGCGAACACGTTGGCGGCGTGTTCCAGCGCGGTGTCCCAATCGCTGCGGCTGCGCGCCAGCTCCTTGCCCAGGCGCAGCTCTGGATATAGCGCGCGGGCCGCGAGGTCGCCGGTCAGGTGCAGGGTCGAGCCTTTGCTGCACAGTTTGCCGAAGTTGGCCGGATGCGCCGGATCGCCGCTGACGCCGAGGATGCGCTCGCCGTCGTGCTCGATCAGCACGCCGCAGCCGACCCCGCAATAACAGCAGGTCGAGGCGGTCGTCTGGCGGTTCATCAGACGGCGTCCCGCAGGGCCAGTTGCACGCGACCGTTCTCGACTCGCGCCGGATGATGGTGCGCGCAGCCTATGTCCGGCGCCTGGGCTTCGCCGGTTTGCAGGTCAATTTGCCAGTTGTGCAACGGGCAGGCCACGCGTTTGCCGTAGATCAAACCTTGAGACAACGGCCCACCCTTGTGCGGGCAGCGGTCGTCGAGGGCGAAAACCTCATCGTCGCTTGTACGAAAAATCGCGATATCACCTTTGGGCCCGGCGATGATGCGCGAGCCGAGGGCGTTGATCTCTTCGAGAGCACAGATATCGAGCCAGTTCATGCCGGCACCTCCAGGTTTTTCACGGGGATGACGTCGAATTCTTTCTTCAGTTGCGGCTGCGCGAGGCGTTCTTTCCAGGGGTCCTGTTCGAACGACAGGGAGAATTGCAGGCGTTCGTTCAAGGCTTTGCGGCGCTCGGGGTCTTCGAGTACGGCTTTCTTGATGTGCTCCATGCCGACCCGTTGCAGGTAGTGCACGGTGCGTTCGAGGTAGAAGGCTTCTTCGCGATAGAGCTGCAGGAAGGCGCCGTTGTATTCGCGGACTTCTTCAGCGGTTTTCAACTTGACGAAAAATTCGGCAACTTCGGTTTTGATCCCGCCGTTACCGCCGATGTACACCTCCCAGCCAGAGTCGACACCGATGATGCCTACGTCCTTGATCCCCGCTTCCGAGCAGTTGCGAGGACATCCGGAGACAGCCAGTTTCACTTTGTGCGGCGACCACATGTTGAACAGGTCATGCTCCAGTTCGATGCCCAGTTGCGTCGAGTTTTGCGTGCCGAAGCGGCAGAACTCGCTGCCGACGCAGGTTTTCACCGTGCGAATGGATTTGCCGTAGGCGTGACCGGAAGGCATGTCGAGGTCTTTCCAGACACCAGGCAAGTCCTGCTTTTTGATCCCCAGCAAGTCGATGCGCTGCCCGCCGGTAACCTTGACCATCGGCACGTTGTACTTGTCGGCCACGTCGGCAATCCGCCGCAGTTCCGAAGGGTTGGTCACGCCGCCCCACATCCGTGGCACTACCGAATAGGTGCCGTCCTTCTGAATGTTGGCGTGGGCGCGTTCGTTGATCAGGCGCGATTGCGGGTCGTCCTTGGCTTCGCCGGGCCAAGTGGAAATCAGGTAATAGTTGAGGGCCGGGCGGCAGGTCGCGCAGCCGTTCGGCGTGCGCCAGTTGAGGTAGCTCATGGTGCCGGCGATGGTCAATAGATGCTGTTCGCGAATGGCTTGGCGGATCTGCCCATGGTTGAGGTCGCTGCAGCCGCAGATGGCTTTTTCACTTTTCGGTTTGACGTCTGCCGCGCCGCCAACGGTGTTGATCAGGATCTGCTCGACCAGGCCCGCACAAGAGCCGCACGAACTGGCTGCCTTGGTGTGTTTCTTCACCTCGTCGACGCTGAACAGACCCTGTTCCTGAATCGCTTTGACGATGGTGCCTTTGCACACCCCGTTGCAGCCGCAGACTTCGGCGGTGTCGGCCATGACCATGGCTTTGTCCTGGCCCTGATGTCCTACGTCGCCTAAGGCATTTTCTCCAAACATGAGGTGATCGCGGATCTCGCCGATGGCGTGATTCTCACGAATCTGGCGGAAATACCAACCGCCATCTGCCGTATCGCCGTACAGACACGCACCGACCAACACGTCATCCTTGATCACCAGTTTTTTGTACACGCCGCCAATCGGATCGGAGAGGGTGATGGTTTCCGTGCCTTCGCCGCCCATGAAATCGCCGGCGGAAAACAGGTCGATACCGGTGACTTTCAATTTGGTCGACGTCACCGAGCCCTGATAGCGGGCGAATCCCAGTTGGGCGAGGTGGTTGGCGCACACCTTGGCCTGTTCGAACAGTGGCGCGACCAGGCCGTAGGCAATGCCACGGTGGCTGGCGCACTCGCCGATGGCATAGATGCGCGGGTCGTAGGTTTGCAGGGTGTCGTTGACCAGAATTCCGCGATTGCACGGGATGCCGGCCTTTTCCGCAAGTTCGGTGTTGGGACGAATGCCGGCGGCCATCACCACCAGATCGGCCGGGATGATGTCGCCATTCTTGAACTGTACCGAGCCGACCCGACCATTGCCGGCATCGTGCAGGGCCTGGGTCTGTTCGCACAGGCGGAAGTGCAGGCCCCGGGACTCGAGGGCGGTTTGCAGCAGTTGGCCGCTGGTCCTGTCCAGTTGCCGCTCCAGCAACCACTCGCCGATATGCACCACGGTAACGTGCATGCCGCGCAGCATCAGGCCGTTGGCGGCTTCGAGACCGAGCAAGCCGCCGCCGATGACCACCGCGTGTTTATGGGTTTTTGCGGTGTCGATCATCGCCTGGGTGTCGGCGATATCGCGGTAGCCGATCACGCCGTGCAAGGTGTTGCCCGGAATCGGCAGGATGAAAGGCGTCGAGCCGGTGGCGATCAGCAGGCGATCGTACTCGGCTTCGGTGCCGTCCTCGGCGATCACCCGGCGTTTGACCCGGTCGATCTCTACGACTTTGCGGTTGAGCAGCAGCTTGATGTTGTTTTGCAGGTACCAGTCGAGGTCGTTGAGGACGATCTCTTCGAAGGTTTGCTCACCGGCCAGCACCGGCGACAGCAGGATGCGGTTGTAATTGGTGTGGGGTTCGGCGCCGAAGACCGTGATGTCGTACAGCTCGTCGCTCAGTTTGAGCAGTTCTTCGAGGGTGCGCACGCCGGCCATGCCATTGCCGATCATCACCAGTTTGAGTTTTTTCATCAGGTTCTCCGGGAGCAGCGGCTGGCCTCTTGTGAGCCTTCAGGCCGTGCTCGACAAATTTTGCGCAAACAAAAAAAGGCGTCCCGCTAGTTGCCTAGCGAGGACGCCTTTGTCCTGGTCCCGTTCTCTCGGGAAGCGCAGCCTTCGTCGTTGAAGGTTGGGCTTTATGTGTGTGTTGGGTGGGTTAATGCAGTGGTTGTGCCAACTACGGGAAGCGCGGTTTTATTGGGTTTTGTCAGCGCACATAAAATTTTTTTGCACCGAATCGAAGCGGACTGCCCGTTCTTGGGGCGTTCAGGCAGACGGATGTGTGGTGAGTGAGCTGACGCCTTCGCGAGCAAGCCCGCTCCCACAGGGGATTTGTGAGCGCCACATATTCCCTGTGGGAGCGAGCCTGCTCGCGAATGGCGCGACGCGGTTCAACTGTGAAACAACAAAACCAGCAGCACCAGATTTCCCAAAAGTGCCACCAACGCCATCGTCCGCCAGACCCTCAACGGCTCTCGCTCCAATAAAGGCCGGGGCCGCACGCTCAAACTGCGCCGCTCGCCCTGTTCCAGCACCAGCAGCCATTCTTCAGCCGTTTCAAACCGTTGCTGCGGATCAGCCGCCACCCCGCGCTCCAGACTCTGCGCCAGCCATTCCGGCAGATCCGGCCGATAGCGGCTGGCGCTGACCGGCACCGCAAAACGTGGTCGCTGAAACGCTTCGATCTCGCCGTAGGGAAAATGTCCGGTCAACAGGAAGTACAGGGTCACACCGACTGCATACAAATCCTGCTGCGCACTCGGAGGATCACCACGAAACGCTTCCGGTGCGAGGTAACTCGGTGTTCCCGGCAACGTCGCCGGCGCGTCTTCGGACAGTCCCGGGCAATACGCCAGACCAAAATCCAGCAGGCGCAATTCGCCGTCGTCACCCCAATGCAGGTTTTCCGGTTTGATGTCGCGATGGAAGATCTGCCGCCGATGCAGCAACCCGACCGCGCGCAGCAGGCGCTCGGCGATATCCCGCCACTGCGGCAAAGATAAGGGCCCGAGCTGTGCCAGGGTCTTTCCGGAATACTCCCGCATCACGTAGTACAAATGCTGACGCTGACTGCACATGTGGACTTCAGGAAAATGCCGCCCGGCCACACGTTTGAGGAACCATTCTTCCGCCAGCAGCGCTTGCCCGGTGTGTGAATCCTCCGCGAGACGTGCCGGAAGGGTTTTCAACAGCCATTTCTGACCTTGCCCATCAAGCACTCGATACAGCAGTGATTGCTGGCTCTGAGCGGCGATGCCCTGTACCTGCCAGCCTTCAAAACGCTGCCCGGATTTCAGCGGCGGCGGCAGCGGCCATTGCTGCAAATGAATCAGCGCATCGCCGATACTGGCTTCGCCCACCGCATCGACCCGTAACAGCAAAGCGCTGGCGTTGTCCTGGCTGCCCGCCAAATGCGCGGCGTTGATCAGGGTTTGCGCGGCACTGGGCAGGTCGGGTTGATCGCGCATGATCGCGGCAATGGCGCTGTCGCCCAGCGTTGCCCACACGCCATCGCTGAGCAGCACAAAACACTCGCCTTCGCGCAATTCGCCGTCAAGAAAGTCCAGCACCAGGTGTTGATCCAGCCCCAACGCGCGCTTGAGCACGTGCTGCATACCGGGCTGTTCCCACACGTGGTCTGCAGAGATTCGGTGCAAGGTGTCGGCGTGCCAGCGGTAAACCCGGCAATCGCCTACGTGCGCGAGGGTAAAACGCCGACCGCGCAGGATCAAAACGCTGACGGTGGTGAGCAGTGGCTGCCCACCACCATTGGCCTGCAACCAGCGATTTTGCGCAAGCAACAGGCGATCCAGCGCCTGAGCCACGCTCCAGGTTTGCGGGGTGGCGTAGTAGTCGAGCGCCAGAGCCTGCAAGGTCGAACGGGCGGCCAGTCCGCCATCGGCGCATTGACTGACGCCATCGGCAATCGCGAACAGATAGCCCTTGCTCGCCGCCAGCGCCGGCGCCGGAGTGACTGCACGCAAGGCGTCCTGATTCTCTGCACGCGGGCCGGTGGCGCTGGCTTCGGCAAAACTCAGTTGCAGGGCCATCGAAGATTCAGACCCGCGCCGCCGTCACCGCTGCCGAACCCCAAGTGGTTCTCCAGCGACGCTTGACGCCGTGCAGGCCGAACCACGCCAATACACCAAGACTGGCGAACAACCACAGCGCCAGTTGATAGCTGCCGGTGCTCTGTTTGATCGCGCCCATGCCCGCTGCCAAGGCAAAACCGCCGATGCCGCCGGCCATGCCGATCAATCCGGTCATGACGCCGATCTCCAGACGAAAACGTTGCGGCACCAGTTGGAACACCGCGCCGTTGCCTGCCCCTAATCCGAGCATGGTGCAGACGAAAAGTGCTAGCGCCGCGTAGGAACTGGGCAGGTTGAAGCCGACGGCGGCGATGCAAATGGCGGCGACGGTGTACATCGCCAGCAGCGTGCGGATGCCGCCGAAGCGATCAGCCAGCGCGCCGCCCAGCGGCCGCATCAGACTGCCACCGAACACGCAGGCGGCGGTGTAGTAACCCGCTGTTACCGGGCTTAAACCGTATTGATCGTTGAAGTAGCCGGGCAGGGCGCTGGCCAGACCGATGAAGCCGCCGAAGGTCACGCTGTAGAAAAACATGAACCACCAGCTGTCGCGGTCGCCGAGGGCTTTGAAGTAGTCCGCCATGGCCTTGGCTTTCGGCCGCTCAGGTGCGTTTTTTGCCAGCCAGGCGAACAGCACCAAGGTCAGTATCAGCGGAATCAAAGCGAAACCGAACACATTGCTCCAGCCGAACGCAGCGGCGAGCACCGGTGCCAGCAGCGCGGCGAACACAGTGCCGGAGTTGCCCGCGCCGGCGATGCCCATGGCCTTGCCCTGATGTTGCGGCGGATACCACTGCGAGGCCAGCGGCAGGGCCACGGCGAACGAGGCGCCAGCCATGCCGAGGAAAAGCCCGAGCAACAGGGCTTGTTCGTAGCTGTGGATGCCCAGTTTCCAGGCGCTGAACAATGCACAGATGACGATGACCTGGCCGATCAGCCCGGCGGTTTTCGGTGACAATCGATCAGCGAGCATGCCCATCACAAAGCGCAGCACCGCACCGGCGAGGATTGGCGTGGCCACTACGAGGCCGCGTTGTTGCGTGGTCAGGTGCAGATCGGCAGCGATTTGTATCGCCAGCGGGCCGAGCAGGTACCAGACCATGAAGCTCAGGTCGAAATACAGGAAGGCCGCAAACAGAGTCGGGGTGTGGCCGGATTTCCAGAAGCTTGAATTCATCGCGCACCTCAGCTGAAAAGAATCTCGAAAGGAGTCACAGCAGGTGGGGCGCCGCCACGGCCGCACCACCGGCCCCGGTCTGTGGGGCCAAAACGCAAAAACGCCGCTACCTGATGCGCCGGTTGGGCGAACGGGTGAGCGACGTCTTTGTCGTAGGTGGGGCAACCGCCGTTGGTTACCTGTGCGTTTTACATAGCGAGATTTGTGCCAACAGCGAGAAAGTCAAAAGCCCCTCACCCTAGCCCTCTACCGGAGGGCTAGGGTGAGGGGCTTTTCAAACTGCCAGTACTTTCAGCCCAGCAACTCACTCATGGCAATGATCTGCTCCGCCACCTGAATCAGCTTCTGCTGCCGGCTCATCGCCTGGCGACGCATCAGGGTGTAAGCCTCTTCCTCATTGCAATCCTTCATCTTCATCAACAGCCCCTTGGCCAGTTCAATACGCTTACGCTCAGCCAATTGCTGATCACGCGCCTGCAACTGCGCGCGCAGGGCCTGATCACTCTCGAAGCGCGCCATCGCCACATCGAGAATCGGCTGCAAACGCTGGGCGTGGATGCCTTCGACGATATACGCACTGACCCCGGACTTGATTGCCTGACGCATGACTCCCGGATCATGCTCGTCGGTAAACATCACAATCGGTCGCGGCTGGTCGCGGCTGACCAGCACCACTTGCTCCATCACATCGCGACTCGGTGACTCGGTATCGATCAGAATCACGTCCGGGCGCACCGTTTCGACGCGCGCCGGCAAGTCAATGGTCAGGCCGGACTCGTCGATCACCTCGAAGCCGGCTTCGGTCAGCGCGGCCTTGAGGCGGCCGACTTTTTTTGCCGTGTCGTTGATCAGCAGAATGCGCAACATGTTCGCGGTCTCCAGTCAGCGGCGGGCGAGAAGGGCAGAGTCATCGCTCAGGGCGTGCAGCGTGAAGCTGCGCGCGTACCCGGCCGGGTCGCTGCCGTCCCAGACTTTGCCGTCGAGCAACTGGCTGCTGCGCATGTCGGTGCCCCAAGCCGCTACGCCGACGGCGGTGGCCGCTTCGCGATAGAGCTCGAGTTGCTGGACCTGGCGCGCCACGGCGAGGTAATCCGGGTCTTCGCGCAGCAGACCCCAGCGGCGGAACTGGGTCATGAACCACATGCCGTCGGAAAGATACGGCAGATTGACTTCGCCCTTGCCGTGGAAGCGCAAGCCATGCGGGTCTTGCCAGCGATTGCCGAGGCCGTCGGTATAGTCGCCGAGAAAGCGTGGTTCGATGCAGGCAAGCGGCGCATCGAGATAGTCCGCAGCACTGAGCAATTGCGCGGTGCTGCGACGGTTCTCCGGGCTCTCTTCGATGAAGCGGCTGGCTTCGATAATCGCCATCACCAGTGCCCGCGCGGTGTTGGGGTATTGCTCGACAAATTCGCGGGTGCAGCCGAGGACTTTCTCCGGGTGGTCAGGCCAGATGCTCTGGCTGGTAGCGAGGGTGAACCCCAGATCCTGCTGCACTGCGCTGGCCGCCCACGGTTCACCGACGCAAAAGCCGTCGATCCGCCCGGCTTGCAGGTGCGCGACCATTTGCGGCGGAGGCACGACCACGCTTTCGACATCCTGCAACGGATGAATGCCCTGACTTGCCAGCCAGTAATACAGCCACATGGCGTGGGTGCCAGTGGGAAAAGTCTGGGCGAAGGTCAGTCTTGCGCGGTTTTGGTGCACGTGGCGGTCCAGCGCTTCAGGACGGGTCACGCCGAGGGTCTGCAGACCGTGCGACAGATTCAGGCTCTGGCCATTCTGATTCAGGCCCATCAACACGGCCATGTCCGTCGGGGCGACGCCGCCGATGCCCAGGTGCACGGCGTAAATCAGTCCGTACAGGCTGTGCGCGGCATCGAGTTCGCCGCTGACCAGGTTGTCACGCAGATTCGCCCATGAAGACTGGCGTTTGAGGTTGAGGGTCAGCCCGTAGGGCTGGGCGAAGCCCTGGGTGGCGGCGACGACCACCGAGGCGCAATCGCTCAAGGCCATGAAGCCGAGATTGATCGCACTTTTTTCCGGGGCATCGCTGCCATTGACCCAGGCCAGCGGCCCCACCGAAGGTTCATTCATCCAACGCCACCTCGAAAAAAAACGCCGCCCCGGACTTTGCGCAGGCAAAACCCGGGGCGACGCCATTGTCCTTGCTTGCCTGCCGCCATTGGCTTGCGAGCTGATAGCGGGGCAGGTGCAAGGCATATGCCAGTCGCGGCGATTTGCGCGTGCGCCTCGCGCGGCGGGACGTTGCCCGGCTATAATCGCCGCCTCTTTTCGCCGCCCGAGTCATCGCCGCCCATGTACACCCTGGCCCGTCAGCTGTTGTTCAAACTTTCCCCGGAAACCTCCCACGATCTGTCGCTGGATCTGATCGGCGCGGGTGGGCGTTTGGGACTCAACGGCATGTTGTGCAAGGCCCCGGCGAAAATGCCGGTGACGGTCATGGGGCTGCAGTTTCCTAACCCGGTGGGGTTGGCCGCCGGTCTGGACAAGAACGGCGCGGCCATCGACGGCTTCGCGCAGCTGGGTTTCGGCTTTGTCGAAATCGGCACCGTGACCCCGCGTCCGCAGCCGGGCAACCCGAAACCACGGATCTTCCGCCTGCCGGAAGCCGAGGCGATCATCAACCGCATGGGCTTCAACAACCTCGGTGTGGATAACCTGCTGGCGCGCGTTGCCGCCGCTAAATACAAGGGCGTGCTGGGCATCAACATCGGCAAGAACTTCGACACGCCGGTCGAGCGTGCGGTCGACGATTACCTGATCTGCCTGGACAAGGTTTACGCCCACGCCAGTTACGTGACGGTCAACGTCAGCTCGCCGAACACGCCGGGCCTGCGCAGCCTGCAGTTCGGTGACTCGCTCCAGCAACTGCTCGCCGATCTGGCCACGCGCCGCGCCGAACTGGCGTTGCGTCATGGCAAGCATGTGCCGCTGGCGATCAAGATCGCGCCGGACATGACCGATGAAGAGACCGCGCAGGTCGCGCAAGCGCTGATTGAAACCGGGATGGACGCCGTGATCGCCACCAACACCACCCTGAGCCGGGTCGGCGTCGAAGGCATGGAACACGGCGACGAGGCGGGCGGCCTGTCCGGCGCGCCGGTGCGTGAGAAGAGCACCAATACTGTGAAAGTGCTGGCGGGTGAGCTGGCGGGGCGTTTGCCGATCATTGCTGCGGGCGGCATTACTGAAGGCAAGCACGCAGCCGAGAAGATTCTGGCCGGTGCGAGCCTGGTGCAAATCTACTCCGGCTTCATCTATAAGGGCCCGGCGCTGATTCGTGAGTCGGTAGACGCTATCGCCGCCCTGCGCTGATTTAAGTGTGGGAGCGAGCAAGCTCGCTCCCACAGGTATGTGTGCATCTCAAATAATGTGGCAGGCATAAAAAAGGGCTCCTTGAAGGAGCCCCTGGGCCGAAGCCCGCCGTCCGGGAAGGACGTGCGTGGTTAATTCGTTACAAGTTCAGATTGTCGTGTCGGAATAAATGCCCTGTGTCAGCCGACGGCGTGAAGTTCGTTGAGTCTGTGGATTCCCGCAGTGCCGGTCATACCGTCCCAGTTGTCGCCGCGTCCTTCTCGCCAGCCGTTAATCCAGGCTTGACGTACCGACGGTAGAGTAAATGGGCAAAGCTCACGGGATTTGCCACCAACGCCATATTGATATCCGCGCAAAAACGCTCTTTCCAACGGATCACGCTTAAGTCTTCTCATAGGGTGTTTCCCTCACTTGTTGACTGTTTGTGTCGCGTTGACCTCAACTGAGGTCTGGCAGAAAAAACCTGCCATCGGGCGGCTCGCTGCCGGCGTGGCGAGCCAAGGTGTTGACGCCGTTGCGACGTCAACCTGTGGTCAGTTCTAACCAATGAGTCACACCGAGGGAATGATCGTTTTGTCATAAGGACGTAACGAAAATAGTGCTACAGCCATAAGTAACGTCGGTTTTCATGAACGTTTTGTGGGCAAACCCCGGTATGATCAGCCCTGCGCTGGATGACGGGTTTAATCCTTTAGTGAGAATGACCCCCGTTTGCGCAGGGTAGAAAGCGACGAAGGGTCGCTTTAAGACTTTTCGTTTCATCAACTTTTTTATCTGTCCTTGCATCTAAGCTCTATTAACCCGAGCAGCGGGGATGGAACGGCACACCTTCGTGCCACGCGGGCGTTCTTTTAGAAAAGCGCCTGATTGAAAACCGGATCGGCAATGCGTTGCCGATTCACTAGCCAAAGGCTCTGGAAATACCATGTCCGACCGTTTCGAACTCTTCCTCACTTGCCCCAAAGGCCTTGAAGGCCTGCTCATCGAGGAAGCCGTCGGGCTTGGCCTTGAAGAAGCGCGCGAGCACACTTCCGCCGTGCGTGGCATGGCCACCATGGAAACCGCCTATCGCCTGTGCCTCTGGTCGCGTCTGGCCAACCGCGTGTTGCTGGTACTCAAGCGCTTTCCGATGAAGGACGCCGAAGACCTGTACCACGGCGTGCTCGACATCGACTGGCAGGATCACATGCTCAGCGACGGCACCCTGGCCGTTGAATTCAGCGGCCACGGCTCGGGTATCGACAACACCCACTTCGGCGCCTTGAAAGTCAAAGACGCCATCGTCGACAAACTGCGCACCCCGCAGGGCGACCGCCCGTCTATCGACAAGCTCAACCCGGATCTGCGCATTCACCTGCGTCTGGATCGCGGCGAAGCGATTCTTTCCCTCGACTTGTCCGGCCACAGCCTGCACCAGCGTGGCTATCGCCTGCAGCAAGGTGCGGCGCCGCTGAAGGAAAACCTCGCGGCCGCTATCCTGATCCGCGCCGGCTGGCCGCGCATTGCCGCCGAAGGCGGCGCGCTGGCTGACCCAATGTGCGGTGTCGGTACGTTCCTCGTCGAAGCAGCGATGATCGCCGCCGATATGGCGCCGAACCTGCGCCGTGAGCAATGGGGTTTCACGGCCTGGCTCGGCCATGTGCCGGCGCTGTGGAAAAAACTCCACGAAGAGGCCGTTGAGCGTGCTGCTGCCGGTCTCGCCAGGCCGCCGCTGTGGATTCGCGGTTATGAAGCCGATCCGCGCTTGATTCAACCGGGCCGCAACAACGTCGAGCGTGCCGGCCTGAGCGAGTGGATCAAGATCTACCAGGGCGAAGTCGCGACCTTCGAGCCGCGTCCGGATCAGAACCAGAAAGGTCTGGTGATCTGCAACCCGCCTTACGGCGAGCGTCTCGGTGACGAAGCCAGCCTGCTCTATCTCTATCAGAACCTCGGCGAGCGCCTGCGTCAGGCCTGCCTGAACTGGGAAGCGGCGGTGTTTACCGGCGCGCCGGATCTGGGCAAGCGCATGGGCATTCGCAGCCACAAACAGTACTCGTTCTGGAACGGCGCGCTGCCGTGCAAACTGCTGTTGATCAAAGTGCTGCCAGACCAGTTCGTCACCGGCGAACGTCGCACTCCGGAACAGCGTCAGGCCGAGCGCGAACAAGCCGCCTACGACCAGACTCCGGACGAGCCACAAGAGCGCAAGTACAACAAGAACGGCAACCCGATCAAACCAGCGCCAGCCCCGGCGCCGGTGATCGAGCAGCCGCGCTTGAGCGAAGGCGGGCAGATGTTTGCCAACCGCCTGCAAAAGAATCTCAAGGCGATGGGCAAGTGGGTCAAGCGCGAAGGCATCGATTGCTACCGCGTCTACGATGCCGACATGCCTGAATATGCGATGGCCATCGACCTGTACCACGACTGGGTGCACGTGCAGGAATACGCCGCGCCGAAGTCCATCGACCCGGAAAAGGCCTCGGCGCGCATGTTCGACGCCCTGGCCGCGATTCCCCAGGCGCTGAACGTCGACAAGAGCCGCGTGGTGGTCAAACGCCGCGAGCGCCAGAGCGGCACCAAGCAGTACGAGCGTCAGGCTGCCCAAGGCAAGTTCAATGAAGTGAACGAAGGCGGCGTGAAGTTGCTGGTCAACCTCACCGACTACCTCGACACGGGCCTGTTCCTCGATCACCGGCCGATGCGCATGCGCATCCAGAAAGAGGCGGCCGGCAAGCGCTTCCTCAATCTGTTCTGCTACACCGCGACGGCCAGCGTGCATGCGGCCAAGGGTGGCGCGCGCAGCACCACCAGCGTCGATCTGTCGAAAACCTACCTCGACTGGGCGCGCCGCAACCTGTCGCTCAACGGCTTCTCGGACAAGAACCGTCTGGAGCAGGGCGATGTGATGGCGTGGCTGGAAAGCAGTCGTGACGAGTACGACCTGATCTTCATCGATCCGCCGACCTTCTCCAACTCCAAACGCATGGAAGGGGTTTTCGACGTGCAGCGTGATCAGGTGCAATTGATCGACCTGGCCATGGCGCGTCTGGCCGCCGGTGGTGTGCTGTATTTCTCCAATAACTTCCGCAAGTTCCAGTTGGAAGAGAACCTCGCCGAGCGTTATGCGGTCGAGGAAATCAGCGCACAGACCATCGATCCGGATTTCGCCCGCAACACCAAGATCCACCGCGCCTGGAAAATCACGGCTCGTTGACGCTTTGCCCAGTTGAATCCACAGAGTCTTGATTTTTAAAGGCTCCGTGGATCTGACCGCGCTAGCTAAATTAGTGGCTAATAGCTATAACTCACACACGGTCAATGGGGTTTTCCCGTAAATGCTGGCGTAGTGAGTTGTCTTTATGTCGTTACACCCCGTGCGCCCAAAGATTCTGGGTTTCATCAGCGAAGACGTCTCGGCCTGGCTGGTCGCGATACTGGTATTGCTCGCCGGCGGGATTCTCACGGGGCTGCTGGCCTGGGCCACTCTCAATCAGTTCCAGCAACAACTGCATCAGCGCTTTCAACTGCTGGCCAGTGAGCGCTTCAGTCGCATCGAAGAGCGTTTTCAGGATCAGGAACAGCGTCTCGATGGTCTGCGGCGATTCTTCACCAACTCCGAATCGGTGTCCCGCGCCGAATTCGACGGCTACACCCAACCCTTGTTATTGCGTACTCAAGCCTATTCGTTTGCGCTTAAGGTCAGTGGCGCCGAGCGCGCGGCGTTTGAGCAGCGAGTGCGTGACGAAGGGCTGAGTACGTTCACCATCCGCGAACTCGACGGCCAGGGGGAACTGCAACTGGCGGCCCCCCGCGACGAGTACGTGCCGGTGCTGTACAGCCAGACCCAGAGCCGCCTGGGTTCGCCGTTGGGCTATGACCTGCTCGCACAACCTCTGCGCCGCGACACGCTGCAACGTGCGGAAAAGCTCACCGGCCTGGCGGTGTCGCAACCCCTGCATCTGGTCAGCATCGAGCCGTCCTACGCGCGCGGCGTGCTGCTCGTGGCGCCCGTGGCCCGGGAGACGCAAGCGCAAGCGTTTGGCTACGTGATGGCGGTGATCAGCATGCGTCAGTTGCTGGCCGACGGTCTGCCTGATGCGCTCCATGATTATCTGTCGGTGCGCATTCTCGATCTGTCGACCAATGACCAGCACGAGGTGCTGTTCGAGTCGGCCAATGAGCCGGCGCCGAGCGGCCTGTCGGCGACGCGCCTGCTGCGCATGGCCGATCACGACTATCAGGTCGACATCCTCCCGAGTAAAGCCTTTGTGCTGGCCAACCATTCGTCGATTGCCAGTGTGGTCATTCTTGGCGGTTTGCTCAGCGTGCTGCTCAGTGCGTTGCTATATGTGCTGGTCAGCCAGCGTCAGCGCGCCCTGCGCATGGTTGAACTGCGCACTCAGGAATTGCACGAACGCGAACAGGAGTTGCGTGGCACTCACGGACAATTGCGTGGCGTACTGAATGCCGCGACCCAGGTGGCCATCATCGCCACGGATTTGCGCGGCGTGATCAATACGTTCAACCCCGGCGCTGAGCAGATGCTCGGCTACAGCAGCGCTGATGTCGTCGGCCGCATGACCCTGGAAAACCTGCACCTGCCCCGAGAGCTGACCGCGCGCTCGGCGGAGTTGAGTACGCGATACGGCAAAAGCATTCCGACCTGTCAGGCGATGCTGGTCGAGGGCGGCGAGGTCGGCGGCCATGAGGCCCGCGAGTGGACGCTGATCCGCCACGATGGCAGCCACTTGCCGGTGAACATGCTCGCCACGCCGGTGCTGGATGAGCAGGGGCTGTGGGTCGGGCACCTGGCGATCTGCATCGATATCACTGAGCGCAAGCGCGTGCATGAGGTTCTAGCGGCGCGGGACGTGTTGCTGAAAAAACTCAGCGCTCATGTTCCCGGCGGTATCTACCAGTTCAAGATGGAATTCGATGGTCGCTTTAGCGTGATTTACGCCAGCGACGGCATTCGTGAGATCTACGAACTGGAGCCCGATGTATTGCTGCTCAACGCCGAGGCGATCTTCACGCGCATTCATCCGCTGGACACCACGCGCGTGCGTTCTTCAATTCGCGCCTCGGCGGACAACCTCAGCCCGTGGCGCGAGGAATACCGCGTGCAACTGCCTGAGCGCGGCCTGCGCTGGGTACGCGGTGAGGCAACGCCGGAAGAACTGCCGGGCGGTGGGGTGTTGTGGCACGGCTATATTTCGGACATTTCCGATCTGAAACGGGTGGAGGAGGAGTTGCGCGCGCTGTCGGTAACCGATTCGCTCACCGGCATTCATAACCGTCGCTATTTTCAGGAGCGCCTGACCACCGAAATGGCCCGGGTCGAGCGCGGCGGCGGCGAACTGTCGGTGATCATGCTCGACATCGACCACTTCAAGCGCATCAACGACCAGTACGGCCACGCGGTCGGCGACCGTGTGCTGCAAGCGGTGTGCGAACGCATCGGCCATCGTTTGCGGCGCACCGACGTATTCTGTCGTTTGGGCGGCGAAGAATTCATGGTGTTGTGCCCGGACATCGATGGCGAACACGCCTACAGGCTGGCGGTTGAACTGTGGCAAGGCCTGCGCGGTGCGCCAGTGGATGTGGTCGGCGTCGTGACCGCAAGCTTCGGCATCGCCAGCTGGCGCCCGGGGGAGGGCGCGGATGCCTTGCTGTTACGCGCGGATTCGGGCGTATACGCGGCGAAGCAGGGCGGCCGTGATCGCGTCGAACCGATGAGTTAGGGCCCGGCGCCAAACCAATGTGGGAGCGAGCCTGCTCGCGAAGGCGTCAGGTCAGTCAATCCATCCGCTGACTGATACTCGGTCTTCGCGAGCAGGCTCGCTCCCACAGGGTTTTGTTGCGTTACAGCACCGAAGCGGTCTGCGGCAATCTCGGCTGCTTGTAGAGATCCAGCAGCACCTGATCCAGCACCGACGACGCACCAAACGGTGCCTTGTCGTTGAGGATCGCCACCACTGCCCAGGTGTTGCCATTCACATCACGGCTGAAGCCGGCAATGGCCCGCACGGTGTTGAGGGTGCCGGTCTTGACGTGGGCTTCGCCGCGCATGGCGGTGGTTTTCAGGCGTTTGCGCATGGTGCCGTCGGTGCCGGCAATCGGCAGCGAGCTGATGTATTCCGCAGCATACGGGCTGTGCCAGGCGGCTTGCAGCATGCCGGCCATTTCCCGGGCGCTGACGCGCTCGGCGCGGGACAGCCCGGAGCCGTTCTCCATCACCAGGTGCGGCGCGGTGATGCCTTTCTTCGCCAGCCACTGACGCACGACACGCTGTGCGGCTTTCGCATCATCACCGTCGGCATCGTTGCGGAAACGCTGGCCGAGGCTGAGGAACAGTTGCTGGGCCATGGTGTTGTTACTGTATTTGTTGATGTCGCGGATGATTTCCGCCAGATCCGGCGAGTAGGCACGCGCGAGCAGTTTGGCGTTGCTCGGGGTCGACGCCAGACGGTCCTTGCCCTGAATGCTGCCACCCAGCTCCTTCCAGATCGCACGCACGGCCCCGGCAGTGTAAGTCGCGTGGTCGAGCAGCGACAGGTACGTCTGCGAGCTGCAACCTTCACCCAACTGACCGGCCACCGTCACAGTGACGCTGCCATCGGCCTGCGGCACCGGGTTGTAGCGCACGCCGCCGGTGCACTGCTTGGAGGGCAGCGCTTTGACAGTGTTTTCGATGCGCACGCTGGCAATCGGCGGCTCAACCGAGATCAGCACCCGGCCGTTATCGTTGCGCGCCACAAAGCGCAGGGCCTTGAGGTTGACCAGCAGCGAGTCGGGTTTGACCAGGAACGGCTTGTTGTCATCGTTGCCGTCATCGTTGAATTCCGGCAGCACCGGCTGCACGAAGAAGTTGCGGTCGAGGATCAGGTCGCCGGTGATCTGGGTCACGCCGTTGGCGCGCAGGTCGCGCATCAGCAGCCAGAGTTTTTCCATGTTCAGCTTGGGGTCGCCGCCACCCTTGAGGTAGAGGTTGCCGTTGAGGATGCCGCCGTTGAGGGTGCCATCGGTGTAGAACTCGGTTTTCCACTGATGATTGGGGCCGAGCATTTCCAGTGCCGCGTAAGTGGTCACCAGTTTCATGGTCGAGGCCGGGTTGACCGACACGTCGGCGTTGAACACGGTCGGCGTGCCCGGGCCATCGAGCGGCACCATCACCAGCGACAGGGCGCTGGGCTGCAGTTTGCTGGCCTTGAGGGCCTTTTCGACATTCGGGGTGAGGGCGGTGTTGACGGAGGCGGCAGAAACCGGCAGGGCCAGAGGCAGAAGGAGGCCGGCGAGAAGCAGTGGACGCAGCGATTTGATCATATGAAATAAAACCCTACAGCCGAGGGGAAAAAAGACGAGGACATGGATGAAAAGGCCCTCAGTGGTCACGAAAGTGTCGGCATTATGCCCCAAGGTGTAACCGATTGTGCCGTCCTCGGGGTGGCGATTCGTTGATTTTTTTACAGGCGGTCGGTCGCGGTGTCCAGAGAGGCGGGCAATCGATTGCTTAAACTGGTAGAGTGCCCGCCGTATTTACTTAAGAGGATTGTTCCAATGGCGACTAACCGTTCCCAGCGTCTGCGCAAAAAACTGTGCGTTGATGAATTTCAAGAGCTGGGTTTCGAACTGAACCTGGACTTCAAAGAAGATTTGTCCGAAGAAGCCATTGACGCTTTCCTCGAAGCCTTCATCAAAGAAGCCATGGAAGCCAACGGTCTGGGTTATGTCGGCGGCGACGACTTCGGTCTGGTATGCCTGCAGAAGCGCGGCTCGGTCAACGAAGAGCAGCGCGCTGCCGTTGAAGCCTGGCTGAAAAACCGTTCCGAGCTGACCAAGGCTGAACTGAGCCCGCTGCTGGACGTTTGGTATCCGGAAAAGCCGATCAACGCGGCCAAGTGATACTGAAAAAAACGGCGACCTTCGGGTCGCCGTTTTTTTTCGTCTGGTGTTTGGGTGTTCGGTTTGGGATTTGTGGTGAGTCTGCCCTCATCGGAACGCCGCCCAGCCCTCTCCCCTTGGGAGAGGGGCTTTTGAGCTTAAGCCTTACGCCAATTCAAAATCACCAACGTCAACACCCCCGCGACAATCCCCCAGAACGCCGAACCAACGGAAAACAGCGTCAGGCCCGACGCCGTGACCATAAAGGTGATCAGCGCCGCTTCACGTTCCTTCACCTCGGTCATGGCAATGCTCAGGCCGTTGATGATCGAACCGAACAATGCCAGCGCAGCAATCGACAGCACCAATTCCTTCGGCAGCGCAGCAAACAGGGCGGCCAATGTGGCGCCGAACACCCCGGCAATCCCGTAAAAAATCCCGCACCAGACCGCTGCGGTGTAGCGTTTGTTGCGATCCTCATGAGCGTGCGGCCCGGTGCAAATCGCCGCGCTGATGGCAGCGAGGTTGATGCCGTGGGAGCCGAACGGCGCCAGCAACAGCGAAGCAATGCCGGTGGTGGTGATCAGCGGCGAGGCCGGGACGTTATAGCCATCGGCGCGTAAAACCGCGATGCCCGGCATGTTCTGCGAGGTCATGGCCACCACAAACAAGGGAATGCCGATGCTGATCGTCGCCGCCAGCGAGAAGTGCGGCGTGGTCCACACGGGGGTCGCCACTTCGAGGTGGAAGCCGCTGAAGTCCAGCAGACCCATGAAGCCCGACAGCGCGGTGCCGATCAGCAGCGCGGCGAGCACCGCATAGCGTGGTGACAAACGTTTGACCAGCAGATAAGTGAAGAACATCCCCAGCACCAGCCCGGTGCGATGTTGCGCGGCGACGAAAATCTCGCTGCCGATCTTGAACAGAATCCCCGCCAGCAATGCTGCTGCGAGTGACGCCGGAATCTTTTTCACCAGCCGTTCGAAGCTGCCAGTCAGGCCACAAAGGGTCACCAGCACCGCGCAGGTGATGTAGGCGCCGATGGCCTCGCCATAACTGACCCCGCCCAGGCTGGTGATCAGCAACGCCGCGCCGGGCGTCGACCAGGCGATGGTGATCGGTGTGCGATAGCGCAACGACAGGCCGATGGAGCACACCGCCATGCCGATGGAAATCGCCCAGATCCACGAGGAAATCTGTCCGCTGGTGAGGCCCGCCGCTTGCCCGGCCTGGAACATCAGCACCAGCGAACTGGTGTAGCCGGTCATCATCGCGATGAACCCGGCGACGATGGCCGACGGTGATGTATCGGCCAGAGGGCGGAGCTGGGGGTGGGCGGCGTCGCTCATGACGGCGGTGTTCCTTATACCAGTGAAGATGTCCGCCACAACACGAACCCTTGTGGGAGCGGGCTTGCTCGCGAAAGCGGTGTGTCAGTCAACATGGATGTTGAATGTGAAACAGCGTTCGCGAGCAAGCCCGCTCCCACAGGTGGATTGTATTCAAGCAGCGGATTCTGCGAACAAGCCTAAACTCAATCGTAACGAACCGTTGCAATACAGCCGTGGTCACAAACAGCCATACAGTCGTGTTGCCACCATCCATTGTGTACAATCGCGCTGTTTTTTACGCGATACTTGCCAGCGACCTACTGTGCCGTATTACAGTCACGGTCTATTCGCCGCAGTTCTCCCGACTCGAGTGCCCATGAACGAACAGTTGCAACCCCTCAAGAAACAACCGCGAGCAGGCAAAGCCGGCCGCAGCGGAACCCAGGACGATATTGTCTACGCGCATATCTTCGAGGCCATCCTCGAACAGCGTCTGGCGCCCGGCACCAAGTTGAGCGAAGAAGCGCTGGGGGAAATCTTCGGGGTCAGCCGCACCATCATTCGCCGCGCGCTGTCGCGTCTGGCCCATGAAGGCGTCGTGCTGTTGCGGCCCAACCGTGGCGCCGTTGTCGCCAGCCCGAGCGTTGAAGAGGCGCGTCAGGTGTTCATGGCCCGTCGTCTGGTCGAGCGCGCGATCACTGAACTGGCCGTGCTGCACGCCACCGCCGAGCAAATCGCCGAACTGCGGCAGATGGTCAACGACGAGCGCGACAGTTTCTCTCGCGGCGACCGTGGCGCCGGCATTCGTCTGTCGGGCGAATTCCACTTGAAACTGGCCGAAGCCGCGAAAAACGCGCCATTGGTGAGTTTCCAGCGCAGCCTGGTCTCGCAGACCTCGCTGATCATTGCCCAGTACGAAAGCGGCAACCGCTCGCACTGTTCGTATGACGAACACACGCAATTGATTGATGCGATTGAAAAACGCGACGGCGAGTTGGCGGTGAACCTGATGATGCATCACATGGATCACATCGACAGCAAGCTCAACCTCGACGAGGAAGGCGCGTCGGATGACCTGCATGCGGTGTTCTCGCATTTGCTGCAGACCAAGAAGCCGGGGCGTCCTGCCGCCAAGCTCTGAGCTGGCACCGAGGCGCGCCCTTCGCGAGCAGGCTCGCTCCCGCATTCAACCGCATTCTGTCAGAGGAAATGAGGTCAACTGTGGGAGCGAGCTTGCTCGCGAAGGCGATCTGACAGGCAACAAAAAATCCCCCGGGGTGAACACCTCCGGGGGATTTTTATTGCCTTGGGAAAAGCTTAGCGCTGATGCACCAACGCACCCGCCGCGAACGTCTGCTGCACGGTGCGGTCATCACCCAGGGTCATCAGCACGAACAACGTCTCGGCAATGTTATTGGCCTGCTTCAAGCGGTAGCTCAGCAGTGGCGTGGCGTTGTAGTCGAGCACCAGGAAGTCGGCGTCGGAACCCGGTTGCAGGTTGCCGATCCGGTCTTCCAGACGCAGCGCCCGCGCACCACCCAGCGTCGCCAGATACAGCGACTTGAACGGGCTCAGTCGCGCACCTTGCAGTTGCATCACTTTGTACGCTTCGTTCAACGTCTGCAGCAGCGAGAAACTGGTGCCGCCGCCAACGTCCGTGCCCAGGCCGACATTGAGCTTGTGCTTCTCGGCCATCGGCAAGTTGAACAGGCCGCTGCCGAGGAAAAAGTTCGAGGTCGGGCAGAACGAGATCGCCGAACCGGTTTCCGCCAGGCGTGCGCATTCGTCGTCGCACAGGTGCACGCCGTGGGCGAACACCGAGCGCTCGCCGAGCAATTTGTAGTGATCGTAAACGTCGAGGTAGCCCTTGCGCTCCGGGAACAGCTCCTTGACCCACTCGATTTCCTTGAGGTTTTCGCTGATGTGGGTCTGCATGTACAGATCCGGGTATTCGCTCAGCAACTGGCCGGCGAGGGTCAGTTGTTCCGGGGTGCTGGTCGGGGCGAAGCGTGGAGTGACCGCGTAGTGCAAGCGGCCTTTGCCGTGCCAGCGCTCAATCAGCGCCTTGCTGTCGACGTAGCTCGATTCGGCGGTGTCGGTCAGGTAGTCCGGGGCGTTGCGGTCCATCATCACCTTGCCGGCGATCATGCGCAGGTCGAGCTTTTCAGCCGCCTCGAAGAACGAATTCACCGACTGCGGGTGCACGCTGCCGAACACCAGTGCGGTGGTGGTGCCGTTGCGCAGCAATTCCTTGATGAAAATGTCCGCGACTTCGTCGGCGTGAGCCTTGTCGCCGAACTGGCTTTCGCACGGGAAGGTGTAGGTATTGAGCCAGTCGAGCAGTTGCTCACCGTAGGAACCGACCATCCCGGTTTGCGGCAGGTGAATGTGGGTGTCGATGAAGCCCGGCGTGATCAGCGCGTCCTGGTAGTGTTCGATTTCGATGTCCGCCGGCAGGGTCGGCAGCAGATCGCTGGCGTGGCCGAGGGCGCTGATCTTGCCGCCATCGACCACCAGCAGGCCATCCTCGAAATATTCGTAGGAGGCTTCGATCCCGACTTCGGCGGGGTCGGCGATGCTGTGCAGGATGGCGGCGCGGTAGGCTTTGCGAGTCAGAGGCATGAGGGTTCTCTAATCAGTTTGAGGCTTTGAGTTTGGTGGCCTGACTGCGCCGCGAAACCGGCAGCAGTTTGGCAATCGGTTCGGCGCTGGCAGTCTGCTGGCCGAAGTTGGCGTTATAGGTGGCGATGATTTCGCCGGCGATGGAGATGGCGATTTCCACAGGCAGTTTGCCTTTGACTTCGCCGATGCCCATCGGGCAGCGCATGCGTTGCACGACGCCGCTGTCGAAACCGCGATCACGCAGACGGTGTTCGAACTTCGCGCGTTTGGTCTTCGAGCCGATCAGGCCGAACCAGGCGAAGTCGTTACGCTTGAGAATCGCGGCAGTGAGTTCAAGGTCGAGCTGATGGTTGTGGGTCATGACGATGCAATAACTGCCGGCGGGCAGGTCATCGATTTCATCCACAGGCTCTTCGGAGACGATTTTACGCACGCCGTGGGGGATCTGTTCGGGGAATTCGGCCTCGCGCGAATCGATCCAGCGCACCCGGCAGGGCAGGCTGGCGAGCAACGGCACCAGGGCGCGGCCAACGTGACCGGCGCCGAACACCGCGATTTGCGCCTGCACCTGGCCCATCGGTTCGAACAGCAACACGGTGGCGCCGCCGCAGCACTGGCCAAGGCTGGCGCCGAGGCTGAAGCGCTCCAGGTGCGTGTCCTGCTTACCGCTGGCGAGCATCTCGCGGGCGATCTGCATGGCTTTGTATTCCAGATGCCCGCCACCGATGGTGTCGAAGCTCTGATGGGCGCTGACGACCATTTTCGAGCCGGCGTTGCGTGGCGTCGAGCCGAGTTCTTCGATGATCGTCACCAGCACACAGGGCACGCCCTGGTTCTGCAGGTCGGCGAGGGCGTCGATCCAGTTGTACATAGTTCACCCCTACAACATCGTTGTCTGTTCGGGCCTCTTCGCGAGCAAGCCCGCTCCCACATTTGGAATGCATTCCCCTGTGGGAGCGAGCCTGCTCGCGAATGGTCGTGCCTCGGTCTCTAGAGCGGAGCCAACTCGGTTTCAGCCTCGACGGCTTTCACCGCTTTGAGTTGACGCATCTGCTCGCAACCCCACAACACCCGCTCCGGCGTCGCCGGCGCATCGATCTGCGGCTGATGCTTGTAGTCACCGAGGCTCGCCACCGCATCCTTGATCGCGCACCACGACGCAATCCCGAGCATGAACGGCGGTTCACCGACAGCTTTGGAATGGAACACGGTGTCTTCCGGGTTCTTGCGGTTTTCCACCAGTTTCACCCGCAGGTCGAGCGGCATGTCCGCCACCGCCGGGATCTTGTAGCTGGCCGGGCCGTTGGTCATCAGCTTGCCTTTGTTGTTCCAGACCAGCTCTTCCATGGTCAGCCAGCCCATGCCCTGAATGAAGCCACCTTCGACCTGACCGATGTCGATGGACGGGTTCAACGAGGCGCCGACATCGTGAAGGATGTCGGTGCGCAGCATCTTGTACTCGCCGGTCAGGGTGTCGACGATCACTTCGCAGCACGCCGCGCCGAAGGCGAAGTAGTAGAACGGACGGCCACGTGCCTGGCTGCGGTCGTAGTAGATTTTCGGGGTCTTGTAGAAGCCGGTGCTCGACAGCGACACCTGATTGAAATACGCCTGCTGGATCAGCGCTTCGAAGGTCAGGATATGGTCGCGAACACGCACGTGGCCGTTGTGGAACTCGACGTCTTCTTCAGTGACTTTGTAGTGACGCGCGGCGAATTCGATCAGGCGTTTCTTGATGATTTGCGCCGCGTTCTGCGCCGCTTTACCGTTCAGGTCAGCGCCGCTGGAGGCCGCCGTTGGCGAGGTGTTTGGCACCTTGTCGGTGTTGGTTGCAGTGATCTGCACACGATCCATTTCCACCTGGAACACTTCGGCCACAACCTGCGCGACTTTGGTGTTCAGGCCCTGGCCCATCTCGGTGCCGCCATGGTTCAGGTGGATGCTGCCGTCGGTGTAGACATGGATCAGCGCGCCGGCCTGGTTCAAGAAGCTCGCGGTGAAGGAAATACCGAATTTCACCGGGGTCAGCGCCAGGCCTTTTTTCAGGATCGGACTGTTGGCGTTGTAGCGACGGATCGCTTCGCGGCGTTCGTGATACTGGCTGCTTTGTTCCAGTTCGGCGGTCATCTCTTCGAGCATGTTGTGCTCGACGGTCTGGTAGTAATGGGTGACGTTGCGCTCGGTCTTGCCGTAGTAGTTGGCCTTGCGCACGGCGAGTGGATCGAGCTGGAGATGACGGGCAATCGCGTCCATCACTTCTTCGATTGCGACCATGCCTTGCGGCCCGCCGAAACCGCGGTAAGCGGTGTTCGACGCGGTGTTGGTCTTGCAACGATGACCGTTGATGGTCGCGTCGCCCAGGTAGTACGAGTTGTCCGAGTGGAACATCGCCCGGTCAACAATCGAAGCGGACAAGTCCGGCGAACAGCCGCAGTTGCCGGCCAGGTCCATGTTGATCCCGTGCAGGCGCCCGGTGCTGTCGAAGCCGACGTCGTACTCGACGTAGAACGGGTGACGCTTGCCGGTCATCAGCATGTCTTCGACGCGCGGCAGGCGCATCTTGGTCGGCTGGCCGGTGAGGTGCGCAACCACGGCGCAGAGGCACGCCGGGCTGGCGGCCTGGGTTTCCTTGCCGCCGAAACCACCGCCCATGCGGCGCATGTCGACGACGATCTTGTTCATCGACACGTCGAGCACTTCGGCGACCAGTTTCTGCACTTCGGTCGGGTTTTGCGTCGAGCAGTAGACGATCATGCCGCCGTCTTCGGTCGGCATGACCGAGGAGATTTGCGTCTCCAGGTAAAAGTGTTCCTGACCGCCGATGTGCAGCGTGCCTTGAATGCGGTGTTCGGCGGTCGCCAGTGCGCAGGCCGAATCACCGCGCTGGTGAGTGTGGCTGTCGAGCACGAAATGGCGTTTGCGCAGCGCCTCGACCACGTCCAGCACCGGCTCGAGATCTTCGTATTCGATGATCGCGGCCATGGCGGCCTTGCGCGCGGTTTCCAGGTCTTTTGCGGCCACGGCGAGCACCGGTTGACCGACGAACTGCACGTCATCAATCGCCAGCAACGGATCGCCCGGCATCAGCGGGCCGATGTCTTTGAGGCCCGGCACGTCTTCGTGGGTGATGGCGATGCGCACGCCTTCGAAGGCGTAGCACGGCGAGGTGTCGATGCTGATGATTTTCGCGTGGGCGCGGTCCGACAGGCGTGCGTACAGATGCAACTGGTTCGGAAATTCCAGACGATCATCGATGTACTGCGCTTCACCGGACACGTGTTTGGCGGCGCTGTCGTGCTTGACGCTGCGGCCGACCCCGGAGGTCAGATCCCTGGCGAACAATTCAGCCAGTTCAGCTTGAGTTTTCTCTACGCCGTGATGGTTAGACATAAGCGGTCACCCGAGTCTCGATGTGCGGTGTTTGCAGTTCGATGAAGTATTTGCGCAGCAGGTTCTGCGCGCTGAGCAGGCGATATTCCTTGCTGGCGCGGAAATCCGAGAGCGGTGTGAAATCTTCGGCCAGCGCCGCGCAGGCACGTTCGACTGCGGCGTTGGTGAACGGCGCACCGATCAGCGCGGCTTCACAGTGGGCTGCGCGTTTCGGGATCGCGGCCATGCCGCCGAAGGCCATGCGCGCATCGGTGATCACGCCATTTTCGACGCGCAGGTTGAAGGCGGCGCAGACGGCGGAGATGTCGTCGTCCAGACGCTTGGAGACTTTGTAGGCGCGGAACAACTGCTCGGCGCTGGCGCGCGGGACGATGATCTTCTCGATGAATTCACTTTCCTGACGGGCGGTGACCTTGTAGTCGATGAAGTAATCTTCCAGGTTCAGGGTGCGGCGGGTGTCGCCTTTGCACAGCACCACTTGCGCACCGAGGGCGATCAGCAGCGGTGGCGAGTCACCGATGGGCGAGGCGTTGCCGATGTTGCCGCCGAGGGTGCCCTGGTTGCGGATTTGCAGAGAGGCGAAGCGGTGCAGCAGTTCGCCGAAGTCCGGGTACTCGGCGTTCAGCGCTTCGTAGCAGTCGGAGAGGGCGGTGGCGGCGCCGATTTCGATACGGTCTTCGAAGGTTTCGATGCGCTTGAGCTCAGCGACGTTGCCCACGTAGATCATCACCGGCAGGGTGCGGTGGAATTGCGTGACTTCCAGCGCCAGGTCAGTACCGCCGGCGAGCAGGCGCGCTTGTGGGTAAGCATCGTAGAGGTCGGCCAGATCGGCAACGGTCAGCGGCACCAGGCAGCGCTTGTCGCCGCTGTTGAGTTCGCCGATATCAGTCGGGGCAATGGCTTTGAGGCGCGCGATGGTTTCTGCTTCACGGGCATCGAACTGATCCGGTTGCTTGCCGCAGCACGATTGCTCGGCAGCCGCCAGAATCGGCCGGTAGCCGGTGCAGCGACAGAGGTTGCCGGCCAGCGCTTCGTGGGCCTTGGCGTGATCGGGCTCATCGCTGTTCTTTTGCAGGGCGAACAGCGACATGACGAAACCGGGGGTGCAGAAACCGCACTGCGAGCCGTGGCATTCGACCATGGCTTTTTGCACGCTGTGCAGTTCGCCTTTGTGCTTGAGGTCTTCAACGCTGATCAGTTGTTTGCCGTGCAGCGACGAAACAAAGGTCAGGCACGAATTGAGGCTGCGATAGCGAATGTGCTCGCGGCCCGCGTCATCCGTTTGCAACTCGCCGACCACCACGGTGCAGGCGCCGCAGTCACCGCTGGCGCAACCTTCTTTGGTGCCCGATTTACCGACGTGTTCACGCAGGTAATTGAGCACAGTCAGATTCGGGTCCAGGGCGTGCTCGCTACGGAGTTCCTGGTTAAGTAAAAACTGGATCACGGAAGGCCTCGCAGACTCATTATTGTTGTTAACCGACTTGAGCCGAATTTAGCAGGTCTGACTTTTCGGTCAATGGTTTTCTGACTTAAAGGTCAGGAAAATGCATTTCGTCGATCAACAACGTGTCTATTCAGTATTGACCCTCATCGGTCACCCTGCTTTTTTGCGGGAATCGTGCCAAAAACCGCTGAGTGGGCACTCCGCCATGAGCCCGCATTTGCGCTACACTGCGCCGCTTGTGCAGATCGATAGAGTTTGAAGGACAACCATGACGTTCAAGGCGCCGGACAGCCTCGCCGAGCAAATCGCTCACCACCTCGCCGAACGCATCATTCGTGGCGAAATGAAGCCGGGAGAGCGCATCCAGGAACAAAAGGTCACGCTGGCACTCAATGTCAGCCGCGGTTCGGTCCGCGAAGCCTTGCTGATCCTCGAACGCCGCCACCTGATCGCGATCCTGCCGCGTCGTGGCGCCCACGTCACCGAACTGACGCCGCACAAGGTGCAGAGCCTGTGCACGCTGATGAGCGAGTTGTACATCCTGCTCGGCAACTCGGTGGCTAACGGCTGGCAGATGCAGTCGGACATGGCGCCGTTCGTGCAGATCCAGCAGCGCCTGACCGCCAGCTACGAGCGTCAGGACATCCGCAGCTTCGTCGACGACAGCTTCGCCGTGATGCGCGCCGCCTATCCATTCGCCAACAACCCGTACCTGCAAGAGACCGTTGAGAACCTGCAGCCGGCCATGAGCCGCGCGTACTTCCTCGCCCTCGAACAGCGCAAGGCGGAAATGAGCGAGTTCCTCGAACTGTTCGAACGCCTGCTCGCCGCCGTGCTCGCCCGTGATTTGCCGCAGATCCGCATCGTGCTGACGGCCTACGCCCAGCGCAGCTGCGATCTGGTGGTCGCCGCGCTGACGGTTGCCTAAGCGTGCGGCTCAAGTGCATCAAACTGGCGGGATTCAAATCCTTCGTCGACCCGACCACGGTGAACTTCCCCAGTAACATGGCGGCGGTCGTCGGGCCGAACGGTTGCGGCAAGTCGAACATCATCGACGCCGTCCGCTGGGTGATGGGCGAGAGCTCGGCAAAAAACCTGCGTGGCGAGTCGATGACCGACGTCATCTTCAACGGCTCGACCAGCCGCAAACCGGTGAGTCAGGCCAGCATCGAGCTGGTCTTCGACAACTCCGACGGCACCTTGCTCGGCGAATACGCCGCCTACGCGGAAATCTCTATCCGCCGCAAAGTGACCCGCGACAGCCAGACCACTTATTATCTCAACGGCACCAAATGCCGGCGTCGCGACATTACCGATATCTTCCTCGGCACCGGTCTCGGCCCGCGCAGTTATTCGATCATCGAGCAGGGGATGATTTCCAAGCTGATCGAATCCAAACCGGAAGACCTGCGCAACTTCATCGAAGAAGCCGCCGGTATCTCCAAATACAAAGAGCGCCGCCGCGAGACCGAAAACCGCATCCGCCGCACCCACGAGAACCTCGCGCGTCTGACCGACCTGCGCGAAGAGCTGGAGCGTCAGCTCGAACGCTTGCACCGCCAGGCCGAGGCCGCCAGGAAGTATCAGGAATTCAAAGCCGAGGAGCGTCAGCTCAAGGCGCAACTGTCGGCCCTGCGCTGGCAGGATCTCAACGATCAGGTGGGCCAGCGCGAGTCGATCATCGGCACCCAGGAAATCAGTTTCGAAGCATTGGTCGCTGAACAGCGCAATGCCGATGCGGCCATCGAACGCTTGCGCGACGGGCACCATGATCTGTCCGAGCGCTTCAATCTGGTGCAGGGGCGCTTCTATTCGGTCGGCGGCGACATCGCTCGGGTCGAGCAGAGCATCCAGCACGGCCAGCAACGTCTGCGCCAGTTGCAGGACGACTTGAAAGAGGCCGAACGCGCACGTCTGGAAACCGAATCCCATCTGGGCCACGACCGCACGTTGCTGCTGACCCTCGGCGAAGAGCTGGACATGCTCACCCCCGAGCAGGAAGTCACCAGCGCTGCCGCCGAAGAAGCCGCCGCCGCGCTGGAAGATTCCGAAAGCGTCATGCACGGCTGGCAGGAGCAGTGGGACGCCTTCAACCTCACCGCCGCCGAGCCGCGTCGTCAGGCCGAAGTGCAGCAGTCGCGCATCCAGCAGCTGGAAACCAGCATGGAACGTCTCGCTGACCGGCAAAAGCGTCTGGGTGAGGAACGCGCGTTGCTCTCGGCTGATCCGGAAGACGCGGCGATCATGGAACTCAACGAGCAGCTCGCCGAGTCCGAAGCGACCCTCGAAGATTTGCAGACCAGTGAAGAAGCCCAGGTCGAAAAACTTGAGCAGCTGCGCCAGGAGCTGCAGCAAGCGCTGACCGCGCAGCAACAGGCCCAGGGCGATTTGCAACGCCTCAACGGCCGCCTGGCGTCCCTTGAAGCGTTGCAACAAGCTGCGCTCGATCCGGGCACCGGCACTGCCGAGTGGCTGAAGGAACACAACCTCGCCGAGCGTCCGCGTCTGGCCGAAGGGTTGAAGGTCGAGGCCGGGTGGGAACTGGCGGTGGAAACCGTGCTCGGCGCCGACCTGCAAGCGGTGTTGGTCGACGATTTCAGCGGCTTCGATTTGTCCGGATTCACCCAGGGCGATCTGCGCCTGCTCAGCCCGGCCAGCGATGGCGTGCGCATCGCGGGCAGTTTGCTCGACAAGGTTGACGCACAGATCGATCTGTCGCCATGGCTGGGTCAGGTCAAGCCGGTCGACAGCCTCGAGCAGGCCTTGGCTTTGCGCGGGCAATTGAGCGCTGGCGAGAGCCTGATCAGCCGCGACGGATACTGGGTCGGGCGGCACTTTTTACGTGTGCGACGCGCGAGCGAAGCGGAAAGCGGCATGCTCGCCCGGGGCCAGGAAATCGAAGCGCTGCACCTTGAGCGCGAAGAAAAGGAAGCCACGGTCGAGGCCATGGAAACCCGTTTGCAAACCCTGCGCGCGCAACAGCGTCAGCAGGAAAACGGCCGTGAGCACTTGCGTCGTTTGCTGCAGGACGAAGCGCGCCAGCAAGGCGAACTGAAAGCCCAGTTGTCCGCCGGCAAAGCCAAGGCCGAGCAACTGACGTTGCGTCGCACGCGTCTCGATGAAGAACTGGTCGAACTCGGCGAGCAACGCGAGCTGGAGCACGAACAAATCGGCGAAGCGCGCATGCAATTGCAGGAAGCGCTGGATGCGATGGCGCTGGACACTGAGCAGCGCGAGTTGCTGCTGGCCCAGCGTGACAGTCTGCGCGAACGCCTCGACCGTGTGCGGCAGGAGGCGCGGCAACACAAGGACCACGCCCATCAATTGGCCGTGCGTCTGGGCTCGTTGCGCGCGCAGCACGACTCCACGCGTCAGGCGCTCGAGCGTCTGCAAATGCAGGCCGAGCGCCTGACCGAAAAGCGCGAACAGTTGAGTCTGAATCTGGAGGAGGGCGAAGCGCCGCTGGAAGAGCTGCGCCTGAAACTCGAAGAGTTGCTCGACAAGCGCATGACCGTTGACGAAGAACTCAAGACCGCGCAGATCGCTTTGGAAGACGCCGACCGTGAACTGCGCGATGCAGAAAAACGCCGGACCCAGGCTGAACAGCAATCGCAGTTGATTCGTGGCCAGCTCGAACAGCAGCGTATGGAATGGCAAGCGCTGACGGTGCGACGCAAGGCTTTGCAGGATCAATTGCTGGAAGACGGCTACGATCTCAACGGCGTCCTTGCGACATTGACCGCACAAGCCAGTGAACGCGAAGCCGAAGAAGAACTCGAACGCATCAATGCGCGGATTCAGCGCCTGGGCGCGATCAACCTCGCGGCCATCGACGAATACACGCAACAGTCCGAGCGTAAACGTTATCTGGATGCCCAGGACGCCGATCTGGTTGAAGCGCTGGAGACCCTCGAGAACGTTATCCGCAAGATCGACAAGGAAACCCGTAACCGTTTCAAAGATACCTTTGATCAGATCAACGGCGGTTTACAGGCACTTTTTCCAAAAGTTTTCGGTGGCGGGCGCGCGTATTTGGAACTGACGGGCGAAGATCTACTCGATACAGGGGTAACGATCATGGCGCAGCCGCCAGGGAAGAAGAACAGCACCATCCATTTGCTCTCAGGCGGGGAAAAAGCCCTGACCGCGCTGGCGCTGGTGTTTGCCATCTTCAAGTTGAACCCGGCGCCGTTCTGCATGCTAGATGAAGTTGACGCACCACTGGATGACGCTAACGTTGGACGCTACGCACGCTTGGTCAAAGAGATGTCGCAGACCGTGCAGTTCATCTATATCACCCACAACAAGATCGCCATGGAAATGGCCGAGCAGTTGATGGGCGTGACGATGCATGAACCGGGTTGCTCGCGACTGGTAGCCGTGGATGTCGAGGAGGCGATGGCGATGGTGGACGCCTAGCGGCGCAGCTGCAGGTTACAAGCTCCAAGCTGCAAGTGGACGGCTTGTGGCTTGGAGCTTAAAGCTTGTAGCTGCGAAGCCTTTGATCGTGCTAGTTTAATGTCAATTTTTCGTATACGTGGGCAAAACGCCTGTCAGAACATAGAGTTGGCGCCACGTTTTAAAGCGGTTTGCACAATGTAAACCCCTTATTTTTCAGCATTTTTTATAGAGGCACGGGATTACATGGAAATCGGTCTGCGCGAGTGGCTGATCGTCATCGGCATCATTGTGATAGCCGGTATTCTTTTCGATGGCTGGCGCCGTATGCGCGGCGGCAAGGGAAAACTGAAATTCCGTCTTGACCGAAGTCTGTCCAACCTGCCGGACGAGGACACCAGCGCGGAGCTGTTGGGCCCGGCCCGCGTGCTCGACACGCATAAAGAGCCACAGCTGGACGAACACGATCTGCCGTCGGTGAGCATGCCGGCCCGCGAAGCACGCGAGCCTCGCGAATCCGGTTCGAAACGTGGCAAGCGTGGCAGCAATGGCCCGGCTCAGGGCGACCTGAACCTCGACCTGGATCTGGACGGCGGCCCGAGCTTCAGCAGCCGTGACGGCGATTTCGTTGAAGATGCCAAGCCTTCGCCGGCGGTGGTCGACAAAGACCAGCCACAAGCGGAAGAAGTGTTGGTGATCAGTGTGATCTGCCGTGACGCTGCCGGCTTCAAAGGCCCGGCGCTGCTGCAGAACATTCTGGAAAGTGGTCTGCGTTTTGGCGAGATGGATATTTTCCACCGTCACGAAAGCATGGCCGGCAACGGTGAAGTGCTGTTCTCGATGGCCAATGCGGTCAAACCGGGGATCTTCGATCTGGACGACATTGACCATTTCAGCACCCCGGCGGTGAGCTTCTTCCTTGGCCTGCCAGGCCCGCGTCATCCGAAGCAAGCCTTCGACGTGATGGTGGCCGCAGCTCGCAAGCTGTCGCAGGAACTGAACGGCGAACTGAAAGATGACCAGCGCAGTGTTCTGACCGCGCAGACCATCGAGCACTACCGTCAGCGCATCGTTGAATTCGAACGTCGCGCCTTGACCCAGAAACGTTGATTGAAAAGATTGCCTCGGTATAAGAGGCAGTCGGCAATATAGATTGAGCAGCCTCGGCTGCTCTTTTGCTTTATGAGAGAACACCCATGACCGCCGCCAAAAACCGCATTCAAGAGCTGCGTGCTGAGCTCGATCAGCACAACTACCGTTACCACGTTCTCGACGAGCCGAGCATTCCGGACGCCGAGTACGACCGGTTGTTCCATGAGCTCAAGGCGCTGGAAGCGGCCAACCCGGAACTGATCACCAGCGACTCGCCGACCCAGCGGGTCGGCAGCGTGGCGCTCACCGCGTTCACCCAGGTGCGTCACGAAATGCCGATGCTCAGCCTCGGCAACGCCTTCGAAGAAACCGACATGCGCGAGTTTGATCGCCGCGTCACCGAAGGTCTGGATATCCCCGCCGGGGATCTGTTCGGCGGTGGCGCGGCAGTGGAATACAGCTGCGAACCGAAGCTCGATGGCCTGGCGGTCAGCCTGCGGTATGAGAACGGTGTATTGGTGCGCGGCGCCACACGCGGCGACGGTACTACCGGCGAAGACATCAGCGTCAACGTGCGCACCGTGCGCAACATCCCGCTGAAGCTGCACGGCGAAGGCTGGCCAGCGACCCTGGAAGTGCGCGGTGAAGTGTTCATGTCCAAAGCCGGTTTCGAGCGTCTCAACGCTTCGCAACTGGAAGTCGGTGGCAAGACTTTCGCCAATCCGCGCAACGCTGCCGCTGGCAGTTTGCGTCAGCTGGATTCGAAGATCACCGCCAACCGTCCGCTGGAATTCTGCTGCTATGGCATCGGTCAGGTCTCCCACGATATTTCCGACACCCACTTCGGCAACCTCAAGCAGTTGCAGAAGTGGGGCATGCCGATCAGCCACGAACTGAAACTGGCCAAAGGCATCGACGAATGCCTTGACTACTACCGAGACATCGGCGCCCGTCGTAACGATCTGGCTTATGAAATCGACGGCGTGGTGTTCAAGGTCAACAGCATTGCCGACCAGCGTGAGCTGGGTTTCCGCGCCCGCGAACCGCGCTGGGCAATCGCACATAAATTCCCGGCGATGGAAGAACTCACCGAATTGCTCGACGTGGAATTCCAGGTCGGTCGTACCGGTGCTGTCACGCCAGTCGCACGTCTGAAACCGGTCAAGGTGGCTGGCGTGACCGTCGCCAACGCAACGCTGCACAACATGGACGAAGTCGCGCGTCTGGGCTTGATGATCGGCGACACCGTGATCATCCGCCGTGCCGGTGACGTGATCCCGCAAGTGGTGCAAGTGGTCATGGACCGTCGCCCGGAAAACGCGCGCGCGGTGCAGATCCCCGAGAGCTGCCCGGTCTGCGGTTCCCACGTCGAGCGCACGCAACTGATCAAGCGCAGCAAGGGCAAGGAAACGGTCAGCGAAGGCGCGGTGTATCGCTGCGTCGGGCGCCTGGCCTGTGGCGCGCAACTGAAGCAGGCGATCATTCACTTCGTGTCGCGCCGGGCGATGGACATCGAAGGGCTGGGCGACAAGAGCGTCGAGCAGTTGGTTGATGAAGGTCTGGTCAGTTCGCCGGCCGATCTGTATGCGCTCAAGTTCGACGACATCGTCGATCTGGAAGGTTTCGCCGAGGTGTCGAGCAACAAGTTGCTGGCGGCCATCGAAGACAGCAAGAAGCCGGGGCTGGCGCGCTTCATCTACGCGCTGGGCATTCCCGATGTCGGCGAAGAGACGGCCAAGGTGCTGGCGCGCTCGCTGGGTTCGCTGGAGCGTGTGCAGCAAGCGCTGCCGCAAGTGCTGACCTACCTGCCGGATGTCGGGCTGGAAGTGGCGCACGAGATTCACAGCTTCTTTGAAGATGCACACAATCAGCAGGTGATTGCTGAGCTGTTGGGGCATGGTTTGCAGATTCAGGATCAGGGTGAGTTGGGGGCGGAGTTCGCGGCCAGCACCACGCTGGGTGGTTTCCTCGACAAGCTGCACATTCCTTCAGTTGGCCCCGGCGGCGCGCAGAAACTGGCGGACAAGTTTGGTTCGCTCGACGCGGTGATGAACGCTGATTGGCTCGACATGCGTCAGGCCTTGCCGGAAAAGCAGGCCAATTCGGTTCGCGAGTTTTTTGCTGTTCCAGAGAATCGGCAACTGGCGGAGGCATCGGAAAAGCAACTGCGCGATTTCGGCATGCACTGGCACAGCGAGAAGAAAGTCGTCGAAGGCTTGCCGCTGTCCGGCGAGACCTGGGTGCTGACCGGCAAGGTTGAGTTGATGAGCCGTGATGTGGCGAAAGAGCATCTGGAACGTCTGGGCGCGAAAGTCGCGGGTTCCGTCTCGGCAAAAACTCATTGCGTGGTCGCCGGTCCCGGCGCCGGTTCCAAACTGACCAAGGCCAATGAGCTGGGCGTGAAAGTGATGGACGAAGAAATCTTCATCGCCTTCCTCAAAACCCATGGCATCTCTGTCTGAACTGATCGTTCCCACGCAGAGCGTTGGAACGATCATCGCGCCAGAATGATCTAGTCTTGGCTAGCCCCAAGGAGAGATCGCCATGCACCGTTTTTTCGAGCAGCTCAGTTCTCGCATCATCGCGCCATTCTTGGGCGAATCTTCACGCAATAGCAAAGTCTGGCCGTGCCGCTGCGGCCAGTCGCTGTTCTTGCGCAACAGTCAGTGCCTGGCTTGCAACGCATTGCTTGGCTATCAGCCCGAAGAAAGTCGCCTGACGTCGCTGCAACCGGGGCCGTATGAGGGCACCTGGGCGCTGGATGCCGATCCGGAGGCCGGGCTGTTCCGTCGTTGCGCCAACCTCGACACCGCTGCCGCGTGCAACTGGCTGCTGCCGGCCAACGATCACGACAGCCTGTGTATCGCCTGCAGCCTCAATCGCACCATTCCCGACCTGTCCGTCCCGGAGAACCCCGAACGCTGGCGCAAGGTCGAAATCGCCAAGCGTCGGCTGGTGGCGCAACTGATCACCCTCGGCCTGCCCGTGATTGCGAAAACGGTCGATGAAGACACCGGTCTGGCGTTCGATTTCATCGGTGTCGACCTCGAAGGCAATGTACCAATGACCGGCCATGCCAACGGTCTGATCACCCTCGACATCAAAGAAGCCGACGACGTCCACCGCGAGCGGGTCAGGGCGCAAATGCACGAGCCGTATCGCACGCTGCTCGGGCATTTTCGGCATGAGGTCGGGCATTACTACTGGGATCGCTTGATCGCCAATGGCCCGTGGCTCGACTCATTTCGCAGCCTGTTCGGCGACGAGCGCGCCAGTTATACCGAGGCGCTCGACCGTCATTACCAGCAAGGTGCGCCGCTGGACTGGCCGCAGCACTACGTCAGCGCTTACGCCACCATGCATCCTTGGGAAGACTGGGCGGAAACCTGGGCGCATTACCTGCACATGATGGATGCGGTCGACACCGCCCTGGGTTTCGGCATGAGTGCGCGGGAAATGGATTTCGACTACCAGCCATTTCCGACCAGCACGCTGTACGACCCGGAGCATCCCGGTGGTGAGGCGTTCCTGTCATTCGTCAACGCGTGGATCGAGCTGGCCGGCATGCTCAATGAATTGTCACGCAGCATGGGGCAGCCGGATTTCTACCCGTTCGTACTGCCGGCGCCGGCGATTGCCAAGCTGCATTTCATTCATCTGGTGATCCAGCAGGCGGGTGGCAAAGCGGACGAGGTGCTGGCCCTGTAGGAGCTGTCGCAGGCTGCGATCTTTATGTCCTTGAACCCGTTCATATTTTTTATCTGGACGGAACGGTTGTAACTTCGTCTCAGATAGGTACAATGGCGCGGCTCGCCGACAGGCAAGCGTCGTTATGGTGACCCCATCGGTCCCCCCGCAACGATTACCCGTGAACCTGGTCAGAGCCGGAAGGCAGCAGCCACAGCGGGAACATTGTGTGCCGGGGTGTGGCTGGTGGGGTTGCCACCTTAACGAACAATCGAACGCTTCAGCCAGAACTGCATGGGTTTCGCCCACTGCGGTTTTTTTGTGCCTGCGATTCGGCCAGCGCCCTGAGTTAACTGTGGGAGCGAGCCTGCTCGCGAAGGCCTCAGACCTGCCAGAGATGAGTTGACTGAGACACCGCTTTCGCGAGCAGGCTCGCTCCCACAGGGGCTATGGGGTCGCTTCAGAGGACCCGGTGTAAAGCCGGATAATCTCATCAATCTCCCCCGACATTTTCATCCGCAGCAACGTGCGCAAGATTCGCTGCACCGGCACCCTCGGATCATTCCTCACATAGCAGCCGACCTTCTGCTCCTGCAACACCGCCACCCCTTGCAACTGCTTTTCAGGCATCAAGCGCTGGTTAAACCAGTCCAGCGTCCACTGATTGCTTACCGCATAGCGATAGCGCCCGGCCAGCAGTTTCTCCAGCACCTGTTCCTGATTGCGTGCGTCTTCGCGTTGCAGTCGGTCTGCATCGAACAGTGGTTGCAGAGTAGGGTAGGTGTAGCCAAGAACAGTGCCGACGGATTGGCGGGGCAGGTGCGCGGGGTCGGCGCGGGTGGGTTGGTCCTTGCGGCTTACCAGCAGGTCGCGCTGGAACAGCAGTGGCAGGCTCCAGATGTAATCACCGGACTGATTCGGCAACCACGACTGCGCGGCATAGCAGCGCACATCGATCTCGCCGTGCTCCATCGAGCTTTGCACGCGGGCGCGGGGCAGGACGCTAAATTCGGCCGGAGCGCCTACCTGCGTGGCCAGGCTGAGCATCAGGTCGTAGAGGATGCCCTGGGTCGGGCGGCCGCGTTCAAACTGCACCATCGGCATCGCCCAGCTGTCGGGCAGGGCGAAGCGCAGCGGTCGTTCAGATGACGCCACACTCAGGCTGATCCCCAGCAATGCCCCCACGGCCCACCGCATAATCGCTCCGGTAATTCCCCATCCTGAGCCGATAAAAGCCCCTGCTCATGCAGCTTAGCCAGAATTGAAGAGCACACCGGATGCAATTTTGCCCTTGCTCCGCTAGCATTAGCCGCTTCTGCTTCCTTCGCTGCGACGGTTTTCGATGAGTTATCAGGTTCTTGCACGTAAATGGCGTCCGCGCTCGTTCCGCGAAATGGTCGGCCAGACCCATGTGCTCAAGGCTCTGATCAATGCCTTGGACAGCCAGCGGCTGCACCACGCGTATTTGTTCACTGGTACGCGCGGGGTCGGTAAGACCACGATTGCGCGAATCATTGCCAAATGCCTGAACTGTGAAACAGGCATCACTTCCAGCCCCTGCGGCGAGTGCTCGGTGTGCCGTGAAATCGACGAGGGCCGCTTCGTCGACCTGATCGAGATCGACGCCGCGAGCCGGACCAAGGTCGAAGACACCCGCGAACTGCTCGACAACGTGCAGTACGCCCCAAGCCGTGGGCGCTTCAAGGTCTACCTGATCGACGAAGTGCACATGCTCTCCAGCCATTCCTTCAATGCGCTGCTGAAAACCCTCGAAGAGCCGCCGCCTTACGTCAAGTTCATCCTGGCGACCACTGATCCGCAGAAACTTCCGGCAACGATTCTGTCGCGCTGCCTGCAGTTCTCCCTGAAGAACATGACGCCGGAACGTGTGGTCGAGCATTTGACCCACGTTCTCAGCGCCGAAAACGTGCCGTTCGAAGACGATGCGCTGTGGCTGCTGGGTCGCGCCGCTGACGGTTCGATGCGTGACGCCATGAGCCTGACCGATCAGGCCATTGCCTTCGGTGAAGGCAAGGTCCTGGCCACCGATGTGCGGGCGATGCTCGGCACGCTCGATCACGGCCAGGTCTATGACGTGCTGCATGCGTTGATCGAAGGCGACGCCAAGGCGCTGCTCGAAGGCGTGCGTCACCTGGCCGAGCAAGGCCCGGACTGGAACGGCGTGCTCTCGGAAATTCTCAACGTGTTGCACCGTGTGGCCATCGCTCAGGCGTTGCCGGAAGGTGTCGACAACGGCCATGGCGACCGCGACCGCGTGTTGGCGCTGGCGCAGGCCTTGCCCGCCGAAGATGTGCAGTTCTATTACCAGATGGGCCTGATCGGTCGCCGTGACTTGCCGCTGGCACCGGACCCGCGCGGCGGCTTCGAAATGGTGTTGCTGCGGATGCTGGCCTTCCGTCCCGCCGACACCGCGGACGCCCCGAGGCAACCGCTAAAGCCAGTGGGGATCAGCCAGGCCACAGTTGATTCCGCAAACTCAGTGGCTGTCGCGCCCAAGCCTGCGCCGGTAGTCGCTGCGGCTGTTGCGCCGGCGCCGGTTGCAGCCCCTGCGGCGGCTCCCGAGCCTACCCCGGCTGCTCCGGTTGCTCCGGCTGCTACGGCTGCCGAGCCAGAGGTTGCGCCAGCCCCTGAGCCTGCGCCTGTCGTGGCTGAAGACGCCGTCGATCTGCCGTGGAACGATCCGGTAGAACCCGAGCCCGAGCCCGTGCAGCAACCGGCCGTCGAGCCAGTGCTGGAAACCGCTGGCGAGCAGCCCGAGTTGCCGCCGATGCCGCTGCCGACCCCGGACAGCGTTGTGCCGGATGCGCCGGAGTGGGCCGCCGCGCCGATTCCCGAGCCATCGGTCGCCGATGTCGATGCCGCCACACCGGGCATGGACCTGGACGACGAGCCGCCGCTGGATGAGGATTACATCGAGCCGGACATCGATTCGGCCTACAGCTACCTCGACGAACTGGCCAGCGAACACGCCGCCGAGCCCGCGCCAGAGCCCGAACCCGAACCTGCTGCCGCGCCGGCCACCGGTCTGGCCCTGCAATGGCTGGAACTGTTCCCGAAACTGCCGATTTCCGGCATGACCGGCAGCATTGCCGCCAACTGCACGTTGATTGCCGTCGACGGCGACCATTGGCTGATGCACCTCGATCCTGCGCACAGCGCACTGTTCAACGCCACGCAACAGCGTCGCCTGAACGATGCGTTGAACCAGTTCCACGGTCGCACGCTGACCCTGACCATCGAGCTGATCAAGCCCGAGCAGGAAACACCGGCCCAGGCCGCGTCCCGTCGCCGTGCCAACCGTCAGCGCGAAGCGGAAGAGTCGATCCACGGCGATCCGTTCATCCAGCAGATGGTTCAGCAGTTCGGCGCGGTGGTGCGACACGATACTATTGAACCTGTCGACGCCTTGGTCGCTCAGGGCTAATAACTGAAGGTGCCCGGTCTCGCAGGCCGGGCGCTGTTTTGATCCAAGTACTTTTGAGGTGATTACCATGATGAAAGGTGGCATGGCCGGCCTGATGAAGCAGGCGCAGCAGATGCAGGAAAAAATGGCCAAGATGCAGGAAGAACTGGCCAACGCCGAAGTCACCGGCAAGGCCGGCGGCGATATGGTCACCGTGGTGATGACCGGTCGTCATGACGTGAAAAGCGTCAGCATCGACCCAAGCCTGGTCGAAGGCATGAGCGAAGATGACAAGGAAATGCTGGAAGCGGTCATCGCCTCCGCCGTCAACGATGCTGTGCGCAAGATCGAAAAGAACAGCCAGGACAAAATGGGCAACATGACCGCCGGCATGAACCTGCCAGCGGGTATGAAACTGCCATTCTGATTCGCCGTCCGGCAGCAGATGAGCTACACAAAATGCCAGGCATTGCGCCTGGCATTTCTGTTTTTGGCTGGTGAATTTGCGTTGCAGATGCGGGCGCCTTCGCGAGCAAGCTCGCTCCCACAAAGGCATGCATTCCCCTGTGGGAGCGAGCCTGCTCGCGAATGAACTCACCTCGGTATAACTGAATAAACATCGAACGCGCAAAAGCCTCAACGGTCTGCTCCCTATACCCGCTGAATTCACCCTTCACAGGAGACGCTGACATGTCCGACCCTCTCACGCTCAACCAACGCTTCGTCCTTGCCTCGCGTCCGGTTGGCGCGCCGACCCCGGAGAACTTCCGCCTCGAACGCGAAGCACTGCCGGATCTGCAGGACGGTGAAGTGCTGCTGAAAACCCTGTACCTGTCCCTCGATCCCTATATGCGCGGACGCATGAGTGACGCACCGTCCTACGCCGCGCCGGTACAAATCGGCGAAGTGATGACCGGTGGTGCTGTCAGCCGCGTCGAAGATTCGCGTCATCCGAAGTTTCATAAGGGCGATCTGGTGGTCGGCGCCACCGGATGGCAGAGCCACAGCATCACCGACGGGCGCAACATCATCCCGATCCCGTCAGGGTTGCCGAGCCCGTCGATGGCCCTGGGCGTGCTGGGCATGCCGGGGATGACCGCATACATGGGGCTGATGGACATCGGCCAGCCGAAAAAGGGCGAAACATTGGTGGTGGCTGCCGCTTCCGGGGCGGTCGGTTCGGTGGTCGGGCAAGTGGCCAAGATCAAAGGCCTGCGCGCGGTTGGCGTGGCCGGCGGTGCCGAGAAGTGCAAGTACGTGGTCCAAGAGCTGGGTTTTGACGCCTGCATCGACCACAAGGCGCCCGATTTCGCCGAGCAACTGGCCAAGGCCTGCCCCGATGGCATCGACATCTATTACGAGAACGTCGGCGGTCATGTGTTCGACGCCGTGGTGCCGCTGCTCAATCCCAAGGCGCGCATTCCGCTGTGCGGCCTGATCGCCGGTTACAATGCCTCCGAAGCGCCGCAAGGCCCTGACCGCCTGCCGCTGCTGCAGCGCACACTGTTGACCAAGCGTGTGCGGATTCAGGGCTTTATCGTCTTCGATGATTACGGTGATCGTCAGCCGGAGTTCGTCAGCCACATGGTGCCGTGGGTGCGCGACGGCAAGGTGAAATTCCGTGAGGACGTGGTCGAAGGGCTGGAACAGGCACCCGAGGCGTTTATCGGGCTGCTGGAGGGGCGCAACTTCGGCAAACTGGTGGTGAAGGTCGCCACAGACTGAGTATTTGACGCTGGCCGGAGGCGCGGGTATAAACCGCGTCTCGTTGTTTTGTCGGACTTTTTACCCATGAGCTTCAGCCCTTTGATTCGCCAACTGATCGACGCCTTGCGCACTTTGCCGGGCGTCGGTCAGAAAACCGCCCAGCGCATGGCGTTGCAGTTGCTCGAACGTGACCGCAGCGGCGGCTTGCGTCTGGCCCAGGCCCTGAGCCAGGCCATGGAAGGGGTCGGTCACTGTCGCCAGTGCCGCACGCTCACCGAAGACGATTTGTGCCCGCAATGCGCTGACACGCGCCGCGATGATACGTTGCTGTGCGTGGTGGAAGGACCGATGGATGTCTACGCGGTCGAGCAGACCGGGTTCCGTGGGCGCTACTTTGTGCTCAAGGGGCATTTGTCGCCGCTGGACGGACTGGGGCCTGAGGCCATTGGCATCCCGCAGTTGATGGCGCGGATCGAAGAGGCGGGCACGTTCAGCGAAGTCATTTTGGCGACCAACCCGACGGTGGAAGGCGAGGCGACGGCGCATTACATCGCGCAGTTGCTCAACAACAAAGGCCTGATCGCTTCGCGCATTGCCCACGGTGTGCCGCTGGGTGGCGAACTGGAGCTGGTCGATGGCGGCACGCTGGCGCATTCGTTTGCCGGGCGTAAACCGATTTCCCTTTGAATTCGCGGTGTCTGAACTGACGCCTTCGCGAGCAAGCCCGCTCCCACATTGGTTTTGTGTCGATCACGAATCCATTGTGGGAGCGGGCTTGCTCGCGAATGGCGCACCTCGGTTTAGCTGATCCACACAATCTTGTTGAAAACCAAGCAAGCGCTCGGTTAAGTTCGGCGAACCCTTCCGTGGAGCTCGCCCATGCCTGCCTTTCAGGAATACTTCGACCCCAGTCACCAATTGATCCGCGACAGCGTCCGCCGTTTCGTCGAGCGCGAGATCCTGCCGGACATCGATCAATGGGAAGAGGCGGAAAGCTTCCCCCGGGAGTTGTACCTGAAGGCCGGCGCGGCGGGCATTCTCGGCATCGGTTATCCCGAAGCGCTGGGTGGCAGCCATGAGGGCGATCTGTTCGCCAAGGTTGCCGCCAGTGAGGAATTGATGCGCTGTGGCTCGGGCGGTCTGGTAGCCGGGCTCGGTTCGCTGGATATCGGCCTGCCACCGATCGTCAAATGGGCGCGTCCTGACGTGCGCGACCGCGTCGTGCCGCAGGTGCTCAGCGGCGAGAAGATCAGCGCCCTGGCGGTCACCGAGCCCGGCGGCGGTTCCGACGTTGCCAATCTGCAAACCCGCGCCGTGCGTGAGGGTGATGTCTACCGGGTCAGCGGCAGCAAAACCTTTATCACCAGCGGCGTGCGCGCCGACTACTACACCGTCGCGGTGCGTACCGGTGCGCCGGGTTTTGGTGGCATCAGCCTGTTGCTGATCGAGAAAGGCACGCCCGGTTTCACCGTGGGCCGTCAATTGAAGAAAATGGGTTGGTGGGCGTCGGACACGGCGGAATTGTTCTTCGACGACTGCCGGGTGCCTGCAGGCCATCTGATCGGTGCCGAGAACATGGGGTTCGCTTGCATCATGGGCAACTTTCAGAGCGAACGGCTGGCGTTGGCGCTGATGGCCAACATGACCGCACAGCTAGCGCTGGAGGAAAGCCTGAAGTGGGCGCGTGAGCGTGAAGCGTTCGGCAAGCCGATTGGCAAGTTTCAGGTAATCAAGCATCGTTTGGCAGAAATGGCGACGGCGCTGGAGGTGTCGCGGGAGTTCACCTACCGGCAAGCGGCGAAAATGGCGGCGGGGCGGAGCGTGATCAAGGAGATTTCCATGGCGAAGAACGTTGCCACGGACACCTCGGACCGGATCACCACGGAGGCGGTGCAGATTCTCGGCGGGCTCGGTTATATGCGTGAGAGCCTTGTGGAGCGGCTGTATCGGGATAACCGCATTCTGTCGATTGGCGGCGGGACGCGGGAGGTGATGAACGAGATCATCAGCAAGCAGATGGGGCTTTAGGTGTTGTAGTGAGGCTGCGGGCCTCTTCGCGAGCAAGCCCGCTCCCACAGGGGAATGCATTCCAAGTGTGGGAGCCTGCTCGCGAAAGCGGCCGGACAGGCGCTACTTATTTATCGGTCAAGGCAAACTGCGTCAGGCAGAAGGTAGGAATGCCCATGTCTTGCAGGCGCTGCGACCCACTCAGCTCAGGCAAATCAATGATCGCCGCCGCCTCATGCACCCGTGCGCCCATGCGGCGAATCAGGTTGGCCGCCGCGATCAGCGTGCCGCCGGTCGCAATCAGGTCATCGAACATCACCACCGAGTCACCTTCGCACAGGCTGTCGGCGTGGACTTCGAGGAACGCTTCGCCGTACTCGGTTGCATAACCTTCGGCCAACACGTCCGCCGGCAGCTTGCCTTGCTTGCGGAACAGTACCAGCGGCTTGTTCAACTGATAGGCCAAGACCGAGCCGATCAGAAAGCCACGGGCATCCATCGCGCCGATGTGGGTGAAGTCGGCTTCGACGTAACGGTGGGCGAAGCTGTCCATCACCAGGCGCAGGGCCGTCGGCGACTGGAACAGCGGGGTGATGTCGCGAAAAATCACGCCCGGCTTCGGGAAGTCGATCACGGGGCGGATAAGCGATTTGATGTCGAAGGAGTCGAAGACCATCGTCGAGGTGTCCTGGCAGGGCTGCAAACGGCGCAGTATACCCGCGGCTGAAACGCTTCGCTCAACCGCGGATCGAGATCAGCCTTCGATGGAGCCACCGGCCAGCGCGCAGAGCTGGATCGGGTCGAGGATATGAATCTCTTTGCCCTCGGCGGCGATCAGTTCGTTCTGCTGGAAGCGGGTGAAAACCCGAGACACGGTTTCCACCGCCAGACCCAGGTAGTTACCGATTTCGTTGCGGGACATGGCCAGGCGGAACTGGTTGGCCGAAAAGCCGCGAGCGCGGAAGCGGGCGGACAGGTTGACCAGGAAAGTCGCTATGCGCTCGTCAGCGGTTTTCTTCGACAGCAGCAGCATCATTTGCTGATCGTCGCGGATTTCGCGGCTCATCACGCGCATCAACTGACGGCGCAGTTGCGGCAGTTGCAGGGCCAGTTCGTCGAGACGTTCGAAGGGGATTTCGCAGACCGACGTGGTTTCCAGCGCCTGGGCGGAAACCGGGTGTTTCTCGGTGTCCATGCCGGAGAGGCCGACCAGTTCGCTCGGCAGGTGGAAACCGGTCAGTTGTTCTTCACCGGTATCGCTCAGGCTGAAGGTCTTCAGGGCGCCGGAGCGTACTGCATAAACGGAATCGAACGTGTCGCCCTGGCGGAACAGGAACTCGCCTTTTTTCAACGGGCGGCCGCGTTTAACGATTTCGTCCAGCGCATCCATGTCTTCCAGATTCAGAGAAAGTGGCAGGCAGAGAGGGGCCAGGCTGCAATCCTTGCAATGGGCCTGGTTGTGAGCGCGCAGTTTAACTGGCTCGGACATTTCTTAAATCCTTGTGGGAAAACACACATAAGGCGTAAGGGTAACTCACGGGAGGACATTCAGGCCAGCCTGTGGCAACTTTGTCCCGCCGCCATAAAGGCGCAGCGCCGACAGCCGATAACCCGGTATCAGAACGCTTGCAGAGGAAGGACTCGATGGACGCCATTGCTACGCTGGGCCCCGGTAACAGCGGTGTTGCGGCATTGCCGGACGTGGCTGACACCGCCGCTGACAACGACCGGGCAAACAATTTCCCGAGCGAGGCAACCCCGACTTTGGTCGAGGGCGTCAAAGTGTCGCTGTCCGGCGCCTCGATCCAGAAATCCGCAGGTGTCGGCGGCAAGAATCGCGATATCGACGAAAGCGGTTTGCCGGAGAACATCCAGCAATTGCTGAAGATGATTCGCAAGCTGCATCAGGACATCATCGAGAAGAAAGCACGCATCGAAGCGGTCATGGCCGACAAGCGCCTGTCCAGCGAAGAAAAGATCAACAAGGTCGCAGCGCTACGCGGCGCCATCGCCGCGCTGAATACCGGGCTGATCACCGCCAACCTTGCCCTGTCGAAAGTGATGAACCAGTCGGGCCTGAGCGCAGACCAGAACCTGAAAGTCGGCTCACTGTTGACCAAAGACTAAATCACCCGGGAAAAACGCTGGCGGTTCTGCTGCTCAAGATAGGCATCGAACACCATGCACACCGACCGCACCAGCAAGCGTCCCGCAGGCAACACCTCGATCCGTTCGCGATCAAGCTCAATCAGGCCGTCTCTGGCCATATCCTGCAGTTGTGGCCACAGCGCGCCGAAATAACCCTGAAAATCGATGTTGAATTGCTGCTCGATTCCGGCGAATTCCAGGCTGAAATTGCAGATCAACTGCTGAATCACGGCGCGTCGCAGTCGATCATCGGCGTTGCACACCAGACCCCGGCTGGTCGCCAGTTGCGCGGCGGCGAGGGTGTTCTGGTATTCGTTGAGGTCGCTGCTGTTCTGGCAGTACAGGTCGCCGATCTGGCTGATCGCCGAAACGCCCAGGCCAATCAGGTCGCAATGGCCGTGGGTGGTGTAGCCCTGGAAGTTGCGTTGCAGGGTTTCTTCTTCCTGGGCAACGGCCAGTTCATCGTCGGGCAGGGCGAAGTGATCCATGCCGATGTAGCGGTAACCGGCGGCGGTCAGTTGCTCGATGGTGCGCTCGAGCATCTCGAGTTTCTGCGCCGGCGCTGGCAGTTCCTGACCATTGATCCGCCGCTGCGGCATGAAGCGCTCCGGCAAGTGCGCGTAGTTGAACACCGAGAGCCGGTCCGGTTGCAGGCTGATGACTTCCTCGACCGTGCGGGCGAAGTTGTCCGGCGTCTGCTTGGGCAAACCGTAGATCAGATCGATGTTGATTGAGCGAAATTGCAGGGTGCGTGCGGCGTCGATCACCGCGCGGGTTTCTTCCAGGCTTTGCAGGCGATTGACCGCACGCTGCACCGCCGGATCAAGGTCTTGCAGGCCGATGCTGACGCGGTTGAAACCGAGTTCGCGCAGCAGGCCCATGGTTGACCAGTCGGCTTCGCGCGGGTCGATTTCGATGCCGTAATCACCGGAATCGTCGTCGAGCAGATTGAAATGTTTGCGCAGGTGCGCCATCAGTTGCCGCAGTTCGTCGTGGCTGAGAAACGTCGGCGTGCCGCCACCAAAGTGCAACTGCTCGACTTTCTGTGCCGGGTCGAGGTGGCAGGCGATCAACTGGATTTCCTGCTCGAGCCGCTGCAGGTACGGCAGGGCGCGGCCGCGATCCTTGGTGATGACCTTGTTGCAGGCGCAGTAGTAGCAAATGTTCGCGCAGAACGGTACATGCACATACAGCGACAATGGGCGTAGGGCCTTGCGGCTGTCGCGCAAGGCATGGAACAGGTCGAAGGTGCCGACCTGACTGTGGAATTGCACGGCCGTCGGATACGAGGTGTAACGCGGCCCCGCCAGGTCGTAGCGGCGGATCAGATCAGAGTCCCAACGAATGGCGTCGAGCATGCGGGCATTCCCCCGGATAGGCTGGCAGTGTGGCGAGTCTATCGGGGGGCGGCGACGGGGCTGTTGATTTGCATCAACGGGGAGCGGTGTGTTGTGGGAGCGGGCTTGCTCGCGAAGGCCGCACCGCCGATCTAATGCCCCATGAGCCAATGCTGATGCGGCCCCGGCAATGTCCATATCCCGAACAGAATCACCAGCAAACCACCGGTCATGCGCACGCTGCGCTTGCGCAACAGCGCCGTGACCCGCTCAGCGGCAAGCCCCGTCGCCAGCAAAACCGGCCAGGTGCCGAGCCCAAATGCAAGCATCAACAACGCACTGTCCAGCGCATTGCCCTGACTCGCCGACCACAGCAACGTGCTGTAAACCAGCCCACAGGGCAGCCAGCCCCACAAGGCACCGAGCAGCAGCGCGCGGGGCAAACTCGACACCGGCAACAAGCGGTTGGCGACGGGCTGGATATAGCGCCACAGACCGCGTCCAAGACTTTCAATGCGCGTCAGCCCGCTCCACCAGCCGGCCAGATACAGACCCATGGCAATCAGCAACAGCCCGGCCAGCACGCGCATGAACAGCGCCGCCGGACTGTTCGCCACCGCCCAACCCGCCAGTCCGATCAGTAAGCCTGCCGTGGCATAACTGAGAATTCGCCCCAGGTTGTAGGCCAGCAGCAAACGAAAGCGCCGGCTGCGCTGCTCTTTGGGAATCGCCAGGGTCAGCGCGCCCATCAAGCCGCCGCACATGCCCAGGCAATGACCGCCACCGAGCAGGCCAAGGATCAGCGCCGACACCAGCAGAGGCGCCAGTTCAAGCATGGGGTGGCGCCTTGTCGTCCGGCTTGTTGGCGTTGGCTTCGTCGACCGCTGCCTTGTGGTTCGGGTCCTGATCGTCGAACAGAATGCTGTGGGCCGGGCCGTCGAGGTCGTCGTACTGACCGCTGTCCACCGCCCAGAAGAAAATGTAAACGGCGATGGCCACGATCAGCAGGGCGGCCGGGATCATCACGTAGAGAGCTGGCATCTGTACTCCAGGCCCGAGCGGCTCAGGCCGGCAGCGGGCGGGTTTCTGAACGGGTGCTGACCGGCGGCGGGCCCGGCAGACGGGTCAGGCGCAGGGCGTTGAGCACCACGGTCAACGAACTGATCGACATGCCGACGGCAGCCCACACCGGAGTGATCCAGCCGAGAGCGGCGAACGGCAACATGAGGCCATTGTACAGCGCCGCCCACAGCAGGTTCTCGATGATTACCCGGCGGGTGCGCCGCGCCAGCGTGAAGGCTTGCACCAAGGCGTCGAGGCGATTGGACAGCAACACCGCGTCGGCGCTGGTTTTCGCCAGGTCTGTCGCCGAGCCCATGGCCACACTGATGTCAGCCGCTGCAAGCACCGGCACGTCATTGACGCCGTCGCCGAGCATCAACACTTTGCGACCTTCCTTGTGCAGTTGTTGCAGCACCTGCAACTTGTCGTCCGGGCGCAAACCGCCTCGGGCCTCATCAATGCCGAGTTCCGCCGCCACACTGGCGACCATCGGCGAGCTGTCGCCGGACAACAGCAATGTGCGCCAGCCACGCGCCTTGCATGCGGCGAGCAGGGCGGGGGCGTCGTCACGCAAGCGGTCGTCGAGGACAAACCACGCCAGCGGCCCATGAGTGTCGCCGAGCAGCAGCCATTGGCCCGCTTCGTTCGGCATGGCGGGAACCGCCGCACCGCTCAACTCACAGACAAACGCGGCTTCACCAATGCGCAGGCGCTGTCCGCCGACCACACCGTCAAGACCCAGCCCCGGCGTGCTGTGCACCTCTTCAGCCGCCAGCGGTGCGCGCCCGAATGCCCGGGCAATCGGGTGCTCCGAACGGTTTTCGAGGGCGGCGGCGAGGCTCAGGCATTGATCGCTGTCCCGTGAGCCGAGCGGGCGAATGGAGCGTAGCACCAGACGACCTTCGGTCAGCGTACCGGTCTTGTCGAAAATCACCGTGTCGATCTGGTTCAGACCTTCCAGCACATGGCCGCGCGTCAGCAGCAGGCCGAGTTTGTGCAGCGTGCCGGTGGCGGCGGTGAGCGCGGTCGGGGTCGCCAGTGAGAGTGCGCAAGGGCAGGTAGCGACCAGCATCGCCAGTACGATCCAGAACGCCCGCGACGCATCCAGCTCCCACCACAGCAGGCCGATGGCGGCAGCGGCGATCAGCGACAACAACAAAAACCATTGCGCGGCGCGGTCGGCGATTTCCGCCAATCGTGGCTTTTCCGCCTGGGCGCGGTCGAGCAGGCGCACGATGGCCGACAGCCGGGTGTCCTGGCCCAGCGCGTGAACCTCCACGGTCAACGCGCCTTCGACATTCAAGGTGCCGGCAGTGACCGCATCACCCTGAGTGCGCGGTTGCGGCAGGTATTCACCGGTGAGCAACGATTCGTCGACACTCGACTGGCCGTCGAGGATCGTGCCGTCCGCCGGCAGAACGGCCCCGGGCTGCACCAGCACTCGATCACCCAGTCGCAGTTCACTGAGCAGAATGCGCTCGCTCTGGCCGCTGGCGTCCAGACGCAGACACGACGCCGGCAAAAGGTTGACCAGTTGCGCGGTGGCGGCGGCGGTGCGTTCGCGGGCGCGCCGCTCCAGATAGCGCCCCGCCAGCAGAAACAGGGCGAACATGCCCACGGCGTCGAAATACAGCTCGCCGACTCCGGTGATCGACGTCCAGATTCCGGCAATGTAGGCACTGCCAATCGCTAGCGAGACCGAAACATCCATGGTCAGATGTCGCGTGCGCAGATCACGCATCGCCCCTTTGAAGAACGGCGCGCAGCTGTAGAACACGATGGGCGTGGTCAGGAACAGCGCGACCCAGCGCAGGATCGTGTGCAGCTCGGGACTGAGGTCGATATTGAATTCCGGCCAGGTCGCCATCGTCGCCATCATCGCCTGAAACCACAGCAGCCCGGCGACGCCGAGCTGGCGCAGGGCAAGACGGTTTTCGCTGGCCAGTTGTTCGCTGGCGCGGTCGGCCTGATAGGGATGGGCGGCGTAACCGATGTGGCGCAGTTCGGCGAGGATCTGGCTGAGCGGCAACTGCGCATCGGCCCAGCTCACGTGCAGGCGATGGTTGGACAGGTTCAACCGCGCCTCGGCCACAGCGGGCAGCGTGCGCAGGTGTTTTTCGATCAGCCAGCCACACGCGGCGCAGCTGATGCCTTCCATCAGCAGGGTGGTTTCGGCCAGATCACCCTGGTGACGGACGAACGGTTGCTGGACGTCAGCGCGGTCGTACAGCGCCAGTTCGTCGGTCAATTGCACCGGCAGCGCTTCGGGGTTGGCCGAGGCTTCGCTGCGATGCTGGTAATAACTTTCCAGGCCACCGGCGACGATGGCTTCAGCCACGGCCTGACAGCCCGGGCAGCAGAATTCGCGGGGTTCCCCGAGTACGACAGCGGTGAAGCGGCTGCCGGAAGGAACGGGCAGGGCGCAGTGGTAGCAGGGGAGTGGCGTGGTCATCGGATAAATCTATGTCGTCCGCAAAGGCCTCTTCGCGAGCAAGCCCGCTCCCACAGAGGATGTGTATCGAGCGCAGATCAAACTGTGGGAGCGGGCTTGCTCGCGAATGCGCGAAGCGCAGGTTTTTTTATTTTTTCAGGTCTTCGGCGCCCTGAAGCGGTTCATCACCCAGCAGCAGATCCTTGTCGTGGTTCACCAGTTCTTCCTCGAACATGCGCCAGATATGCTCGTCTTGCGTGCCGAGCAGTTCGACAAAACGACGACCTTCAACCTTGTCGTTCAACTGACCGATGTAACGCCCGGTTTCAGTCTCGCTGCGGGTCAGGACGATCTTGCGATCCTTCTCCGGTTGGGTCGGCGAGATCAGGTTCAGTTCGAGGGTTTTCGGCTGGCTGTCACCGCTCAAGCGCAAGTCGACTTCGCCGGTGACGTCATCCAGGTGCACGGCGGCGCGCATCTTCAGGTTTTGTGCCAGCAGTTCACGATCCAGCGAGCGGTTGATGCCCTTGCCGGCCTCGTAGTAGTTGTCGTTGACCAGGTTGTCCGGGTTGTTCACCGCAATGGTCACCATGGACAGGGTCAGTGTCACCGAACAGGCCAGAATCCCGATGATGATCCACGGCCAAAGGTGCTTGTACCAAGGGCTTGCGGTGCTTGCTGCGGGCATCTTCAGTTCTCTCAACGGATTTGTGGGCCGATGAATCGGCTCTTGGCTTCAACGTGGACGCTGTCGTCATCGGCATCCTTGAGGATGAATTTCACCTCGTTGGTACTCGACGGCAGTTGTTCAGGGGCGCTCGACAACTCGACCGGCATGGTAAAGATTTCTCCGGCCGCAACCTTGATCTCGCGTTTGCCTTGCAGGCGCAAGTCCGGCAAACCAGTGGCTTGCAGCACATACGTGTGGTCGCGCTGATCCTTGTTCATGACCTTCAGGCTGTAGACGTTTTCGATCCGGCCTTCGGCGTTTTCGCGATACAGCACGCGGTCCTTGCTGACGTCGAAACCGACCAGCGAACGCATGAAGAAAGCGGTCACCAACAGGCTGATCATCGCCAGCAGCACCACGGCATACCCGATCAGGCGTGGTCGCAGTTTATGGGTTTTCTGCCCCGACAGGTTGTGTTCGGTGGTGTAGCTGATCAGGCCGCGTGGATAGTTCATTTTGTCCATGATGCTGTCGCAGGCGTCGATGCATGCGGCACAGCCGATGCACTCGATCTGCAGACCATCGCGGATGTCGATGCCGGTCGGGCAGACCTGCACGCACATGGTGCAATCGATGCAATCACCCAGGCCCTGAGCCTTGTAGTCAATGCCTTTCTTGCGCGGGCCACGGCTTTCACCGCGACGTGGATCGTAGGACACAATCAATGTGTCCTTGTCGAACATCACGCTTTGAAAGCGTGCATACGGGCACATGTAAATGCACACCTGTTCGCGCAACCAGCCAGCGTTACCGTAAGTGGCGAGGGTAAAGAAACCGACCCAGAAATACGACCAGCCGTCAGCCTGGCCGGTGAAGAATTCGATGACCAGTTCGCGGATCGGCGAGAAGTAGCCGACGAAGGTCATGCCGGTGACAAAGCCGATCAGCAGCCACAACGCGTGTTTGGCCAGTTTGCGCAAAAACTTGTTGCCGCTCATTGGCGCCTTGTCGAGCTTGATGCGCTGGTTGCGGTCGCCCTCGGTGACCTTTTCGCACCACATGAAAATCCACGTCCACACGCTCTGCGGGCAGGTGTAGCCGCACCAGACACGACCGGCATACACAGTGATGAAAAACAGGCCGAACGCCGCGATGATCAGCAGGCCCGAAAGCAGGATGAAGTCCTGTGGCCAGAACGTCGCGCCGAAGATGAAGAATTTGCGCTCCGGCAGATTCCACCACACCGCCTGATGGCCGCCCCAGTTCAGCCACACCGTGCCGAAATACAGCAGGAACAGCGCGGCGCCGCCCATCATCCGCAGATTGCGGAACAGACCGGTGAAAGCACGGGTGTAGATTTTTTCTCGTGAGGCGTAGAGATCGACGCTGTTGTTGGCGTTTTTACTCGGTGGCGTGACGTCGTGTACCGGAATCTGGTTGCTCATCATTGCATCCCACGGCAGTGGAAAAATGCCTCGGTCGATACGTGCCAACCGGGGTCAAAAAGGATTGTTGCAGTGGCGCAATGATACGCCTGTCGCTCTAACTCAAGGGTGCGACCTTTGGTCGCGTTGGGGAAAATTGGTGAATGGTGTAGCGAATGCAGCAAAGCCTGATGCAGGTCAATTGACTTGTTGAGTATGGACAGTTTTGCCGTGGTCGCTAGTCGGCTATGGGCCGCGGCGCTGTCAGCCCGGGTTGAGACGGCTGCGTAGCGCACGCAAGCCGTCTCCGGTATATCCATTGCGGGTTTCAGGCGTCAGGGAAGCCTGCCGCCGCCCAGGCTGTCGAGACTGCCGGTGTTTCTGTGGGGTTTTGTGGTGTTTGCGCAAGCGGGCTGGGCGGAGGACGCCCGTGTCGCGACGACCGGTTCCGCAGGGTATTCCATCGCTTCGATCTCGTGACCGGTTGCAATGGCGTGGTCATCACTTGGCTGCTGAAAGTTTGTATCGTTATCGCGCATGACGGCTTCATCCTTGAAGTGGCTCCGATGCGAATCACCGGGCTGTGGATGACGCTACAGGCAGTGATGAATCGAGTCCATCGGGCATATGTCTCAAAGTATGAAACGCAAAAAATAGTTTCGCCAATGTTCTTTGGCGGGGGCGATCTGTTTGTTTTGGAAATATTATTAGTTAATCGATGGGTTTTAAAGTTCGGTGGATTTGAACTAGCTTAGTTGTCTGCGCTGCTATTTGGTAGTTGCATGAAAAGTACTTAATGAAAGAACGAATGGAGTTGTATGAATATCAAGGATGTCAAGAAGGCGCTCGCTGGCGTGTACCTGTTTTCGCTGGCTTCTTTTGCCTGCGCCAATGGAGGTGTTCCGCAGCACATGGTATTTGCATCGGACCCGCAATACCCGTGGACGGAAAAGTCGGACAGTGGTGAAGACGAATCGAGTGCCGAATTCGAAGAACGCTCTAAATGGCTGGTGGACAGCCAGTTTGCGAGCATTGCCCAGTTCCGTCATGAAATGGGCGGGCAGGCTGCCGTGCCGCTGATGATCAATGGCGACATGACCGCGTTCGGCCATGGCTGGCAGCGCTCGTATGTCGGGTCGATGCTGGAAAAGCACTTTGGGGATGACTACCTGTACGGACTGGGTAATCACGACTATCAAAACAATGTGGGCGACTGTTTCAGTGAAAGTTGCGCTGCAGGCAGTATTGTCGATTACCGTGATCATCATGTGGGCAAGGTTGATGAATTTGACCTGGAAGTTTCCGGGACTTTTGTCAGTAGGCAGTATGTGGGCAGTCTGGCTTATTCGAAAAATATTGGCGAAGTGCATCTGGTACAACTGAACAATGAGCCGACGTATCAGGTGAAGATTGCCCATGCGCTGAACCCGACGACCTTCGATATCCGGCAGTCGCTGGACTGGCTTGAGAATGATTTGCGCATGGCGCGGGTGCAGGGGCACGCGATCATTATCAACATGCATAAACCGTTTGATTGGGCGGGCAATTGGGATCAGCAAAAGCGTTTCCGCGACATGATTGAAAAGTATCAAGTGACGGCGATATTCGCCGGACATTTCCATGCTGACGGTGGCAGCATGAGTTCCATCGGCGGCGTGCCGATGTTCCTCAGTGGTGCGGCCTCTCAACAGACGTACCTGACTGCCAGTTTTTCCAAGGATCGCAAGCAGTTGGAGGTAAGCCTTGTCAGAGGTAATGATTGGCGCAAACGCACTTCGGTGGCGACAGTGCCGGTGAAGTCGATCTGGGCCAGTCGCCCATGAAAAAAGCCCCCGTCAGATCACTGGCGGGGGCTTTTTCGTGTATCAGGCGCAGGCCTACTGCGCTTCGGCGTCCGGTGCTTTTTCACCGTGTGACAGGCTGTAGACGTAAGCCGCCAGCAGGTGAACCTTGTCGTTGCCTTGCAGCTGTTCCTGCGCAGGCATCTGGCCCTGACGGCCGTAACGGATGGTCTGCTGCAGTTGGGCGAAGCTCGAACCGTAGATGAACGCGCCCGGGTGGGTCAGGTCGGGCGCCCCCATGGCTGGCGTGCCTTTGCCGGCCGGACCGTGGCAAGCCACGCAGTTGGCGGCGAACAGTTTGCCGCCGTTCTCCGGGTCAGCCTTGGTGCCTTCTGGCAGTTTGCGGCCATCGAGGTTGGTCACGACGAATGCAGCGACGTCGGCAACGCCTTGCTCACCAATCACCTCGGCCCAGGCCGGCATCACCGCGTGGCGGCCGCCCATGATGGTGGTCTTGATGGTTTCCGGCTCGCCGCCCCAGCGCCAGTCGGCGTCGGTCAGGTTGGGGAAGCCGTAAGCACCCTTGGCATCGGAACCGTGGCACACCGAGCAGTTGGAGGCGAACAGACGGCCCCCCATTTTCAGTGCTTGCGGGTCCTTGGCGACCTCTTCGATTGGCATCGCAGCGAACTTGGCGAAGATCGGACCGAACCTGGCGTCCGACCGGGCCATTTCCTTTTCCCACTCGTGCACGCCGGTCCAGCCGGTCTGGCCGTTGGCGAACGCGGTCTGCTTGTCATTATCGAGGTAGTTGTAGCCTGGCAGCAGGCCTTTCCAGTTGCCCAGACCCGGGTACAGCACCAGGTAACCCAAGGCAAAAATGATGGTGCCGACAAACAGCATGAACCACCATTTCGGCAGCGGGTTGTCATACTCCTCGATCCCGTCGAAGGAGTGCCCGACCGTCTCGTCCGTCTGTTCGCTGCGCTGGCCCTTGCGGGTCGACAGCAGCAGCCAGGTCAGGGAAAAGATCGTACCGAGACTGAGGACTGTGACGTACAGACTCCAGAATGTAGTCATTCTTTGTTACTCCTAGAAGCTTGCTCGACGTGCTTGATGGCTTCGGGATCATCCGCAAAAGGCAGCAAGGTCGCGTCTTCAAACTCCGACTTGCGCTTGGGGCTGAACACCCACAGCGCCAGACCGATGAAGGCCACCATCACAACAACGGTGCCCAGGCCACGAATCATCCCGATATCCATCTAATTCACCGTTTGCTTTTGATGATGGTGCCCAGGCCTTGCAGGTAGGCCACCAGCGCGTCCATTTCCGTTTTGCCCTTCACGGCATCCCTGGCTCCGGCGATGTCTTCGTCGGTGTAAGGAACGCCGAGTGTGCGCAAGACTTCCATTTTTTTGGCCGTCTCTTTGCCGTCGAGCTTGTTTTCCACGAGGAACGGGTAAGCCGGCATTTTCGACTCCGGCACCACGTTGCGCGGGTTGTACAGGTGCGCACGGTGCCAGTCATCGGAGTAACGACCGCCGACGCGGGCCAGGTCCGGACCGGTACGCTTGGAACCCCACAGGAACGGGTGATCCCAGACGCTTTCGCCGGCCACCGAGTAGTGGCCATAGCGCTCGGTTTCAGCGCGGAACGGACGGATCATCTGCGAGTGGCAGCCGACACAACCGTTGGCGATGTAAACGTCGCGGCCTTCCAGTTCCAGGGCGGGGCGCGGCTTCATGCCTTCGACCGGCTTGTTGGTCACATCCTGGAAAAACAGCGGAACGATCTGGGTCAGGCCACCGACGCTGACGGCGATGACCATGAAGAAGGCCAGCAGGCCAATGTTCTTCTCGACAGCTTCATGCTTCATCAGTGAGCTCCAACGACGGCGATCTGGGCGGCGGCTTCGGCTTCAGCCGGGTTCGAGGCGCGCACTGTGCGCCAGACGTTGTAAGCCATCAACAGCATGCCGCTGGCGAAGAATGCACCGCCCAGCGCACGGACGATGTAGCCAGGGTGGCTGGCCTGCAGCGCTTCAACGAACGAGTAGGTGAGGGTGCCGTCGTCGTTGATTGCACGCCACATCAGGCCTTGGGTGATGCCGTTGACCCACATCGAAGCGATGTACAGCACGGTGCCGATGGTCGCGAGCCAGAAGTGCGCGTTGATCAGGCCGACGCTGTGCATCTGAGCACGACCGAACAGTTTCGGGATCATGTGGTAGATCGCGCCGATGGAAATCATCGCCACCCAGCCGAGCGCGCCGGCGTGTACGTGGCCGATGGTCCAGTCGGTGTAGTGCGAGAGCGAGTTGACGGTCTTGATCGCCATCATCGGCCCTTCGAAGGTCGACATGCCGTAGAACGCCAGCGACACCACCAGGAAGCGCAGGATCGGGTCGGTGCGCAGCTTATGCCAGGCGCCCGACAGGGTCATCATGCCGTTGATCATGCCGCCCCAGCTTGGCGCCAGGAGAATGATCGACATCGCCATGCCCAGCGATTGCGCCCAGTCCGGCAGGGCGGTGTAGTGCAGGTGGTGCGGGCCGGCCCAGATGTACAGGGTGATCAGTGCCCAGAAGTGCACGATGGACAGGCGATAGGAGTAGATCGGGCGCTCGGCCTGTTTCGGCACGAAGTAGTACATCATCCCGAGGAAACCGGTGGTGAGGAAGAAGCCCACGGCGTTGTGCCCGTACCACCACTGGATCATCGCGTCGGTCGCGCCCGAGTAGGCGGAGTAGGACTTGAACAGGTTCACCGGCAGCGACATGTGGTTGACGATGTGCAGCATAGCGGTCACGACGATGAACGCGCCGTAGAACCAGTTACCGACATAGATGTGCTTGGTTTTGCGCTTGGTGATGGTGCCGAAGAACACCAGACCGTAGGTGACCCAGACAATGGCCAGCAAAATGGCGATCGGCCATTCCAGTTCCGCGTATTCCTTGGTGGTGGTGTAACCCAGCGGCAAGGTAATGATCGCGCCGACGATCACCGCTTGCCAGCCCCAGAAGGTGAAGGCCGCGAGGCTGTCGGAAATCAGTCGCGTCTGGCAGGTTCGCTGCACGACATAGTAGGAAGTGGCAAACAGTGCACAACCACCGAAGGCGAAAATCACCAGGTTTGTGTGCAACGGGCGCAGGCGTCCAAAGCTCGTCCACGGCAGACCGAAGTTCAACTCCGGCCAGACCAGTTGCGAGGCGATGAAGACACCGAGCCCCATGCCAAGGATCCCCCAGACCACCGTCATGATGGCGAACTGGCGGACTACCTTATAGTTATAAGCAGTCGGACTGATTGCTGTGCTCATTCTAAGGTTCCACGGTTTGGGTGTTTTATTAGGATTAAAATCGGCCGCAAGTATGCAGAGAGCAAGGGGTCATTGCAACGCGCCATGACCTGGGTCAATGCTTTCCAACGCTGATTCTGCGGCCTTTCCATGCGCCGCGTAAGGTCAAAATCGGCCTCGGACAAAATGTCGCAGCGGACTAAAAAAGCGAGGGGTTCAGATCGCTTGTGACGAGGTGTGTTCAAACGCTCGGTTCGGGTGACGGACGGTAAATGGCACGACAGCCGGTATCTACCGGTGTTTGCGGCCATATCAGTCAGCCGGTTCGCGGAACACAGCAGTCAGCGTTGACCTGGAACCGGCACAAGCCAGTCCGCATCGAGCAAGCGTAGACCCGAATCAGAGGAACCGAAAGGAGAGGGTGTGAAGGGGTGCGACAAAAGGAAGCAGCTATGAGTTGCAAGCTGCAAGCGACAAGATGAATCGAGTCGCTCGCAGGATTGTGTACAGTGCTGTTGATTTTACTTGTGGCTTTCTGCTTGAAGCTTGTCGCTCAATTGCTCACTGTTTTTTGAAAGGCTGTATACATATGCGGCAAGCAATTGCACTTTATCGTTGCCCAGCAGCTCGTTCTGCGCCGGCATGTGACCCTGACGACCATGGCGGATGGTCTGCTCAAGTTGCGTCAGGCTGGTGCCATAGATAAATCCCGCCGGGTGCGTCAGATTCGGTGCACCCATGGCTTCAGTGCCTTGGCCGGTTGCCCCATGACAGGCGACGCACGTGGTGTTGAACGCTTGCTGCCCGGCTTGCAGATCAGCCTTGCTGTCGGCTGGCAATGGCAGACCGGCCAGTTCGTGACGCACATAAGCAGCAACGTTTTTCACCCCGGTCTCGCCCAACACTTCGCCCCAGGCTGGCATTGCCGCCATCCGGCCAGCCATGATGGTGGTCTTGATGGTCTCGGCGTTGCCGCCCCAGCGCCAGTTGTTGTCGGCGAGGTTAGGGAAACCGAATGCGCCCTTGGCGTCCGAACCGTGGCACACCGAGCAGTTGGAGGCGAACAAGCGGCCACCCATTTTCAGCGCCTGCGGGTCCTTGGCCACTTCTTCCAGCGGCATGGCGGCGAACCTGGCGAAAATCGGCCCGAACCTGGCGTCGGCCTTGTTCATTTCCTTTTCCCATTCGTGCACGCCGGTCCAGCCATCCTCGTAACCGGGCAGGATGCCTTTCCAGTTGCCCAGGCCCGGATACAGGATCAGATAGCCCACGGAAAACACCAGCGTGCCGGCGAACAGCATGAACCACCACTGCGGCAGCGGGTTGTCGTACTCCTCGATGCCGTCGAAGCTGTGGCCCATGGTCTGGTCAACGCTGCCCTTGGTTTCGCCCCGGCGAGTGCCGATCAGCAGCCACGTCAGGCCGATCAGGCTGCCGATGGTCAGTACGCAGATCCACGTACTCCAGAAGGTGGTCATGGCCGGGTACTCCTTGTCTCATTTGCTGGGGTTGTTTCGGCTTGCGGCTCGTCGGCGAACGGCAGCAGCCGTGCTTCGGCGAATTCCGGCGTGCGCTTGCGGTTGAATACCCACAGGGTCAATCCGGCGAAAGCGACGAACACCACGACCGTGCCGAGGCCGCGAATCAGGCCTGCACTCATTTCAATGACCATGGCTCACCTCTTGCTCTTGATCGCAGTGCCGAGCACTTGCAGGTAAGAAACGAGCGCGTCCATTTCGGTCTTGCCCTTGAGGCTGGCCACCGCGCCGCTGATGTCGTCGTCGGTGTACGGCACGCCGAGGGTGCGCATGGTCTTGAGCTTGGTTTCGGTGTGGCTGCTGTCGACCGCTTGCGTGACCAGCCACGGATAGGCCGGCATTTTCGATTCCGGTACGACGTTGCGCGGGTTGTACAAATGCGCGCGGTGCCAGTCATCCGAGTAACGCGCGCCGACCCGCGCCAGATCCGGCCCGGTACGCTTCGAACCCCACAGGAACGGGTGATCCCAGACGCTTTCGCCGGCGACCGAGTAGTGCCCGTAACGCTCGGTTTCGGCGCGGAACGGCCGGATCATCTGCGAGTGGCAACCGACACAGCCTTCGCGGATATAGATGTCGCGGCCTTCCAGTTGCAGCGCGGTGTAGGGCTTCATGCCTTCCACCGGTTTGTTGGTGACGTCCTGGAAGAACAGCGGGACGATCTGGGTCAGACCGCCGATGCTCACGGCAAACACCATGAGCAACATCAACAGGCCGACATTCTTTTCAATCGTTTCGTGTTTCATGGCGGACTCCTCAGGCCATCTGCGCGGCAGCAACGACGTCAGCAGGCTGCGAGGCCCGCACGGTGCGCCAGGTGTTGTAAGCCATCAGGAACATGCCGCTGAGGAAGATCGCGCCGCCCACCAGTCGCACGACGAAGCCTGGGTGGCTGGCCACCAGGGTTTCGACGAAGGAGTAGGTCAGCGTGCCGTCCTCGTTCACCGCGCGCCACATCAGGCCTTGGGCGATGCCGTTGACCCACATCGAAGCGATGTACAGCACGGTGCCGATGGTCGCGAGCCAGAAGTGCGCGTTGATCAGGCCGACGCTGTGCATCTGCGCCTTGCCGAAGATTTTCGGGATCATGTGGTAGAGCGCGCCGATGGAAATCATCGCCACCCAACCGAGAGCGCCGGCGTGTACGTGGCCGATGGTCCAGTCGGTGTAGTGGGAGAGGGCGTTGACGGTCTTGATCGCCATCATCGGGCCTTCGAAGGTCGACATCCCGTAGAACGCCAGCGAGACCACCAGGAAACGCAGGATCGGGTCGCTGCGCAACTTATGCCAGGCGCCCGAGAGCGTCATCATGCCGTTGATCATGCCGCCCCAGCTCGGCGCCAGCAGAATCAGCGACATCACCATGCCCAGCGACTGTGCCCAGTCCGGCAGCGCGGTGTAGTGCAAGTGGTGCGGGCCGGCCCAGATGTACAGAGTGATCAAGGCCCAGAAGTGCACAATCGACAACCGATACGAATACACCGGACGCTCGGCCTGTTTTGGCACGAAGTAGTACATCATCCCGAGGAAACCGGCGGTGAGGAAAAAGCCTACGGCGTTGTGGCCGTACCACCATTGCACCATTGCGTCGGTTGCACCGGCGTACACCGAGTAGGACTTGGTGAAACTCACCGGCAACTCAAGGTTGTTGACAATGTGCAGAATCGCCACGGTGATGATGAACGCGCCGAAGAACCAGTTGCCCACATAAATGTGCTTGGTCTTGCGCTGCATGATCGTGCCGAAGAAGACGATGGCGTAGGCGACCCAGACGATGGTGATCAGGATGTCGATGGGCCATTCCAGCTCGGCGTATTCCTTGGAGCTGGTGTAACCCAGTGGCAAGCTGATCGCCGCCAGCAGGATCACCAGTTGCCAGCCCCAGAAGCAGAACGCGGCGATTTTCGGCGCGAACAGCTGTGTCTGGCAGGTGCGCTGCACCGAATAGAACGAACTGGCGAACAGCGCACAGCCACCGAACGCGAAGATCACCGCGTTGGTGTGCAGCGGGCGCAGACGGCCGAAACTGGTCCAGGGCAAATCGAAATTGAGTTCAGGCCAGACCAATTGGGCCGCGAGAAAAACCCCGAGACCCATGCCGACGATGCCCCACACCACCGTCATAATGGCGAATTGGCGGACCACCTTGTAGTTGTAGGCGGTACTGATAGAAGTGTTCATGGTTCCCCATCCACGGTTCAGCCGAAGTGAGCGCGCGCACAACACGCGGCGAATCCTTCGTCTGGAGTTATAGGCAGACTAAAAGCGAGGCAAGCATGGACAAACAGCACAAGGCCAGTATTGACGGGGATCAATGGGCGCAGTGTGTACGTGATCATGGGTGGCTTTGGGATGCTGCCTCGGGCGAGGCCTTGGCGACCTTGATCCTGGCGCATGGGGCAGGGGCGCCGATGGATAGCGACTGGATGAACGACATGGCTGGGCGCCTTGCCGGGCTTGGGGTGAATGTGTTGCGGTTTGAGTTCCCGTATATGGCGCAGCGGCGGGTGGATGGGGTTAAACGGCCGCCGAATCCTGCTGCGAAACTGCAGGAATGCTGGCGTGAGGTTTATGCCGAGGTGCGGCGTCATGTCGCTGGGGTTTTGGCGATCGGCGGGAAGTCGATGGGCGGGCGGATGGCGAGTCTGCTGGCTGACGAGTTGGGGGCCGATGCGTTGGTGTGTCTGGGGTATCCGTTTTATGCGGTGGGGAAGCCGGAGAAGCCTCGGGTTGAGCATTTGGCGGGTTTGCGGACTCGGACTTTGATTGTGCAGGGGGAGCGGGATGCGTTGGGCAATCGCGAGGCTGTCGAAGCGTATGCGTTATCGCCTGAGATTGAGGTGTTTTGGTTGGCGACAGGGGATCATGATTTGAAGCCTTTGAAGGTTTCGGGGTTTACGCATGAGGAGCATTTGGCCCGTGCGGCTGGGCGTGTGGCTGGGTTTCTTCGGTGAGGCTTCACTTGGGGTGTATATCCGTTGCTGCGGTAACGGCGGCTTAGGGTTTCGCCCTGACGGCGACTCACTTTTTTTAAAAACGCCTAAAAAAAGTAAGCAAAAAAACGCTTGCCCCTACGTGCGGCCCGCTCGCTGGGGCTCGGGGTTCCTTCGCTCCGGGATCGATCCGGGCGCAGCGCCTACGGTTTGCTTCGCTGCACCTCCTCTCGCTGTGTTTGGCTTCGCCAAACGGTCGCTGCGCTCCCACGCCCGGATCAATCCCGGAACGAAGCCTTCCGATGTCGCCCGTGGATCAAGATCAAGAGCAGGCGAGCTGACACTCGGCCTATTGAGTGGTGAAAAGCGGGTGTTCGGCCTTGGTTTTGTGGTGCTCTTGCCCCTTATCGGAACGCCGCACGCCCAGCCCTCTCCCGAGGGAGAGGGAGCCGATTTGTGTGTTTTTCAAAGTCTGAGTTCAACTCGGTATCGCACGTCGGCGTAGCTCTCCCAAACACCACGGTCAGTCCCCTCTCCCTCTGGGAGAGGGTTAGGGTGAGGGGCTTTTTCGCTGACACGATAAAAAACTGGAAGCGCTCACTGTCCAGCATTTCCTGTGCGTAAACATGATTTTGTGAGCGGGTTTAACTTACACAACCCGTTACGCCACCTGGCCTACAACACCTTGCGTCGTTACCTACGTGTACGCCAGAATCCGCCGGCTTACGCGGCTATCGGTCGGGCTATATCGTTTGCCTGTCACTGCACATCAGTGATCGGGTTTGGTAGCCCGTCTGTAATAGCTGTGTGGCAACTCCGTATGGAGTCTCTTTCTTGAGGCTCGGTTTTATGGTGGTCATGCGTGGGGCTCACTCGTGAGCGCCGGGTTCCTATTGCAGCCGGTCTACCAACCTGCGTATGGCCATCACCCACTCGTTTGGTAGCGAGCGTGATGGCTCCTCAAACTGCGATAGGAGTTTCATCCATGTTCAAAATTACCCCAAATCCTCCGGGCACCGAACCAATCCCCCACGACCCAGCGCTTAGCCCGCAAAAGATCAAAGAAGCCACCGACCGCGCCCTCGACTACTACCTCAAGCCCGAAGACCTGGCCGCATCCCCGCACTCACCCAGGTTTCGCCCCATCTATCTCGTCGACCCCACGCTGAATGACGAAGCCCTGCTCGTCGAAGCCTGCGAATCGCTGTCGTCGGCCCATGCCATGGCCGGCAGCATCGCCAACTCGATAGGCGGCCCGGAACGCAAACCGCTGCTGGCGCTGCAACAACTGATCATGCTCAACGAACTGTTGGTCAATCGGCTGCTGGATAAGCTGAAGTTGCCTCAATAATTTCGTGGGCTGTCATGGCCGCTTTCGCGAGCCTGCTCGCGAAAGCGGCCTGACAAAAACATCAAAATAACAAGCCAATGTCCCGCGTCTTCTACCCGTAAACGCAATTCTGTGGGCGCGTGTAAATTACACAACCCGTTACGCCACCTGGCCTACAACACCTTGCGTCGTTACCTACGTGTACGCCAGAATCCGCCGGCTTACGCGGCTATAGGTCGGGCTATATCGTTTGCCTGTCACTGCACATCAGTGATCGGGTTTGGTAGCCCGCCTTAAATTGTCGTTGTTGCGACACCGTCGATGCTGTCTCCTTTTTTGAGATATGGCTTTGTATGGTGGGCATGCGTGGGGCTCCTCTGTGAGCGCCGGGTTACCCAATTTGACCGGTCTACCAACCCGCGCATGGCCGCCACCCGCCGTTTGGTAGCGAGGGTGATGGTTCCCGTTTATTCAAATTGGAGCTTGATCTATGTTCAAAATCACACCAAACCCACCCACAGACCCAATCCCCCACGACCCAGCGCTTAGCCCGCAAAAGATCAAAGAAGCCACCGACCGCGCCCTCGACTACTACCTCAAGCCCGAAGACCTGGCCGCATCCCCACACTCACCCAGGTTTCGCCCCATCTATCTCGTCGACCCCACGCTGGATGACGAAGCCCTGCTCGTCGAAGCCTGCGAATCGCTGTCCTCGGCCAATGCCATGGCCGGTAGCATCGCCAACTCGATAGGCGGCCCGGAACGCAAACCGCTGCTGGCGCTGCAACAACTGATCATGCTCAACGAACTGTTGGTCAATCGGCTGCTGGATAAGCTGAAGTTGCCTCAATAATTTCGCGGGCTGTCATGGCCTCTTCGCGAGCAGGCTCGCTCCCACAGTGGATTGTCGTCGGACACAAATCTGTGACCGCCGCAGATCCAATGCAGGAGCGAGCCTGCTCGCACTAAAAACCTGCCGGTTTCAGCCAGCTTCAAGCCCTCTCACCCTTTTGAGGTTGAATGTGCCTTTTGGGTTCAGGCGATAGCCATCAGTCTTGAACACCGCTTCGAAAGTGCCCTCAACAATGTCTGATCCTGCGTCGTATTTGATGATGTTGAGGATTGCTGAGTCGGCAGTCACTGTCCGCAACCCATCGAATCCCGGCGGCGCGGGGATCCAGTGGCCATGGGTGAAGGTCAACCCGTCGCGGAGCTCGTAGATACCTGCGAAACTCTCGTCACCTGTAAAAGGTAATGTCATGACGAAGGAAAAGTAGTTCTCATCTTCGAAATTCCCTGTGCTGGCAACGATCATCCAGTACAGCGCACCGGCAAAATCATTTAGATAGAAAGTTGCGGATTCGGCTTGCACTACACCGGTGCCTAAGTTCCATGTAAAACCGACATCATTCGTAGCGCGGCCTTTGGGGAGAAAAAACGTTTGAGTGGTCATCGTCAAACCTGCCTTTGTCAGCTAGGGAAGTTGTTTCAACCGACTGCATTCACGGTTTTTCTAGATATCTCCTTCAGTGCACGCGCGTCTACTGTCAGGTCTGACAGGTACGCAGACGATAAAAAACCCGGAAGCATTCGCTGTCCGGGTTTTTTGTGGGTGATCAGCAAGATCAGAAGATTGCAATCTGCGACCGCTTCTACAGGGCGCTGGCGACCTTGGCGGGTCAGCGGTTGAACCGCTCCACCAACGAATACTGCGTATTCGCCGTCTTCGTCAGCTCTTCACTCAGCAACGCCGAGTTATGCGCTTGCTCGGAAGTCTGATCCGCCAACTCCGAAATATTGCTGATGTTGCGGCTGATCTCCTCAGCCACCGCACTTTGCTCTTCGGTCGCCGCCGCAATCTGCGTGGTCATGTCGGTGATGTTGGCCACCGCCTCACTGATCCCGACCAATGCCTGATCCGCTTCCAGCACCCGCGCCACACCTTCTTCGGCCTGACGATGCCCGGCTTCCATGGTTTGCACCGCGCTCGAGGCAGTCTGCTGCAACTTGGCGATCAGGGCATGAATCTGCCCGGTCGACTCGCTGGTGCGTTGTGCCAGTTGGCGAACTTCATCAGCTACCACGGCAAAACCACGGCCCATCTCGCCGGCACGTGCGGCTTCAATCGCAGCGTTGAGTGCCAGCAGGTTGGTCTGGTCGGCGATGCCTTTGATCACATCAACCACACCGCCGATCTCGTCGCTGTCCTTGGCCAGTTGGGTGACGGTCAGGCCGGTTTCCCCTACAACCACGGACAGGCGCTGAATGGCTTCGCGGGTTTCGCCGGCGATGTCGCGGCCGCGACCGGTCAGGCGGTTGGCTTCCTGAGTGGCGTCGGCGGTGCGCTGCACGTGGCTGGCGACTTCCTGAGTGGTCGCGGCCATCTGGTTGACGGCGGTGGCGACCTGTTCGGTTTCCACGCGCTGGCGTTCCAGGCCGCTGGAGCTGTTGTGCGCCAGGGCATCGGACTGCTTGGCCTGATCGGTCAAATGTTCGGCGGTGTCCTGCAGACGGGTCAGGCAGGTTTTCAGACGCGCTTCCTGGCTGAGAATCGACATTTCCAGGCGCGCCTGGGCGCCACGGCTGTCGGTGTACATCTGCGCGATCAACGGGTCGGAGGTGGTCTGCTCGGCCAGACGCAACAGGCGCTTGAGCCCGCGTTGCTGCCATTGCAGGCCCATCAGGCCCAGCGGCACGGACAACGCGGCGGCGAGGGCGAAGCCCCACTGCGAGTTCAGGGTGGCGCCAATCACGAAGCTCAACTGGCTGACCAGAATGAACGGCAGCCAGTCTTGCAGCACCGGCAGCCATTTATCGCTGGAAGGGACCGCCGACTTGCCCTGGTTGATGCGTTGGTAGAGCGCTTCGGCACGGCGGATCTGTTCGGCGGTGGGTTTGATCCGCACCGACTCGTAGCCGATCACCTGATTGCCTTCGAACACCGGAGTCACGTAGGCGTTCACCCAATAGTGGTCACCGGATTTGCAGCGATTCTTGACAATGCCCATCCATGGCAAGCCTTGTTTCAGTGTGCCCCACATGTGCGAAAACACCGCCGCCGGCACGTCGGGGTGACGGACCAGGTTGTGCGGCGCACGGATCAGTTCTTCTCGCGAAAACCCGCTGATCTCGACGAAAGCGTCGTTGCAGTAGGTGATCACGCCCTTGGCATCGGTTGTGGAAATCAACCGCTGCTGAGCCGGGAAAGTCCGTTCGCGTTGTGTGATGGGCTGGTTATTACGCATGGTTTTTCAATCCGCAAGGCTTTGAAAGGTTGTCGGCGATGACAGCTTTTTATTGAAGTTTTTTTTCAGATTTAAGTACGGCGTCGCAAAACGACCCTTGCGTCAGCCGGCGAGCATCGGATAGGTAAACAAGCCGAAATGCAGGAGGTTGAGGCCGAAATGCGTGGCAATCGCCGCGCCGAGTCCGCCAAAACGGTAGGCCAGACCATAGCCCACCCCCGCCAGACTCGCCAGCAGCACCCAGGTCCAGCCTGCGCCGGCGTGCACCAGGCCGAAGATCAACGAGGCAAGCAGCAGCGCGAGGTTGTCGCCATAAGGCAGGTGTTTGAAGTGTCGACCAAGTCCGCCCTGTAAATAGCCGCGAAACAGTGCTTCTTCGACCAATGTCACCAGCAGCAGATTGTTCAGCACCCACAACCACGCCTGATCCGGCCACTTCGGTGCCCAGGCGATCACCCCGAGCAGCAACGCGCCGCCGAGGGCGAGCACTGCGCTCAAGGTCAACGCGAGGGCGGTGGCGTACACCGTCAGGCGCAATGAACGCCGCGCGACGATCCACGGGCAGACCAGCAATAACCAGAAGCCAATCAGTGGTTTGTCGAGATTCATGTACATCGCGAAGGGGACGGCATCGTCGGTGAAACGCTGCGGGTCGATTGCCCGGCCATTGGAAAAGCCTGGCAGCCAATGCAGCGCCAGCGCCACAGCGAGGACGATAAACAGGCCATGACCGAGAAAACGCGCGACCGGCACTTTTTGCAGATGCACGGCAAAACCGGCAAATACCAGCAGACCCACGGATATCAGCGCCAGCCAGCCGAGCTGGCCGTAGCCCAGCGCCAAGCCATAACCGAGCCCAAGAAATGCCAGATAGAGCCATGGCAAAGCCTTCATCGAAAGTCCCTGTGCAAGTTTGTGGAAGGGCTTTCTACACGGGCGAAGGCGTGGGGACAAGTGAAGGCGCGAGAACATGTTGGCCCTACACACATCAAAACTGTGGGATTTGTGCAGGGCGTGGGATCAGCGCATGTTGAGTTTCGCTGCCGCGCGTTCGGTAATTTCCGTGCGCAGTTTCAACGATGGTGCAGCACGCAGGCGGGCTTGATCGACAATCGCACTCGGTGCCGTGTCCGGGCTGCCCGAGTCGAACGGCGGCGCCGGCGCATATTCCAGTTGCAGCTGGATCAGTTGTGCCGCGTCGGCACCCACTAACTCTTCGGCCAGCACCAGGGCGAAATCAATCCCCGCCGTAATGCCGCCGCCGGTAAACACATTACCGTCACGCACCACCCGATCCTTCACCGCAATCGCCCCCAGTGTTGGCAGCAGATCGTGATACGCCCAGTGCGTGGTCGCGCGCTTGCCTTGCAGCAGACCCGCCGCACCGAGCACCAGCGAGCCCGTGCACACCGACGTCACATATCGCGCCTGCGCCGCCTGACGCTTGATGAAACTCAAGGTCTGCTCATCCTCCATCAACGGCCCGACACCTGCGCCACCGGGAATGCAGATCACATCCAGATCCGGGCAATCTACGAAGGTTGTGGTCGGTTTCAGCAACAGACCGGTGCTGGCCGTGACCGGCATCAAATCCTTCCAGATCAAATGCACCTGCACGCCCGGTAGCGAGGCGAGCACGTCATAAGGCCCGGTCAGGTCGAGTTGCTGAACCTGGGGAAACAACAGAAAACCGATCTGCAGTGTCATCGTTCTTGCTCCGTTAAAAGGGGTGGACGGCTTCACTGTAGGCGCGTAGGTTCTGGCGCATGCGCCAATAACCCCACGAATTACGCCAAATGCCCAAAGTCATCCACGTACTCGCATTCGCCAACCTGCAGATCCTCGACGTCACCGGCCCGTTGCAAGTGTTCGCCTCGGCCAACGACATCGCCCGCCAGCGCGGTTTGCCGGCGCCTTATGCGCCGAGCGTGATTGCCAGCGGCGGCGGGGCGGTGATGTCCTCGGCAGGGTTGGCGGTGTTGGCCGAACCCTTGCCACAGGAGCCCAGTGATACCTTGATCATCGCCGGTGGCTGGGGCATTTATCCCGCTGCCGAGGATGTGCCGCTGGTGGACTGGGTGCGTGAACACGCGGCGAAATGTCGGCGCGTCGCTTCGGTGTGCACCGGTGCGTTTTTGCTGGCGGCCAGTGGCTGGCTCGATGGCCGCCGTGTGGTGACACACTGGACCCGTTGCGAGCAACTGGCGCAACAGCATCCGAACCTGCACGTCGAGGCCAATCCGATTTTCATCAATGACGGCCCGGTCTGGACCTCGGCAGGCGTCACCGCCGGCATCGATCTGGCACTGGCGATGGTTGAAGAGGATCTGGGCAGCGACATCGCGCTCGACGTCGCCCGCCATCTGGTGGTGTTTCTCAAACGTCCGGGCGGGCAGTCGCAGTTCAGCGTGACCTTGTCGTTGCAAAACCAGGGCAATCGATTTGATGAGTTACACGCGTGGATCGCCGAAAACCTGACCTGCGACCTCGGCATCCCGACCCTCGCCGAACAGGCCGGCATGAGCGAACGCAGCTTCATCCGCCATTACCGCGCCGACACCGGCCAGACCCCGGCACGAGCGATTGAACTGATCCGCGTCGAGACGGCGCGGCGGCTGTTAAGCGACACCGGGTTACCGGTCAAACGCATCGCGGCCAATTGCGGGTTTGGCAGTGAAGAGACCCTGCGGCGCAGTTTCCTGCGCGCCATCGGCGTGACGCCACAGGCCTATCGGGAGCGGTTCTCGGTCAGTGCTGCAGCAGAGCCGGTAATGCCTTGAGTGCTCAAACCTCAGCTTCCGCCACCTGATTGAAATACTTCGTCCTGTCCGGCGTAAACGTCACCACCATCCCGGTCCGCGAGCAGGTCAGTGAGCGCTCTGCACTCAAATCAATATCCAGGTCCTCGCCACGCAAGCCCTGCCACTGCGCCAGATATTTCAGCGAACCGTACTTCTCGTTTTTCTTCAGGCTACGGCTGACGCCACCTTTCCAGCCGAGCACGGGCAGTTCGCCGGCGACGCAGCGGTGGGCGAGGTCGGGGAAACGTGCGGCGCGCTGGCGGCCGACTTCCCAGCATTTGATCAGGCCTTTGTCGCCGGCTTCCCAGAGTTGGGCGCGGGTCAGGCCGGTGCGAAGAGGTGAGTCGATGCTGCGCTGGATGTGCTGGGGCATTCTGTTTCCTTGAATTCGGGTTTTGTTGGACAGCTCCGCTGTGCCCGTTGACGAGGATGGTAGGGGTGGATGTAACTGCTGGCAACAAGGTATTTCAGGGTGTAAGTGCAAGTTGCAGGGGGGGACTTGCTGCGCCAATCTTGAGCGTTTGTAGGCCATTGCCACGCAAACGGGGCCTGCGGGCCATCTGGCGTAGCAGGGAGCCTGGTTATGCGCGGCGGCTCTAGAAATTTCCCACAACTTTTGATGACAATTACGGCTGCCACTCACTCTTTTCCCCACTCAACCGCCGATCCAGAAAACTCGCCGCACTGATCAACGCCAAATGCGTCAGTGCTTGCGGTGTATTGCCCAGATGTCGTGCATGGCTGTCGAATTCCTCTGCGTAGAGGCCTAGCGGATTGGCATAGCGCAGCAGTTGTTCAAATTCCAAATGCGCTTTTTCCACTTGCCCGGCACGAGCCAGGCATTCGACGTACCAGAACGAACACGCGGCAAACGCGCCCTCGGTCCCGGTCAATCCATCGATATTGGCGTCGTCGTTGCGATAGCGGTACACCATGCCATCGCGAACCAGATGCTGTTCGATGGCTTTGAGGGTCGACAGCCAGCGCGGGTCTTTGGCGCTGACAAAGCGCACCAGCGGCATCAACAGCATCGAACCGTCGAGGGCGGTGCCGCCCTTGTACTGGACGAAATGTCCGCGCTCTTCATCCCAGAAGTTGTCCCAGATATCGTTGTAGATCGCCTGCCGCGTTTGGTCCCACTGCGCAAACGGGGCGGGCAGCGAGCGCTTTGAGGCCAAACGAATCGCCCGGTCCAACGCCACCCAGCACATCAACCGTGAATGCAAGAAGTGATGCTGCTCACCGCGCATCTCCCAAATGCCTACGTCCTTGGTCTGCCACGTCTCACACACTTGATCGACCACTTCGCGTACATGTTTCCAACCTTCGTGGGAAATGGCGTCGCCGTATTTGTTGACCAGATACACCGCATCCATCAGTTCGCCAAAGATGTCGAGCTGGATCTGGTTATAAGCGCCGTTACCGATGCGCACCGGTTTTGCGCCGCCGTGCCCGGACAGGTGATCCAGTTCGGTTTCCGGCAACTGCTGCTGACCGTCGATGCCGTACAAGATGTTGAGCTTTACCGGTTGCCCGTGACAATCGCTGACGCGGCCGCGCAGCCAGCTCATGTACGCATTGGCTTCGCTGACGAAGCCCAGGCGCATGAACGCGTATACCGTAAACGAAGCGTCGCGAATCCACGTGTAGCGGTAGTCCCAATTACGTTCGCCGCCTGGCGTTTCCGGCAGGCCGAAGGTGGCGGCGGCGAGGATTGCGCCGTGTTTGCGTGAGGTCAGCAGCTTGAGTGCCAACGCAGAGCGATTGACCATTTCGCGCCAGCGTCCACGGTAGTTGGACTGACCGATCCAGCCACGCCAGAAGCTCAACGTGCGCTCCATGCACAATTGCGCTGCGCCTTCCCCGAAGCGTGGATCGTCTTCGCCGCCGAGCAGGAAGGCGGCGCTTTGATCCTGCTTCAGCGTGAAGCAGGCGACCGCCGCATCGGCGTCGATTTGCAGCGCTTGATCCGAGGCCAGGCGCAATGACGGCTGACCCTTGGCACTGAAAATGACCGTCTGCCTGTCCGTCCGCGCACGGGTGTCGGCGCGCGCGTAATCGTGGCGCACTGCGCAGCGCACATGAAATGTCGCCTCGCCGCTGATCACGCGAACCCGGCGCATCAGTAGCGGCAAGTCATCCTCATTGTCGCCAATGGGCAGCAGATCGGTGACCTCGACCACCGCGCGCTCACTCAGCCAGCGGGTTTGCAAAACATTGGTGTCGGGCAGGTAAATCTGCTCGCGGCGGGCATCGGGCAAGTCCGGCGTGATCTGGAAAATCCCCGCCTCGGGGGTGTCCAGCAGCGAACAGAAAATCGTCGGACTGTCGAACTCCGGCCAGCAGAAAAAATCCACGCTGCCCTTGTCGTTGACCAGCGCCGCACTGCGCATGTCGCCAATGATGCCGTGGGCGTCGATGGGGCTTTGTCGTTCCAGGTGATGCTCAGCCATTGCCGCGAAACTCCGGATAGAGGCTCATGCCGCCGTCGATGAACAGGGTGGTGCCGACGATGTAGTCAGAGGCGTCGGAGGCGAGAAAGACGACTGCGTTGGCGACGTCTTCGACATCACCGATGCGGCCGTAGGGGATCAAGTCCAGCAGCTTTTCGCCGGCAGCGCCTTCGGTGGCATCTTTATTGATTGCCGTGCGAATCGCTCCCGGCGCAATGCCGTTGATGCGAATGCGTTGATGGCTGACTTCCTGCGCGAGGGTCTGCATCAACTGATCGACACCGCCCTTGGACGCGGCGTAATTGACGTGCCCGGCCCACGGAATGCGCTGGTGCACCGAACTCATGTGAATGATCTTGCCCGCCGCACGGGACACGCCTTCGCGAACGCCCTGGCGATTGAAGATGCGCAGGGCCGCACGCGCGCAGAGAAACTGGCCGGTGAGGTTGACGCCGATCACTGCGTTCCAGTCGTCCAGCGACATATCCACCGCCGCCGCATCTTTCTGCATCCCGGAATTGGCGATCAGAATGTCCAGCGAGCCGAAGGCGTCGAGGGTCTGGGCGAGCAGCCGCTCAACCTCGTCTTCCTTCGACACGTCGGCGCCGATGGCCAGCGCCTGGCCACCGTCGGCGATGATCTGCCGGGCCAGCGCTTCGGCCGGCTCGGCCTGACGATTGTAGTTGATGACCACGGCGGCGCCGGCAGCGGCGAGGGCCTTGGCGACGGCGTGACCGATGCCGGAGCTGGCGCCAGTGATCAGGGCTACTTGTCCTGTGAGGGAGATTTGCATGCAGGGTCGCGCCTTGAGTCGAGGACTTATCTAGCTGACTGACAGGCGGCGACGAGAGTTCATCCGTAATCATGAAAAGTTCGACACCTTCACACCTGATAACGGCCACTGGTGCGATGCCATTCGACATTGCCGGCCAGCCAGCTCTTGATTCCTCGCAGATAGCGTTTGAGCAGCGGCGATGCGCCCGGCAATACGGCCACCTCTGCGGCTTCATACAGATGCATGATCTCGTCATGGACAGCGGCGCTTTGCGCCATGGCCTGTTGCGGCGAGCATTGCTGCTCACGCATCAGCAGCAACGGTAAATTGAAATCACCAATCCCGGCCTGCTGTTCCTTCAGCGCCGAAAACAGGTCGTTGGCAATGATCGTGGCGCTGGCAGCCAGTGTCGTCACCCGCCGCACTTGCGGTGCGCTGTAGACATTGGCGGGCAATTCATAGCCACCGACAATGTCGACGAGCGACAGGCATGGGAGAAAACTGTTGACCTGGCGGTGGGCGAGGTACTCCCAGAGCGGCGGCGTGAGGCCTTCGATGCGCCAGGCGGCTTCGGCTGTCATGGTCACGAACATGGCGATGATTTCATGGCGTACGCGTGCGACCTGGGCAGGTTTCGCGAAGGCCTCCACCCGCGCCAGATAGGCCTGCAGTGCGACCAATACTGGATCGCCACACAAGGCCTGTGCCAGACCAGGCCGAAACCGTTCGCTCAAATAAACCGGTTCCAGCGCGGCCAGCGCGACGGACAGGCGCGGGCCGACCAGTTTGGGCTCAGACCCGGTTCTCTCATCATCACAGTAGTAATCATCGACGGCGAACAGCGCGGCAACACATTGCGCTGCCAGCAACACACGATCCGGATCCTCCGTGTCGGTATGACACAGCATGGCGAAGCGCCCAAAGCCCATCGCGCGGACTTTTTCCAGTTGGCCCGGAAAGATCCCGACCTGCTCGATCCATGGCATGAGCTGTTCATCCACTGCCTCGGCCAGCGCAGCATCGACCCGAAAGGGAGCAGGGCAGTACAACGGTGGGGCGGCCCAGGGCGAAGCTATACGAACAACGTTTCGCGGCGGCGATGAGGGTGAAGCGGTGTGCGCGCGCACTGCCTCGAACCAGCCTCGCACCCCCTCTATCCCGAACTGCTCGAACATCCGCCGAAACCAGACCGTGAAGACGTTGGGCGTCTGCTCGATGCGCTCGGCGATTTGCGGTAGCGCCAGCCACTCCCAGCTTTCGGCTTCATCAGGATTGGCCACCGGATCGGTCTGACTGATACCGGCAAACACATGATCGAATTCATGCTCGATCAGGTGATCGGACACTTGCTCGTGGTAGAGCATCGAGGCGACTTTGTGCAGCTTGCAGGACATGCCCATTTCTTCCTGCAATCGACGGTTGGCAGCGACTGCCGTCCGTTCGCCCGCGCGAGGATGCCCGCAGCAGGTGTTGGTCCATAACCCGCCGGAATGATATTTACCCAACGCGCGTTGCTGCATCAGCAGCCGGCCCTGCGGATTGAACAGCAGAATGGAAAACGCCCGATGGCGCAGGCCCTGGTGATGCACTTGCATCTTTGCGGCCACGCCAGTCTGGCGATCCTTGGGTGAGACGAGAATGAGCTGTTCTTCCATGGCATGGCCCCGGAGCGTGTTCGCTGGCGGACAGTGCCCAAGCGCAATTGCCTGGTCATCAGGAGTCCTGCGCAGTTGAGCGAAGGTTTAATGAAAACTCGTGTGGCGAATAAAGGCACCTGTCAGACCTGACAGGTCAGCGTGGCTTTCGACAAATGGTCGTCGTGGTTCTAAGGTTGGCGGCAATCTCGGCTGGGTCAGGTATCGGTCGTAAACGAATGAGCCGAACCGCAGGCTGGTAGTCGCGCACCTTCACATTCCACCAACAATTGTGCGCTTTGCGACCTGCAAGCCTTATGGCAACTTGGCGGCCCCTGATGAGGCAGCACCCATGGCAAACCCCTACCGCGAATTGTTCACCGCCCCCGGCGCCCGGAATTTTGTCCTGGCCGGGATGATTGCGCGCATGCCGATTTCCATGACCGGCATCGGCGTGATCACCATGCTGTCGCAGTTAAAGGACGGCTATGCTCTGGCGGGCGCAGTAGCGGCGACGTTCGCCCTGGCCACGGCGTTTTGCGCGCCGCAGGTGTCACGTCTGGTCGACCGTTTCGGGCAGGGAAAAATTCTCCCGGTGTCGGCGCTGATCGGTGGTGGGGCGCTGCTGATGTTGCTGCTGTGCACGCGGTTGCAGGCGCCGACCTGGACGCTGTTCGTTTTCGCCGCGCTGGCCGGTTGCATGCCGAGCATGTCGGCGATGGTGCGGGCGCGCTGGACTGAAATCTATCGCGGCCAGCCGCAATTGCAGACCGCGTATGCGCTGGAGTCGGTGCTCGATGAAGTGTGTTTCATCGTTGGCCCGCCGCTGTCGGTGGGGTTATGCGTGGCGGTGTTCCCCGAGGCGGGGCCACTGGCGGCGCTGTTGGCGCTGGCGATTGGTGTCACGGCGTTTGTGGCGCAACGCAGCACCGAGCCGGCAGTGCATCCGCGCTCGTCCGAACATCATGACTCGATTATTCGCGCAACCGACGTTCAGTTGCTGCTGGCGCTGATGATCGCCATGGGCATCATCGTGGGTGTGATCGATGTGGTCAGCGTCGCATTTGCCCAACAGCAAGGGCAGCCAGCGGCTGCGAGCATTGTGCTGTCGGTATACGCCATCGGTTCGTGCCTGGCCGGGATTGCCTTTGGCGCGATGCGCTCGAAGTTGCCGTTGCCCCGGTTGTTTTTGTACGGCGGTGTGGCGACGGCGGTCACGACCTTGCCGCTGTTGCTGGCGAGCAATATTTTCGGCTTGTCGGTGGCGGTGTTTATCGCCGGACTGTTCTTCGCACCGACGCTGATTGTGGCGATGGCGCTGATCGAGCGCATTGTGCCACCGGCCCAGTTGACCGAAGGCCTGACCTGGCTGGTGACGGGCCTAAGTATTGGCGTGGCGATTGGCGCGGCGGGTTCCGGCGTACTGGTCGACGCCTTTGGCGCACGCAGCGGTTTCTGGTTGGCGATTGCTGCCGGGGCGGTCGTGTTGGGCTCGGCGATACAGAGTTACCGCCATCTGAAATGAGATCCCCCTTGTGGGAGCGGGCTTGCTCGCGAAGGCGTCCGATCAGTTGACATTGATGGCGAATGAAAGAGCGCTTTCGCGAGCAAGCCCGCTCCCACAGGGTGTGCGGTGTTACCAGCCCCTTCCCGAATTCACCCAGAAGTTCACCGACAGCGAAGTCGACACCGATTCCACCTGATGGAACCAGCCCTCCGGCAGGAACAGCAGATCCCCGGCCTCCAGCGTCACGCGCAGGAAGGTCACGTCGCGGGCGGCGGGGAAGCGCTCGTAGTCCGGCGCATCCGGGTTGAAATCACAGCCGTCTAGGCCACCCTGCGGTGCCGTGGACCAGGTGCCCAGCGCTTCGCGGTGATGCGGCGCGGCGAGGGTGAAGGTTTTCTGGCCCCAGACCTGGGCGAACAGGTTGTCGGTGTCGTCGCGATGCAGCGGTGTAAGCGTGCCTTTCGGCCCGATCCAGATGCGGGGCGGGATGAATAACGAGGTGTCGAAGTAGCGTGGGTACTGGATCTGCTGCATCAACGCCGCCGGGAGGATGTTGTTGCCCATGTAGGCCGGGGGTTCGCCATCGGCGCCCTTGGCCGCAGGCTGGTCGAGCGAGGCGATGAAATCGGCCATCGAGGTCGAGCGGAAATCCCGCTCGGTGGAAAAGGTTTTCTTCACGTAATCACCGTGACGGGTGATGCCTTGCAACTCGGCGAAATGCACCAGCGATTCTTCGCGGCTGAGTTTGAACAACGGCCAGTCCTGCAGCGCATTGCTGATCACCACCGGGACGCCGTGGGGCAAATAGTCACGTTCGAATTCCTCCACCGACAGCTCGCTGAAGCGGCGCCGTTCGATGACGGTCTGGGTCGGCAGCCCGGCGGTGAGTTTTTCACTGAAGCGCGGCGGGGTTGGATAGCGTTTGTTCATGTCGACTTTTTCCGCCACCGCGCGGCCGTGCATCGCATGCTCGATGATCTGCGGCAGCATCGTCGCCAGGCCCATGTTGCCGCCGATCTTCAGGCGGCCGCTGGCGAACAGCTCTTCGACGTTGGCCATGCCGCTCATGATCCCGAGGAAATCGCGCTCGGTGACTTCAATGGTCACGTCCGGGCTGGCGTGGCGTCCGGGCTCGGTGCGGCTGCTGGCCTTGACCTCTGACCAGAAGGCCTGGTGCGGAGCAAACACGAATTGGAAAACGCCTTCGATGCCGACGGCACCGGCATTGGCGAACAACTTGCCCAGGATGCTCTGCAGGTCCACGGTGAATCCTCATTATGGGTATTGGCCTGAACAGTTAACGAGCACCTGTTTGGGGAATTTACCGCGCGGTGACTAATTTGCCCGGGCCGGAGTCCGTTCTTCTCTACAGACAAATTTTTCGAGGAAAGCATGGTGACCAAGCTGACCCTGCTGTGCCTGCCGTACTCCGGCGCCAGCGCCATGGTCTACAGCCGCTGGCGGCCGAAGTTGCCGCAGTGGCTGCATGTGCAACCGGTTGAGCTGCCGGGGCGTGGCGCACGCTTTGGTGAGCCGCTGCACACCGATATGCGAGCCCTGGCGATGCAACTGGCCAAGGAATTACGCCCGACACTCAAAGCCCCTTATGCGTTGTTCGGCCACAGCCTGGGGGCGTTGCTGGCCTGCGAAATGGCCCACGCCTTGCGCGCGCTGGGGTGCCCGGAGCCGGTGGCGATGTTTGCCTCCGGCACCGCCGCGCCGACCATGCGCGCCGATTATGATCGCGGTTTTGCCGACCCCAAGACCGACGCCGAGTTGATCGAGCAACTGCGCACCCTCAATGGCACCAGCGAGGAGGTACTGGCCAATGCCGAGTTGATGAGCCTGACCCTGCCGATCCTGCGCGCCGATTTTCAGCTGTGCGGCAAGTTCGAGCCGTTGCAGCGACCCCAACTCAACTGCCCGGTGCATGTGCTGGGCGGCAAGGCTGACCGCGCGACCACCGAGCAACTGATCGGCTGGAGCAAGGAGACCCGTGGCAGTTTCTCGGTGGACATGCTCGCGGGTGGGCATTTCTTCATCCATGAGCACGAAGCCAAAGTGCTCAAGGTGATCAAGGATCAGCTTGATGTGCATCATCGCCGGCACGCCATGGCCGCCACTGCCTGACCACCGAAAATCCCTGTGGGAGCGGGCTTGCTCGCGAAGGCGCTGTGTCAGTCGACATTTTCAGGGCTGACACGCCCCTTTCGCGAGCAAGCCGGCTCCCATTTGATTTGTGGTGCGCCTGAAATCCCCGCTCTACCTCCTGCCTGACAGTTGTTCTCATTCGCTAATTTTTCCGGTCTGCATTCGTTTTATAGGGACGACGTGCCTTTGTGCTTCCTGCCTACTGATCCGGATGCTGAGAAATGAATGCTGAAGACTCCTTGAAACTTGCTCGCCGGTTTATCGGGTTGCCCCTGGAAAAGCGCCAGATGTTCCTCGCGGCCCTGCAAAAGGAGGGGGTGGATTTCGCCCGGTTTCCGATTCCGGCCGGCATCGAGGCGGATGATCGACAGGCGTTGTCCTACGCGCAGCGACGCATGTGGTTTCTCTGGCAACTGGACCCGCAGAGCGGCGCCTACAACCTGCCGGGCGCGGTGCGTCTGAGCGGGCGCCTCAATCTCGAAGCGCTGGAGCAGGCCTTTGCCCGTCTGGTCGAGCGTCATGAAACCCTGCGCACGGTGTTCCAGCGCCAGCCTGACGACAGCCTGCTGCAAGTGCCGACCACGGCGCCGTTGGTGATCCGCCATGAAGACTTCAGCGCACTGCCGGCCAGCGAGCGTGAGCAGGCCGTGGTGCACGCCGCCGAACAGCAATCGGTGTTGCCGTTCGATCTGGCTGTCGGCCCGCTGTTGCGGGTGACCTTGCTCAAGCTCGCCGAACAGGAACATGTCCTGCTGCTGACCCTGCACCACATCGTCTCCGATGGCTGGTCGATGAACGTGCTGATCGACGAATTCATCCGTTGCTACGACGCTTTCGATGCCGGCCTTCAGCCGCAACTCGGTGCACTGCCGATCCAGTACAGCGACTATGCCTTGTGGCAGCGCCGCTGGCTGGAGGCAGGCGAGCAGGCGCGCCAGCTCGATTACTGGCAGGCGCAACTGGGTGACGAGCATCCGGTGCTGGAGTTGCCGCTGGATCACGCGCGGCCGGCGATGCCGAGTTATCGCGGCACTCGCTACGAATTCGCTGTCGATGAGACCTTGGCCGAGCAACTGCGCCATACCGCGCAGCAGCATCAGGTCACCCTGTTCATGCTCTTGCTTGGCGCCTTCAACGCGCTGTTGCATCGCTACACCGGCCAGACCGATTTGCGCGTCGGCGTGCCGATTGCCAACCGTAACCGTGGCGAAATCGAAGGGCTGATCGGCTTCTTCGTCAACACCCAAGTGCTGCGAACCCGACTGGACGGGCAGACGCGGGTCGATGACCTGCTGCGCGCGATCAAGGAAACCGCACTTGGCGCTCAGGCCCATCAGGATCTGCCATTCGAGCAACTGGTGGAAGCGTTGAAACTTGAACGCAGCCTCAGCCACACGCCGCTGTTCCAGGTGATGTACAACCACCAGCCGCAAGTGGCCGATATCGCCAGCCTCAGCACTGCGTCCGGCCTGGTGCTCGACAGCCTCGACTGGCAGAGCCGCACGACACAATTCGACCTGACCCTCGATACCTACGAACAGGGGGGCAAGCTGCACGCCGCGCTGACCTACGCCAGCGATTTGTTCGACGACTCGACCATCGAGCGCATGGCGCGCCACTGGTTGCGTTTGCTCGCGTGCATGGTCGCTGATCCATCGCAACGCGTTGGCGAACTGCCGCTGCTGGAAGCCGATGAACAGCACACGCTGGTGCATGACTGGAACAACGTCCACGCGGTCTATCCGACCGAAACACCCCTACACCAACTGATTGAAGCGCAGGTGGCGCGCACGCCAAATGCGCCTGCGCTGCTGTTCGGCGAGCAGGCCCTGAGCTACGCCGAACTGGATGTCCGGGCCAACCGCCTGGCGCATTTGCTGCGTGAGCAGGGTGTGCGGGCCGACAGTCTGGTCGGTGTGTGCGCTTTGCGTTCGGTGGAAATGGTTGTCGCGCTGCTGGCGATTCTCAAGGCTGGCGGCGCCTATGTGCCACTGGACCCGGAATACCCGCAGGAACGTCTGGCCTACATGATCGAGGACAGCGGTATCACCTTGCTGCTGACGCAAGATGCCTTGCTGGCGTCGCTGCCGACTGATGGCGTGCAGGTCATCACGCTGGATCAGCCGGGCCTGCTCGACAGCTACAGCGATAGCCGCCCGGAAGTCAGCGTCGACCCGCTGAACCTGGCCTATGTGATTTACACGTCGGGTTCCACCGGGAAACCGAAAGGCGCCGGCAACAGCCACGCGGCGCTGGTCAACCGTTTGTGCTGGATGCAGGAAGCCTACGGGCTGGACGCCAGCGATTCGGTGCTGCAGAAAACCCCGTTCAGTTTCGACGTGTCGGTCTGGGAGTTCTTCTGGCCGCTGCTGACCGGCGCGCGTCTGGTGGTGGCCGCGCCGGGTGCGCACCGCGATCCGCTGCAACTGATCGACACTATCAACCGTCACGGCATCAGCACGTTGCACTTCGTGCCGTCGATGTTGCAGGCGTTCATTCATGAGGCGGGCGTCGAAAGCTGCGTGAGCGTCAAGCGCATCGTCTGCAGCGGTGAGGCACTGCCGCTGGACGCGCAACTGCAAGTCTTTGCCAGATTACCCAACGCTGGCCTCTACAACCTCTATGGCCCGACCGAAGCGGCCATCGACGTGACCCATTGGACGTGCGTTGACGAAGGCGCGGACAGCGTGCCGATTGGCCGCCCGATCGCCAACCTGCGTACCTTCGTTCTGGACGCCGAATTGCTGCCGGTGCCGAGCGGCGTCGCCGGTGAGCTGTATCTGGGCGGCGCCGGGCTGGCGCGCAGTTATCACCAGCGTCCGGCGCTGACCGCCGAGCGTTTTGTGCCGTGCCCGTTCCACAACGGCGCGCGGCTCTACCGCACCGGTGACCGGGTGCGCCAGCGTGCCGATGGTGTGATCGAATACCTCGGTCGTCTCGACCATCAAGTGAAACTGCGCGGTCTGCGCATCGAGTTGGGGGAAATCGAAACCCGTCTGTTGCAGCATCCGCTGGTGCGCGAAGCGGTGGTGCTGGTGCAGGGTGGCAAGCATCTGGTGGCTTATCTGGTGCTGGACAATGCTCAGCCGCACGAACAGTGGCAGCAGGAGGTCAAGGCGTGGCTGCTCGGCAGCCTGCCGGAGTTCATGGTGCCGACTTACCTGATGACCCTGGCGAAATTGCCGGTCACCGCCAACGGCAAACTCGACCGTAAAGCCTTGCCGCAACCGGACGCCGCGCCGCAACAAGCATTCGTCGCCCCGCAGGATGCGCTGCAAAAAGCTCTGGCGGCGATCTGGGAAGACGTGCTCGGCCTTGAACGTGTGGGCCTGGAAGACAATTTCTTCGAACTGGGTGGCGACTCGATCATCTCGATTCAAGTGGTCAGCCGTGCGCGGCAGGCCGGCATTCGCGTCAGCCCGCGCGACCTGTTCCAGTACCAGACCGTGCGCAGCCTTGCCTTGGTGGCGACGCTCGACAACCAAACGTCGGTGGATCAAGGGCCGGTGGCCGGCAACGCGGTGCTTGGGCCGATCCAGCAGCATTTCTTCAGCCGTGCGATGCCGCTGCGCGAGCACTGGAACCAGTCGTTGCTGCTGACCCCGCGCGACACCTTGAATGCGCAGTGGCTGGATGCAGCGCTGACGCATGTGATCAATCATCACGACGCCTTGCGCCTGCGTTTTGTCGAAAGCGCCGAAGGCTGGCAGCAAAGCCACGGCCCGTTGGTGGGCAGCGCTGAGCTGTGGCTGCGCGATGCCGAGACTGCTGAGCAATTGCAGGCGCTGTGCAACGAAGCCCAGCGCAGTCTCGACCTGCAGAACGGTCCGCTGCTGCGCGCATTGCTGGTGACGCTGGCCGATGGCACTCAGCGGCTGGCCCTGATCATTCACCACTTGGCGGTGGACGGGGTTTCCTGGCGCGTGCTGCTGGACGATGTTCAGCAGGCGTATGAACAACTGGCGGCGGGCGGCGGCATTCAGTTGCCGGCCAAGACCAATGCCTTTCAGAGCTGGACGGCGCGGCTCGCAAGCGAAGCTGCCCGTTTCGACGCGCAACTGGATTACTGGAAAGCCCAGCATCAGGGCGCGCAGGATCTGCCGTGCGAGCGACCTGACGGCAGCCTGCAGAATGTGCATGGCGAGAAAATCGAATGGCGCCTCGACGCCAAGCGCACTCGTCAGTTGCTGCAACAGGCACCGGCGGCGTATCGCACGCAGGTCAACGACCTGCTGCTCACCGCACTGGCCCGCACCATCAGCCGCTGGAGCCAGCAACCGGGCACGCTGATCGAACTCGAAGGTCACGGTCGCGAAGACCTGTTTGATGACATCGACCTGAGCCGCACGGTGGGCTGGTTCACCAGCCTGTTCGCGGTCAAGCTGACGGCTAGCGACGATCTCGACGGTTCGATCAAGTCGATCAAGGAGCAACTGCGTGCCGTGCCGGACAAAGGTCTGGGCTATGGCGTGTTGCGTTATCTCGGCGCGCCAGCGGTGCGCGCCGAGCTGGCCGCGCAGCCGCAACCCCGTATTACCTTCAATTACCTGGGCCAGTTCGACCGTCAGTTCGACGACGCGGCGCTGTTTGTACCGTGCGCCGAAACCAGCGGCATCGCGCAGGATGCGGCGGCACCCTTGGCCAACTGGCTGACCGTGGAAGGTCAGGTGTATGGCGGTGAACTGTCGATGAGCTGGGGCTTCAGCCGTGAGATGTTCGACGGCGCGACGGTGCAGAACCTGGTGGATCAGTACGCCGTCGAACTGTCCGCGCTGATCGAACACTGCTGCACCTTGCAAGCCGCGCAAGCGACGCCCTCGGACTTCCCGCTGGCCCGCGTGACACAGGCGCAACTGGATGCGTTGCCGGTGCCGGCGGGTCAACTCGATGATCTTTATCCACTGTCGCCGATGCAGCAGGGCCTGTTGTTCCACACCCTCTATGAGCAAGCGGCGGGCGAGTACATCAACCAGTTGCGCGTCGACGTGCAAGGTCTCGACCCCGAACGTTTCCGCGCCGCGTGGCAGGCCACCGTCGATGCGCAGGACATTCTGCGCAGCGGTTTCGTCTGGCAGGGTGAGCTGGCGCAGCCGGTGCAGATCGTCCACAAGCAGGTGCAACTGCCATTCAGCACGCTGGACTGGCGCAACCGCGACGATCAGCCGACAGCGCTCGCGGCGCTGGCCGATGCCGAGCGTCAACAAGGCTTTGATCTGAGTTGTGCGCCACTGCTGCGCCTGGTTCTGGTGCAGACCGGTGCCGGGCAATGGCACCTGATTTACACCCATCACCACATCCTCATGGACGGCTGGAGCAACTCGCAGTTGCTCGGCGAAGTCTTGCAGCGTTACAGCGGGCGCACGCCAGTGAAGGGCGGTGGGCGTTATCGCGATTACATCGCCTGGCTGCAACGTCAGGACAGTCAGTTGAGCGAGGACTTCTGGAGCGGTCAATTGGCCGCGCTGCAAGAGCCGACCCGCCTGGCACGGTCCACGACGGCTGGCGAGATGGCCGGCGGTCACGGCGATCACTATCTGACCCTGGACGCGCAGCGCACCCAGGCGCTGGAAGCCTTCGCCCGCCAGCAGAAAGTCACCGTCAACACCTTGGTGCAAGCGGCGTGGCTGCTGTTGCTGCAACGCTACACCGGGCACGAAGCCGTGGCGTTCGGTGCGACCGTGGCCGGGCGTCCGGCGGATCTGCCGGGCATCGAGCAACAGGTCGGTCTGTTCATCAATACCTTGCCGGTGATCGGCGCGCCGCGTCCGGATCAAACCGTGGGCAGTTGGCTGCACGCGGTACAGGCGCAAAATCTCAGCCTGCGCGACTTCGAACATACGCCTCTGGCGGACATCCAGCGCTGGGCCGGACAGGGCGGTGAAGCACTGTTCGACAACATTCTGGTGTTCGAAAACTACCCCATTGCCCAAGCGCTGAGTCAGGCCGGCCAAGGGCTGACATTCGGTGAGGTCGGCAACCTCGAACAGACCCACTACGCGCTGAGCGTGGCGGTCACCCTCGGTCAGCAACTGGCGTTGCACTACAGCTTTGACCGTGGCCGGTTCGCCCGCGATGTCATCGAAGGTCTCAGCGCACACCTGCTGCAATTGCTTGAGCAATTCGCCGTGTCGGCTGAGCGCAATCTCGGTGAAATCGCGCTGGCAGATGCTCAAGAGCAGGCGCGGCAGCAAGCGCAAAACCATCCACAGCCTTACCCGGTCGATATCGGCGTGCATCAGCGCATCGCTGCGCTGGCGGCACAACATCCGCAGCGCACGGCGGTGATTTTCAATGGTGAGCATTTCAGCTACGGCGAGATCGACCAGCGTGCCAACCAGTTGGCCCACGTGCTGATCGCCCGTGGTGTCGGTGTGGAAACCCGCGTCGGCGTGGCGCTGCCGCGCAGCGAGTCGGTGATCGTCGCATTGCTGGCGGTGCTCAAGGCGGGCGGCGCTTATGTGCCGCTGGACACCAGTTACCCGCGCGAACGTCTGGCTTATCTGATTGAAGATTCCGGGCTGGCGCTGCTGATCAGTGATGCTTCGGTATCGGGGCAGTTGCCGGTCGATGAGTCGGTGCCGTTGCTGGAGCTGGACCGTCTCGATCTGCGTGAGCTGCCGACCACGGCGCCGGCAGTGCAACTCGATCCGCACAACCTCGCCTACGTGATCTACACCTCCGGTTCCACCGGCAATCCGAAAGGCGTCAGCGTTGCGCACGGCCCGTTGGCCATGCACTGTCAGGCGATTGGTCAGCGCTATGAAATGCGTGACAGTGACTGCGAATTCCACTTCATGTCGTTCGCCTTCGACGGTGCCCATGAACGCTGGCTGACCAGCCTGACCCACGGTGCGTCGCTGCTGATTCGCGATGACACGCTGTGGACGCCGGAGCAGACGTACAACGCGATGATCGAACACGGCGTGACCGTGGTCGCGTTCCCGCCGGTGTACTTGCAACAACTGGCCGAACACGCCGAGCGCGTCGGCCATCCGCCGAAAGTGCGCATCTATTGCTTTGGCGGTGATGCGGTGCCGAACGCAAGTTTCGAGCGTGTCAAGCGCGCGCTCGACCCGGACTACATCATCAACGGCTACGGCCCGACCGAAACCGTGGTCACGCCGCTGATCTGGAAAGCCGGACGCGAGGTGCCATGCGGCGCAGCCTACGCACCCATCGGCAGCCGTATCGGTGATCGCAGCGCTTATGTGCTCGACGCCGATCTGAACCTGCTGCCGCAAGGCATGGCCGGTGAGCTGTACCTGGGTGGCAGCGGTCTGGCGCGGGGTTATCTGAACCGTCCGGGGCTGACCGCCGAGCGCTTCGTCGCTGATCCGTTCAGCACGGGCGGCTTGCTTTATCGCACCGGCGACCTGGTGCGTCAGCGTGCCGACGGCACGTTCGATTATCTGGACCGCATCGACAATCAGGTGAAAATCCGCGGTTTCCGTATCGAGTTGGGCGAAGTCGAAGCGGCCCTGCAAGCCCTCGACGGCGTGCGCGAAGCGGTGGTCGTGGCGCAGGAAGGCAGCGCCGGCAGTGGCAAGCGTCTGGTGGCCTACGTGGTGGGCGATTCAACCCGTGCCGATTTCACCGACGAGCTGCGTGCGCAACTCAAGGCCACGTTGCCGGGGCACATGGTGCCGGCGTATGTCCTGCGTCTGGAACGCATGCCACTGACACCGAACGGCAAACTTGACCGCAAGAATCTGCCGAAACCGGATGTCAGCCAGCTGCAACAGGCTTACGTTGCGCCGCACACGGCGCTGGAACAGCAACTGGCGACGATCTGGCAAGACGTGCTCAAGCTCGAGCAGGTGGGCATCAGCGACAACTTCTTCGAGCTGGGCGGTGATTCGATCATTTCGATCCAGGTAGTCAGCCGCGCGCGGCAGGCCGGGATTCGCTTCACGCCCAAAGACCTGTTCCAGCACCAGACCATTGCCGCGTTGGCGTTGGTGGCGCAGACCGGCGCAGCGCTGCCACTGATCGATCAGCAACCGGTGACGGGCAGTACAGCGTTGCTGCCGATTCATCAGGCATTCTTCGCCCAGGCAATTCCCGACCGTCATCACTGGAACCAGTCGGTGATGCTCAAGCCGAATCAGGCGCTGGACGCGCAGGTGCTGGAACAAGCGCTGGACGCTTTGGTGCGGCATCACGACAGCTTGCGGCTGGAGTTTGTCGAGCAGGCCGAGGGCTGGGCCGCGCAATACCGCGACGTTGCAGCGCAGGCCGGCGAGACCCTCCTCTGGCAAGTCGAAGTGACTGACCTGGCGGCCCTGGAAGCGCTGGGCGACAAGGCTCAACGCAGCTTGCAGTTGAGCGGTGGCTCGCTGATTCGCGCGGTGCTGGCGAACCTCGCCGACGGGACGCAACGTCTTTTGCTGATCGTCCATCACCTGGTGGTCGATGGTGTTTCATGGCGGATTCTGTTCGAAGACCTGCAAAACGTTTACCGGCAGATTCTGGCGGGTACCCCCGTGCAATTGCCGGCCAAGACCAGTGCCGTCAAAGCCTGGGCGTCCGCCTTGCAGGACTACGCGGCAAGCCCGGCGTTGAAGACTGAATTGAGCTTTTGGCAGCAGCAGTTGCAGGGCGCCTCGGCGGCCTTGCCTTACGACAATCCGAACGGCGGGCAGCAACACGATCAGGCACTGACCATCCGTCGCAGCCTCGACAAAAATCTTACCCGCCAATTGCTGCAGGATGCGCCGGCCGCCTATCGCACGCAGGTCAATGATCTGCTGCTGACGGCACTGGCGCGGGTGATGGTGCGCTGGACCGGTGACGACCATGCGCTGGTGTTACTGGAGGGGCACGGTCGCGAAGACCTCTTCGACAGCATCGACCTGACCCGCACCGTGGGCTGGTTGACCAGTGTGTTCCCGGCGCGCCTGTCGCCGCTGGCAGAACCGGGCGCTTCGCTGAAACAGGTCAAGGAGCAACTGCGGGCGATCCCGCACAAAGGCATCGGCTTCGGTGCGCTGGCGCATCTGGGGGATGCGCAGGCTCGCGAGACCCTGCAAGGTTTGCCGGCACCGCGCCTGACCTTCAACTATCTGGGGCAGTTTGACGGCAGCTTCAATGAAGCCGACGACGCCTTGTTCGCACCGACCAGCGAATCCGGCGGTGCCGAAGTCAACCTGCAGGGCCCGCTGGGCAACCCGCTGGCGCTGAACGGCAAAGTCTTCGGCGGTGAACTGGACCTGAGCTGGACTTACAGCGGCGCGATGTTCGACGCGCCGACCATCCAGCGTCTGGCCGATGACTACGTGCAGGAACTGACAGCGCTGATCGGCCATTGCTGCAACGCCGGCAACCGTGGCGTGACGCCGTCGGACTTCCCGCTGGCGCACCTGTCGCAAGCGCAACTGGATGCGCTGGTGCTGGAGCCGCAAGGCATCGATGACATCTACCCGTTGTCGCCGATGCAGCAGGGCATGCTCTTCCACACTTTGCTTGAACACGGTAGTGGCGACTACATCAACCAGATGCGGCTGGACGTCGATGGCGTCGATCCCCAGCGTTTCCGCGCGGCATGGCAAGCGGTGGTGGACGCCCACGACATTCTGCGCAGCGGGTTCTTCTGGCAGGGCGACTTGCCGCAACCGGTGCAAGTGGTGCAGCGTCAGGTCGAGGTGCCGTTCAGTGTGCTCGACTGGAACGGCAAGGCTGATCTTGAGGCGGCGCTGCAAACCCTCGCTGACGAAGAACGCGCCCTCGGCCTGGACCTGACCTGTGCGCCGTTGCTGCGCCTGGTGCTGGTGCGCACGGCGACGGATCGTCATCACCTGATCTACACCAACCACCACATCCTGATGGACGGCTGGAGCAGCGCGCAGTTGCTCGGCGAAGTGCTGCAGCATTATCGCGGCGAAGCGGTGCCGCGCCCGGCGGGTCGCTTTCGCGATTACATCGGCTGGCTGCAACGTCAGGATGCGGCGGCTGCCGAGCATTACTGGCTGGCAGCGCTGGAGCCTCTGCAAGAACCCACGCGTCTGGCCAACGCCATCGCGCGCCCCATCGACGGTTTGCCGAACGTCGGTTATGGCGACCATTACCAAGTGCTGGACGCTGATCTGAGCGTGCGTCTGGGCGAGTTTGCCCGGGCTTCGAAAGTCACCGTCAACACCTTGGTGCAAGCCGCGTGGCTGCTGCTGTTGCAGCGCTACACCGGCAAGGCGTGTGTGGCGTTCGGTGCGACCGTGGCCGGGCGTCCGGCGGATCTGCCGGGGGCCGAAGAGCAGATCGGTCTGTTCATCAACACCTTGCCAGTGATTGCCGCACCGCAAGCGCAGCAGAGTCTGTCCAGCTGGCTGCAAGCGGTGCAGGCGCAGAACCTCGCGTCTCGAGAGTTCGAGCACACCCCGTTGGCGGACATTCAGCGCTGGGCCGGGCAGGGCGGAGACGCGCTGTTCGACAGCCTGATGGTGTTCGAGAACTACCCGATTGGCGAAGCGCTGGAACGTGGCGCACCGCAGGGATTGCGTTTCGGTGAGGTGGCGAATCAGGAGCAGACCCACTATCCGCTGACGCTGCTGGTGAGTATGGGCGCGCAACTGTCGGTGCATTTCAGTTACCAGCGCGACAGTTTTGCGGCGGCGAGCGTCGCGCAGTTCGGCGCGAGTTTGCAGCGTCTGCTGGCGCAAATGACCGTAGCCAGTGAGCGTTCGTTGAGCGAGTTGAACCTGATCGACAACGTCAGCGTCGAGATCGATTTCGCCACTGAACAGTGCATTCATCAAGCCATTGCCCTTCAAGTGGCGACGACACCGGATGCGCTGGCAGTGACCTTCGCCGACACGCGACTGACCTACGCCGAACTGGACGCGCAGGCCAATCGTCTGGCGCACAAGCTGATCGAATCGGGTGTTGGCCCGGAAGTGCGCGTGGGCGTGGCGATGCCGCGTTCCGAACACTTGCTGATTGCCTTGCTGGCAGTGCTCAAGTCGGGCGGCGCGTATGTGCCGCTGGACCCGGATTACCCGGCTGATCGCGTTGCCTACATGCTCGAAGACAGCCGTGCGCGGGTGTTGCTCACCGAGCAAGCGGTTGCTGCGACGCTGAGCGTTCCGGCTGATACGCAGGTGCTGCTGATGGATCAGGTGTCGCTGACCGGCTATTCAGTGGTCGCACCGCAAACCAGCGTGCAGCCGGACAACCTCGCCTATGTGATCTACACCTCCGGGTCTACCGGCAAGCCGAAAGGCGTGGCGATTGCCCATCGCAACGTCATGGCGCTGATCGACTGGTCGGCCAGGGTCTACAGCCGCGACGACATCCAAGGCGTGCTGGCGTCGACTTCGGTGTGTTTCGACCTGTCCGTGTGGGAGCTGTTTGTCACGCTGGCCAATGGCGGTTCGCTGATCATCGCGCGCAATGCGCTGGAACTGCCGAACCTGCCGGCGCGCGATCAAGTGCGCCTGATCAACACCGTGCCGTCGGCCATCGCTGCACTGCAACGCGCCGGGCAGATTCCGCCGAGCGTGCGCATCATCAACCTGGCCGGTGAGCCGCTCAAACAAGGTCTGGTCGACGCGCTGTATCGGCAGTCGACAGTCGAGCACGTCTACGACCTCTATGGCCCGTCGGAAGACACCACCTATTCGACCTGGACCCGTCGCAACGCCGCTGGTCAGGCGCGCATCGGTCGTGCCCTTGAGCACAGCGTCAGTCATTTGCTCGACGCCGATTTGCAGGTTGTGCCGCAAGGCGTGTCGGCCGAGCTGTACCTGTCCGGCGCCGGCATCACCCGCGGTTATCTGGGCCGTGCGGCGATGACTGCCGAGCGCTTCGTGCCCAATCCTTTCGTCGGCAACGGCGAGCGCATGTACCGCACCGGCGACCTGATTCGTGAGCGCGAAGAGGGCGAACTGGAATACATGGGGCGGATCGACCATCAGGTGAAAATTCGTGGATTCCGCATCGAACTGGGGGAGATCGAGGCGCGATTGCTCGCTCAACCGGCCGTTACCGAAGTGGCGGTGCTCGCCGTTGAAGGCGAGGGCGGTGCGCAACTGGTGGCCTATGTGGTCGCCCCGTCACTGGATCTGTTTGACGGCGAAGCGCAGCGCCAACTGCGCGACGGACTAAAGACTGGCCTCAAGTCTTCGTTACCTGACTACATGATTCCCGCGCACCTGCTGTTCCTTGAGCAGTTGCCCCTGACCCCCAACGGCAAACTCGACCGCAAGGCCCTGCCAGCGGTGGATGCCAGCCTGATGCAGGCCGCGTATGTCGCGCCGCAGAGTGAGCTTGAGCAGCAGGTCGCGGCGATCTGGCAGCAAGTGCTCGACGTCGAACGCATCGGTCTGAACGATCACTTCTTCGAACTGGGCGGGCACTCCCTGCTGGCGGTCAACGTGGTGTCGCGCCTGGCCCTTGAACTGGGCCTGACGCTGACCCCGCAACTGTTATTCCAGCACCCCGTCCTGAGCGACTTTGTCGCTCGCCTCGATACAGGAGGCGGGGCAATCAACGAACAGAAACTGAGCAAGCTGGAAGCCCTGCTTGACGATATGGAGGAAGTCTGATGGACAAGAGTGTTGCTTTGAGGGTAGCCAAGCGCTTTATCACTCTGCCGCTGGACAAACGTAAGCTGTACCTGGAAAAGATGCTCGAAGAGGGCGTCTCGCCGGCCAACCTGCCGATCCCGGAGACGCGCTCCGGGTTCGCGGCAATTCCTCTGTCGTATGCTCAGGAACGCCAGTTGTTCCTCTGGCAAATGGACCCGCACAGCACCGCGTATCACATTCCCGGCGCTCTGCGCCTCAAGGGGCAACTGGACGTGGCGGCGCTGGAGCGCAGCTTCAATGCCGTGGCCGCGCGCCACGACAGTTTGCGCACCACGTTTGCCGAACAGGGCGAAACCTTTTGTCAGGTGATTCACCCGCAACTGCCGCTGAACATCACCCGGGTACCGCTGCCGGCAGGCCTCGACGCCGCTGGCGAAGAGGCGGCGATCAAGGCGTTTGTCGAAAGCGAAACCGCGCGCCCGTTCGACCTGCAACAGGGCCCGTTGCTGCGCGTGGCATTGCTCAAGGTCGCCGATGACGATCATGTGCTGGTGTTGATCCAGCACCACATCATCTCCGATGGCTGGTCGATCAAAGTGCTGGTCAACGAGCTGATCCAGCATTACGCCGCCGACACCGCCGGGCAGCCACTGGCATTGCCGGAACTGGACGTGCAATACGCGGACTACGCGATCTGGCAGCGCCACTGGCTGGAGGCTGGCGAGCGTGAGCGCCAACTGGCTTACTGGATCAAGGCCCTTGGCGGCGAGCAGCCGGTACTGGAACTGCCCATCGATTTTCCGCGTCCGGCCGTGCAAAGCCTGCGTGGCGCGCGCCTCGAACTGAACCTGCCGGCTGCCCTCGGTGATGCGCTCAAACAACTGGCCCAGCGCGAAGGCGCCAGCCTGTTCATGGTGTTGCTGGCGTCGTTTCAGGCCTTGCTGCATCGCTACAGCGGCCAGGCGCAGATTCGCGTCGGCGTGCCCACCGCCAACCGCAACCGGGTCGAGACGGAAGGCCTGATCGGCTTCTTCGTCAACACTCAGGTTTTGAGTGCCGACGTGAACGGCCAGGTGCCGTTCAACCAATTGCTTGCCCAGGTCAAGCAAGCGGCGATGGCCGCCCAGGCGCATCAGGATCTGCCGTTCGAGCAATTGATCGAAGCGCTGCAACCGGAACGCAGCCTCAGCCACAGCCCGGTGTTCCAGGTGATGTTCAACCACCAGACCCGTCGTGATCAGGGGCGTGGCGCAGTGCAACTGCCGCAACTGAGCGTCGAAGATGTGCAATGGGAAGGGCGCACCGCGCAATTCGATCTGACCCTCAATACTTATGACTCGGATGACGGTTTCGCCGCTGAACTGACCTACGCCACCGATCTGTTCAAGCCGGAAACCGTTGAGCGTCTGGCCCGCCATTGGCAGAACCTGTTGCAGGGCATCATCGCTGCCCCGACCCAGCGCGTCGGTGAGTTGCCATTGCTGGAAAGTGCCGAACACGGCGTGTTATTGCAGGACTGGTTGCGCGTGGCGGATCACGGCGCGCAGGCCGAGTGCGTGCAGCAGGATTTTGCCTTGCAGGCACAACGAAGCCCGCACGCTACGGCGCTGATCATCGGCGACAGCGCACTGACCTACGGCGAACTGGATGCCCGGGCCAATCAACTGGCGCATCGCTTGGTCGAAGCCGGCATCGGCCCGGATCAATTGGTCGGCATCGCGGTCGAGCGCAGCGTTGAAATGATCGTCGGCCTGCTGGCGATCCTCAAGGCCGGCGGCGCTTATGTGCCGCTGGACCCGGCCTACCCCGAGGATCGTCTGGCCTACATGATCGAGGACAGTGGCCTGCAATGGCTCCTGACCCAGGCGCATTTGCAAGCGCAGTTGCCGATCCCGGCAGGTGTGCAAACCCTGCTGCTCGATCAGCCCGGTGACTGGCTGGCGGCTTATCCACAGACCGCGCCGGACGTGGCGGTCAATGGCGAGCATCTGGCGTATACGATCTACACCTCCGGCTCCACCGGCAAACCGAAAGGCGTGATGGTGCGCCACGCGGCGCTGAGTAATTTTGTCGCGAGCATGATCAGGCAGCCGGGGATTGCCGCTGCGGATCGCATGCTGTCGCTGACCACATTTTCGTTCGACATTTTTGGCCTGGAAATCTACGGCCCGCTGCTGGCTGGCGCCTGTGTGGTACTGACCGGCAAGGATGTGCATCAAGATCCGCAAGCGGTGCTCGAACTGATCGAGCGTCACGCCGTCAACGTACTGCAAGCGACGCCATCGACCTGGCGCATGCTTCTCGACAACGAGCACGCGACGATTCTCAAGGGGCGCACGTTCCTCTGTGGCGGTGAAGCGTTGCCGCAGGAATTGGCTGATCGCATGCTGGCGCTGACGTCAGGCGTGTGGAACCTCTATGGACCGACCGAGACCACGATCTGGTCTGCGCAACACGCGCTGAGCGCGGACCACAGCCGACCGTTCCTCGGCACGCCGATCGACAACACTGCGCTGTACATCCTCGGCAGTGACCTTGAGCTCAATCCGCTCGGCGCGCCGGGTGAATTGCTGATTGGCGGTGATGGTCTGGCGCGCGGTTACTTCCAGCGCCCGAGCCTGACCGCCGAACGTTTTGTGCCGGACCCGTTCGCGAAAAACGGTGCGCGTCTGTACCGCACCGGCGACCTGACCCGCTATCGCGCAGAAGGTGTGATCGAGTACATCGGGCGCATCGACCATCAAGTCAAAATCCGTGGTTTGCGTATCGAGCTCGGTGAAATTGAAGCGCGTTTGCTCGCGCTGGACAGCGTGCGTGAAGCCGTCGTGGTCGCGCAGGACAGCCCGACCGGTGCGCAACTGGTCGGCTATGTAGTGCCCGCCGCCAGCGTGATTGATGAAGTCGAACTGCGCGCCGCACTGAAAGCCAGCCTCAAGGCCGAGCTGCCGGAATACATGGTGCCGGCGCACCTGTTGTTCCTCGCGCAGCTGCCGCTGACCCCCAACGGCAAAGTCGACCGCAAAGCCTTGCCGGCGCCTGACGCCAGCCAGTTGCAATCCACCTACATCGCGCCGCACACCGCCACTCAACACAGCGTCGCCGAGATCTGGCAAGCGGTGCTCAAGCTTGAGCGCGTCGGCCTCGGCGACAATTTCTTCGAACTGGGCGGCCATTCCTTGCTGGTCACCCAAGTGGTGTCGCGTGTGCGTCAGGCGCTGAAGGTACACGTGCCGCTGCGCACGTTGTTTGAACACAGCACGCTGGAAGATTTCGTGGCCGCGCTGGGTGTCGATCAGGCCTCTCGGGAGCCGGCGATTGTCGCGCTGCCACGCCTGCAACCGCTGACGCTTTCCTATGCGCAGGAACGTCAGTGGTTCCTCTGGCAATTGGAACCGACCAGCACGGCCTATCACGTTCCGGCGGCGCTACGTCTGCGCGGTGAACTGGATCTGCCGGCGTTGCAGCAAAGCTTCGCTGCGCTGATCGAGCGCCACGAATCGCTGCGCACCTGCTTCGTCGAAGAGCAGGGCCAGACCCTGCAAGTGATCCAGGCCCACGGCACGCTGGATCTGCAAGTGCAGGACGTGGCGGCGGATCTCGACGAGGCCTCGCTACAAGCGCTGGTCGCCGCAGAAACCCTGCATCTGTTCAATCTTCAACACGGCCCGCTGCTGCGGGTGAAACTGCTGCGCCTGGCTGCGGATGATCATGCGCTGGTGATCACTCTGCACCACATCGTCTCCGATGGCTGGTCGATGAACATCATGGTCGAGGAACTGGTGGCGTTGTACGCCGCCTGCAGCCAGGGGCAGAGCGCGCAATTGCCGGCGCTGCCAGTGCAGTACGCCGACTACGCGGCGTGGCAGAAGCAATGGATGGACGCCGGTGAACGCGAGCGTCAACTGAGCTACTGGACCGCGCAACTCGGCGATGGCGATCAGCCGCTGCTGGAGCTGCCGAGCGACCGTCCGCGTCCCGCCGAACAGAGCTATCGCGGCGCCCGTCGCGACATCCCGCTGAGCCTCGAACTGGCGACAGCGCTCAAGCACGTCGCGCAGCGTGAAAATGTCACCCTGTTCACGCTGTTGCTGGCTTCGTTCCAGACTTTGCTGCACCGCTACAGCGGTCAGGCCGACATCCGCGTTGGCGTGCCGGTGGCCAACCGTAACCGGGTCGAGACTGAAGGGCTGATCGGCTTCTTCGTCAACACTCAAGTGCTCAAGACCGAGTTTGACAGTCAGCAGACCTTCCGCACGCTGTTGCAGCAAGTGAAGAGCACCGTGCTCGGCGCTCAGGCCCATCAGGACCTGCCGTTCGAGCAGTTGGTTGACGCGCTGCAACCGCAACGCAGCCTCAGCCACAGTCCGCTGTTCCAGGTGATGCACAACCACCAGAGCCAGGTGCGTCAGGCGCAGGGGGCGACACGCCTGCCGCAACTGGAGATCGAAGCCCTGCCGTGGGCATCGAATACCGCGCAGTTCGATTTGACGCTCAATACCTTTGAATCGACCGACAACGTCTGGGCGGAGCTGACCTATGCCACCGACCTGTTCGACGTCGAGACCATCGAGCGCCTGTCGCAGCACTGGATGAATCTGCTGCAAGGCATCGTCGCCGACAGCGGCCAGCGTATCGCCGAACTGCCGCTGTATGACGCCGGCGAATACGCGGCAACCCTGCGGCAATGGAACCCGGTCGTGGCCGATTTTGCGAGCGAACAGTGCTTGCATCACTTGATCGAGGCTCAAGCCGCTCGCGCACCGCACGCGGTTGCGGTGACGTATGCCGGACAGGCCCTGGACTACGCTGAACTCAACCGCCGCGCCAACCAATGGGCCCACAAGCTGATCGCCAGTGGCGTCGGCCCGGACGTGCGCGTGGGCCTGGCGGTTGAGCGCAGCCTCGACATGCTGGTCGGCCTGCTGGCGATTCTCAAGGCGGGCGGCGCCTACGTGCCGCTGGACCCGAGTTACCCGCCAGAGCGCCTCAGCTACATGATCGGTGACAGCGGTATCGGCCTGCTGTTGACCCAAAGCCATCTGCTCGGTCAACTGCCTGTGCCGGACTCGGTGCGCACGCTGATGCTCGATCAGGATCGCGAAGACCTCGAAGGCTTCAGCGACGGCAATCCGCACGTGAGCATGAGCGCGGATAACCTCGCCTATGTGATCTACACCTCAGGTTCGACCGGTCAGCCGAAAGGCACGTTGCTCGCCCATCGCAACGTGCTGCGCCTGTTCGAAGCCAGCGCCGAGTGGTTCGATTTCGGCGCGCAGGATGTCTGGAGCCTGTTCCATTCCTATGCGTTCGACTTCTCGGTGTGGGAGATTTTCGGTGCGCTGCTGTACGGCGGCAAACTGGTGGTGGTGCCTTACGAGGTCAGCCGTGCGCCGCAAGAGTTCTTTGCCTTGCTCTGCCGTGAAGGCATTACCGTGCTCAACCAGACGCCGTCGGCGTTCAAGCAACTGATGCAAGTGGCCTGCGCCCCGGAGCACGCTGCGCAGCAAACGGCGCTGCGTTTCGTGGTGTTCGGCGGCGAAGCGCTGGAAGTGAAGAGCCTGCGCCTCTGGTTCGAGCGTTTCGGCGATCAGGCACCGCAACTGATCAACATGTACGGCATCACTGAAACCACTGTGCATGTGACCTACCGACCGTTGTCGCTGGCCGATTTGCAGCGTGAGGCGAGCAGCCCGATTGGTGAGCCGATTCCCGACCTGTCGTGGTATCTGCTCGACGGCGATCTGAACCCGGTCGCCAAAGGCTGCATCGGTGAGCTGTATGTCGGTCGCGCCGGTCTGGCGCGCGGTTATCTGAACCGTCCTGACCTGACCACGTTGCGCTTCATTCCCGATCCGTTTGCCGCTGACGGCGGTCGTCTGTACCGCACCGGCGATCTGGCGCGCTATCGCGCCGACGGCGTGATCGAATACATCGGTCGAATTGACCATCAGGTGAAGATTCGCGGTTTCCGTATCGAGTTGGGCGAGATCGAAGCGCAACTGCTCGAACAAGCCGCTGTGCGTCAGGCGGTGGTGTTGGCGCAGCCGGGCCTCAGCGGTCAGCAACTGGTCGCCTGGCTGGTGCCGGGCGATGCAGCATTGCTCGATGCCAGCGCCGCCGAACAGGCGCAATGGCGCGACCGCGTGCGCGCCGGGCTCAAGGAAAACCTGCCGGATCACATGATCCCGGCGCACCTGTTGCTGCTCGCGCAATTGCCTCTTACAGCGAACGGCAAACTCAACCGCAGCGCGTTGCCGTCGCCGGATGCAAGTCAGGCGCAGCAGGCCTATCAGGCACCGCAAAGCGTGCTGGAACAACGCTTGGCCGAAATCTGGCAAGACGTGCTGAAGCTGCCGCAGGTGGGCCTCAACGATAACTTCTTCGAACTGGGCGGCGACTCGATCATTTCGATTCAGGTCGTCAGCCGTGCGCGTCAGGCCGGGATTCGCCTGAATCCCAAAGACCTGTTCCAGCACCAGACCATCCAGCGTCTGGCGCTGGTCGCGCAGTGGGGTGACGACGTCTCGACCATCGACCAGCAAGCGGTGACCGGCGCAGCGTTGCTGCTGCCGATTCAGCAGCAGTTCTTCGACGATCCAATCCCTGAGCGTCATCACTGGAACCAGTCGGTGCTGCTTAAGCCGCGTCAGCCGCTGGACGCCGACAAAATCGAAGAGGCGCTGCGTGCGCTGGTCGCTCATCACGATGCCTTACGCCTGAGTTTTACTCAGCACAACGGCGTGTGGCGTGCCGAGCATCGCGCGATTGAAGATCAGCCGCACAACCTGCTGTGGCAGGAAGACGTCGTTGATGCCGCCGCCCTGGAGGCCTTGGGCAATCGTGCCCAGCGCAGTCTCGATCTGCAGAACGGGCCGCTGGTTCGCGCGATGCTGGCGAATCTGGCCGATGGCACCCAGCGTTTGCAGTTGGTGATTCATCACCTGGCGGTCGACGGTGTGTCGTGGCGGATTTTGCTGGATGACCTGCAAAACGCGTATCAGCAATTGCTCGACGGGCAGCCACTGAAACTGCCGGCGAAAACCAGCGCCTTCAAGGACTGGAGCGAGCACTTGCAGCGCTACGCCAACAGCGCAGCGTTGCAGCAGGAACTCGCATACTGGCAGGCGTGCCTGAGCGATGTCAGCACCGATCTGCCGTGCAAACGTGTCGACGCCGGTCAGCACAATCGTCTGGCGCACACCGTGCAGACCCGACTCGGCAGCGCATTGACCCGACAGTTGCTGCAAGAAGCGCCGGCGGCGTATCGCACCCAGGTCAACGACTTGTTGCTGACCGCGTTGGCGCGGGTCATTGGCCGCTGGAGCGGGCAGGCTTCGACGCTGATTCAGCTCGAAGGTCATGGACGTGAAGAGCTGTTTGACGGCGTCGATCTGACCCGCACGGTCGGCTGGTTCACCAGCCTGTTCCCGGTACGCCTGACCCCGGCCACAACACCGGGTGAATCGATCAGGCAAATCAAGGAACAACTGCGCGCGATTCCCAACAAAGGCATCGGCTTCGGGGCATTGCGTCACTTCGGCGATGCGCAGGTGCAGCAACACCTGCGCGCCTTGCCAGTGCCGCGAATCACGTTTAACTACCTCGGCCAGTTCGACGGCAGTTTCGAGGGCGATGACGGCGCGCTGTTTGCCCCCGCGCCGGACAATGCCGGTCTCGAGCAGAGCCCGGACGCGCCGATGGGCAACTGGCTGACCCTCAACGGTCAGGTGTATGGCGGCGAATTGCGCGTGGGCTGGACGTTCAGCCGCGAGCGTTTCGACAGTGCGGTGATCGAAGGATTGGCGGCCGACTACGCCGAGGAACTCGCGGCGCTGATCGGCCATTGCCTGACCCCGGACGTTGCTGGCCTGACGCCTTCTGACTTCCCGTTGGCCGGCCTGACCCAGGCGCATCTCGACGGCTTGCCAGTCCGGGCGCATCAGGTCGAAGACATTTATCCGTTGTCGCCGATGCAGCAGGGCATGTTGTTCCACACCCTCTACGCGCAACAGTCCGGCGACTATATCAACCAGATGTGTGTGGCTGTCGATGGCCTGCAGGTCGAGCGTTTCCGCGACGCCTGGCAAGCGGCGATGGACAGTCATGAAGTGCTGCGCAGCGGTTTTGTCTGGGAAGGCGATCTGCCCAACGCCCTGCAAGTGGTACACAAAGGCTTGCCCGTGCCGTTCAGCGTGCTCGACTGGCGTGATCGCAGCGATCTTGCGCAAGCCCTGAAGGCCCTTGAACTTGAACAACGTCAGCAGGGTTTTGATCTGCACGCCGCGCCATTGCTGCGCCTGGTCGTGGTGCAGGTGGCGGCTGAGCGCTTCCACCTGATTTACACCTCGCACCACATTCTGATGGACGGCTGGAGCAACTCGCAGTTGCTCGGCGATGTCTTGCAGCGCTATCACGGCCACGCGCCGGCGATGGGGGCGGGGCGTTACCGCGATTACATCGAGTGGCTGGCGCAGCAGGACGCGCAGGTCACGGAAAACTTCTGGAAGGGCCAACTGGCCGACTTCGAGACGCCGACGTATCTGGCCGATGCCGTGCCGCATCTCGTTGACGCAACGGTCACCGGTCAAGGTGAATACTTGCTCACGCTGGGCACTCACGCGACCGCCGAACTCAACCGGTTTGCCCGGGCGCAAAAGGTTACGGTCAACACGCTGGTGCAAGCCGCGTGGCTGTTGCTGTTGCAGCGCTACACCGGGCAGGACACTGTCACGTTCGGCGCCACGGTCTCGGGGCGTCCGGCGCAGTTGAGTGGCGTCGAAGGCCAGATCGGTCTGTTCATCAACACCCTGCCGATTATCGCCAGCCCGCGTGCCGAACAGCCGTTGCCGCAATGGTTGCAACAGGTGCAGGCGCAAAACCTGCAGCTGCGCGAGCAGGAACACACGCCGCTGTTCGACATCCAGCGTTGGGCGGGGCAGAGCGGTGAGGCCTTGTTCGACAACATTCTGGTGTTCGAGAACTACCCGATTGCCGAGGCCCTGCAGCAAGCCGAATCGGCTGACCTGCGCTTTGGCGAGGTCGACCGCTATGAGCAGACCAACTACCCGTTGACGTTGATGGTCAATCTTGACCAGCAACTGACGGTGCACTTCAGCTATCAACACAGCAGCTTCGCCGCCGGCACCGTGGTCAAACTCGCCACGCAGTTGCAACAGTTGCTGACCGGCCTGCAGTTCTGTGTGGATGGCTGCCTGGGCGAATGGAACCTGCTGGAGGCGGGCGACGAGCAACGGATCTTGCGTGACTGGAATCCGCCGCAAGCCGATGCCCTGGAGCCGATTTGCATCCACCAGGCCATCGAGCGTCAGGTGGCGACCGACCCGGATGCGCGCGCCGTGACGTTCGGTCATCAGTCCTTCACCTACGGCGAGATTGATGCACGGGCCAATCGCCTGGCACACCGTTTGATTGACACCGGCGTCACCGCTGAAGTCCGCGTCGGTGTGGCGATGCAGCGTTCCGACAATCTGCTGGTGGCCTTGCTTGCGGTCCTCAAGGCCGGTGGTACCTACGTGCCGCTGGACCCTGACTACCCGGCGGATCGGGTCGCCTACATGCTGGAAGACAGCCGCGCCCGGGTGCTGCTGACCGAAACCGGTGTGGCCGCGACCCTTACCCTCGCCAGCGACATGCAGGTGTTGCTGCTGGATCAACTGGATCTCTCGGCCTGCAGCACGCTCGTGCCGGTCACTGACGTGGGCGTCAACAATCTTGCCTATGTGATTTACACCTCCGGATCCACCGGCAAGCCCAAAGGCGTATCGATCACCCATGGCAACATCATGGCGCTGAGCGACTGGTCGAAGCGCCTCTACCGCCGCGAAGACATTCAAGGCGTACTCGCTTCTACGTCGGTGTGTTTCGACCTGTCGGTGTGGGAGCTGTTTGTCACCTTGGCCAACGGCGGTTCGTTGATCATTGCGCGCAACGCGCTGGAGTTGCCGCAATTGCCGGCGCGCGATCAGGTGCGCCTGATCAATACCGTGCCGTCGGCAATCAATGCCTTGCAGGACGCCGGCGATATTCCTGCCGGCGTGCGCATCATCAACCTGTGTGGTGAAGCGCTGAAGCAGAACCTGGTGGACACGCTGTACCAACAGCCGACCATCGCCGATATCTTCGACCTGTATGGTCCGTCGGAAGACACCGTGTACTCCACCTGGACACGCCGGGAAGCCGGCGGCACAGCGAACATCGGTCGAGCAATGATCCGCACCGCCAGTTATGTGCTGGGCGGCGACCTGCAACCGGCACCCCAGGGTGTGTCGGCGGAGTTGTACCTTGCCGGTGCGGGTCTGAGCCGTGGCTACCTGGGCCGGGCGGCGATGACCGCGGAGAAATTCGTGCCCAATCCGTTCGCCGGCAATGGCGAGCGTATGTACCGCACGGGCGATCTGACCCGTTATCTGGCCGACGGCACGTTGCAGTACGTCGGGCGAATCGACCACCAGGTGAAGGTGCGCGGTTTCCGGATCGAACTGGGCGAAATCGAAGCCCGTCTGTTGCAGATCGACAACGTCAGCCAGGCGCTGGTGGTGGCACAACCGATTGCCTCCAGCCATCAACTGGTGGCGTATGTGGTGGTCGATGATGCGGCCGCGGCCAGCGCCGATGCGACGGCGCAAGCGGTGCTGCGTGAAGGGCTGAAGGCGCGGCTCAAGGCGCACCTGCCGGACTACATGATCCCGGCGCACGTGCTGTTCCTCAGCAGCCTGCCGCTGACGCCGAACGGCAAGGTCGACCGCAAGGCCCTGCCGAGCGTCGATGCGTTTGTGGCGGCGGGTGACTTCGTCGCCCCGGTCAGTGAACTGGAGCAGCAGATCGCTGCCATCTGGCAGAACGTGCTGGAGCTCGATCAGGTCAGCCGCGAAGATCATTTCTTCGAACTGGGCGGGCACTCGTTGCTGGCCACTCAGGCGGTGTCGCGTCTACGTCATTTGACCGCCGGAACGCTGAGCCTGCGGGACTTGTTCAACTATCCGCGCCTCAAGGACCTGGCAGCCTGGATGGCCGAGCAACGGGCTCCGTCCCTCGACGGCCCGGCCCGCCAGGTCGTGCCGCTGAAAGCCTGGGGCGCGAAGTCGACTGCGCCGTTGTCGCTGGTACAGCGGCGGTTGTGGGTGGCCGAGCAGTTGTCCGGCGGCAGTTCGGCTTACGGCATGCCGCTGGCTTTGCGCCTGCGCGGCGAGCTGTCGGTCGAGCGGTTCATGAGCAGTTTCGCCGAAGTCGTGCGTCGTCATGAAGTGCTGCGCACCGCGTACTCGCAGGACGACGAAGGCGATCCGATTGCACTGATCGCCGAGCAGGTTGATGTCGACTTCCCGCTGCTCGACCTCTCCGGTCTGTCGCGCAGTGCCCAGGAAGAGCAGGTGGCGCAGGCTGCGCTGGATAACGCACGGACCCCGATTGATCTGGAGCAGGCGCCGTTGTGGCGTGGACGCATCCTGCATCTGTCGCCGACCGAGCATGTACTGCTGTTCTCGATGCATCACATCATCTCCGACGGTTGGTCGATGGGTGTGTTGATCAACGAACTGGTGCAGCTCTATGAGCTGAGCAAGGTCGGTGCTGCCGCATCGTTGCCGGCGCTGGAGGTGCAGTACTCGGACTTCGCCCTGTGGCAACAGGCGCTGGAGCGCCAGGGCATTCTCGGTCAGCAAGCGGATTACTGGCGCGAGGCGCTGAGGGGGTACAGCGGCCAGCTCAATCTGCCGCTGGACACGCCGCGCGGAGCCGTGGCGTCTTACGACGGTGACGCCGTGCAGTTCCGTCTGACTGCGGATTTGAGCCAGGCCTTGCGCAAGGTGGCCACTGACGCGGGGGTGACCTTGTACAGCACGCTGCTGGCGTCGTTCCAGGTGTTGTTGCACCAGTTCAGCGGCGGTGATGACGTACTGGTCGGCGCCGACGTGGCCGGGCGCGAGCAGGCGCAGCTCGAGCGGCTGATCGGCTTCTTCGTCAACGTCTTGCCGCTGCGTTCGCGCTTCTCGGCAGACACGTCGTTCTCGACATTCCTCGCCGGCACTCAGGACACGTTGCTCGGCGCGCTGGAGCATCAGGACCTGCCGCTGGACATGATCGTCGAATCCTGTGGCGTGCCGCGACACAAGGGCATGAACCCGTTGGTGCAGGTGTTGTTCGTGATGAACAACCTGCCGGGCCGCACTCAGTCCATGGGCGGTCTGAGCGTTGAGCCACTGGCGGCGCTGCAGAGCCATTCTAAATTCGACATGGCATTGTTCGTTGACGAAGAAGAAGGGCAATTGCTGGGTAATTGGCAATTCGCCACAACCTTGTTCGGACACGAGCGCATCCAGTACCTGGTGCAGGCCTGGATAGCCCTGTTGGAACAGATCGTCGCTGATCAGGACATTCAATTGGGAGCTATCAGCATGCCAGTCGACAATTCAGCAGTGGCCGCCAAATCCGCTGCTGCCCCCGGACCCAAGGCCGACAAGCTGGGCAAGTTCCTCAAGCGTGGCGCCGCGCCGGTTGCCAAGGTGCGCCCGACGCCGATCCGCGAATCGCTGATCGCCGCGCCGCAGCCGTTTCCATTGCTGATGGAGCCGAACGAGCCGCAACTGGATTTGATCGAGTGGATCAAGCACAACCGTCCGCTGATCGAGGAAAAACTGGCGACCCACGCCGGCATTCTCTTCCGTGGCTTCGAGCTTGACGGCATTCAGGGTTTCGAAGCGTTCGCCGAAGCGATCCAGCCGGGCCTGTACGGGCAGTACGGCGATCTGCCGAAAAAAGAGGGCGGCAAGAACACGTACCGCTCCACGCCGTACCCGGAACGCAAGATGATCCTGTTCCACAACGAGAGCTCGCACCAGGATCGCTGGCCGCGCAAGCAGATGTTCTATTGCGAGCAGGCCGCACCGGTCGGCGGTGCCACGCCAGTGGTCGATTGCCGCCTGATGTACGAAAAACTTCCGGCCGACCTGCGTGAAAAGTTCGAGGCCAAAGGTCTGCTGTATGTGCGCACCTTCACCGACAACCTCGATGTGTCGTGGCAGCACTTCTTCAAGACTGAAGATCGTGCCGAAGTCGAAGCACGCTGCCGCGCCGGTGGCATCGAATGGCGCTGGCTCGACAACAACGAACTGCAAACCCGCACACCGGGGCCGGCGATCATTCGTCACCCGATCACCGGGGCCAAGTCGTTCTTCAATCAGGTGCAACTGCACCACATCTACTGGCTGGAACCGGATGTGCGTGAAGACCTGTTGTCGATGTTCGGTCCCGAGCGCATGCCGCGTCACGTGTATTACGGCGACGGCACGCCGATTGAAGACGACGTGATGCAGCGCATTGGCGAGCTGTACGAAGAATGCGCCGTGCGGTTCGACTGGCAGAAGGGCGACGCGATTCTGCTCGACAACATGTTGGTCGCGCATGCCCGTGATCCGTTTGAAGGGCCGCGCAAGATTGTCGTGGCGATGGGTGACATGTACGACCACAGCAGCCTGGAGCGCCCGACAGCCGCCGCTCAGGTGGCAAAGAATACTGAGGAAACCGGAGCATGAGCGAAGTCATCATGGACGTGCAGGAGCCGGGTTTCGCCCTGACGCCTGAGCAGCAGGCAGCCCTTGAACGGCTGTCGAACACCGCCACCTGTGGCGAGGCCTTGCGCTGGTTGAGCGTCGTAATCGACGGTGAGCTTGATCCGCAACGCTTGCAGGGCGCATTCGATACCGCGCTCGCACAACATCCGATGCTGTTGGCGCGGTTGGGCAAGGTCGCCGGTTTCCACGGTTGGCGACAGGCATCGGCCGGCGCCGGGCGCTTTGCGCTGACGGTGCATGCCGACGAGCAACACGCCGAGGCCATTGCTGCGCAAATCAGCGAGTCGCTGGGTCGCGCTTTTGTGGTCGGAGAGTCGGCCAGTGTTCAGGCGGTGCTCTATCGTTTGGCACCGCGTCAATGGCAACTGGTGTTGGGGATTGCCCGCTACAGCGCCGACACGCCATCGCTGCACCTGTTGCTGGAGCAAGTGCAGCAGGCGTATGCCGGCGTGCAGACGGCCGAAGATGACGAGCCGGGGGAATTTGCCCAGTACCTGGAATGGCGCAGTGAAGTGGTGCTCGATGAAGACGCCGCGACTGCGCGAGCCTACTGGCAGCAACACCTGCAAGGCGTACAAACGGACATCGCCACGCCCTGGCTGGCCGCACGCCGTGCCGGCCAGGCCAGCAGCGCCGCCGACACGCGTGCATCGCTGACATTGCAAGCGACGCAGCGGGAGGCGCTGCAGGCCTTGGCCGGGCAGCTCGGTCAGCCTGTCGCCACGTTGCTGCAAGGCGCCTGGTGGGTTTTGCTTGGGCGTTTGAGCGGTCTCGATCAGGCGCTGGTCGGTCTGCGGCACGACAGCCGTGGCGACTACGAATATTTCGCCAACGCCGTGGGGGTGTTCGAGAAGACCTTGCCGTTGTCGCTCGAGCTGCCTGGCAGCGCACTGTTCAGCGACTGGCTGGGGCAGTTGGCGGGGCGTCTGGAAGACCATCGCACCTGGCAGGAATACTGGGCGCCGGAACTGGCGCCCGACGCAGCGCGCCCGGCGTATGGCTTCAGCGTCGGTCAGGTCGGCGTTGTTGCGAACAGCGGCGGTCTGCGCTGGAACGTGGCGGACGCCGTGCACGTGCAGCCGGACGCTTTCGAGTTGCTGTTGCAGGTGCAGCTGGACGCAAACCAAGGTCTTGCCGGTATCGATCTGCAGTACGCCGGTACGCGCTATCAGGCCGCTGCGGCCGACGCGGTACTGGAACAGTTCGGCGTGTTGTTGAGCGCGATTGTCGAGGCGCCGCACACTGCATTGGGCCGGCTCAATCTGCTCAGTCACGCCGCCGAACAGCATCTGCTGGCGATCAACCCGGCGCTGCAGACGCTGGCCGATTCGCGCTACCTGCCGCAGCGCATTGCGGATCTGGCGACGCGTGCACCAGACGCCATCGCCCTGACCGACGCCGGGCGGCCATTGAGCTACGGCCAGTTGCAGGCTCGCGTCGACAGCATCGCCCATGGCCTGAGCAAGCGCGGCGTGAGCAACGGTTCGATTGTGGGGTTGGCGTTGCCACGGTCGGCAGATCTGGTGGTCGCGATGTTGGCGACCTGGCGCGTCGGCGCGGCGTACCTGCCGCTGGATGTGCAGTGGCCGCAGGCGCGTCAGGCGTTGATGCTGGAGCAGGCCGGCGCAGCATTGTTGCTGACCGATGTGCCGCACCTGTCGGCCTGGCAGGATCAGTCGCACACCGCGCTGACCCTGCCCGACCTCGGCGCGTCGGACGGCGCACTGCCGGCGCTGTCTACCGAGGGCAGCGACATCGCCTATGTGCTGTTTACCTCGGGCTCGACCGGCGTGCCAAAAGGCGTGGTGATCGAGCATCGACAGTTGCTCAATTACGTCGCTCAGGCGAGTCAGGCGCTGGGCCTGGAGCAGTGCAAGAACATCGGTTTCAGTTCCACCGTTGCGGCGGATCTGGGCAATACCGCGTTGTTCGGCGCGCTGTTCAATGGTGCGACCCTGCACGTTGCCAGCGATGCGCAAATGCAGGACGGCGCGTTGTTCGCCGAGTACCTGCAGCAGCACCGGATCGACTGCCTGAAAATCGTGCCTTCACACCTCGCGGCGCTGCTCGACAATGAGCAGGCAAGCGTGCCGGACACACTGGTGCTGGGCGGCGAGCCCATTGCACCGACGCTGATCGAGCGCATTGCGCAGCTGCGCAGCGATTGCCGGGTGTTCAACCACTATGGCCCGACCGAAACCACGGTCGGCGTGATGATTCATCCGCTGACACTCGACGGTTCGGCCAGCGATTGTTCGGCGCTCAGCCAAGTGCTGGGCAACAACCGGGTGTACGTCCTGGACGCCGATGGGCGTCTGGCGCCGGTGGGGATGCTGGGCGAGTTGTACCTGGGCGGAGCGCAAGTGTGCCGTGGCTATCTGAATGCCGACGCCGATGCGCAGACGTTCATCCAGAGCCCGTTCGATCCTGCGCAGCGTTTGTATCGCACAGGCGACCTGGCACGTTACCGCGCCGATGGGGTGATTCAGTTGCACGGTCGGCGTGACCAGCAGGTCAAGGTACGCGGCTTCCGTATCGAACTCGCGGAAATCGAAGCCGAGCTGCTGCGCCTGCCATCGGTTGCCGAAGCGCTGGTGTTGCCGGCTGCGTCGGCAGAGCAAGGTCTGTTGGCGTTCGTCGTGCCGCAGCAGGGCAGCACGGCGGGACTGCTTGACGCCGCACGCACCGAGCTGAGTGCGCGGCTGCCCGCAGTGATGGTGCCGCAGCACCTGCAAGTGATCGAGCGTTTTCCACGCCTGGCCAACGGCAAGATCGATCGCAAGGCGCTGCAACAGTTGGCCGGCGCCGCCAGCCATGACGAAGGTGTTGCGCCGCGCGATGCCCTGGAGCAACTGCTGGCTGCGCGCATGGCGCAACTGCTCGGGCTGGAGCGTCTGGGCGTCGACCGTGATTTTTTTGCCGCCGGTGGTCATTCGTTGCTGGTGATCAAATTAGTGGCCGGTATTCGCAAGTTGCTGCAATGCGAAGTGCATCCTGGCCTGGTCTTCGATCATCCGACCGTGGCGTCTTTGGCGCTGGCGTTGCGGGCAGTCGAAAGCGCGCCGGGGCAGTTGGAAAAAATGGCTCAGGTGCGCCTGCGCATGGAGGCGATGAGCCCCGAGGAAAAGGCTCGACTGGCCGAACAGGCGCGGCAGCTGCAAGCCGCCAAGGCTGCGCAGACAAGCTGAAATAGCAAGAAACACAAGGCCGTCGCCCCACAGCGTCGGCCTTTTTTTTAACTTTTTGCGCTAATGATAAATAAACTCATTCCGGTTTTTTTGAGGTGCTGCGTCTTATTAGGGTATGTGGATAAATCCGGGGCGGGCAGGGCAGCCAAGGCAACGGATTTGTTCAGCAGAAAAATTTCGCCATCGTCCAGCCGGATGACTGCGCCCGGGGAGGGGTCGGTCCACCGTGCACTGCAATGTCGCCCAAGGGGCCAACGACAGTGAGCGGTTTCCATGTGCTGGCCGTGGCGGGCCCGTCGGCCCAAATGGACTTTCACTTTTACCAATAATAGAGAGCACGATGTCAGCAATTCATGAGTTGAAACCTCTGTTCAAGGCACTCGTCATGTCCCGCGGCCTGCGTTCGCGTCGAGTGTTGACCGGTCTGGGGCTGGTCTGTGTATTGCCATTCAGCGCTCAGGTGATGGCTGAAGACGTCAGCATCCACATTCCGGCGCAACCGTTGTCGCAAGCGCTGCAAGCCTTTGGTCAACAGACCAGCCAACAGGTGATCTACAGTGCTGACGACATGTCCGGGCTCAGGAGCCACGCGGTCAGCGGCAAGATGAGCCCGCAGGCGGCCATTGCCGAACTGCTCAAAGGCACCGGCGTGCGCTACAGCGTCGAGGGCAACACCCTGATGCTGGTTCGCGGCACGGCCACTGAAGGCCTGGAGCTGGGCGCCACCAACATCAGCGCGCAGCAGCTCAGTGCGACCACTGAAGGCAGCAACTCGTACACGTCCAACGCCGTCACCATCGGCAAGGGCACTCACACCCTCAAGGAAATTCCGCAGTCGGTCACGGTGATGACCCGCAAGCAGATGGACGATCAGGATCTGGTCGAACTCAAGGATGCGCTGAATCAGACCACCGGTGTCGTGGGTCTGCAGGGCGTCGGCAAGGGTTTGATCATTTCCTCGCGCGGTTTCCAGATCGACGACTGGCAATACGACGGTGTGCCGATCCCGCGCAACACCTATTCGCTGGGTAACTGGGCGACCCAGGATCTGGTGTTTTTCGACCGTCTGGAAATCCTGCGCGGCGCCTCCGGCTTGCTGCAAGGCACTGGCAGCCCGGGTGGCGCCATCAACCTGGTACGCAAGCGCGGTCAGGCGGCACCGACTGTGAGCGTGACCGGCAAGGCCGGTTCCTGGGACCATTACGGTCTGCAAGTCGACGCAGGCGGCCCGTTGAACCAGGCGGGCACCATTCGTGGTCGCCTGGTCGCCGATCAGGACCAGAGCAATTCGTTCATCGATTCGGAGTGGAGCCGAACCCTCTCGCTGTACGGCGCGCTGGACTTCGACCTGAGTGAAGACACCACCCTCGGCCTGGCCGTCAGCCGTTCCGACGGCGACTCGCGTCCGATGATTCGTGGCCTGCCACGCTACGCCGACGGCAAGATGCCGGACATTTCGCGCTCGACCTACACCGGCGCGCGCTGGAACAGTTCGGACATCGACGTCACCACGCTGTACGCCGATCTTGAACATCGCTTCAACGAAGACTGGGCGTTCAAGGTCGGTGCCGTGCGCATGACCGAGAGCAACAAGGCGAAAAACCAGCGCGTGCAGAGTGCCGGCGACGGTCTGGAAGCGGATGGCAGCGGTGTGCAGTACGCCAACTTCGTGACGGATTTCGACTCCACCAAAGTCGGCATCGACATGAACCTGAATGGCAAGTTCGAAGCCTTGTCGATGCAGCAGGAAGTCATGGTTGGGGGTAACTTTTCCCAGCTCGAAACGGACGACCAGCTCGCCCGTACTTTCACCAACAGCAGCGACACGATTTTCAACTTGAACAAGGACCGTACCGACATCAGCTATGACAGCCTGATCGCTGCGAACGGTCGTGGCACCCTGAGCAAATATGATGTTCGTCAGAAAGGCCTGTACGGCACCTGGCGCGTCAAACCGATCGATGATCTGACCCTGGTGCTGGGCTCCCGCGTCAGCTGGTATGACTTCAGCTACAAATCCAAGGCGCAATCTTCGTTTGGCGGCATCACCAAAAATGACCCAAGCACCGCGACCGAGACCGGCGAAGTCACGCCTTACGCCGGTATCGTTTATGACCTGAGCCGCGAGTGGGCGGTTTACGCCAGTTACACCGACGTGTTCCAGCCGCAGACCAACCGCGATATCAACGGCACCGTGCTCAAACCGATCATCGGCAGCAACTACGAAATCGGTCTCAAGGGCGAGCTGATGGACGGCCGGGTCAACACCTCGTTGGCTGTTTTCCGCTACGACCAGGAAAACCGTGCTATCAATGACATTGCCGGTGGTTTCGAGTGTGATGGTTCGTACTGCTCGACGGCCTCGGGCAAGGTGCGCAGCCAGGGTATCGATGCCGAGATCAGCGGCGAAGTGGTGGAAGACCTGCAACTGTTTGCCGGTTACACCTACAACACCACCAAGTACATCAAGGACCCGAGCAACGAAGGTCGCGTATTCAGCACCTGGACCCCAAAACACATGCTGCGCATGTGGGCCAACTACCAGTTGCCGGGTGAGTGGAATCGCGTCAGCACCGGTCTGGGCTTCGTGACCCAGAGCCACACGCTCGGTTACGAAGGTACCTACGACGTCGCGGGCTACACCGTATGGAACGCCCGTGTCGGTTATCAGCTGACACCGGAAGTCGGTCTGGCTGTGAACGCCAACAACCTGTTCGACAAGAAGTACATTGCGGCCGGCTACAATCAGCTCGACGGCAACAACAACTTCGGTGATCCGCGTAACGTGATGTTCTCCGTGAAGTGGACTCCACAGTTCTGATGCACTGAAGGCCCTTCACCGAAGCGGCCCACGCTCCTCGAAAGAGGGCGTGGGCCGTTTTTTTTGCCTTCCGTGGGCGGGTGAATCCCTGTGGGCGCTGGCAACCCGGCGGCCATAGGTCATGTGGCAAATCACGCCCGAAAAAAAGCAGAAGCGGGTGCTTCTGCTTTTTTTGGCAGGTCAACTCAGTTGTGTCGTGCCGCCTCGCACGCCAGGAACACCGATTCAAACGACTCCAGCAACGACTCACCGTAGATCATGCTGCGGTGAGGCAGGGGGGAGTGCACTGAGCCTTGCAGTTGCCCGCTGACTGTATGCTCACGCAGCACCTGTTCCGAGTGCAATACCTGTTCCAGCGTCTTGTGTGACAGCGACCACCAGCAACTGGCCTCGACCTTGAGCGTCGGCAGCGTGAAGGCGTCGTAGGCTTTCACCAGTCGATCATGAATCTCGAACGCTTGGGCGTTCATGATTTCCTGTTTGATAGCGTCCAGTGTCGCCACCATTTCCTGTTCACTGGTGGCAGCCTGCTGGCTGGCCCATTGGTAGAACGCCTTGAGATCGGTTTGCGGGTTTTCGGCGAGGAAGCGTGCCGCAGGTTCGTGCAGATGAGCGAACATCAGGCTGAACATTTCCACGGCCGTCGCCAGTTCATTCTGTGCACTGAAATACTCGGGGTTTTCTTCCTCCAGCGGTTTGCGCGGCAGATCTGCCGGCAACAGGCTGTCCGGCAATGTGGTATCGACCAGGCCGAGGAAGCTGACTTCACGGCCCTGGCGTTCCAGTTCGGCGGCAATGTCCATGGCAATCGAGCCGCCGAGCGACCAGCCCATCAAGCGATAAGGGCCGTCCGCCTGTTGGTCGATAATCTGTCGGGTGTAGTCGGCGATCATCTGCGCCCAGGTCTGCGCATGGGAGTGTTTGTCCGCGAAGCCTTTGTGCATCACGCCGAAGGTGCGCGCGTGTTGGCTCAGGCGTTTCGCCAACGGCTGGTAGCAGAACACGATCCCGCCGCTGGGATGCAGGCAGAACAGCGGCGGGGCGCTGGCGGCCGAGACCGCGAGTTCGACCACGCATCGGGTTTGCTGCTGGTGTTCTGTGGCGATGAATTGTGCGAGCGCTTCGACGGTGCCGTGAGCGAGCATTTGCTGCAACGCGAGCTTGATCCCCAGGCGCGCATTGAGCGCAGCAATAAACTGGATGGCCAGAATCGAATGTCCGCCCAGCTCGAAGAAATTGTCGTCGAGGCCGACCCGGTCGACGTGCAGCGTGTCCTGCCAGAGCTCGGCCAGCGCTTGCTCCAAAGCCGTTTCCGGGGCCTTGAAGCGACTCTGTGACTGATTGAAGTCAGGCAGCGGCAAAGCCTTGCGATCAAGTTTGCCTGTCGGGCTCACGGGCAAGGCTTCCAGTATCAGCAGATGGCTGGGCACCATGTAACCGGGCAGCCGGCTTTTCAGTTCAGCCTTGAGGGCCGCGAGCAATGGCGCGTGTTGTTCATTGGACAAGTCACTGGCGCTCGGCACGACATAACCGATCAGTTGCATCCCGGCCAACCCTTCGCGGGCGATGACCAGCGCTTCGCGAACGGTCGGCCATTGCAGCAGGCAGGATTCGATCTCACCGAGTTCGATACGGAAGCCGCGGATCTTGACTTGATGATCGAGGCGGCCGACGTATTCGATGACACCATCGGCGCGATAGCGCGCCAGATCGCCCGTGCGGTAAAGGCGCCCGCCGTCCTGGCTGAACGGGTCAGGCATGAAACGCTCGGCGGTCAGTTCCGGGCGCTGGAAATAGCCCCGGGCCAATAGATCGCCAGCAATCACCAGCTCACCGACCACGCCCACCGGCACCGGTTGGCCACCGCTGTCCAGCAGGTAAATGGCGCGCCCCGCCAACGGTCGGCCGATGGGCATGGTTTTCGGCAATGGTGCATGTCCGGTGACGTAGTCAGTGCAATCGAGCACCGTCGCACTGACCGTGGTTTCTGTCGGGCCATAGGTGTTGAGCAGGCGCACATGGGCCAGTCCGGCCTTGCCCCACGCAGCCACGCCCTCCGGCGGCATGGCTTCGCCGCCGACGATCACCTGCCGCAACGGGCCGTAGTCACGCACACCGGCAGCGGCAAAATCCCGCGCCAGCATGTTCCAGTAAGTGGTGGTCAGGTCACTGACCGTGAATTGCTTGTCGAGTAGCTGCCGATACCAGGTTTCGCTGTCCCAGATGTCGGGCCCGCGCACGACCACCGACGCGCCGCAGATCAGTGCCGGGTAAAGCTGTTCGACAAAGGCATCGAAGTTGAACGTGGCAAATTGCAGGGAACGATCGGCAGGCGTCAGGCCGAGAAAATCCAGCGCGACTTGCGCGTGTCGGGTCAACGCCGCCTGGGTAATCCCCACACCTTTTGGCCGGCCGGTAGACCCTGAAGTGAACATGACGTAGGCCAGGTTCGGGCCTTGGGTACGGCAGGGCGGATTATCGTGGTGCGCGCTGTCGAGAAGGTCGATTTCATCGACGCACAGCACGCTCACCGTGTCTGTCGAGGGCAGGCGCTGGAGCAACGAGCGCTGGCTGAGCAGCACGCTCAGGCCGCTGTCTTCAATCATCCAGCTCAGTCGTTCCTGCGGGTAGTCTGGATCGAGAGGCACGTACACGCCACCGGCCTTGAGCACCGCCAGCAAACTCACGATCATCCGCGCCGAACGCTCGACCGCGATGCCCACGCGCACTTCCGGGCCCACGCCGTAGCCGATCAGGGTCTGCGCCAGCCCATTGGCTGCCGAGTTGAGTTGCGCATAACTCATGCGCACGTCATCGCAGATCAGGGCGAGGGCCTGCGGCGTGGCCTGTGCCTGGCGCTCGAAGAGCTGATGGACGCCTTCACTCGGCAAGGGGGCCGCAGGCGGGTTCCAGTCTTCGCGTTGCTGGCGGCACTCGGCGTCGCCCAACAGCGACAATTCGCTCAAGGCGAGATCGGGGTTGTCGGTGATGGCGTGCAACAGGTTCTGCCAGTGTCCGGCCAGTCGTTCGATGGTGGCCGGGCTATACAGATCGCTGCTGAATTCGATGTTGGCGTCGATGCGGCTCAGGGAGTAACTGACGTCCAGCGACAGGTCGAATTTCGCCTGCCCGCTGCCGCCATCGACAAAGTCCAGAGTCAAGCCGCCGAGGTTCATCGGCACCGCGGCGCCGCCGTCCGTGCGCCAGTTGAACAGCACCTGGAACAACGGATTGATCTGCTGACTGCTGTGCAGTTGCAGGTCGTCGAAGCTCAATTCCAGCGGGTAGTCGGCGTGGTCGAGCGCGGCCAGCGATTCGCGGCGCAGACGCAGCAGGAAGTCCTTGCAAGGCTGCTGCGGGTCAATTCGCACGCGATACACCTGGGTGCTGACAAAGAACCCGACCAGGTCCTGAATTTCACTGCGGTTGCGCGTCGCGTTGGGTACGCCGACGGTGAAATCGTCCTGGCCACTGTAGCGGCTCAAGAGCAGTTGCCAGGCGCCCAGCGCGACGACGAAGGGGGTCAGGCCGTGGTGCTGGCAGAAGCGATTGAGCGCTTGCGCCAGGGTGGCGGGCAGGCTGAAGTCGTATTTGCCGGCCGGATGGCGCTGCTGTTCGCTGCGTGCAAAGTCCACCGGCAGGTCCAGCGGCTGCAAATTCCGGCCCAGATACTGTTGCCAGTATTCGGCGCTGGTCTTGCAGGCCGTGCTGTGCAGATAGTCACCGCGCTGCCAGTGGGCATAGTCGGCGTACTGGATGGCCGGACGCGGCAAAGGCGCGTCAATGCCCATTGCCGCCTGCGCGTAGGCGCGGGTCAGGTCCTGCATCAGAATCGCGTTGGACCATGCATCCGAGGCGATATGGTGCATGTTGAGCAGCAGCAAGTGCTGCGCATCGGCCACTTGCAGCAGCGTCGCGCGCATCAGCGGCGCCTGTTGCAGATTGAAGGGCTGGCCGGCTTCGGCCGCTATGCGCTGGGCAATCTGCTGGTCGCGGGTTTCAGCGTTCAGGTCGCGCAGATCAACGAACCCCAGTTGCAGCGTGGCGTTGGCATCCACCACCTGCATCGCTACGCCGTCGATCTCGACGATTGCACTGCGCAGGACGTCGTGGCGTTCGATGACTTTGTTCAGCGCCATTTCCAGGTGTCGGGCTTGCAGGGCACCGCTCAGGCGCACGGCCCGTGGCAGGTTATAGGCGGCACTCTCGGGCGTCAGCTGTTGCACGAACCACAGGCGCTGTTGGGCGAAGGACAGGGGGGCCGGGGCCGGGTGGGGGCGGGCAATGATGCCGTGGGATTGCTCGCCGGCATCTGCCATCAGCAGCGCCAGTACCTCATCATCGAGTAAGTCGTTCATCGGGCTCTCGTGGTTGGCAGCACCGTGAGCGCTGACGGCGTTGCCGACAGTCGGGTCCACGGCGATAAACATTCGGATGGAAGGCCGGCAGGACAGGCATCCGGCCGGCTGCAAAGCGTCAAGCGGTCAGGCTGTTGCGAGGGGCTTCTTGTGGGTGACCACGCGGCCGCCCTCCATCCGCACCAACTGATCGGCGACGTCGAAATAGCGGTCGTCGTGAGAGATCACGATGAGGGTCTTGCCCATCTGTTTCAGCTCCGGCAGCAATTCGGTGTAGAAGATGCGCCGGAAGGCCGGGTCCTGGTCGGCAGCCCATTCGTCGAAGACCAGCACCGGACGCTCTTCCAGCCAGGCGTTGATCAGTGCGAGGCGTTTGCGCTGGCCGGTGGACAGATCGGTGGTACTGAAAACGCCGTCGTGAATGCTCACCTTGTGGGCAATCTCCAGGCGTTCCAGATAGCGGCTGGTGTCGGCCGGCAGTTGCGTGTCGCCCTGTACCAACTCGTCGAACAGGTAATAGTCGGCGAAGATGGTGGTGAACAGTTGGCGATAGTCATCGCGAGCCTGGGCATCGACCACCTGGCCATTGAGCAGAACCTCGCCGCGTTGCGGTGCGTAAAGGCCCAGCAGCAATTTGATCAGGGTGGTTTTACCGCCGCCGTTCTCGCCGACGATGAACACGATCTCACCCTGGGCGATGTTCAGATTGACCGGACCCAATTCAAATGCGGCGCTGCCCTGAACCGGCGGGAAAGCGTAATGCACGTTATGCATTTGCAACTGCTGCACCGGCGTCTTGCTCGCTGGCGCGGACTCGCGCAGCAGCAAGTGCGGTTCTGGTGAGGAGAACTGTTCGGCCAGCTCGGCGATGCGTTTGAAGGCAATGTTTGCGCGACTGACCACCGGCAGTGTGGTGACCAGATATTCCAGCGGGCCCTTCATGTACAGCAGCACCAGCACGAAGCCGCTGAGCACGGCTTTGTCGGTGCCCAACCAGAACGATTGCAGGGCCAGGGCCAGACCGATCACCACGAAAAACAGCATCGAACCAAAGGTTTTCGCCACCACGAACGTGTTGATCGAACGGATGTGCGTGTTGCAGATGTAATCAGCCGTGCCTTCGATGCGCTGGCTGAACATGCGCTGGCGGCGTGGGCGATGAATCCGCAGTTCCTTGGCACCCGCAGCGATGGCGCTGTAGTGCTTTTGCAGTTCGTCCTCGGCCTCGCGCGCGGCTTCGAAACCTTTAATGCCTTTGGCGCGGGCAATGTATTGAACGACGGTGCCGATCACGAGGGCGATCAACAGCAGGGCAAACATCGGCAGGGACAGATACGCCAGGTAACCCAGGCACCCGAGGGTGACGGTGAACGCGATGGCCAGTGGCGCAAAGGAAAACGCGAAATCACTGACGGTGTCGACGTCATGGGTCAATACCGGAATCAGGCGATGACTGCGAAACCGCTCGATCTGCTCGATGGGCGCGAGCAGGACTTTTTCGCCCAGTGATTTACGCAGGCCGGCGATGATGTGCTGGCCGACGTGGTTGGTGCCGATGTCCGACAGAATCGAAGTCAACAGGGCGAACGCGCAGAGGCCGGCAAACGTCAGGAGCACGGTGGATGACGGAACATCGCTGCCATTCAGGGCTTTGTTGATGGTCGCCAGCAGGGCAGTGACGCTGACGCCACCGAGCATGCCGAGCAGGATCGACAGCGCCACGACGACCCGGTAAGGCTTGAGCAGGCCGAGGACTTCACTGATGGCTCCGCGCGATTTTGTGGTCATGGAGGTTTCCGCTTCTAGTGCCGCTAACGGCATCGTTTCAAGGATTGGGCTGGTTAAAAGACGAAACCCGTGGGCGGCGATTTAGCCGACCACGGGTTTATCGAAGCTGAGGCGACGAGCGAGCGGCCTGCGCCGCCGTGACGGTTGCCGTTACCGCTGTCGTTACAGATCGCGCGCGACGCGAAAACCGATCCAGTCGCCGCGCGTGTCGCTGTAGGTGGCATTGCGGTTGCCCGAACGCGAGAACACCGGGGCTTCACCCCAGTCGTTGCCGCGGATGCGGCGAATCTTGCAGTCGCCGCTCAGCCAGGCGCTGCCATCACTGGGCGCGCCGACGTAGTTTTCGTTGTAGCAGTCGGCGGTCCATTCGTAGATGTTGCCGTGCATGTCGTAGACGCCGAAGGCGTTGGCCGGGAACTTGCCTGCCGGAGCGGTGAAGTTATAGCCGTCGGCAGCGCCATAGGTGTTGGCGTGTTTGGCGATGCTGTAATCCTGGCCTTCATCGAAGGGGAACGGGAAGGGCCCGCCGCTGCCGGCACGGGCAGCGTATTCACGCAGCGATTCACTGACCAGTCGATACGATTTGCCGGTCTTCTTCGATAGCCAGGCCACGTAAGCCTCGGCCTCGGGAAAGTCCATGCAAACGGCTGGATGCTGGGCGGTGTACTGTTTTTTCGGGTCGCTGCCCGCATAGTCGGGAATGCCTGCCTTGCACGCGCGGCCCGGGCGGGTGTCGCCGTCGGGCATCTGATAACCGGTGTCGGCGAGGTAGGCGTCCCATTGCCCCTTGAGCACCTGGAAGCGACTGATGGCCAGGGGGTTGGCGAACGTCACCGGGTGCAGCGGACCTTCGTCCGGCTCGCGGCCGGTTTCGTCATCCGGGGTGCCCATGGTGAAGGTGCCGGTGGGCAGCACGACCATTTCCGGGCAGTCCTTGCAGTCCTTGAAGACCTTGCCCGGTTTGAGCGGCTCGGCCGCGTGCGCCAGCTGCGGCAAGGCACAGCCGAGCAACGTGACGAGTCCCAGCGCAGATAGCGCCTTCAAGGAAAAAATACGCGGTTCACTGCTGTTCATCATGATTCTCGATAACAGGTTGAAAGGAAACGAGGGAGCGGGCGCTTACAGCCGTTTGGCCAGCAACGCCATCAAACGGTCGATTTGCGCCTCGTCGTTGAGCAGGCCCGGTGCCGTGCGGATCACCGGCCCCACATCGCGGTTCACGGCGTCGGCAATCACCCGGTTTTGCATCAGGTACGCGGCGACGTTGTCGCAGTCCTGGCCCTTGACCCTGAAGAAGGTGAAACCGGCCGACAGTTGCGGGCTCAGCGGGGTGACGAGTTCGATCTGCGGGTGTTCCAGCAGGCGTTTCTTCAGGTAGCTGTTGAGTGCGTGGATGCGCGCCTCGACCTCGGCCTTGCCCAGTTGCAGGTGCAGTTTGAACGCTTCGTCGAGCGCCCAGCGATACTCGAAAGAGTGGTAGCCGCCGGGGGTCATGGTGGTGGAAAACGCCGTGGCCTCGGAGAAAGTCGGGGTGATCGGCGTGACGTATTTGACCTCTTCGAAGCGGCTGCAGACGATGCCCGTGCCGCGCGGGCCAAACATCCACTTGTGAGTGCCGGCGATGAAGAAGTCGCAGTTCATCTGCGCGAAGCTCAGGTTGTCGACGCCAAAACCGTGTACGCCGTCGACCACATAAATGATCCGGTCGGCATCGCTGCGGCCACGGTTGTGTTTGTCGACGAGGGCGCCGATATCACCGATCGGCAGCTTCATGCCGCTGCCCGAATGCACCCAGCACATGCCCAGTACGCGGGTTTCAGGACGGATGGCATTGTCGATGGCGGCGAGGATTTCGGCTTTGGTCGCGGTCTGCGGGTTCTTGAACAGCCGGATCTTGCGCACATGCGTGCCCTCACGTTCCTTGCGCAAGGCGAGGATGGTGTGGGTGGCGTAGTGTTCGTGAGCGGTGGTGAGGATTTCCTGGTCGGGGCGCACATGCACGCCGCCGTAAATCATCGTCAGGCCTTCAGTGGTGCTGCCGGTCAGGGCGATCTGTTTCGCGTTCACTTGCAGGTATTGACCGGCCCAGACCCGCACGTTTTCCTCACGCTGCTCGATCACGCCCAGGTCCCAATCCATGGCCAGGCCGGGATTTTTGTCGAGGGCGGCGCGATGCCGTTCAATCGCTTCGCGCACCGGCGTCGGGTGTGAGGTAATCAGGAAGTTGGAGAAGTGGAGGTAGTCCGGGTCTTGATTGAACAGGTGCTGCAACTGCGTCCACTTGTTGCGCGGCGCTGACGCTGGGGCTGCAGGGGCGGCAGCGCTGGCGATGTTCGGCAGACTGGCGCCCAGCGGCAGCGCGGCGGCGAGGATGCCAGCCTGCTTCAGAAAATCACGACGATTATTCATGGCTTTAGCGTTCCCTGCGCGTGGGTCAACGCAGGTTTTGCGGCTTTTTCGACCTGATCCCAGACGCGCAGGAAGTTGCCGCCCCAGAGCTTGCCGATATCGGCTTCGGAATAACCGCGCGACAGCAGTTCAGCGGTGACGTTGCGGATGTCGCCGACGTTCTCGAAACCTTTCACGCCGCCGCCCTCATTGAAGTCGGAGCTGATGCCGACATGATCGATGCCGATCTTGCGCACGGCGTACTCGATGGCGTCGCCGAAATCCTTGAGGCTGGCCTTCGGTTCGTCTTCGAGGATGGCGTATAGGCGGCTGGCGTACAGGCCGAATTTCGTTTCCGACCACGCGGCAATGATCGGGTCACCCGGCATCAAGGCCATCGCCAGGTTCGGCAGTGGCGGCAGGTCGAATTCCTTGCGCAGGTCGTTGAGGCGATCCTGGGTCTTCTGGGTCAGCGGCCGCAGGTATTGTGAGAACGCGACGATTTGCACCACACCGCCGCTGTTCTTGATCAGCTGCATTTCTTTGTCGCTGAGGTTGCGTGGGATGTCGACCATCGCGCGCGGCGCCGAGTGCGAGGCGATCAGCGGTGTACGGCTCAGCTGTGCGACTTGCTCAAGGGCCTTGGTCGACATCTGCGACACGTCGATGATCACCCCCAGATCATTGAGGCGCTTGACCGCTTGCTTGCCCAGGTCCGAGAGGCCGTCGAGGGCGTCCGGTGAATCATTGAGGAAGGGCAGGGGCCGCGACGAATCCGCCCAATCGTTGTTGCCGATGTAGCTGAAGCCGAACATGCGCATGCCGCGCGCCGTCCACAGGTCCAGCAGATCGAGGTCATGGCCCAGCGGATAGGCGTTGAGCATGCTGATGAAAATCGCGAACTTGCCTTCGCCGTGCAGGCGTCGCATGTCGTCCGGGGTGTAGGCGATTGCCACCTGATTGGGGAAGTCGCGCACCATGCCGGAAATGATCCTGTAGCGGATCTCCTGCTGGTTGCGCGCTTCGTCGATGAAGCCGGCGGTCGGTTTGTGCGGCGCATCAGGGCCGTTCCACATTTCCGGCCAGCCGAAAATCGTCAGCGCCGCGCCGGACAGGCGACCGCGACTGGCCTTGGCCAGATCGAACTGGCCACTGCCATCCTTGTCGGCTTCGTGACCGTCGGTGCCGAAGTTCTGCATCAGGCTGACATGGCTGTCGAAAGAGAGCATGCGTTCGTGCAGTTCATCTGCCTGCTTCACGACCTTGGCGCTGTAGCCGAGGTCATCCTTGAACCAGTGATGCCAAGCGGCAAAGCCTGCGCCGGCGCTGATCGCCAGGGCCAGAGGCAGGCCGATGAATAGAGCCTTTTTCGAACGTGGTTTTGTCATTGCCATCTCAGTCGGGTTCGCCATCGAGGTGCAGGCGCAAAGCCTTTGCTATCTGGGAAGGACGAGCGATCAACAGGGAAATTTAGGCTCAGCGTCCCGTGGCGAAAATGGCAGCTTAAATTTGCCCGGGCAGCAATCGTTCTAGCTTGGATAAAGCCTGCTTCATGGCTGACACAGGTAGGGCAATGAAGATTTCTCGACGATGGTTCATGGCGGGCCTGGCGCTGACTGGCGCTGCCGTGCCTGCGGCTTATTTCGGGCATCGTGAATGGACGAAGCCGGACCCGACGATCACGCCCGGTGAAGCGTCTTTCGATGTCGCCGATCTGGCCGGGCAGCGCTTGGCCAGCGCCTTGCGCGGTGTCTGGGACATTCGCTTCGAAGGGCGCGACGCCGGTCTGGAAGGTTTGCCCTTAAAGAGCCTGCAAGTGTTTCTCGACATCGGCCAGAAAGGCCGTGGTGTCTGCGGTTTCCTGGATACGGCGGAGCGTTTGCGTTCCGGCGAAACACCTCGTTACCGAATTCTTGGCGATCTGGCCGGTGCCGATGCCGCGAAACTGAGCTGGCGGCTGGTCGGTGCCGATGGCCAGATCAGCTACGAGCTGGAAATGATCCTCGACGAAGTCTGGGCTGATTTCGGCAACGCCGGCAAAGGCACCCTGAGCGGTAAAGCCTTGCGCCTGGATCGCCCGCTGGCCTTGCCGGCGCAGGACAACGGTTTCGTCGCGGTCAAGCGGCTGTTTCCCGAAGCGCGAGAGCGCACACCGCTGAACCCGACGCTGCTGGCCTGGCTGATTTCCCCCGAACATCGACTGTTTCATCAGTTGTGGCATGCGACGCGGGACAAGTGGCACACCCTCGACGAAGACAAGCGCGAGGCGCTGCGCGGCATCGGCTGGCAACCCGGGCCGCGTGACAAGGAGCGTGATGCTCGCGGGCCACGCAAGGATCGCAATGGTTCCGGCGTCGATTTCTTCTTCATGCACCGGCACATGCTCGGCACTGCGCGGTCGATGCAGGATCTGCCATCGTGGGAGTATTTTCCGTTGCCGCAGCCGGAATTGATCCGTGATCGCGCTGGTTTCGCCCGTTACTTCGACAACCATGACGGCACGGCGCTGCCGCCACCGTGGCTGGCCGATGGCGATGATGAGTACAGCCAGTGGGTCAGCGATCTCAAGACTGCCGAAACTTACGAAAGCAACTTTCAGGTCTGGGAGTCGCAATACCGTGACCCGGCGTATCTGGCCAGACTGACCCTGGGCCAGTTCGGTTCCGAGGTGGAACTGGGCCTGCACGACTGGCTGCACATGCGCTGGGCGTCTGTGCCGCGTGATCCGTCGAACGGTCAGCCGGTGCCTTTCGCGCGTGATCCTGCGGACTTCGCGGCGCGTTGGTATGGCCCGGAAAATGACTTTCTTGGCGATCCGTTCTCATCCCACGTCAACCCGTCGTTCTGGCATTTTCATGGCTGGATCGATGACCGCATCGAAGACTGGTTCCGCGCCCATGAGCGCTTCCATCCCGGCGAAGTCAGCCGTCTGGTGGTCAATGGGGTGCCGTGGTTCGCGCCTGGGCGCTGGGTTGAAGTCGATGATCCATGGCTGGGACCGGTCACCCATGGTTGTAGCACCACGCCAGGATTGCAGGCGGGAAAGACCGTGGAGATGGACCCCGAAACCATGAAGCTGGCCCTGCGCATCACCTTCCTCAATGACGAGAAGAAACTCGCCGGCCTGTTCCGCCGCGTGCCGCAACGGCCGTGGTATGCGCGCAATCTGAAGGCCAAACGGACTTCGCTCTGAGGCGGCGTCATCGTTCTTCGCGAGCAGGCTCGCTCCCACAGGCTTTGTGTTGGGCCGAGATGGCTGCAACACCTTGGGTCATTGTGGGAGCTGGCGAGTCGGCTTCGACGGGGTGGTTACCGTGCCTGCCAGCCACCGCCCAGCGCTTTGTACAGGGCAATGCTCGCCTGCATCCGCGACAACCGCAGTTGCACATTCTGGTCCTGCGCTGCGTACAGCGTGCGCTGGGTTTCCAGTACGGTGAGCAAGTCCTCGGCGCCGGCCTGATAGCGGCTCTGGGCAATGTTGAATGCGGTTTGCGCCTGGTTCAGTTCTTCGCTCTGCCACTGTCGTTGTTCATCGAGGCCGCGAATGCTGTTGAGGGCTTTTTCGACGTCAGCAAACCCGTTGATGATTGCGCCTCGGTAAGTCTCCAGCAGTTCCTCCTGACGAGCCGTGGCCTTGTCGCGTTCGGCACCCAGACGACCATTGTTGAACACCGGTGCGACCAGTCCGGCGGTGAGGTTGTAGAACGGACTGCGCCACAGGTCGCCCGCCTGATTGGCGCCTGAGCCGAGGCTCGCGCTCAGGGTGACTTTTGGCAGCATCGCCGCACGGGCGACCCTGACATCGGCCTGGGCTGCCGCTAGTTGTGCCTCGGCGCGGGCGATGTCCGGGCGGCGTGTCAACAGTTCGCTGGGCAGGCCGGCGGCAATCTGCGGCCATTGCAATTGATCGAAGGACTCGTGACTGGCCGGCAGCTCTTGCACCGGACGGCCGAGCAGCGCTGCCAGCGCGATTCGCGCGTCTTGCGCTTGTTGCCGGACGGTCGGCAATTGGCGTTGCTGCGCGGCCACCAGGCTTTTCTGTTGCGCCAGCTCCAGCGCTGTGGCGGAACCGGCGTTGTATCGCGTCTGGACCAATTGCAGGACGTTTTGCGCGTTGGCCAGATTGAGCTCGGCAATACGACTCTGTTCCTCCAGTGACAGCACCTGCGTGTAGCTGTTGGCGACGCCACTGAGCAACGTCAGCTCGACGGTGGCGCGATCAAACTCACTGGCCTGCAGACTGAAGTGCGCACTGTCGCGTGAGGCGCGCTTGCCGCCCCAGAAGTCGATTTCGTAGCTGGCGTTGAGGCCTGCGTCGAAGTAGTCCACAGCCTTGTTGCTGCTGTCGGCATCCAGTTGACGATAGCCTTCGCCACGCAACAGTTTTTGCCGATTGGCGTTGCCGGTGCCCTGGATTTCCGGGAGTTGCGAACCACCGGCAATGACGATGCCGGCACGCGCCTGGCGCACGCGAGCGATGGCGGCGGCGAGGTCGTGACTGCCGACCTGGGCCTGCTCGATGAGCTGATTGAGTTGCGGGCTGGCAAAGCGTGTCCACCAGCGCAGCGCGGCGCGTTCGTCGCGGGTGTTGTGCTGTGATTGCCAGGCGGCCGGCGGCACAATTCCGCTGTCCGGGGGTTGGGGGGAACTGCCGCAAGCGCTGAGGATCAGGCAAGCGGTCAACAGGCTCAGGCGCGGTTTCATAAAGCGATCATTCACTGGTTAGGGCCGTGACCGGATCAAGCCGGGCAGCTTTGCGGGCCGGCATGAAGCCGAAGACAACACCGGTGACCAAGGCGCAACCAAAGGCACCGAGGACCGCTATCAACGAGAACGCCACAGCGACGTCACTGAGCACCAGTACGCCGCCGACGATCAGGGCGAGGGCGATGCCGGCAACGCCGCCGACGACCGAGAGCATCACCGCTTCAGTGAGAAACTGGCGCAGGATGTCGCGCTGGCGGGCGCCGGTGGCCATGCGAATGCCGATCTCGCGGGTACGTTCGCGGACCGTCATGAGCATGATGTTCATCACTCCGATGCCGCCGACCAGCAGCGAAATCGCCGCAATAGAGCCGAGCATCAGCGACAGGGTGTTTTGCGTGCGCGCCTCGGCCTGGATCATCGCGGCGTTGTTGGTCAGTTCGAAATCCTTTTTGCCGTTGTGCAGGCTCAGCATCAGTTGTTCGATGGCGTGTTCGGTTTCCTTGACCTTGCGTGCGTCAGCGGCAGCGATGACCACGTACTCGGGATTACGCGTGCCGAACAGTCGTGTGCTGGCGGCGGAGTAGGGCACGGCGATACGGTTGTCGCTGTCCGAATCGCCGGAGCTGGCGCCTTTTTCCGCGAGCACCCCGACCACCTGGAATGGCACGTTTTCGATCAGAATGTATTGCCCGATCGGGTCGGGCACATCCTTGAGCAGTTTGGTCCGGACCTTGTGGCCGATCACCGCAACGGCAGCGGCGTTCAACTCATCGGCGTCGGTGAAGTAACTGCCTTGAACCACCGGCCAGTTGAAGATCGCCGGGAAGTTGGTGTCATTGCCGCCGACATAGCTCAGGTGGTCGGCATTGCTGAAGCGCACTCCGGCGTCGGCGCCGTTGACTGGCATGATGCGTTGCACCTGCGGCAGGCTCGCCAGGGCGTGCACATCGTCGAGCGTGACGATGCCGGGTGGCGTGCGCGGGTTGGGCGCCGAGCCGCTGAGGTAAATGATGTTCGAGCCAAACGCGCCCATCTGCGCCATGACCTGACGCTTGCTGCCTTCGCCCACCGCCAGCATCACCACCACCGACGCCACGCCGATGATGATCCCCAGCAGGGTCAGGGCGGTGCGGAAACGGTTGATCCACATCACGCGCCAGGCGGCGTGCAAGGCGTCAACCAGTTCGCCCTTCCAGGCGCCGGTGGCCTCGGCGCCTTCGCTCAAACCCTTGCGCAGATCGACGGCTTGCAAGGCACCGGGATTGGCCGTGGTCTGGGCGTCGGGGTTGTCGCGGGCGCTGTCGCTGATGATCAGGCCGTCGCTGATTTCGATGATGCGCTTGGCGCGGGCGGCGACTTCGCGGTCATGGGTAATAAGGATCACCACGTGACCCTGGCTCGCCAGCTCGTCGAGCAGCGCCATGACTTCCTTGCCGCTGTGGCTGTCGAGGGCGCCGGTGGGTTCGTCGGCGAGGATGATGTGGCCGCCGTTCATCAGTGCGCGGGCAATCGATACGCGCTGCTGCTGACCGCCGGACAGTTGATGCGGACGATTACCGGTGCGCGATGCCAGCCCGAGGCGGTCCAGCAGGGCTGCGGCGCGTGCGTGGCGTTCGGCGGCGGGGGTGCCAGCGTAAATGGCTGGCATCTCGACGTTTTCCTGGGCCGAGCCGGACGGAATCAGGTGATAGCCCTGGAACACGAACCCGAAGGCTTCGCGGCGCAGCCAGGCCAGTTCATCGCTGTCGAGGCCGGCGACGTTTTCGCCGGCGAAGCGGTATTCGCCGGACGTCGGGCGGTCGAGGCAGCCGAGGATGTTCATCAGTGTCGATTTGCCCGAGCCGGATGCGCCGACAATCGCCACGAACTCGCCGGCGTGGATCGACAGGTCGATGCCGCGCAACACATGAACTTGCGGGGAGTCACCGCCGCCGTAGGATTTGCGGATGTCCTGCAGGTCGATCAGAGGCGTTTGCATTCAGCCTCCGTTGCCGTCGGCTGGGCCGATCAACAGATGATCGCCTTCGCGGAGACCATCGATAATCTGCACTTTCAAGCGGTCGCTGATGCCGGTGCGCACGTCGCGCTGCTGGACGTCACCGTTTTGCGCGACGACGCGGGCGATGTGCTTGCCTGGCTGTGTGCTGCCCTGCAGGGCGGCAATCGGTGCGGTGAGCACGTCCTTGGCCTGATTGGCGACGAAGAATACCTGGGTGGTCATTTCCGCCATCAGGGCATTGTCGGCGTTGTCGACGTCGAGCAGAACGGTGTAGAGCACGACCCGTCCGGCGCCGCTTTTACTGCTGCTGGCGGGGCTGCCGCCGCCCTGGCTGGTCTGGTCAAGCGGCTTGGGCGGCACCGGCAGAATCTGCCGAACGGTACTGTTCCAGCGGCGCTGGCCGCCGCTGAGGGTGGTGAAGTAGGCGGTCATGCCGGGTTTGACGTGGCCGATATCGGCCTCGGAAACCTCCGCCCAGACGGTCATCGGCGAGAGTTTGGCGATGCGCAGGATCAGGGGTGTCTGTTGCTGGGCGTTGAGGGTCTGGCCTTCGCGAGCGTCAAGCGCGACCACGGTGCCGGCCATCGGCGCATAGATGCGCGTGTAACCCAGTTCGGCCTGATCGCTGCGCAGGCTGGCCTGCGCCTGGCGGATCTGCGCCTGGAACATGTCGATGCGCGCCTGGGTGGCTTTCAGTTCGGCGCGGGCGGTCTGCACGTCTTCTTCCCGGGTGGCGCCGCCGGCTGCAAGGTTTTGCTGGCGCTGATACTTCTGCCGGGCCAGTTCGTGCTGCGCCTGTTGTTCCTGCAGTTGCGCCTTGAGGTTCTCGATGGAGAACTGGCTGGCGTCGAGCTTGGCCTTCTGCGTGGCCGGGTCGATTTCCACAAGCAATTGGCCTTGCTTGACCACGTCGCCGACTTCCACATGGATTTTGCGGATTTGCCCCGACGCCTGCGCGCCGACGTCCACATAACGCCGTGGCTGCAACGTGCCCAGGGCCGTCACGCTACTTTCGATGTCACCGCGACTGACTTGCACGGTGGCGAATTTGTCGCGGCCGGGCGGCAATATCTGCCAGGCGGCTACGGCGACAACAGGAATCAGACAAAGGGCTACGAGCAGGGCGCGTCGGGCGGGGCGGGGACGTTTCATGCAGGGTTCCGGCCAGTGGAAATCGACCCGTCATTCAGCGGGCGCCGCACGCGGGCCACGACCGAACGCTGGCGCAAGAGGCGGCAGATACGGGGAACTGTCCTTTAAACGAGGGACGCGTCGGGTAATTTAAGCGCTGAAAAACGCGGTAACAGGTATAGGCGGTAACAATTTGTCGGGCAAATCGAAACAGCACTTTAAATCTATATGAGAATTACTATAAATTACGCATCTGAAATTGCCAGTATCGTGCCATCGTCGTTTTGACGTTGTCGGGTGTGGCTCAAGGATCGAAACCGCACCTTTGCGGCCGGGAGTCATGTTGGAAAACTACTATCGCGAGCTGGTGTGTTTCCTGAACGCCAAGCTGGGCAACCGTCAGGTTGCCGAGGATGTGGTGCATGACGCTTATCTGCGGGTGCTGGAGCGTTCCAGCGACACGCCCATCGAACAGCCCCGTGCTTTCCTTTATCGCACCGCGTTGAATCTGGTCATCGACGACCATCGGCGCAACGCCCTGCGCCAGGTCGAATCACTGGAAGTGCTCGACAGCGAAGAGCGCTATTTCACCCCGTCGCCCCACGGCAGTCTCGATTACGGTCAACGCCTGGAAATGCTCCAGCGCGCGCTGGCCGAGCTGCCGGCGCTGTGCCGGGAAAGTTTTCTGCTGCGCAAAATCGAAGGCCTGTCCCACAACGAGATCGCCGCGAACCTCGGCATTTCCAAAGCGCTGGTGGAAAAACACATCGTCAATGCGATGAAGCATTGCCGGGTGCGGATCAAACAATGGGACGCCCATTGATCCATCCTCGTTAAATTTTTTTTCACTGTCCTCGTTCCTACTCAACAGACGACCTGCTGTCCCGCTTGGGGCCGGTCAGGTCACCCAGGCTTTAGCCCCACGGTTGAGGGGTTCATCCAGAGGACACTGGAAATGACACAGGCAATTGCATCGCCCATCGTTCACGACCTGATCGGCGTCGGTTTCGGCCCTTCGAACCTGGCGCTCGCCATCGCTCTGCAAGAGCGCGGCCCGATCCAGGGCGAACTGGATGTGCTGTTCCTCGACAAGCAGGCCAACTACAGCTGGCACGGCAACACCCTGTCGACCCAGAGCGAGCTGCAGATTTCCTTCCTCAAGGATCTGGTGACCCTGCGCAATCCGACCAGCCCTTACTCGTTCGTCAATTACCTGAAGTACCACGGCCGTCTGGTCGACTTCATCAACCTCGGCACCTTCTATCCGTGCCGCATGGAGTACAACGACTATCTGCGCTGGGTCGCCGGACAGTTCACCGAACAGAGCCGTTACGGCGAAGAAGTGCTGACCATCGAACCGGTGCTGCACAACCATCAGGTTGAAGCGCTGCGCGTGATTTCCCGCGATGCCGAAGGCCAGCAACTGGTGCGTACCGCGCGTTCAGTGGTGGTCAGCGCCGGTGGGACGCCGCGCATTCCCGAGGCGTTCAAGGCGCTGAAGGGCGACGGTCGCGTGTTCCACCATTCGCAATACCTGTCGCAGATGGCCAGGCAGCAATGCGTGAACAATCAGCCGATGAGCATTGCGATCATTGGTGGCGGGCAGAGCGCGGCGGAAGCGTTTATCGATCTGAACGATTCGTTCCCGTCGGTGCAGGTCGACATGATCCTGCGCGGTTCGGCTCTCAAGCCTGCGGATGACAGCCCATTCGTCAACGAAGTGTTCTCGCCGGAATTCACCGATCTGGTGTTCCAGCAGAACAGCGCCGAGCGTGAGCGCCTGGTCAACGAGTACCACAACACCAACTACTCGGTGGTCGACATTGACCTGATCGAGCGCATCTACGGCATCTTCTATCGTCAGAAGGTTTCCGGCATCGCCCGCCATGCGTTCCGTACCCTGACCACCGTCGAAAAAGCCACAGCGACTGAAAACGGTATCGAACTGGCCGTGCGCAACAACGCCACCGGCGAAGTCACCGTGCGCCTGTACGACGCGGTGGTGCTGGCCACCGGTTACGAGCGCCAGACGCACCGCAAACTGCTGGCGCCGCTGGAGGAGTACCTGGGCGACTTCGAGGTTGATCGCAATTACAAAGTGATCACCGATGAGCGCTGCAAGGCCGGCATCTACATGCAGGGCTTCTGCCAGGCCAGCCATGGCCTGAGCGACACGCTGCTGTCGGTGTTGCCGATTCGTGCGGACGAGATTGCCGGTTCGCTGTACGACCATGGCAAGAACCGCGGGCATCGGTCGATGGCGGATCTGTTGTTGGCGACGGCCAGCTGAGTCTGCGGCGTCTGACAGGCCGCCTTCGCGAGCAAGCCCGCTCCCACAATGGGTCCTGTGCATGCAGGGCAAAAGGTGGGAGCGGGCTTGCCCGCGAAGGGGCCATCAAACACCCTGCAAATCCTCATCCTGAACCCTTCCTGAACGTTCCCCACATTCCCCCGACACACTTCTTTTTGCAGGTTTACTCTCCAGACATCGGAGCGTAAGCTTCGCGCGTTTTCATCCATAGCGGAGACCCACAGTGGGTACTTGTTCGAGTGACAGTTGTCGGCCGGTCTCGGTAACCGGCAGATTCTCGGCAAGATAACGCGCAGCCTTTCTCTGCCGTTGTCTCGCCGTAACAGCGAGCAGCGGCATCCCGTGCATGACCCGTCCTGGGTCATGTCTGGACGTTCCTTCTCATCGACGCTGAACAGAGCGTGATTTCGACTGTACCGTCGTGATCGCAGCCCTATCGACACGCCTGTCTTTTCTGACCGGCGCGCCAGGCCTTGCCGTGCCGGTTTTTCCGGCGCACGAGGCGCGGCGGTACCTGCTCGACGGTTTCCCGGCTGACCATAGGGGCAACAGCCATGAAACTTACGCTCAAGGAATTCTTTGCAGGCTTCCTGCGGAACCGCCACATCGCCCGGCACTTCCGTCGCCTGACGCTGCTGGAATCGATCAACGACACCACGGTCAGCCGTGAAGTCCCTCCCACTCTGGCCAACACCCTGGTCGATGCTGCGCATTGCGACAGCGGTGTTTTGCTGTCATCGCTCGGCACGCATTCCGAAGGCCTCACCGATTTCGAAGTCGATGCACTGCGTGCGCAATACGGCCTCAATGAAGTCGAACACGAGCAGCCGCTGCCGTGGTGGACCCACCTGTGGCACTGCTACAAAAACCCGTTCAACCTGCTGCTGACCTTGCTGGCGGTGATCTCGTGGCTGACCGAAGACCTCAAGGCCGCCGTGGTGATTTTCTCCATGGTCGTGTTGTCGACGCTGCTGCGCTTCTGGCAGGAAAGCAAATCCAACCACGCCGCCGACGCGCTGAAAGCCATGGTCAGCAACACCGCCACGGTGATGCGCCGCGACGCGCCGCGCCGCGAATTGCCGATCAAGCAATTGGTGCCGGGCGACCTGATCGTACTCTCGGCCGGTGACATGATTCCCGCCGACTGCCGCGTGCTCAGCGCCAAGGATCTGTTCGTCAGCCAGGCAGCGATGACGGGCGAGTCGATGCCGGTGGAAAAATTTCCACGTCAGGCTGATCGCGAGACACGCAATCCGCTGGAGCTGGACAACATCCTGTTCATGGGCACCAACGTCGTCTCCGGTACGGCGGTGGCGGTGATTCTCACCACGGGCAACAGCACCTATTTCGGTGCACTGGCCCAGCGTGTCGGCGCCACTGATCGTGCGGTCACCTCGTTCCAGCAAGGCGTCAACAAGGTTAGTTGGCTGTTGATCCGATTCATGTTCGTGATGGCGCCGCTGGTGCTGTTCATCAACGGTTTCACCAAGGGCGACTGGACTGAAGCGCTGCTGTTCGCGCTGTCGATTGCCGTCGGCCTGACCCCGGAAATGCTGCCGATGATCGTCACCTCGACGCTGGCCAAAGGCGCGGTGTTCCTGTCGCGCAAAAAAGTCATCGTCAAACGCCTCGACGCGATCCAGAACTTCGGCGCCATGGACGTGCTGTGCACCGACAAGACCGGCACCCTGACTCAGGACAAGATCTTCCTCGCACGCAATGTCGATGTCTGGGGTCAGGACTGCGACGACGTGCTGGAGATGGCTTACCTCAACAGCTACTACCAGACCGGCCTGAAAAACCTGCTGGATGTCGCGGTGCTGGAGCACGTGGAAATCCACCGTGAACTGAAAGTCGGCACGGCGTTTCGCAAGGTCGACGAGATCCCGTTTGACTTCAATCGCCGGCGCATGTCGGTGGTGGTCGAAGGACGCGGCCAGCCACATCAACTGATCTGCAAAGGTGCCGTGGAAGAAGTGTTGGCGGTGTGCAGCCGTGTGCGTCACGGTGACGTCGATGAAGCCTTGAGCGATGAATTGCTGACCAGGATTCGTCAGGTCACCGCAGCATTCAACGCTGAAGGCTTGCGCGTGGTGGCCGTCGCTGCCCGCTCGATGCCCGAAGGTCGTGAGGTTTACAGCCTGGCCGATGAGCAGGCGCTGACGCTGATTGGTTACGTGGCGTTCCTCGATCCACCGAAGGAAAGCACCGCGCCGGCGCTCAAAGCCCTGGCCGAACATGGCGTGGCGGTGAAAGTGCTGACCGGCGACAACGAACTGGTCACTGCGAAGATCTGCCGCGAAGTCGGTCTCGCTCAGCAGGGCTTGCTGCTGGGTAGCGACGTTGAACGCATGAGCGATGCCGAGCTGGCGGCGGCCGTGGAGACCACCAATGTCTTCGCCAAACTGACGCCGTCACACAAGGAGCGCATCGTGCGCATCCTTAAAGGCAACGGCCATGTGGTCGGCTTCATGGGTGATGGCATCAACGATGCGCCGGCTCTGCGCACCGCTGACATCGGTATTTCCGTGGACAGCGCGGTGGATATCGCCAAGGAAGCGGCCGACATCATCCTGTTGGAAAAGAGCCTGATGGTGCTGGAGGAGGGCGTGCTCGAGGGGCGGCGCACCTTCGCCAACATGCTCAAGTACATCAAGATGACCGCCAGCTCCAACTTCGGCAATGTGTTCTCGGTGCTGGTCGCCAGTGCGTTCATTCCGTTCCTGCCGATGCTGCCGATGCACCTGCTGGTGCAGAACCTGCTCTACGATATTTCGCAGATCGCGATCCCGTTCGATAACGTCGACGAGGACATGCTGAAAAAACCACAACGCTGGCAGCCGGGTGACGTCGGCCGCTTCATGCTGTTCTTCGGCCCGATCAGTTCGATTTTCGACATCACCACGTTCGCCTTGATGTGGTACGTATTCGATGCCAACACCCCGGATCACCAGACCCTGTTCCAGTCCGGCTGGTTCGTGGTCGGCTTGCTGACCCAGACGCTGATCGTGCACATGATCCGCACGCCAAGGATTCCCTTCCTGCAAAGCCGTGCAGCCATGCCGCTGCTGGTGATGACCGGGATCATCATGGCGGTCGGCATCTTCCTGCCGATGGGACCGCTGGCGCACTACTTCAAATTGCAGGCGCTGCCGTCGATGTATTTCGTGTTCCTGCCGGTGATCCTGCTGGCATACATGGCGCTGACCCAGGCGGTGAAGGGTTTCTACATCCGCCGGTTCGGCTGGCAATAACCGCACTGCCAACACGGTTCCACCGTGGATTTGTGTGTATTCAGGGAGATGACTATGCAAGCCATCAACAACCTCAACCTCGATTCCCTGCTCGACACCCTCGTCAGCCTCAGCGCCGCGTTCATCCTCGGTGGTCTGATCGGTTTCGAGCGTCAGTATCGCCAGCGCACGGCGGGCCTGCGCACCAACGTGCTGGTCGCTGTCGGTGCGGCGATCTTCGTCGACATGGCCAACCGTCTCGCTGGCGCGGAAGGCGCGGTGCGGGTCGTGGCCTACGTGGTCTCCGGCATCGGCTTTCTCGGGGCTGGGGTGATCATGCGCGAAGAAGGCAACGTGCGCGGCCTCAACACCGCCGCGACGCTGTGGACGTCCGCTGCGGTGGGGGCCTGCGCCGGTGCCGACCTGCTCGCCGAAGCAGTGCTCGGCACGCTGTTCATCCTCGCCGCCAATACGTTGCTGCGGCCAATCGTCAACAACATCAACCGGCAGCCACTGGACGTGGTGTCGGCGGAAGTCACCAACATCGTCTATGTGATTGCCCGGCGCTCGCAGCAAAAAGCCGTGTTTGCCCTGCTCGAAGCAGAGCTGGAACGCAGCAACTACCCGGCCAGCGACGTCGATGTGCATGCCTTCGGCGCCGACGAAATCGAGATCGAAGCCACGTTGGCAACCACCTCGGTCGACGGCGATGAGCTGGATGCCCTGGTCGCCAGAATCTCCACGTCGGCGCTGGTGGTGCAGGCGTTCTGGAGTCCAAGTACCACGGAATAGGCGGGGCCGATGAGCTGCGGGCGGACGAATAACCTGTTCTTTAGGAAAAGTCCTACAGAGAAATGCCGGGCGCGTCAGTAGTCTTGCCGCCACTCTGAAGCCTGCCCATGGGAGATCGAGCATGATCAATAAAACCCTGCGTATCCTGATTGCCGACCCGCAGCATTTTCACCGGATGAAGATCGAGCGTCTTTTCAATCAGCTCGACTACTACCGCGTCGCCCCGGTGCAGAACCTTGCCGAACTGCTGACCCTGGTGGATTACGGCTGCGAGCCGTTCGACGTGGTGGTGATCAACGCCGAACTGGCGGCGGGCTCGCTGGACCTGTGCGGTTTTTTTCTCGACCACCCGAATGTGCATCACGCACTGATTTACAACGAGCCCTCTGCACCGGTCTTTGCCTGGGGCAACGTGCAGATCAGTCATGCGCTGTTGCCGCAGGCGACGGCGATCAGGCAATTGATGGCGCAGGTTCAGGCGCCTGCGGCTGCAATGTCGACACCCGAACGGTCTCTGCAGCGTCAGGTTTGAACACACAACGGTGGTGGCCGCAACTGTCAGACCTGACAGGTAGATTCATCTCGATTCCCATGCAACAGTCTTTGCGCAGCCATCGTGGCTGCAACGCGCAAAGGCAGGGAGTGTCTTTCATTGTCTTCCACCGGGAGTGGTTATGAGGTCAGCGTTGATCGTCGACGATCATCCGGTGGTGCGCGCCGCCGTCAGGATCGTGCTGCAAGCAGAAGGTTTCCAGCATATTCACGAGGCCTCCAGTGGCAGCGAAGTGGTGTCGCTGATTCGCAAACATTCACCGCAACTCGTCGTGCTCGACCTGCAATTGCCGACGCTGGACGGGCTCGATGTGCTGGCGCGGATCAGGGGTAACGAGCTGCCCTGTCGGGTGCTGGTTTTTACCTCCCACGATCCGGCGTTTTATCAGGAGCGCTGCCTGCGCGCCGGCGCCATGGCCTTTGTCACCAAGACCAATCAATTGCAGCAGTTGCACAAAGCCATTCAGGCGGTGATGTCCGGCTACACCTACTTCACCGCACTGACGGACAGCGTTGGCACGTTGAATCCTCTGCACTCAACCGAAAAACAGATGATCAATCAACTGTCCGACCGCGAGTTGAACATCTTCGTGCAGCTCGGGCAGGGCAGGGCCAACAAGACCATTGCCGAAGAGATGCACCTGAGCCACAAGACCATCAGCACTTACAAGACACGGCTGATGAAAAAGCTCGGGATAAAGGCCGCGGTGCATCTGCGTGACTTCGCCAGGCGTAATCATTTGATCTGAGAGCACGCACATGCACTGCCGGCGCTGGACCTTAGCCTTGTTGATGTGCCTGTCGCTGCCAGGCGTGGCGATGCCCGCGCCGCAGGTGCTGGAAGTGCTGACCCGCACCCGGCTGGAGCACGTTGAGGTGCCGCTGGACAGTCAGGACCGCCAGTGGCTGCGCACGCATCCGGTGCTGCGCGTGGGCATTTCCGGGCCAGATTACCCGCCGTTCGAAATCACCCGCAATCATCAGGATCTGGAAGGGCTGAGCGCCGATTACGCCGACCTGCTCGGGCAACTGCTGGATCTGCGCATCGAAGTCCGCCGCTATGCACGGCGGGATGCGGTGATCGCCGCGCTCAAGCGCGGGGAAATCGATCTGCTCGGCACCTCGAACAGCTTCGAAGCGGCCGACCCCGACGTGGTGCTGACGCGCGCCTACGCGGACGATCAGCCAATGCTGGCAACGCGTTTTGATGAAACGCTGCCGGCAGACCTTGCGGGCAAACGCATCGCCATGGTCGAGGACTACCTGCCGCTGACGATGGTGCAGACCTTCTACCCGCAGGCCATCGTGCAGGGCTATGCCTCGGCAATGGATGCGCTCGGTGCGGTGGCGTTTGGCACCGATGATGTCTATCTCGGCGACTTGATCAGCGCCAATTACCTGATCAACACCAATTATCGCAACGACCTGCAACTGGCCGGTTCATCCGGCCTCGACGCCAGCCCGTTCGGCTTTGCCCTGTTGCGCAGCGATGTGCGCCTCAAACGCATCGTCGACACCGCGCTGATGGCCATTCCGATGGAGCGCCGACAGCTCATCGAGCAACGCTGGAGTGCCGGTCGCGTGGAAATGACGGCGCAGACAGGCATACGCCTGAGTGCCAGCGAGCAGCGCTGGCTGGCCGAGCATCCACGGGTACGGGTCGGCGCCATCGAGGACTTTGCGCCGCTGACGTTCTTTGACGTCGATGGACGTTTCCACGGACTCACCGCGCAACTGCTCGGCCTGATCAGCCAGCGCAGTGGCCTGAACATCGAGATCGTGCGTGGTCGTTCGCTGGACCTGCAAATCGAGCAACTCAAGGCCGGTGCCCTGGATATCCTGCCGGTGGTGACGCCCAGCACTGAACGTGAACTCGAACTGCGTTTTTCCCGGGCGTATCTGAATAACCCGTTTGTGCTGGTCACTTCCGCCAGGACGCAGAGCCTTCGCGGTCTCGACGATCTGGCGGACAAGCGTCTGGCGATTTATCGCGGCCATCCGTTGCGCGCTTATCTATTGGAACGGGTGCCGCAGATACGCTTGATCGAGGTCAAGAGTCCCGCGCAGGGCATGGCGTTGATCGAGAAGGGCCAGGTCGATGCGACGGTGAGTTCCCTGGTCGTGGCGCGTCACCTGATCGACCGATCCTACGCCGGGCAGTTACGCATCGTCAGTACCATCGGTGATCAGCCGGCGCGCATCGCACTGGCGACGGCACCCCAGGCGACGGCGTTGCATTCGATCCTGAACAAGGCCCTGTTGAGCATTGCGCCACAGGAAATGGACGATCTGGTGGAGCGCTGGAGCCATGGCGTGGTGGTTGACGACAGCTATTGGCTGCGCCATCGCCGAGCGATCATTCAGGGGTTCACGGTCGCAACCGGATTGCTGGTGCTGGCGTTGGCGTGGATCGGTTTTCAGCGCTGGCAGATCCGCCAGCGCCAGCAATGGCTGCGGCAATTGCAGGAGGCCAAGCAAATCGCCGATGACGCCAATCGGGCCAAGACCACGTTTCTGGCGACCATGAGCCATGAAATCCGCACGCCGATGAACGCGCTGATCGGCATGCTCGAACTGGCCCTCAAACGCGCCGAGGAAGGCGTCACCGACCGCCTCGCGATCCAGGTGGCGTCCAGTGCCGGCCAGCAACTGCTGGCGCTGATCGGCGATATTCTCGACATCGCGCGCATCGAGTCAGGGCATCTGTCCATTAACCCGGAACGCGCCAACCTGCGGGAACTGGTGGTTTCGGTGAGCCGTGTGTTCGAAGGGCTGGCGCGGCAGAAGAAGCTGTTGTGGAGCATCGAACTCGATGGCCACAGCGATGTCGACGTGCTGATTGATCCCACCCGTTTCAAACAGGTGCTGTCGAACCTGTTGAACAATGCGATCAAGTTCACCGAGGAAGGCGAAGTCAGCCTGCGCCTGAGGGTGATTGCCGCCACGCCCGAGTGGCTGAACGTCGAAGTGACCATCGAGGACAGCGGGGTTGGCATCAGCGCCGAAGACCGGCAACGCCTGTTCAGCCCGTTTGTGCAGTTGGGCAACGCGGCGCAATCAGTGCGCAGCGGTTCCGGACTGGGCCTGGTAATCAGTCGCGGCCTGTGCGAAATGATGGGCGGCACTCTGCGCCTCGACAGCCAGCCGGGGCAGGGCACGCGAGTCGCCGTCAACCTGCAGGTGCCGACGCTCAAGGCTTTGGCGCAGGACGTCGAGCCCGCCGCGCCGCTCATCGCGCCATTGCGTTCCCTGAGTGTGCTGGTGGTTGATGATCACCCGGTGAACCGTTTGCTGCTGTGCTGGCAACTGAGTGAACTCGGCCACCGCAGTGTCGACACCGAGGACGGTGATCAGGGGCTGGAACACTGGCGTGCGCAGTCGTTCGACGTGGTGATCAGCGACTGCAACATGCCGCGTCGCAACGGTTACGAATTGGCCCGGGCGATTCGTGAAGAAGAACGTGCCAGTGGCCGCGCGCCGTGCCTGATCATCGGTTTTACCGCCAATGCACAGGCCGAGGAAAAGCTGCGTTGTCTGGCCGCCGGCATGGACGATTGCCTGTTCAAGCCGATTCGTCTGCACGATCTCGCGCAGGCGTTGAACGGCGCAAACCCTGGCGACAGCGCAGCGGATTTGCGCCAGACCACCGTGCTGAAAGAGATCGACTTGAGCAGGCTGGAGCAGATGACCGGCAATGACCCGACCATGCTCCTGCGCCTGCGAGAAGAGGTATTGAGCAGTCTGCACGAGGATCTGCAGAGGCTTGACGATGTGCGTCCGGCGGACGATCAGGGCGATCTGCGCGATCTGGCGCATCACATCAAGGGCGGTGCGCAAATGGTCGGCGCGGCGCGGGTGGTGTCAGCGTGTGCCGACCTTGAGCAGGCCTGTCGACAAGCGCAAACCGAGGCCGTCGTTAGCGCTATCACAGAGCTGCGTGACGCCATGAACAGCCTCGCCCGGCATCTTCAGGCCTGAACGATCAATCCCACTGGGGCGCAATGCCTTTCGGGCTGGTCAGGCGATGGCCGCGATCCAGTGTCGCGATCAGCGCCATGTCAGTCTCGCTCAGGGTCAGCGCAGTGGCACCGAGGTTGCTGAGCAGGTTGGCGCGCTTGGTCGAGGATGGAATCACCGCGTAACCCGATTGCATGGCCCAGGCCAGGGTGACTTGTGCCGGGGTGGCGTGAAGGCGCTCGGCGATCTGTTGGATCAGCGGCTCCTGCAGGACTTCGCCGTAAGCCAGCGTCATGTACGAGGTGACATGAATGCCTTGGCTGCGGGCGAACTCGGCGACCTTGCGGTTTTGCAGATACGGGTGCAATTCAATCTGGTGGGTGGCGATGTTCTGCGCGCCGACAGCGGCAATCGCCTGTTCCATCAGGTCGATGGTGAAGTTGGAAATGCCAATCTGCCGGGTCAGACCCTGTCGCTTGGCTTCCAGCAACGCCCCCATGAATTCGGCGACGGGCACCTGGCCTTCAGGCGATGGCCAGTGGATCAGGGTCAGGTCAAGGTAATCGGTTTGCAGTTTTTTCAGGCTTTCCTTGAGACTGTCGATCAAACGATCACCGGCGAAATTGGCGATCCAGATCTTGCTGGTGATGAACAATTCATTGCGAGCAATGCCGCTGCTGGCAATCGCCTGGCCGACGTCGGCTTCGTTGTCGTAGATCTGTGCGGTGTCGATGACCCGGTAGCCGAGTTCGAGCGCGGTGCGCACCGAATCGATGACCACCTGGCCTTGCAGGCGAAACGTACCAAGACCGAAAGCGGGAACAGACATGCGGGACTCCAAGAGTTGCAGTGGGTATGGGCAGGAGTATCTGCGCCTGCGGCCATGGGAAAAACCGCGGGTGGAGCAAAGCAATGTTGATCAGAAGTCATGAATCAGAACCGGGGTTATCGTGTCTGGACGGGCTCTTCGCGAACATTGTCCTTCTGGTAGAACGCTAAGGCCGATTTTTGCCGTCTAGTGCATCAATGCCTACAGATTTATGATGAATCCATCACCCCATTCACCCAATTGGAGCCCATCATGAAAAACATCATCGGTATCTACACCAGCCCGCGCGGCCATTGGGTCGGCGATGGTTTTCCGGTGCGCACGCTGTTTTCCTATGACGACCTGAGCAAGCACATCAGCCCGTTCCTGTTGCTGGATCACGCCGGCCCTGCGCAATTCACCCCGACCACCGAAAGGCGTGGCGTGGGCCAGCATCCGCATCGTGGTTTCGAAACCGTGACCATCGTCTACGAAGGCGAAGTCGAGCACCGCGACTCCACGGGCAGCGGCGGCACCATCGGTCCCGGCGATGTGCAGTGGATGACCGCAGCGTCGGGTATTCTCCACGAGGAATTTCACTCGGAGAACTTTGCCAAAACGGGCGGCAATCTGGAAATGGTGCAGTTGTGGGTCAACCTGCCGGCCAAGGACAAAATGGCTGCGCCGGGTTACCAGACCGTTCTCGACGGCGACATTCCGAGCATCGCGCTCAAGGACAACGCCGGTCGCCTGCGTCTGATCGCCGGCGAGTTCGACGGCCAGCGCGGTCCGTCGCAGACGTTCACGCCCATCGACGTGTGGGATTTACGCCTGAACGCCGGCAAGTTGCTGACGCTGGATCTGCACGAAGGTCGCAACACTGCGCTGGTGGTGTTGAAGGGCTCGGTACGGGTCAACGACGAGGAGTCGGCGGGTGTCGGGCAGTTGGTGCTGTTTGCGCGTGACGGTGACCAGATGACCCTCGAAGCCAGCGAGGATGCGGTGGTATTGCTGCTCAGCGGTGAGCCGATTGACGAACCCATCGTCGGCCACGGCCCGTTCGTGATGAACACCAAGCAGGAAATCCACCAGGCCTTCGCCGACTTCCAGTCGGGCCGTTTTGGCCGGATGCACGGCTAAAACCTACCCCTGTGGGAGCGGACTTGCTCGCGAAAGCGGTGTGTCATTCAAAGTCTTTTTCGACTGACCTGACGCCTGCGCGAGCAAGCCCGCTCCCACAGGGGTTTTCGTGTTTCTATGCGCGCGTCCACCCGCTGAAATCAATTGCTCCTACACTTGCCCAATTGGCTTACGTGCTGGATCTGCCGGTCAAAGGCGTGCTGGCGACCTCTGGCGCGCTGGCGATCATCGTCGGTCTGGCCTTGCAGAGCACCTTGAGCGACGTGTTTTCCGGCATCGTCCTCAACACCACCAAGCCCTATCAGCTCGATGACTGGATTTCCCATCGAGAAGTCGTACCTCAAACCGTGCCTGGATGCCCGTCACGACATCAACGATGCCATGAAATCGCTGCTCGACTTCCGTCTGCACAAGGCGCAGTTGCTGGCTGAGGAAGAACCGGTGCAGACGCCGAAAAGAGGTTTTTTGCAGTGGTTGCGCCGTCGGGACTGAGCATCCCGCCGGGTGGGTGGTCTACTCGTCTTCCGGGAGATTGGCTATTTGTGTGGCAGAGCGGCAGGACTACTTTAGTCCGCACGTTCACTGACCTCCCGGGTGGCAAATGATGTCTGGCGCCGATTGTCAGTTGCGCTCTTGAGCCAAGGGCCAGGTGCGTCGCCACGGCTGGCGCCATTGCTGATAACTCGATAAAGCCAGGCAAACCAATTGTTTAAGAAGTGTAAGCGCCGTAGGAAGCGTCTTGCATTTGTGTAGGAGCGCTCTGACTATCACGGCTATTGATGGGGTGGCATTAAGCCAGTTGATTGCAAGGATGTTGCGTGCCGTATTCGCTTCACGCTGTTTTTCGTCGTCGTGCCACGCGTTGCCCGCTGTTGTCGGCCTTTGTGTTGAGCGTGTGTGCCTCTTCACTTGAAGCGGCCGAACCTTCCGCACCGGGCCAAGAGGTCTTGCGCCAGCAGCAACAGCAACAACGCGATCTGCAACAACTGCAACTCGAACAACGCAAGCGCCAACTGGAACGCGGCGCGTTCGGGCCGACGCCGCTCAGCCCTGCCATCCCGCCAACCGTCACCCCTGATCAGCGCTGCTGGCCGTTGAGCGGTACGCGCATCGGTGGCGTCACGCTGATCAACAGTGACCCATTCAACGCCCGCATCAAACCGCTGCTGGCGCCTTGCATGGGTGTCGGCCAGATCAATCATCTGCTGGCGACCATCACCGCGATTTACGTCGAGAAGGGCTACATCGCCAGTCGGCCTTATTTGATCAGTGCCCCGGCGGCGGGGCAGTCGCTGGATATCCGCGTTGACGAAGGTTATGTCGAGTCCATTGAACTGGCCGATCAGAGCCTGCCGGTCTCCCTCGGCGGTGCGTTCCCGCAGATGCTCGGCGAGCCGCTGAACTTGCGCGATCTGGAGCAAGGCCTGGATCAGTTGAATCGCCTGCGCTCCATCGATCTGACCGCCGACATTGCCCCCGGCAGCCAGCCCGGTGCATCGCGCATCATCCTTCGTTCACGCAGCGCGGCGCCGTCGCGCTGGGCGTTGAACGCGGGATTCGACAACCTCGGCAGTGCCAGCACCGGTCGTGAGCGCGACACGCTCAGCCTGAGCCTCGACAGCCCGCTGCAACTCAACGACCTGTTGAGCCTCAGCGCCAGCGACACGTTGAACCGGGGCGACCGCTACAGCCGTAACGCCAGCCTGTATTACGCGGTTCCCTATGGCTACTGGACCTACAGCGTATTCGCCAGCCACGCCGAATACCGCGCACCGTTCAAGTTGCCGAGCGCAACCTTTCACAGCACCGGCATCACCGATCAGGTCAGCCTGCGCGCCGACCGCGTGTTGTGGCGCGATCAGAGCCGGCAGCTCAGCGCCAACCTGCAACTGGCGCACAAGGACGTCGACAGCTATCTGGAAAACGTTCGCCTGGGCATTCAAAGCCCGACGCTGACCGTGGCCGAAGCCGGACTCAACCTGTTCTGGCTCGACCGCGCGGTGTGGAACCTCGACATCAACTACGCCCAGGGCCTGCGCTGGTTCGGTGCTGACGACGATTCGCAGCATCAGATCAACAACCTGCCCAAGGCGCAGTTTCGCAAATACCGCGCCGGCCTCAGCCAATGGCGCAACGGCCAGTTCGGTGTGCAGGCGTGGCAGTGGCAGAGTCAGTTGAACGTGCAATACAGCCCCGATCCGCTGCCGGCCATCGAGCAATTGCTCGGCACCGACGATTCGGCAGTGCGCGGCTATCGGGTCAGCAGCGCCTCGGGCGCCAGCGGAGCGATCTGGCGCAACACCCTGCGCCTGCCGCTGCGCCGTGAATGGCCGTTGCAGATCACCCCGCGAATCGGCCTCGATCACGGCTGGATCAAAGCCGATCACGGCGCCCAGGGTCAACGCCTGAGTGGCGCCAGCATCGGCCTCAATCTGGGCTGGAGAAACCTGCAAGTGGACGTCGATTACCAACGCGCACTCAACGTCCCGAACGGTTTGCAACACGAACCGGAAACCTGGCTGATGCGCGTCGGCCTGCAGATATGAGCGCTACTTGAACCGATAACGCAGTGAACCCACAGCCGTTGGATCTGAGCGCGTCAGCCACGGCCAAGATTAAAACGCGCGACGTGATGCCGTACTCACATGGAGACGTTTTTATGCCAGCACACACCTTTGCTTTTCATCTGTCCCCTCGCGGTAGATTGCGCTGGGCGATTGCCAGCCTGTTCTTCGCCGTGCACCTGCCGAGCGCTTTGGCCGGCGGTGTCGTCGTTGCCCCGGGCCCGGGCGGCACCGCGCAATTGCAAACCCAGGGCGGTGTGCCCATCGTCAACATCGTCGCGCCCAATGGTTCGGGCCTGTCGCACAACCAGTTTCTCGACTACAACGTCGACCGTCAGGGACTGGTGTTGAACAACGCCTTGCAGGCCGGGCAGTCGCAACTCGCCGGGCAACTGGCGGCCAACCCGCAACTGCAAGGGCAGGCGGCGAGCGTGATACTCAACGAAGTGATCAGCCGCAATCCTTCGGCCATCAACGGCGCGCAGGAAATCTTCGGTCGGCCTGCCGATTACGTGCTGGCCAACCCCAATGGCATCTCGGTCAATGGCGGCAGTTTCATCAACACGCCGAACGCCAGTCTGGTGGTCGGTCGCCCGGAGCTCAATGACGGCAAACTGCAAGCGCTGAGCACCCGCGACGCAACCGGGCAATTGCAGATTCAAAGCGGCGGCCTGCGCAACGGCGAAGGTTCGATCAATCTGATCGCCCCGCGTATCGACAGCCAGGGCGCGATCAGTGCGCGCGATGATCTCAACCTCACGGTGGGGCGCAATCAGGTCGATTACGTCAGCGGCCAGGTGAAAACCGTGGACCCGGCGGGCCACACCAGCGATCAACGCATCGACGCAAGCCTGTTCGGTGCGATGCAGGCCGGGCGCATCAACATCGTCAGCACCGCCGAGGGCGCCGGCGTGCGGGTGGGCGCGGTGCAAGTCGCCGGGCGTGACGGCGTGCAGATTCGTTCCGCCGGTGACCTCACGGTGAGCGGTGAAGCGCTGGGCAACAGCCTCGACGTCACCCGCGCGGGGATTCGCAGTCGTCAGGGCGATGTTGGTTTGCACAGCGGCAAGGACCTGACGTTGGCCGCTACCGATGTCAGCGGTCGCGACGTCACCGCCGAGGCCAAGCGCAACCTGACCCTCACCACGGTCGAGAGCCGCAAGCTTCAGGAGAAGCGCGAGAACTGGAGCAACAGCACCATCGGTATCACCTGGGAAACCTACGACCGTACCCAGACTGACAGCGAAACTCGCCAGCACGGCAGCCAGATCGTCGCCAGCCGCGACGCCAGGCTGTCGTCCGGCAAAGACACCGAACTCAAGGCCGCCAGCGTCGAAGCGGCGAAGAATCTCAGCGTAAAAAGCGCAGGCGATCTGCGTCTGACCGCCGCAGCCGAAAGCCATACGCAGACCGATCAGGGCAATCACCGCAAGCATCTGTGGAAAGCCGACTGGAACAGCAGCAGCGAAGAGCAACGCAGCGTCACCAGCCAGTTGAAGTCCGGCAATATCGCTTTGCAAACCGCCGCGCTGTTGCGCTCCGAAGGCGCGGAACTGACCAGTACCGGCGACCTGCAACTGGCCGGCAAACAAGTGGAAGTCACCACCGCTGCGCACACCAGCCGCAGCAGCGACAACCGTTATTCCGGTGATCTGGTCGGCGGTGGTTTCTTCGGCAAGACCGGTGATGCGGACAAGGGCCAGACCCGGCATCAGGGCAGCAGGATCAACGCCGCCGGCAAGCTGATCGTCGAGGCTGACGACGTGCGCATCAGCGCCAGCCAGGTGCGCGGCGGCACTGATGCCAGCGTGATCAGCGACAAGGGTTCGCTGGTAATCGACGGCGTGCAGGACACTTCGCACAGCGACAACCACGACAAGGACAGCAAGTTCTTCGGTATCACCAAGGACGAGTCGCGGCAGAACAGTAAAGACAGCACCACCGTGCGCAGCGAACTGGCGTCCGACAGTAACCTCAAGCTCAAGAGCGCCAAGGACATTGACGTCGCCGGTGCATCGGTCAAGGCTGGTGGTGCGCTGACGGCTGACGCAGCGGGCGACGTGAATGTGCATTCCGCGCAGGACACGTCTGACAGTCGTTCCACCACGCAAACCCGTGGCTTCGATGCCTACGCCAAAGAGCAAACGCCGGAGCAGTATCGCGCCGGGATTCATTATCAGGACAAACAGCAAACCGTCACCCGCAACGATGTCACCCAACAAGGCTCCAGCCTCAGCGGCGGCAGCGTGCAGGTGAGGGCGGGCGGTGACGTCACGCTCAAGGGCGCGGAGGTGAAATCCACCGTTGGCGACACTGCGCTGAGCGGCAGTAACGTCTCGCTGCTGGCCGAAGAAAACAGCCACAAAACCAGCACTGACACCTCCAGCACCGGCGGCGGTTTCTACTACACCGGCGGTCTCGACCGTGCCGGCAGCGGCGTCGATTTCGCCCACGGCACGGCAAAGGATTCGGCCAGCAAGACCATCGCTCAAACCACCAGCGTACAGAGCAACGGCAGCCTGACCATCCACGCCGACAAGCTCGCCACTGAAGGTGCGCAGGTCAGTGCCGACAACGGTCTCAATGTCGTCGCCAATGCCGTCGACAACCGTGCCGCTTCCAACACTGAAACCAGCTCGCACACCGAGAGCAACTGGTCAGCGGACATCGGCGCCAACGTCGAGTACAAGGACATCGCACGGCCCATTGCCGGCGTCGTCAAAGAGGTGCTCAACGGCAAGGTGCCGGACAAGGATGCGCTGAGCAATCTCGGCCAGCCGAATGTCGGCATTGACCTGGCGGTCGGTCACGGCAGCGCCAGCAAAACCGAGCAAACCAGCAACGCGGTGGTCAGCCGTTTTGATGGTGGCACGGTCGATGTGAACACCACGGGCACGCTGCACGACCAAGGCACCCGGTACAACGCCAGCGCTGGCAACGTGAGCATCAGCGCCGACACGCTGGTTGCCGACGCCGCGAGCAATAGTCAGCGCAGCAGCGAGAGCGCAGTGGATGCCAAGGTCGATGTGCGGGTCTACACCAAGACTGGCGAGGACGTAAACGTTGCCGGCAGCGGCGCGGGTGGCAGCAGTGCTGCGAGCAAGGACAACTCCACCGCTGTGGTGGGCGGTTATGTCGCCAGCCACGGTGTGAACATCAAGATCACGGGTGACGGGCAATTCGAGGGCAGCCGTTTCGATGGCGGCGAGGCTGGCGTGAACATCAAGACCGGTGGCGATCTGGCGCTGAATCAGGCCAACGACCGCCAGCACAGCGACGCCGCCAGCCTGCGCGGTAATGGCTCGCTGACCGTCGGCACCTTGCCGGGCACCGATGGCACCAACGTCGATCTCGGCGCCGGGTTCCAGCTCGATCACACTGCCAAACAAACCACCGACACCCAGGCCCACGTGGCGAGCATCAGCGGCAACGGCGTGCAGTTGAGCAGCGGCGGCAATCAGATCCAGCAAGGCACGAAGATCGACAGCGCTGGCGCCATTGACCTGAAGGCCGATGGCACACTCGATCTGCAAGCGGCCAGTGACACCCACACCGCGACCGGCAGCAATCTCGGCGGCGGCTTGAAGGGCGGCGCCAGCAAAACCAGCAGCGAGAAGAGCCGCGATCAGGGTGGCAATCTGAGCGGCAATTTCAACATCGGTCAGATCAACGAAAATGCGCAAAGCCTTACCGGTGGCCAGCTCAACGGGCAGGATTCGATTGCCCTGAGCGGCGATTCGGTGCACCTGCAAGGCACGCAAGTCAGCGCGCCGAATGTGCGCATCGATGCGCAGAAGGGCGGTTACGTGCAGACAGCGGCGCCATCCAGCGACCACCGCAACAACTGGGATGTCGCGCTGAACGCCGGCGGCAACCTGAGCAAAAGCACCCCGACCGCTGCCGATGAAAAGGCCAGCAACGACCACGGTTTCAATGCCGGTGCCAAGGTGGGGGTGGATTACGGGCAAGGCACCACACAGCAAAACAGCCAGATCAAGGCCGACACCGTGGTGCTCGACAGTGCCGGTGATGCACAGCTGGCGGGCGCGCGCATTGACGCCAAAAATGTCAGCGGCAAGGTCGCGGGTAATCTGACTGTCGAAAGTCGTCAGGACACCAGCAACCACGCCAAGGTCGATGTCGATCTGGGCCTGACCGCGAAGAAAAATCCACCGAGCGACAAGGAGAAACTGGCGGGCACTGACTACAAACCGACGCTGAAAGCACAGGGCGAATACGCGCACAAGGACAGTGTGAAGCAGGCTTCCGGCATCCATGGCAGCCATGGCGTAAACATTGAAGTGGGCGGTGCGACGCAACTGACTGGTGCGCAGATAACGTCGTCAGAGGCAAAAGTCGACCTCGGTGGTTCAGCAGTTAGCAACACCGACCTGAGCAACCGTGACTACGGCGTCAAGGCCGGTCTTGATCTGCCACAGAAAACCGAGGAAAACGCACCGAAAGTCTCCCTCGAAAACGGCAACCTGAAAGTCGGCCCGATCACCCTGAGCGGGCATCTGGACACCCAGACCCTGCAAGCCGGGATCGACGAAAAAGGCTGATCCAGCACCGGTAAAACCGTGGGAGCGAGCAGGCTCGCTCCCACATTTGTTTCGGGTTCACACGGCTTTCCGGTTGCCGACGGAATGAATTGCCGGGCTTAATAAGAAGAATTACTATTCACACCCCTTTCCTCAGCGCATCCCCCATACCCCATGCGTCCCCGCAGACCCGGCTTTTTCGAGCATTACGAAGAGTTGATCGGCACCTGGACTCGCCGCCTGCGCAATCGCGCACAGGCCGAGGATCTGGCGCACGACGCTTTTGTGCGGGTGCTTGAGTCGGATTCGGCGGCGGTGCAGCAGCCTCGGGCGTATTTGCACCAGACCGCGCGCAATATCGCGGTCGATGGGTATCGGCGTGAGGATCGGCGGGGCGCCATGGAGGCGGAGGCGAATGATCACAGTGAGTCGTCTTGCGGCGACCCGGAGCATTACATGCATGCGATTCAGTTGGCCGACTCCATCGAAAGGGCGCTTGCTGAGTTGCCGGTCAACTGCCGGAAAATCTTCGTCTGGCAGAAGATCGAAGGCCTGACCCAAGCGGAAATCGCCGAACGCCTGGGGCTGTCCAGGAACATGGTCGAAAAGTATATGATCCGCACCCTGCGGCATCTGCGTGATCGCCTCGACGGGTTGCAGTCATGAGCGGCCGCAGCAGCTTTCCATCCCCAGCCCGACAGGACATTCCATGATGGATACTCGTGATTGCGCGTGCGGGCAAACAACGGTGCGCGATGACGCGGCTCGCTGGTTTGTGCGTTTGCAGGAGCCGGCGATCAGTGCCGACGAGCAGCAGCGCTTCGACGCGTGGCTGAACGAACACCCGCAGCACCGCGACGAATTCCAGTTGCTGCAGGGCTTGTGGTCGGCGGCGGATCTGCTGCCGGCGCCACGCCTTGAAGCCCTGGTCGAGACATCGCCGACGCGCCGTGAACGCCGTCCGTTGTTGCGCTATGCGGTCGCCGCCAGTGTGCTGGCGGTGGCACTCGGCCTCGGTCTGTTCAGCGGTTTGAATCATCCGGGTGGCTACAGCGCCGAATTCACCACGGCGTTGGGCGAACGCAAGCATGTGGCGCTGCCGGACGGTTCGGTGGTTGATCTGAACAGCCGCAGCCGCTTGCAGGTGCGTTATGAAAAAGATCGGCGAATGATCGAGTTGAGCGAAGGCGAGGCGATGTTCAGCGTCGAGCACGATGCTTCGCGACCGTTTGTGGTCGAGGCCGGCAACGGCAAGGTTACGGTCACCGGTACTCGTTTTGACGTGCGCCGCGACCTCACGCAAACCCACGTAGCGGTGGAGCAGGGCACGGTAAAAGTGCAGGGGCGTGATGCACCGGACAGCCCGTTTATCAATCTGACGGCGGGCCTGGGCACCTATGTCGATGCCCAGGGCAAGGTTGCAGCGGCCTATGCGGTCAACCCGGCGGAACTCACGGCATGGCGCAGCGGCAAACTGGTGTTCAACAACGCCAGCCTCAGCGAAGTAGCGGCGCAAGTGTCGCGTTATCGCGAGAAGCCGCTGGCGGTCAGCAACCCGGCGGTGGGCAGTTTGCGTCTGACCAGTGTGTTCAAATCCGACAACACCGACGCCTTGCTCAAAGCCTTGCCGAGCATCCTGCCGGTGGCCGTGCGCACCCACGCGGACGGCAGTCAGGAAATTATCTCAAAATAAAATTCAGGTTTTTTTCGAGTTCATCGTCTTCCTGTTCAACTGCAACTGGTTTGCATTAACAGCCGCACACTCTTGCGATCCACAGGACTATGTACGCCGTGAAAAACACCACTGCCAACAACAAAAAATCCCCTTGGTTGCCGCTGGCCCTTGCGCTGGCGGTCAACGCCGCGATGCCGCTGGCGTTTGCCGGCGAAGCCATTCATATCCGTGCACAACCGTTGGGGCAGGCCTTGAGCGAGCTGGGCCAGCAGACGTCTCTTCAAGTGTTTTTCAGCCCCGATCTGGTCGCCGGCAAGCAGGCGCCGGCGGTGGATGGCGACATTTCCCCGGAACAGGCGCTGCGCCAATTGCTGCAAGGCAGCGGTCTGGACTACCAGATCAACGAAGGCTCGGTCACGCTAGCGCCCGCCGCAACTTCTGCTGCCAGCAATGGCCCGCTGGAGCTGGGCGTGACCGACATCAAGGTTGTCGGCGACTGGCTCGGTGATGCAAACGCCGCCGTGGTGCAGAACCATCCCGGCGCGCGCACGGTGATCCGTCGCGAAGCGATGGTCGAGCAGGGCGCGATGAACGTCAGTGACGTACTCAAGCGTGTGCCCGGTGTGCAGGTGCAGGACAACAACGGCACCGGTGGCAGTGATATTTCCCTCAACGTCGGCGTGCGCGGCCTGACTTCGCGTCTGTCACCGCGCTCCACCGTGTTGATCGATGGCATTCCCGCTGCGTTCGCTCCCTACGGTCAGCCGCAGTTGTCGATGGCGCCGATTTCCTCGGGCAACCTCGACAGCATCGACGTCGTGCGTGGCGCCGGTTCCGTGCGTTATGGGCCGCAGAACGTCGGAGGCGTGATCAACTTCGTCACCCGTGCGATCCCGGAAAAAGCCACCGGCGAAATCGGCACCACCCTGGAAACCACCCAGTACGGCGGCTGGAAACACATCGACACCGCGTTTCTCGGTGGCACCGCCGACAACGGCATGGGCGTGGCGTTGTTGTATTCGGGCGTCAATGGCAACGGTTACCGCGAGCGCAACAACGGTAATGACATCGACGACGTGTTGCTCAAGACGCATTGGGCGCCGACCGATCAGGATGACTTCAGCCTCAACTTCCACTACTACGACGCCAGCGCCGACATGCCCGGCGGTTTGACGCAAAAGCAGTACGACGACAAACCTTACGACTCGGTGCGTGATTACGACCAGTTCAGTGGCCGTCGCAAAGACGTGTCGTTCAAGTGGATACGCCAGATCGACGAGCGCACCCAAGCGGAAATTCTGACCTATTACACCGACAGCTTTCGTGGCAGCACCATCGCCGCCCGCGACCAGAAAACCCTCAGTTCCTACCCGCGCACGTATTACACGCTGGGCATCGAACCACGGGTTTCGCGAGTATTCGATGTCGGCTCGACCACCCAGGAAGTCAGCGTCGGTTATCGCTACCTGAAAGAGGCGATGCACGAGCAGTCGAGTCGTCTGGCGCTGGTCAACAACCAGCCAGTGGTGACGCCGACCTCCGACGGTCACGTGTTCCAGGATCGCACCGGCGGCACTGAGGCCAATTCGGTTTACGTCGACAACAAAATCGACGTCGGCAACTGGACCATCACGCCGGGCATTCGCTTCGAACACATCAGCACCGACTGGCATGATCGCGCCGTGCTCGACACCGCCGGCAGACGCGTGCCGGAGAAAAATCGCAGCATCGAAAGCAACGAACCTCTGCCGGCGCTGAGCGTGATGTATCACCTGTCGGACGCGTGGAAACTGTTCGCCAACTACGAAACCTCGTTTGGCAGCCTGCAATATTTCCAGCTCGGGCAGGGTGGTTCGGGTGATCAGACGGCCAACGGTCTGGAGCCGGAGAAGGCCAAGACCTACGAAATCGGCACGCGCTACAACGATGACGTGTGGGGCGGGGAAGTGACGCTGTTCTACATCGATTTCGATGACGAACTGCAGTACATCAGCAACGACGTCGGCTGGACCAACCTCGGCGCGACCAAGCATCAGGGCATTGAAGCCTCGGTGCATTACGACATGGCCGCACTCGATCCACGCCTCGATGGTCTGACCGCCAACGCCGGTCTGACTTACACCCGCGCGACTTATGAGGGCGAGATTCCGGGCTTCAAGGGCCGTGATCTGCCGTTCTACTCGCGTCAGGTGGCAACCGTCGGTTTGCGTTATGACATCAACCGCTGGACCTACAACATCGACGGTTTCGCCCAATCGAAGCAGCGCTCGCCGGGCACCGGTGTGAATGCCGATGGCAGCTTCAACGGCAACTACATCACCGAAGGCACGGCGGACGGGCAGTACGGCGACATTCCGGGTTACGTGACCTGGAACGTGCGCGGTGGGTATGACTTCGGGCCGCAGGTGTCGAACCTGAAGCTGGGTGCCGGGGTGAAGAACATCTTCGACAAGCAGTACTTCACCCGTTCCAGCGATAACAACTCGGGAATGTATGTCGGTGCGCCGCGCACTTTCTTTGTGCAGGCCAGCGTCGGTTTCTGATAAACCGTAGCGCTTCTTCGCGAGCAGGCTCGCTCCCACATGGCTCACTGAGCTCCTGTGGGAGCGAGCCTGCTCGCGAAGTTTTCAGACTTTAAGGACTTTGCCACCGATGGCTACGGCGACCAACAGCAGCGCCATCAATGCAAAGGCAAAACTCAAACTGCTGGCATGCGCGACGAAGCCAATCACCGCCGGCCCGGCCAGAATTCCCGCATAACCCAGGGTGGTAATCGCCGGCACCGCGATGCTTTCCGGCATCACCGTCTGCTTGCCCACCGCTGTGTACAGCACCGGCACAATGTTCGAACACCCGGCGCCGACTAGCGCATAGCCGACCAGCGCTGCCTGCCAGCTCGGCGCGAATGTCGCCAGAAACAAACCGCCCGCCGCCAACAGCCCGCCAAACAGAATGATCCGCGTCGCCCCCAGACGCCGCACGATCTTGTCACCGAGCAAACGTCCGACCGTCATGGTCAATGCAAACGCTGCATAACCCAACCCCGCATACGCCGTGTCGATCCCGCGTTCCTGCGCCAGAAACACCGCACTCCAGTCCAGTGCCGCACCTTCGGTGAGAAAGACGATGAAGCACATCCCGCCGATAAACAGCACGATGCCGTGGGGAATGGCGAACGCCGGGCCCGAGCTTTCACTGCCGTAAGGCAACATGTGCGGCACGCACTTGAACAGCGCCGCGATCAGCACCAGGACCACTGCCAGCATGGCGGCGAGCGGCGTCAAACCGAGGCCGAGCAGGGCGCTGACGCCCGCCGCGCCGACGATGCCGCCGAGGCTGAACAAGCCGTGAAAGCCCGACATCATGTGCTTGCCGCTGGCGCGTTCGACGATCACCGCTTGCAGGTTCACCGTCGAATCCACCGTGCCTAGCCCGGCACCGAACATGAACAGCGTGGCAATCAGCGCCGGTATCGACGACACCGTCGCCAGCAACGGCAATGCTGCGCAGATCAGCAGAGTGCCGCCCGTTGCTACGCGTCGGCAGCCGAACCGCGCAGCCAGAATCCCCGCCAGTGGCATCGCCAGAATCGAACCGACCCCCAGGCACAGCAGCAACAAGCCCAACGTGCCCTCATCCAGCCCCGCGCGCGCCTTGGCATACGGCACCAGCGGCGCCCATGCGGCAATGCCGAGCCCGGCAATGAAAAAGGCGATGCGCGTGGACATCTGTTGCAGGCGTCCGGGGACGAACGTGGCTTGGGCGTTGAGGCTGGTCATATCGATCCTTGGCAAAAAACTTCGCGTCCCCGAAGGACAGTGATTCAGCGACGAGGTTCGATCGCCGGCCATTCGGGGAAGTACAGGCAACATCCTACCCTGTGGGAGCGGGCTTGCTCGCGAAAGCGGCGTATCAGCTCAAACTATATCGACTGACACACTGCCTTCGCGAGCAGGCTCGCTCCCATCGTCGCCCGGGTCCTCGAATAGGGCGAAGGGCCGAGCGATGAGGCCATCAGCTCCGACAACGATCTCAACTCAGATCAGTAGCGAACTCCACCACCGGCATCTGCCGCTTCATCAACACCTTGCCGCCGCGAATCGAATACAACGGCAAGCCCTGACTGCGGATCACCTCGTAATCGCTGTCCGCCGACAGAATCAGCAGGTTCGCCGGACGCCCCTGTTCCAGGCCGTAGCGCTCACCCAGGTGCATGGCTTTGGCGCTGTTGTCGGTGACCAGATCCAGCGCACTTTGCAGGTTGCGGTAGCCGAGCATGTGGCAGATGTGCAGCCCGGCTTCCAGCACGCGCAGGATGTTGCCGTTGCCCAGCGGATACCACGGATCGACGATGGAGTCCTGGCCGAAGCACACGTTCATCCCGGCCTCGAGCAACTCGTTCACACGGGTAACGCCACGGCGTTTGGGGAAGTTGTCGAAACGCCCTTGCAGGTGAATGCTTTCGGTCGGGCAGGAGACAAAACTGATCCCGGAATGACCGAGCAAGCGGAACAGTTTGGCGCAGTAAGCGTTGTCGTAAGAGCCCATCGCCGTGGTGTGGCTGGCAGTGACGAGGGCGCCCATGTCGCGACTGCGCGCTTCTTCGGCGAGGACTTCGAGGAAGCGCGAATGCGGGTCGTCGGTTTCATCGCAATGCACATCGACCAGGCAACCGGTACGCTCGGCCAGGTCCATCAGGAATTTCACCGAACTGACGCCCTGATCGCGGGTGTACTCGAAATGCGGAATGCCGCCGACGACGTCCGCGCCCATGCGAATCGACTCTTCCATCAGCTCGCGGCCATTGCGGAACGACTCGATGCCTTCTTGCGGGAACGCGACGATTTGCAGGTCGATGAGGTGACGGGTTTCCTCGCGCACTTCGAGCATCGCTTTGAGTGCGGTGAGTTGCGGGTCGGTGACGTCAACGTGGGTGCGCACGTGCTGAATGCCATGCGCCGCTAGTGCCTGAATGGTTTTCCTGGCGCGGGTCCTGGTGTCTTCTTCGGTGATGGTGACCTTGCGCTCGCCCCAGCATTCGATGCCTTCGAACAGCGTGCCGCTCATGTTCCAGCGCGGCTCGCCGGCGGTCAGGGTTGCGTCGAGGTGAATGTGCGGCTCGACGAAGGGCGGCACCACCAGATTGCCGCCGGCGTCGAGGTCGTCGGGGCCCAGCGTCGGGGCTTCGGTCTGACGGACGATGCTGCGGATCAGCCCGTCTTCAAGGTGCAATTCGTGCAAACCTTCCTGGTTGCGCAAACGGGCGTTGATGATGTGCATCAGGCGAATCCTTCTTTATAAGTCTTGTAGTGGCGCGCTGGCGCTGCGGGCGCCAAGCAAACCGGTGACGATGACATACGTTAGCGCGGCAGCAGCGATCCCTACCAGCGGCGCGACCCATGGCGAGCTGAACGCGGCGATGGTGCCGACCGCGTAGGCCCCGAGCCCCGGCCAGTTGAACGCCGGCAACCGCACGTCGGCCAGGCGCGGATAACGCCCGCGCCAACGGAAGAAGAAGTCCGCCATGATCACCCCGCCAATCGGTGGAATTACCGTGCCGAGCAGAATCAGATACGGAACCAGCATGTCGTACATGCCCAACAGCGCGAGCAGGGTGCCGATCACGGCGCCGGCCAAGGTCACGGTCTTGCGGCGACCGGTACGCAGCAGGTTGCAACCGGCGACGGCGAAGTTGTAGATGGTGTTGTCCTGAGTGCTCCAGATGTTCAGCAACAACATCGCCATGGCGGCCATGGCAAAGCCTTGCAACAGCAGCACCTCCACTACGTCCGGTTGTTGATAGACGATGGCGCCATAAGCGCCGATCAGCACCATCAGGCCGTTGCCAATGAAGAAACCGATCAGGCTGGCCAACACGGCGACTTTTGCCGAGCGCGAAAAACGTGTCCAGTTGGTTGCCTGTGTAGCGCCGCTGACGAAGGTGCCGAACACCAGGGTGATGGCCGTCGACCAGTCCAGCGAACCGCTGGGCACGATGCTGAGCAAACCTTCGAAACCGCCGACCTTCACCGTGGCGACCCACATCGACAGCATCAGCAGCAACATCATCGCTGGCACCGCGATGTACGACAGAATCTCCAGCCCGCGATAGCCGACATAGGCCGTGGCGCAGAACAGCAGACCGAACAGCACCATCAAGGCGAGCACCGTGCCTTCGTTCAAATCAAAGTATTTACCTATCACCACGGCAGCGGTCGCGGTGCCCCAAGCGTACCAGCCGATCTGCGTGAAGCCGAGGATCAGGTCACTGAGCTTGCTGCCGACTTCGCCGAAACAGAAGCGGCCCATCAATACTGAGTTGAGGCCACTCTTGAAAGCGATGTAACCCAGGCCCGCCGCGTATAAACCCAGTAGCAGGTTGCCGACGACGATGACCGCCATCATCTCGCCAAAGCTGAACGCCACGCCGAGCTTGCCGCCGGCAAACATGGTTGCGGTGAAAAACGTGAAACCGAGCAAGACCATCGCCGTGGAGGCCAGGCCTTTGCGCGCGTGCATCGGGACTTCGCTGAGGGGGTAATCGTTGCCGGGATCGTTCTGCGTCATGGGGCGGTCCTTGCTGGAGTAGGGAAGACGCGGGGGAGGGTTGCAGTGGTCGTGCCAAATGTCAGAGGGCGCGGGTTATGTATAGACCAGTCGCGCGGATTGGCGCGAAAGCGGTGCACTGAATAGACCCAAGCCCAATGTGGGAGCGACTCGGTTTGTGAGGGTGAGGCTGAAGACGTCTTCGCGAGCAAGCCCGCTCCCACAGGTTGGTGGTTGGCAGTGGTGGCGCGGGATGATGCAGAACCCTTGTGGGAGCGGGCTTGCTCGCGAAGGGGGCGGCACAGGCGCGAGGTGTGGTGGCTGACAGAATGCACGCGGTGTGTGGCAAAAAAGTGCGGTGCAATCCGGTGCCACACGTATGACGAAAACGGTGTGCCATGCACGAACACCAGCGGCGGGCCGTCGCCGCGCACGGCATAGCGAACCTGTCGGCCGTTGAAGTCAAAGACCTGATCCAGCAGCCAGTCTGTCATGGGCCTGTACTCTTGGCGGGTGGGAGCCAAAAAGCATCGGCGTAAAAAAACAGCCGCGAAGGCTGTTTTCTATTTTCCGGACAAAACACCAACCCCCTGTGGGAGGTGTCTTGGGTTACTCACCGCGATAGATGCAACCGCTGGTGCAGGTTTCGTGAATGCGGATGGCGCTCAGTTCCGGCAGCAGCGGTTTCAACTCATTCCAGATGAATTTGGCCAGCACTTCGCTGGTCGGGTTTTCCAGGCCGGGAATGTCGTTGAGGTAGTTGTGATCCAGACGCTCGTACAGCGGCTTGAAGATCGCTTTGATTTCCGAGAAGTCACGAATCCAGCCCGTGTGCGGATCGAGGTCACCGCTCAGGTGAATCGCCACTTTGAACGAGTGACCGTGCAGGCGCCCGCACTTGTGGCCGTCGGGTACGTGCGGCAGGCGGTGGGCGGATTCGAAAGTAAACTCTTTGAAGATTTCCACGGTATTTTCAGCTCTGTTCAGATGGCGTTCGCCGCAGCGATTCGGGCAGTCGGCGAGTTTACCAGCTTGTGTTTGGGCGTGCTGACTAAAGGGTCAGCAAGCGCTCGGCGAGGCGACCATTGGCAGTCAGTTCGAGGAACTCATCGCCCATACGGCGGCTTTCGTTCATCGCCGCGCGCCAGTATTTCTGCCGGCTCGACGCATCGCCCATGAAGCGCTTGAAGTCATTCCGGTCGGGCAGTTTGCCGTAGGGCAGGCGCGCCAGATACTCCTTCGAGGGGGCGAGCAACAGCACGTCCTGCAAGCGTTCCACCGAAGCCTTGCGCCACGGCAGGGTCTTGTCGAACCAGCCGGGAATCACCCGGTCGGTGAAGTGCGGATAGAGCACGATGCCGTCGCCGCTGTAAGGCAGGTCGAGGTGATAGTCGAGCAGTCCGCCGTCGCGAAAAGTGCCGGCACCGGCGCCGGGCAGGTCGCGCACGCCTTCCATGACCATCGGGATCGAACCCGAGGCCAACAGGGCCTGGCGCAGATTGCCGGTGTTCAGCGCGACGAAGCGCGAGGGAAAATCGCTGAGTGCATTCACGGGCGGGGCGAGACGCGGGTCGTGGATGATCAGCCGTTCGAAGTGCCGCGACAGCCGTGCGCGACCGCGCAGGTTGTCGGCGATCACCGAGCCCAGCGCCAGCCCGAGGCGACCGCGATGATCATCGGCCAACCGGCCCTGACTTTTCACCACCATGATATTCAAGCGGTAGTGGGCGTTGTCGAGGATGCTCGCATCGCGGCCGTCGAGCAGGTCGTTGAGCATGCGCTGTGAGCTCTGGCTGATCTCGGCCATGGTCACGCCTTTGTTGAAGTTCTGCTCGGTGTACAGATGACCGAGGCGACGAATGCCTTCGGCGGCATCCGGCAAGCAGGCGCTGGCGAAGCGCCAGGAACCGACCGACGCGCCGATCAGCGAACGCTCGCGCGGCGCACCCGGCAGCCATTCACCGAACAGCGCCAGATCCAGTCCCTGAATCCCCAACGCCTTCGGCCCACCAGCGGCGCCGGGCAGGGTGCCGACATCGGCAGCGTGCAGGCCCTGGGCACGGATGCGCGCCATGGCTCGGGGGCCGGCCTTGAGGGTGAGGGCGGGGAATTTGATGTGGATGGCGGTCATACCGGTCTCGATCGTTAGCAAGCGAAGCATTATAGAACCATTGCGGCCCTCTTGTGGGAGTGAGCAAGCCCGCTCCCACAAGAGGCAGAGTGTTGCGCTGGAGCAATGATGGCAATTCAGTTTCAGTTAAGTTCAAATCGCTAAGGTGCCCACCGTAAAGCAACACATAAAAATACGGAGACACCATGAAAACCCTGACTGCCCTGTCCATTGCCTCGATCATCGGTTTCACTGCCAGCCTGGCGCACGCTCGCGATCTGGGCCCCGATGAAGCCCTGCGTCTGCGCGACGCTGGTACTATCGTGTCCTTCGAGAAGCTCAACGCCACCGCGCTGGAAAAACACCCGGGCTCGACGATCACCGATACCGAGCTGGAAGAGCAGTATGGCAAGTACATCTATCAGGTCGAAATGCGTGATCCCCAAGGGCTGGAGTGGGATCTGGAACTGGACGCGGTGACCGGGCAAGTTCTCAAGGATCATCAGGATACGTAATGAAGTTTAAAGTTCGCGCCACCCGCCGCACGGCGTTGGCGCTGGTGCTGTTTTGCTCTACGGCCATGGCCCGCGACCTCGGTCCGGATGAAGCCCTCAATCTGCGCAGGCAAGGCGTGATCCTGCCGCTGGAGCAAGTGCTGCAGCAGGCCATGGATCGCTACCCCGGCGCGAAACTGCTGGAAGTCGAGCTGGAAGAAAAACACGACGTCTACATTTATGAGGTCGAGTTGCTGACGGTCCAAGGGGTGGCGCGCGAGCTGCACCTGAAGGCCGATACCGGCGAACTGGTGAAAGACAAGGAAGATTGACCGATGCGTTTGCTATTGGTGGAAGACCACGTACCGCTGGCTGACGAATTGCTCGCCGGCCTGCAACGTCAGGGCTATGCGGTGGACTGGCTGGCGGATGGCCGCGATGCGCTGTATCAGGGCAGCAGCGAGCCGTATGACCTGATCATCCTCGACCTCGGCCTGCCTGGGGTGCCAGGGCTTGAAGTGCTGGCGCAATGGCGCGTGGGTGGTCTGGCGATTCCGGTGCTGATTCTCACTGCGCGGGATTCCTGGGCCGAGCGCATCGAAGGCCTGAAGGCCGGCGCCGACGATTACCTGACCAAACCGTTTCACCCTGAAGAGCTGTACCTGCGCATTCAGTCGTTGCTGCGTCGCTCCAAAGGTCAGGCCAATCAGCCGACACTCCAGGCCGCCGGCCTGCACCTGGATGAGAGCCGTCAGTGTGTGGTGCGCGATGGTGCCGATATTCAACTGACGGCTGCCGAATTCCGTCTGCTGCGTTATTTCATGCTCCACCCCGAACAGATCCTCTCCAAGAGCCACCTCGCCGAACACCTTTACGACGGTGAGACCGAACGCGATTCCAATGTCCTCGAAGTCCACGTCAATCACCTGCGCCGCAAACTCGGCAAAAGCGTGATCGAAACCCGTCGCGGCCAGGGTTACCTGTTCGGCGGACAAGCTTCGTGAGGTCGATCCAGCGCCGCTTGAGCCTGGGCTTGATCAGCGTGATGGTGGTGGTCGGTGTGGTGACGGCGCAAACCAGCCTGTGGTTGTTCGAAGTGGGTTTGCAGCGTTACCTCGAAGCCGGCCTGCGCAACGACAGCGAAAGCCTGTTGTTGGCACTGGTGCGCGGGCCACAGGGTTTGCAGCTGGACGAACGTCATCTTTCACCGGCCTATCAGCGGCCGTTTTCCGGACATTACTTCCGCATCGATTTTGCCGACAGCCACTGGCGCTCGCGCTCGTTATGGGATCAGGATCTGCCGCTGCTGGAACATCCCGGCCTGCACAGCAATCTGCAGTTGGGCCCGGACGGCCAGCAACTGCTGGTACTGCGTTCGGATTATCGGCGTCTGGGGCAATCGATCTCGATCAGCGTTGCCCAGGATTACACCCCGGTGCGCGAGAGCTTTCAGCGCATGCGCCAGATCGGTCTGGGCGTGGGGCTGGCCGCGCTGTTGCTGATTCTGTTCCTGCAGCGGCTGACCGTGCGCCGCGCCCTGAAGCCGCTGGAAAAGGCTCGCGAACAGATCGCGCAATTGCAGCAGGGTCAGCGTTCACAACTGGATGATCAGGTGCCGGTCGAGCTGGAGCCGCTGGTGGCACAGATCAACCATTTGCTCGCGCACACCGAGGACAGCCTCAAGCGTTCGCGCAATGCCCTGGGCAATCTCGGGCATGCCTTGAAGACGCCCCTGGCGGTGTTGTTGAGTCTGGCGTCGAGTGAAAAACTCGATGCTCATCCGGAGTTGCGCAAGATCCTCACCGAACAACTGCAACAGGTGCAGCAACGGCTCAATCGTGAACTCAATCGTGCGCGCTTGTCCGGGGATGCACTGCCCGGTGCGCTATTCGATTGCGATGGCGAGCTGCCGGGGTTGCTGGCGACGCTCAACATGATCCATGGCGAGCATCTGGCGCTTAGTTACGTTGCGCCTGCAGGGCTGCAACTGCCGTGGGATCGTGAAGATTTGCTGGAGCTGCTCGGCAACTTGTTGGACAACGCTTGCAAATGGGCGGATGCCGAAGTGCGCCTGAGCGTGATCGAGCGTTCGGATGGCTTTGCCCTGAGCGTGGAAGACGACGGCCCGGGGATTCCCGAAGAGCAGCGCACAGAGGTGTTCAGCCGGGGCACGCGGCTGGATGAGCAGACTGACGGGCATGGCCTGGGGCTGGGGATTGTGCGCGACATCGTCGACACGTGGGGCGGGTTGCTGGTTTTAGGCGAAAGTGAATGGGGCGGCTTGAAAGTGGTGATCGAGTTGCCCAAACGTTAACCGGCCATACACCGAAGACCCCGGTGGGAGCGGGCTTGCTCGCGAAGGTGTCAGGCCAGGCGACATACCTGTTGAATGTGCCGGCCTCTTCGCGAGCAAGCCCGCTCCCGCATTGGGTATTTCGAGTCTGGGTCACACCCGAAACTGATCCATCAAACTCTGCTGCTGATTCGCCAGGCTGTTGAGTGACTGGCTCACCCGCGCCGACTCGTTGGCCTGCCCGGACAACGATTCGGTGACATCGCGAATCGTCGCCACGTTGTTGTTGATCTCTTCAGCCACCGCGCTCTGTTCTTCCGCCGCGCTGGCAATCTGCAGGTTCATGTCGCTGATTACCGTCACCGCATCGCCGATCTGGCGCAGGGCGGTCACCGCCTGGCCAACCTGTTCGACGCTGCCCTGGGCCTGACGATGGCCGTTGCCCATCGAGCTGACCACGTCCTGCGTACCGCTCTGCAATTGCTCGATGACCTGACGGGTTTCTTCCACCGATTCCTGGGTACGGCGGGCGAGGTTGCGCACTTCATCGGCGACCACCGCGAAACCACGGCCTGCTTCACCGGCACGAGCCGCTTCGATTGCCGCGTTGAGTGCCAGCAAGTTGGTCTGCTCGGCGATGGCGCGGATGGTTTCCAGCACCGTGCCGATTTTTTCGCTGTTCGTCGCCAACCCTTCGACTTGCGCCATCGCCGCGCTCATGTCGGCGGCGAGGGTGTCGATGCTCGCCGTGGTGCGGTCGATCACGGTCAAGCCCTGACGGGTCGCACGGTCGGCATCCTTCGCGGCTTCGGCGGCTTGCGCGGCGCTGCGCGCGACGTCCTGCGCGGTGGCGCTCATTTCATGGGAGGCGGTGGCGACCTGATCGACCTGACGGTACTGCTGTTCCATGCCGGCGCTGGTCTGGGTGGCGATGGCCGAGGACTGGTCGGCGGTGTTACGCGCGTCCTGCACCGAGCGTTTCACCTCGGCGATGATCGGCTGCAACTTGTCGAGAAACTTGTTGAACCAACCAGCGAGTTGCCCGAGTTCGTCCTTTTTGTCGTAGGCCAGACGGCGAGTCAGATCGCCCTCACCACTGGCGATGTCTTCGAGCATGTGCGCCACGCCGAGAATCGGTTTGGTCACGCTGCGCGCCATCAGCCACACCAGCAGCAGGCCGACCAGCGCGGCCAATACACCGAGGCTCAGTTCGATCAGGGTGCCCGAGTGGTTGCTCGCATCCAATTGCTGCTTGAGTGCCTCGGCACGCTCCACCAGCACCTTTTCCGGCACGTCGAGCAACACGCCCCACGACGGGCCACCGGGAATCGGCTGGAACGGTGACAGCACTTTCAACTGGCCGTTGCTGTGCAGGCTGCTGACGCTGGTGCTGGAGGCAAGTTTGCTCAGCAGTTCGGCGCCGCTGATTGTATCCACGCTATCCAGACGCTGGCTGAGTTTGCCGGCGTCCGGGCTATGACCGGCGAGCAGGCCGGCGGGGCTGATGATGCTCACGGTGGTCTGGCCGTCATAGAGCTTTTTGCTCGCGCCCTGACTGATCGCTTGCAGGCTGTTGAGGTTGATATCCACCGACAGCGAAGCGATGACTTTGCCGTCAACCATCAGCGGGAAGACGATACTGGTCATCAGTACGTTGTGGCCGTCGATGACATAGAAGTACGGCTCGATCACGCACGGCTTGAGTGTGGTGCGCGGGCAGGTGAACCAGGCGTTGGCCGCCTGACCGCTGGGGCCGGTGCTGGTGTCGGCCATGTCACTTTCCGGCAGGGCCATCGAGGTGACTTTGCCAGGTACAGGTTGCGACCAGTACAGGGCGAAGCGGCCCTTGTCATTGCTGCCCAGTTCAGCCTGGCCGGCAAACAGTTCGTCCTTGCCGTCCAGCGCGTTGGCTTCGAACACCAGCGACAGGCCGAGCAGGTCCGGGTTGGCTTGCAGTGCCGATTTGACCTGACGGGTCATGTCTTCGCGCAGGTCGAAGGCATCCAGGAAGCGCTTCTCGGCCTGTTCACGCAGGAATAGCACCTGCCGCGAAAAACCGTGACCATATTGATAGGCGTCCATGAACTGCTGGCGAATGCCGGCGGCCTGCACTTCACCTTGGGATTCAATGCGCGCCTGGGCGGACTCGGTGAGCATTTCCATGCTCGAGGCCTTCACCAGTTCGGAACTGTGCTCCATGCGATACAGGGAAAGACCCACCAACAGGGTCACGATACCGGCCAGGCAGAGCCCGGCGAGCAGGGTGATTTTCCATTGGATGGAAAGTTGTCTGAGCGACATGGAGACGTCCTTATTCGATAAATATCTGAGACTTTGCACTGTAACGGCCCAAGAGCAGCTTTCTTGAGCTCCGAGCCGCGAGCTGCAAGCGAAAAAACGCAAAAGCTTGCAGCTTGTGACTTGCAGCTTGCCGCTGCTTCATTCACAGTGCGCGCCCTTCTAATAAAACCCTCTTTGCAAATCCGCCGGTCAAGCCTGGCGGACTCATTCTGTCTGGCGGTCGGTTGTCCATCGCCGTGTTTTTCGAGGTAGTGAAATGAATGCAGTCATAGCGGCGGTCGGCGTCATGCTGGTGCTCAGCCTGTCCCGCGTGCATGTCGTGATCGCTTTGATCGTCGGCGCGCTGGTCGGCGGCCTGACCGGTGGTCTGGGTATCGACGCCACGCTCAAGGCCTTCAACAGTGGCTTGGGCGGTGGCGCGACGGTGGCGTTGTCCTACGCGTTGCTCGGCGCTTTCGCCGTGGCGATTGCCAAGTCGGGCCTGGCCCATGCGCTGGCCGACAGGGCGCTGGCGATGGTTGACCGGCAGCATTCGACCGGCGGCGGCAGCGTCAAATGGTTGCTGATCGGCCTGTTGTGGGTGGTGGCGATTGCCTCGCAGAACATCCTGCCGATCCACATTGCATTCATTCCGCTGCTGGTTCCGCCACTTCTCTATGTGCTGACCAAGCTGCAACTCGACCGCCGCTTGATCGCCTGCGTGATGACGTTCGGTCTGATCACCCCGTACATGTTCCTGCCGGTAGGCTTCGGTAACATCTTTCTCAACGAAATTCTGTTGGCGAATGTGGCCCGCAGTGGCGTCGACATCAGCGGTATCAATGTCACCCACGCCATGGGCATTCCGGCGCTGGGCATGGTCTTCGGCCTGGCGATGGCGTTTTTCAGCTACCGCAAGAAGCGCGTGTACGACCTGGCGAAAATCGAGCAGGTCGAGCAAGTGGCGGTGCAGTACAACCCGTTGAGCCTGCTGATTGCCCTCGTGGCGATAGCCGCAGCGTTCATCGTGCAACTGCTGCTGGACTCGATGATTATCGGCGCGCTGGCGGGTTTCCTGATCTTCTCGGTGTCCGGCATCGTCAAGTGGCGCGAAACCGATGACCTGTTCACCGAAGGCATGAAAATGATGGCGATGATCGGCTTCATCATGATCGCCGCCTCCGGTTTTGCCGAAGTGATGAAGGCCACCGGTGAAGTGCAGACCCTGGTCGAGTCGTCGGCGTCGTGGATCAATCACAGCAAGGCCGTTGGCGCGCTGTTGATGCTGCTGGTCGGGTTGCTGGTGACCATGGGCATCGGTTCGTCGTTCTCCACGGTGCCGATTCTGGCGGCGATTTTTGTGCCGTTGTGCGTGCAACTGGGCTTCAGCCCGATTGCCATCGTGTGCATCGTCGGCACCGCTGGCGCCTTGGGCGATGCCGGTTCGCCGGCCTCGGATTCGACCCTCGGCCCGACTTCCGGTCTGAACATCGACGGCCAGCATCATCACATCTGGGACACCGTGGTGCCGACGTTCCTGCACTACAACCTGCCGTTGCTGGCATTCGGCTGGGTGGCCGCGATGGTTCTCTGATTGGCAAAATCCCAATTGTGGGAGCGAGCCTGCTCGCGAAAGCGGTGGGTCATTCACAATTACAGTGACTGAGCCGGCCCATTCGCGAGCAGGCTCGCTCCCACAGGGAATTGGGGACATCCCTGACTCAACTTTTGCTTTTGCGTGCCGTTAAAGCCTTTAAGCACGCCAATAAAATCAAAAGAGTGAGCCCCCACAATGCGCCTGAGCCTCAAGGCTAAAGTCCTGTCCCTCGCCGTTCTTCCGGTGTTGCTCTTTGCACTGGTCATCAGCCTGACCACGCTGTTCATCCTCCAGGAACAAGCGCACAAAGAGGTCGAGCAGACCCGCGAGCGTTTGCTCGGCGACGCCAAAGCCACCCTGCAAAGTTACGTCGCCGTGGCCATGACCACGATCAAGCCCCTGTACGACGCTGCTGCTCCCGGTGACAACGAGGCACGCGCGCAGGCGATCAAATTGCTCTCCGGCATTCGTTACGGCAAGGACGGCTACTTCTTCGGCTACGACTCCGAGACCGTGCGCCTGTTCAAGGCTAACGATCCCGAAGGCGTGGGCAAGAGCTTCAAGGACAACCGCGACCCGAACGGCGTCTACGTCAACCAGGGGCTGGTGAAAGTCGCGAAGGATGGCACCCACTATCTGCAATACAGCTCGCCGCTGCCGGGCAACGCGAAGGTGTTGGTGCCGAAACTCGGTTACACCGAATACCTGGCGAAGTGGGACATGGCGGTGGGTACCTCGGTCAACCTCGACGGCATCGAAGCGCAAGTGGCGCTGGTCGAAGTGCAGGTACAGAAGCGTATGCAAGGCGTGGTGCTGAGCATCGTCGGCGTGGCGGTGGTGGTGCTGCTGGTGATTGCGGCGGCGGGGATGCTGCTGGCCAATACCATTCTGCGTCCGCTGACCCTGATGAAAGCCAATCTCGACGATATTGCTGCAGGCGAGGGCGATCTGACCCGCCGCCTGAACATCACCAGCCAGGATGAACTCGGCGAACTGGCCGGCTCGTTCAACCGCTTCGTCGACAAGATCCACGGCCTGGTGCGGCAGATCACCGAGATGACTACGCAACTCACCGGATTGGTCACGCAGGTGTCCGATCAGGCCCAGCGTTCCGATCAGGCGATGGAGCGTCAGCGTCATGAGACCGATCAGGTCGCCACGGCGATCAACGAGATGTCCGCCGCTGCGCAGGAAGTCGCCAAGAGCGCGCAAAACGCCGCCGTCGCCGCCCAGCAGACCGACGAAGAAGGTCAGAGCGCCAAGCGTGTGGTGGCCGGCAGCATCAAACAGATTCATGCGCTGGTCGATGACATTCGCAGCAGCGGTGTGTCGCTGGACAGCCTGCAGCAAGACGTGACGTCGATTGTCGGCGTGCTGGGGGTGATTCGTTCGATTGCCGAGCAGACCAACCTGCTGGCGCTCAACGCCGCGATTGAAGCGGCGCGCGCCGGTGAGGCCGGACGCGGGTTTGCCGTGGTGGCGGACGAAGTGCGGGCACTGGCCAGCCGCACGCAGATCAGCACTCAGGAGATTCAGGGGATGATCGACCGCTTGCAGGCAGGCACTCAGCAAGCGGTCGAGGCGATGCGTCGTTCCAGTGAGGCCGGTGACGGCACTTCGGCGCAGGCCAATCAGGCCGGGGCTTCGCTGGATGCGATGGCCTCGTTGATTGCGACCATCAACTCGATGAACGCGCAGATTGCCAGTGCCGCCGAGGAGCAGACGGCGGTGGCGGAGGAGATCAACCGCAGCGTGCATCAGATTGCGGTGGCGGTGGACAGCGTGGCCGATGAAACGCAGTTGGGTGCGCAGACGTCGCGCAGTCTGGCGGATCTTGGCCAGCGGCTGGGCAACCTGGTCGGCCAGTTCCGGATCTGATCGCCTGAAAAGCCCCTCACCCTAACCCTCTCCCGGAGGGAGAGGGAACTGACCGAGGTGTCTGGCGTCATCCATCGACCCGAGAGATTCAGGCGATTATGGATTCGGTGAAGCTGATTCAGGTCGGCGTAGTTCCATGGCATCCCCCAATCAATCCCCTCTCCCTCCGGGAGAGGGTTAGGGTGAGGGGCTTTTGATTTTCAGCTTTCAGGGACGATCCCAGTAAGGCACTTCACCGAAGCATTCGACGAAGAAATCAATCACCGTCCGCACCTTCACCGACAACCGGCGGCTTCCCGGCCACAACACCGCAATCTGCTGCGGTTCCAGGCTGTTGGACACTTGATAGTCCCCCAGCACCGGCACCAGTGTGCCGGCGCGCACCGCTTCACCGATCAGCCATGATGGAAACATCACCAGTCCCAACCCCTGTTCGGCGGCTTGGGTGAGGGTGTCGGCGTGGTTGCCGGTGATCGGGCCTTTCACCGAATACGGTGTCCAGTCTGCGCCCTCGCAGCGGAAAAACCAGCGTTGCAGACCGGCCGCGCCCTTGTAGGCCAGACACTGGTGCTGCGCGAGGTCTTCCGGTGTTCGCGGCGTACCGTAACGCTCGAGATACGCCGGGCTGGCTGCGACCTGAAAGCGGTGTGGCGCGAGAATCCGCGCCTGCATGCTCGAGTCATGCAGCGGGCCGATGCGAAACAGCAAATCGGCGCCTTCCTGCAGCGGGTCGACGTAATGATCGGTCTGCTGGATATCCAGTTGCAGCTTCGGATAACGCGCGCACAACTGACCAAGCCACGGCGTGAGATGGCGTTGGCCGAACACCACCGGAGCGTTGATGCGCACCAGGCCGGTGGGTTCGCTTTGTTGTTCCTGCAACGCCTGTCCGGCTTCTTCCAGTTGCACCAGCAGCAGCCGAGCGTGATGGCCGAGCAGGCGCCCGCTTTCGGTTGGCGTGACTGCGCGGGTGTGGCGGTAGAGCAATTGCTGGTTCAGCGCCTGTTCCATCAACTGGATCTGCCGCGAGATCGAGGAGGGCGCCACACCTTCGCGGCGGGCGACTTCAGAAAAACTGCCGTGGTCGAGCACCGCGACAAACAGTCGTAGCGCCTTGAATCCGAGTTCGTTGAGCCCGTGCATGGTGTGTCCTGCTATGCGTGTTACGCAAAAGTGTTGTCCGGATGCTCCCATTTATCGCACAGCGACACCAGTCGATAATCCGCGCCATCGTTTAGTGAAGTGGAATGTTGTTTATGCAGACGTTGGATGAGGTGAGTGTGGCGGCACCGGCGAAGAACACGGTGTTGCGCCTGTTGTTGCTGCCGCTGGTGATTCTGGCAGGCATGGGCTTGTCGGTGGAGGCGGGTTTGCTTGGGCCGCTGGGCGGGCAGGTCGGGCATCTGTGGGCGACCTTGAGCATCTTCGGTGTCGGCTCGGCAATTCTGTTTTTGCTGCTTTTGTTCGCTGGCCCGCAAAAGGGTCCGGCCCTGACTGACCTGCCGCGCTGGCAGCTGATCGGCGGGTTTCTCGGGCCGATGTATGTGGTGGTGTTGACCCTCGCTACGCCGCATATCGGCATTGCGATGACGATGATCGCGATTCTCTCCGGGCAGGTAGGCAAGAGCGTGTTGATCGACCATTTCGGCTGGTTCGGGGCCACGCGCAAGAAGGTCAACGCTGAGCGCTGGCTGGCGTTGGGGTTGATTGTGGTGGCTTTGGTTTTGATTGCGCGGGGGTGAGTGATGGGACTGGTGATTTTGTTGGCGGTGGTGGTATTGGCCGGTGCGGTGTTGAGTGTGCAGGCGGCGATCAATGGACGTCTCGGTGAAACCGTTGGGGTACTGCGCAGTAGTTTGCTGACGTTTGTCGTGGGCGCAGTAGTGACAGGGTTGTTGATTTTGTTTTTTGAGCCGGCGCAGGCGGTGAGTCTTCTTGATGTGCCGAAGTGGCAACTGACGGGGGCGCTGTTTGGCGTGGTGTACATGATGGTGATGGTCGGCGCGGTGCCGGTGGTGGGGACGGCTGTGGCGACGGTGGCGGTGATTGTCGGGCAGTTGGGGATGGGGATGTTGATTGATAATTTTGGCTGGTTGGGGAATCCGGCGATTGAGCTTTCCGGGTCGCGGATGGTGGCGATGGTGTGTTTGGGGGTGGCGTTGGTGTTCATGTACCGGAGCTCGCGACAGGCCGGTTGATGTGGGTTGGGATTGAGTGCCTGGCCGTTGCCGGATAGGCCCGTGATCCGCAAACCAAAGGCCGCAGGCTTGGGCAGCTACACTGGTAATCACGGCTTGCTCTTCAAGCCCAGACCACCACCCAAGGAGTCTGTCCCATGCCTGATAGAAAATGCGATTGTCCCGGCTGCAAGTGCACGATCAAGGAAGGCGATCATGCCTACGCCGTGCACGGTAAGCACTATTGCTGTGAAGCCTGTGCGCATCACCACAAAAGCGGCGAGGAGTGTTCAAGCAAAGGTTGCGGTTGCGCTCATCCGAAATAACTCGCGCAAAAAAAAGTGGAGCCTAATCAGGCTCCACTTCCAGTTTCAGGCTTTCGTCATCTTGCCGTTCGGTATGGCGCACCGTGCCTTGCAACCTTCGCCCGTCTACCCGGACCACCACGGTTTTCGCCTGGTCGAGGTCTTCCGGCAGAGGGGCGGGCACTCTCAGGGCGAAGCGAAACGGGTCATCTTCGACCGCTTCCAGTCCGACGCGGCAGTCCACGCTTTTGGTGATACGCCCGAACAGCGTATCGAGGCCGTAGTCCAGATGCGCCGGGCTGCTGATGTGGGTCATGGTGCGTTCCCCCGAATGATGACGATTGTCGTGCAGAGCTTAGCTGGTCGGTCGCCAGACGACGTTTTCCACGCCGAATTTTTCCGCCATCGGTTTGCTCGTCTTCTGTACCTTTTCCCGGCCGAAGCGCGGGATGCGACCGACGCCAGCGTCGCAGCTCGCCCAATGCCACGCCTCGGCATTGTCCATTCTGTCCGAGCGGATAATGAACGATTTGGGCGCGCCGTGAAGGGTGTATTCGATGACGTAGAGTTTTGCGTTGTTCATAAAGCCCGGATTCCTCCCTGTGGTAATAGAGGGATCACCGCGCTGCGGGAAAATTCACTTGGATTGTCCGACGGTATCTCTCGTTGGCGGCCGGTTGGCGCACTGGTTACCATGGCGCTTCCGCCAACCCCAATGAATGCTCGCCATGGCCCTCGCCGCGCCCCCCGATCTGAGTGACACCGATGTGCCCGTGCAACCGCTGGCGCGGACCTATCCGCGTGGTTTGTTCATCGAGCCGCACGAGCATGTCTGGGGGCAGTTGCTGTACGCGATGAGCGGGGTGATGTGGGTCGAGACGCCGCATGAGGCGCTGGTGGTGCCGCCGCAGCGCGCGGTGTGGTTGCCGCCCGGTGTGCCGCACGGGATTCGGGTGGTGTCGGATTTGCAGATGCGCAATATCTACCTGCGTCCGGCGTTGGCGGCGACGCTGGATCAGACTGTGCAGGTGATTGAGGTCGGCGGGCTGCTGCGCGAGCTGATCGTCGGCCTGGTGGAGCAGGGCGACAGCGGTGATCCGGGGTATTACGAAGCGCTGGTCAGGCTGGCATTGCTGGAGCTGAAACGCGCAAGGCGTTCGCAGTTGAAGATTCCTCTGCCAGATGACTCTGATCGGCGTTTGATGAATGTGTGCCAAGCGGTGATGGCCGCGCCGTCGCTGGCGATTCCGTTCGAACAGCACGCCGAAAACGCCGGTGCCAGCGTGCGGACGCTGGCGCGGCTGTTCAAGGACAGCATCGGCATGGGTTTCGCGCAATGGCGGCGGCAGGTGCAATTGGCGACGGCGGTGGCAGCGCTGATTCAGGGTCAGGCGGTGAGTGTGATTGCCCGGGAACTCGGCTACTCCCCCAGTAGCTTCAGCGACATGTTTCGCCGCGAACTGGGTGTGGCGCCCTCGCAATTCACTGTGGATCAGGATTAACCCAACCTGCGCAGTTCCCTTGTGGGAGCGGGCTTGTGCCGATTTCGTGGTTTGTCCGAAATTCCGAAGTCCTTGGCCGATGCCGTCCCCGCTGATTCCCTAGACTCTGCCCATTCCTTTCAAACGGCGGAGTTCTCTCCATGAACTATCTGATTTCGCTGGCCATCGGTCTGGGCGTTGGTTTGCTCTACGGCGCGCTGGATTTCCGTTCACCCGCACCGCCGGCCATTGCGCTGGTCGGTCTGCTCGGCATGTTGGCCGGTGAGCAGTTGTGGCCAATGGGCCGGCAGATGGTTGCCGGCTGGTTGTCCTGAATATTCTTTTTTCCTTCGGTGGAGGTGCCCATGAAAGCATTGCAATTCGATCAGACCGGCGACCTGTCTTCCCTGCGCTTCGTCGAAGTGCCGACGCCGGTACCCAGCGTGGATGAAGTGCTGGTGCAGATCAAGGCTGCAGGTCTCAATCCCAGCGACGTGAAAAACGTCCTCGGGCGATTCCCTTACACCACGCTGCCACGGATTCCCGGGCGGGACTTCGCCGGTGTGGTCGTCGAGGGCCCTCAGCCGTTGATCGGGCAAGAGGTCTGGGGCACCGGGCGCGAGCTGGGCTTTTTTGCCGACGGCACTCACGCACAATTCGTCAAACTGCCGGTCAATGGCGTAGCGCACAAACCGTCGCACCTGAGTTTCACCCAAGCGGCCAGCCTTGGCGTTCCGTACACCACGGCGTGGGATGCGCTGGAGCGCAGCCGGGTCAGCGCTGAAACCCGTTTGCTGGTGATCGGCGGCGGCGCGGTGGCGACGGCGGCACTGGCTCTGGCGAAAGTGCGTGGCGCGCAGATTCTCGCCGCTGCACGGCGTCCGGAACAGGTTGCGGACTTGCAAGCGCAGGGTTTTCGGACAATCCAGCTGGATAAACCCGAAGACCTCGGCGCCCAGGTCAATGCGGTGTATCGCGGGGGCGCTGATGTGATATTCGACACCACCGGTTTCTGGTTGCCCGCGTCGGTGGCGGCGCTGGCTACCTTTGGCCGAATCGCAATCATCGCCGCCCCGGTGGACGGCCATGTGCAATTGCCGGCGCTGGCGTTGTATCGCAAGGGCGGTTCAGTGGTCGGGATCAATTCGTTGCTGTACGGCGTCGAGGCGTGTGCGGCGATGCTGGAGCAGTTCGGGCGATTCTTTGATGAAGGCTCGCTGCCGTTGCCGCAAGGATGGGTCGAAGCGCCGCTGGCCGACGGCCTCCAGCGTTACGCCGAGGTGAATCAGGGCAGCAGTGACAAGGTCATCCTCATCCCCTGACCCGCCCAGGTTCCCCTTGCTTGCGCAAACCCTGCAGGAGCCGGGCTTGTTCGCGACAGCGGTCAGTCAGTCACTGACGTATCGACTGAACAGACGCCTTCGCGGGCAAGCCTTGCTCGTGCAGCGATTGCGCTGATCTTTGGGGGTCAGAACTGATAACCGACGCCCGCGTAGTAACCCCAACCGTTGGAACGTGCGCGGAAGTTGCCGTCGCCGAAATTCAGCTCGCTGCCGTCCTCCCAGTTGCCGCCGTTGTGGAAATAGCGCCCCACCAGGGTGAAACGCAAATGGGTGAACGCGTAGAGCAACACGTTGGTCGCCACTGTCGCGTTGGCGGTGCGCGCCGGGTTGTCCTTGTGGATGTCCGAGCCGAAATCGAAGTTGGTAAAACCGATGTAGGTCAGCGAGGCGCCGTTGCTGAATTTGTCGATGGGGATGATGTATTTGAGCTGCGCGCGGTAGCCGTCCCATGAGTATTCGTTGCTCGCGCCGTAGTTTTCCCACTGATAGCGACCGTACAGGTTGGCCGACAGGTTGACCCGCGAGTGGGTGTCGATGTCGGTGCCGAAACCGCTGTAGAGGGTATTCGCGCGGTTTTCCTTGCGGCTGCCGTGGTCGTAGATCCAGTCGAACGCCACATACCATTCCTTGAACGGGCCGATGGCCAGGCTGCGACCGGCGAGGTAGTCGATGGAGATGCGCGGCTCATGTTCCATGAACACGGGCGAGCCGTGATCCCACACGCCTTTGTCATGGCTGTTGCCGATGTTGAAGATCTTCGGAATGTCGATGTAGCCATACAGCTCGAACGGGCCTTTGCGGCCGAAGTATTCGTATTCGAGGTAAATGTCATCGGTGGGTTGCGGGCCGAAACTGATGTCTTTGCTGCCGATCAGGGTCAGGTCCTGGTTGTACCAGTCCGACAGGTACGCGCCTTGTTTGGGCGGGCTGGCCTCGGGGCTGAGGGTTTCGCCCTGGGCGGATTCGTCCGGCAATGCCGGCTGGGCGAGGGCGCTGTGGCTGGGAAGGCCGGTAACGCCGGTCAGTAGCAAGGAAACAGCAAACGTGCGCGCAAACGAAGCGCGAGAGGGGGATGCGGCGTGCATTCAAAGTCCTTTTTTGCGGATCGAGGCCCGTGTTCCGTGGGCTTGTACGGTCTTGTAGCGAAAACGCCGGGATTGACGTGACGCAAACGTTTGCACAAGGCGTACCAGTTTTTCAAATGCGCTGAAATTTCGCAGGTTTCGCAGTATTGGCTGATGGGGCGGTCAGGTGCGCTTGTGTGCTCCCACAGGGGGGGGACCGCCCTGAGTTCAACTGCCGGTGTGGCGGAATGGCTCATTCCAGAGCGCTCTAGCACCAAAGTATTAACACCATTTAAGCAGTGCCCCATCGCAGGGCGTCGACTAGCGTGTGTCAGGAATGGAACGGTTTTGTGATGACCGTCGCAGTCTTGATTCGCGTGTCGACGAAGCCGCCGCTTGCCTCTCGCGCCTTCAAGGAAGACTTAGGCCACTACAAGGAGTAGCCCGTGCAAGCAAGGTTTGGTGTCGCCCTCGTTTCGCGTTTTTCCCCACTTTCCCTTGCTGTGCATTTGAGCGTCGCCAGCCTGTTGTTTGGCGGTGTCAGCACACCTGCATTGGCCGCCTGTTCCACGGTCGGTTCGACCGTGACCTGCACCGGTGTGCCGAGCCTGCCGCTGTTTCTCAACAATTTCTCCAGTGCCACCAGCGGACTGACGGTCAACGTCAACTCCGGGGCGCAGATGAACGCCACCCTTGGCGGTCATGTGATAGACCTGACCGGGGTGAACATCTCCCTGAACAACTCCGGGACCCTTGACCCTGCGTTGCTCGGTCTGGTCTCGGTGTTGAGTGGCGGTGCGTTCATCGGCACGGGCGCCACGAGCACGATCAGCGTGCTGAACAATGCCAGCGGCATCATGCGCGGCACGGGGATGCTGCTGGGGCTCAATCTGACCAGCATCGATGGACTGGCGATTGGCGTGAACAACGCCGCTGCCGGGACCACCAGCATCACCAATAACGGCACCATCACCTCTACGGGGTTGTCGATCGGCGGCATCACCCTGGCTGATACGCCGGTGGTCGGCGTTTACGGCGGCTCTCAGGTCAACATGACCAACAGCAGCACCGGTGTTATCAACGGCCGGATCGCCTTCCAGACGTCGGCGTCGGGCAACACGTTCACCAACGCCGGCGCGATCACCGGCGGCGTGTCGATGGGCGCGGCCAGCACCAACACCTTCACGGCAGTGACCGGTTCTTCGGTGCAGGTCGGTGACGGCGTGCAGGTCAGTGTCGGCCTCGGTGGTCTGATTGGCATCAACCTGACCTTCGCCCCGACCGGCACGGTCGATGGTGGGGCGGGCGGCACCAACAGCCTGATCCTGCAAAACCCGATTGGCGTCGGCGGCGGCACCACGGGTGTCGGCACCGCATCCAGCGCCACCTACGTCAACTTCAACAACCTGACGCTCAACAGCGGCACCTGGACTTTGCAGGGGCCATTGGTCAGCGGCGCGACCACTCTCAATGGCGGCGTCGCGCAGTTCAACAACAACGCCACGTTCGGCAGCGGTGTGCTGACGTCCAACGGCGGGATTTTGCAGGCGAGTAATGCCGGGTTGAATGTCAGCAACCTGATCTCCGTCGGTGCGGGCGGCGTGACGGTGCAGGGCACCAATGCGACCACCCTGAGCGGGGTGATTTCCGGCAGCGGCGGTCTGACCAAAGTCGGTTCCGGGCAACTGAGCCTCAGCGCCGCCAACACCTACCTGGGCAACACCACGCTCAACGGCGGCACCGTGCAGTTGGGCAACAACCTGGCGCTGAGTACAGGCACCCTGAACTTCACCGGCGCCACCAGCCTGTCGGCACCGGGCACCATTAGCCTGAATAACGCCATCAGCCTCGGCGGCTCGATGACGGCCGCCGGCACCGGTGCGCTGACCCTCGGCGGTCTGATCAGCGGTAGCAGCGGCATCATCAAGACCGGCGCCGGCAGCCTGACCCTCAGCGGCGCCAACACCGGTTACAGCGGCACCACCACCCTCAGCGCCGGCAGCCTGCTGGTGACCAATAACAACTCGCTGGGCAGCGGCGCTCTGAACACCGCCGCCGGCACCAGTCTCGACAGCACTGCCAACGTCACCCTGGCGAATAACATCGGCATGACCGGCGCACTCAACGTGCTCGGCAGCAACGCCCTGACCCTTGGCGGCGTGTTGAGCGGCACTGGCGGCATCACCAAATCCGGCAGCGCCAGCCTGACCCTGAGTGGCAACAACACCAACGCCGGCAACACGCTCCTCAACGCCGGCAGCCTGTTCGTCGGTAGCAACACTGCGCTGGGCACTGGCGCGTTGAACGCGGCCGCAGGCACTACGCTGGATGCCACCACGGCGGTGACCCTGGCCAATGCCGTCGCGCTGGCGGCGGATTTGACCATCGGCGGCACGCAGGCATTGGGCCTGAGCGGCGTCGTCAGCGGCGCCGGCAATCTGATCAAGAACGGCACAGCGAGCCTGACCCTCAGCGGCAACAATACCTACGCCGGTGGTACTGCGCTGAATGCCGGCACGCTGATTGTCGGCTCCAACACTGCGCTGGGCACCGGCGCGTTGACCACCGCGGCAGGCACCACCCTCGACGCCAGTGCCACGGCCACGTTGAACAATGCGGTGTCCCTGGGTGGTGATCTGGAAGTGCGTGGCAGCGCTGACCTGACCCTCGGCGGCGTGATCAGTGGCAGTGGCGGGTTGACCAAGCGAGGTTTCGCCAATCTGATTCTCAATGGCGCCAACACGTATCTCGGCGGTACCACACTGGCTGCCGGTACCCTCACGGTGGGCAACGCGGCCGCGTTGGGCAGCGGCGCGCTGAACGTCATCGATGTATCGGCATTGGACAGCAACACCGCCGTCAACCTGAACAACAACATCAACCTCAACAGCAGTGCCCTGACCATTGGTGGCAGCAGTGGCCTGACCCTGTCCGGTTTGGTCAACGGTGCCGGTCAGTTGATCAAGAATGGCACGGCCAACCTGACCCTCAGCGGCGCCAACACGTTCAGCGGCGGCACCACGCTGAACGCCGGCAGCCTGACCGTCGGCGACGGCGCGGCACTCGGTACCGGCGCACTGACCGTCGCCGGGGCGGGCACCCTCAACAGCAGTTCGGCGGTGACGTTGAGCAATGCCATCACGCTCAATGCCAACCTCACCGCTGGTAGCGCCAACGCGCTGACCCTCGACGGGGTCATTAGCGGCAGTAACGGCCTGATCAAGAACGGCGCGTCGAGCCTGACCCTCAACGGCAACAACACTTACACCGGCACCACGGCGCTGACGGCTGGTTCGCTGATCGTCGGTTCCAACACTGCGCTGGGGACGGGCGCACTGAACGCCTCGAACGGCACGACACTGGATGCCGGCACGGCGGCGACGCTGGCGAACAACGTCAACCTCGGCGGCACCCTGACCGTCGGCGGCAGCAATGCGCTGACCCTCGGCGGTGTGGTCGCTGGCATCGGTGGCCTGATCAAGAACGGCGCGGCCGACCTGACCCTCAACGGCGCCAACACCTATTTCGGTAACACTGCGCTGAATGCCGGCACACTGATTGTTGGTGCCAACGGCGCGCTGGGCGCCGGCACGTTGAACACGGCAACCAACACCACGCTGGACGCCAACACGGCGGTCAGCCTGAACAACGCGGTGGCGCTCGCCGGTGCCTTGAATGTCGGCGGCACGGCGAACCTGACCCTGACCGGCCTGGTCAGCGGCGCCGGCAGTCTGGTGAAAAACGGCGCGGCCAACCTGATTCTCAACGCCGCCAACAACTACCTCGGCGGCACCACGCTGAACGCCGGCACATTGACCGTCGGCAACAGTTCGGCGTTGGGCTCCGGTGCGCTGACCGTCGCCGGTGCCGCGACACTGGACAGCAACTCGCCGCTGGTCAGCCTCAACAACGCCGTCGCGCTGAATGCTGCGCTGACCGTGGGCGGCACGCAGAACCTCACCCTCGGCGGCGTCACCAGCGGCACGGGCCAGTTGATCAAAAACGGTGCGGCCAACCTGACGCTCAACGGCAACAACAGCTTCAGCGGCGGCACCACGCTTAATGCCGGCACGCTGACCCTGGGCAATGCCAATGGCCTGGGCAGCGGCGCACTGGTTGTCGGTGGTGCGGCGACGCTGGATAACAGCGCTTCGTTCGGCATCGGCAACGCCATTACGCTGAATGCCGGACTGACCGTTGCCGGCAACAACGACTTGAGCCTGAACGGCATCATCGACGGTGCCGGCAGCCTGACCAAAAACGGTCTCTCCGATCTGACACTCGCAGGCAACAACACCTTTACCGGCGCGCTGAACATCGTCTCCGGCAGCGTCACCACGCTCAACAACAACGCGCTGGGCAACACCTCCGGCGTCAACATCAGTGCCGGAGCCGGGCTCAATCTGGGCAGCGACGCCAGTCTCGGCGCGCTGACCGGCAGCGGCAGCGTGCAATTGACCGGCAGCAATACTCTGACCGTTGGCGGCGGCAACGTCACCAGCACCTTCGACGGCGACCTCAGCGGCAGCGGCGGTCTGGTCAAGGTCGGCACCGGCACCTTGAACCTCACTGGCATCAACGGCATGACAGGCAATACCGCGATCGATGGCGGTATTGTGAATCTGAGCGGTTCGCTGGGCAGTGCTCAACTCAACGTCAATACCGGCGGCACCCTGACCGGCACCGGCTCAGCGCTCGGCGCGGTCAACATCAACAACGGTGGGCATTTGGCGTTGGCGTCGGGTAACACCTTGTCGGCAAGTGCGCTGACCCTCGGCGCCGGCAGCAATGTTGATGTGGCCCTGAGCACACCGTCGACCGCGTCGCTGATGAACGTCGGCGGCAACCTCACCCTCGACGGCAATCTCAACGTCACCGATGCCGGCGGTTTCGGTGTGGGTGTGTATCGCTTGTTCAACTACACCGGCGCACTGACCAATCTGGGGCTGGACGTTGCCAGCGTGCCGGTCGGTTATGGCCTCGGCGATCTGGTGGTGCAGACCGGCGTGGCCAATCAGATCAACATCCAGGTGTCGGCACCGAACGTCAATATTCGTTACTGGGACGGCAGCCAGACCATTGCCAACGGCGTGGTCGATGGTGGCAGCGGCACGTGGAACGCGGCCGGCACCAACTGGACCGATGCCAACGGCCTGGTCAACCAGCCGTGGGCCGGCGACTTCGCGGTGTTCCAAGGCACTGCCGGCACGGTGACGGTGAACGGCACGCAAGCCTTTACCGGCATGCAGTTCCTCACCGACGGCTACAACGTGGTCAACGGCGCGGCGGGGCAACTCACGGCCGTCAACGGCACTGGCGGCACCACCGCGTTGCGCGTCGATCCGGGCGTGACTGCGACCATCAACGCCAACATCAATGGCAGCGGCATTCTCAATAAGCTCGACAGCGGCACCCTGGTGCTCGGTGGTGCCAACGCTTACACCGGTGGCACGCAACTGGACGGCGGCAAAATCATCGTCGGCAGCAACACCGCGCTGGGCACTGGCACGTTGACGGCCAATGCCGGCACGCAACTGGACAGCAACGCGGCGGTGACCCTGAGCAACGCCGCGACACTGAACGGCAATCTCACTGTGGTCGGCAGCAATGCGCTGACCCTCAACGGCGTGATCGGCGGCACGGGTGGCCTGATCAAGAATGGCGCTGCGAACCTGACCCTCGGTGGCAACAACGCCTTCCTCGGCCCGGTCGCGCTGAACGCAGGCGGACTGATTCTGGCGTCGAACTCGGCGCTCGGTTCCGGCACCCTGAACGCTGCTGGCGGCACCACGCTGGACGCTGGCACGGCGGTGTCGCTGAACAATGCGGTCAATCTGGCCGGCAATCTCGGCATCGCTGGCACGGCCGATTTGACGCTCGCCGGTACGGTCAACGGCGCCGGCAGCCTGAGCAAAAACGGCGCGTCGAACCTGACCCTCAGCGGCAACAACAATTTCCTCGGTGGCGTCACCCTCAACGCCGGCACCCTGACCGCCGGCAGCAACTCGGCGCTGGGCCTGGGCAACCTCACCGTCGCCGGCGCGTCGGCGCTGGACAGTAACAGCGCGCTGAGTCTGGGCAACAACGTCGTGCTCAACGCCAACCTGAGCAATACCGGCAGCAACAATCTGACCCTCGCCGGTGTCGTCAGCGGCGCGGGCGGCTTGATCAAGAACGGCGCGTCGAACCTGACGCTCAATGGCGTCAATACCTACACGGGCAGCACCACGCTGAATGCCGGCACGTTGACCCTTGGCACCGGCACTGCATTGGGCAGCGGCGCGCTGACCGTGGCCGGTGCCTCGACTCTCGACAACACGGCGCCACTGGTGCTGACCAACAACCTCAACGTCAATGCCAATCTGGCTCTGGCCGGTAACAACAACCTGACCCTCGGCGGCATCATTGCTGGCGCCGGCACGTTGACCAAGAACGGTCTGTCCGACGTGACCCTGAGCGCCACCAACACCTTCAGCGGCACCTTCGATGTACTCGCCGGCAGCCTGACCACGCTGAGTAGCGGGGCGCTGGGCGACAATGCCGCGCTCAATCTCGCGGGGGGCGCGGCGCTCAATCTCGGTGCTTCGGGCAGCCTCGCCAGCCTCACCGGCAGCGGCACCGCGCTGGTCGGCACCGGCAACACCCTGAGCCTGGGCGGCAACAACGTCAGCAGCACCTTCGCCGGCACCCTCAGCGGTGACGGGGGCCTGAGCAAGCTGGGCAGCGGTACCCTGACACTCAGCGGCATCAGCGACCTGACCGGCGACACCAACGTCAATGCCGGCACGTTGCAGGTCAACGGTTCGCTGGCCAGCGGCAATGTGCTGGTCAACAACGGCGGCACCCTCGGTGGCAGCGGCACGTTGACCGGTGCCGTGTCCGTGGCCGACGGCGGGCATCTGGCGGGTGTCACCGGCAGCACCTTGTCGGTGGCTTCGCTGGCGTTCAACGGCAACTCCAGTTTCGATGTCGGCCTCGGCGCACCGGTCTCCGGGGGCGGCAACGGGCTGGTCAATGTCGGCGGCAATCTGACCCTCGACGGAACGCTCAACGTCAGTGATATCGGCGGCTTCGGCAGTGGCGTGTATCGCCTGATCGATTACACCGGCGGCCTGACCGACAACGGCATGCTCATCGGCAGCGTACCGGGCAGCGTCACCCCGGGCGATCTGACCCTGCAAACCGCGCTGGCCAACCAGATCAATCTGCTGGTCACCGCGCCGGGCGTTACCGTGCAGTTCTGGGACGGCAATCAACTGGTTGCCAACGGTGCAGTGGAGGGCGGCAGTGGCACCTGGGGGAGCGGCACCACCAACTGGACCGACGTCAACGGCACCAGCAATCAGGCCTGGACCAACAACTTCGCCGTCTTCCAGGGCGCGGCGGGCACTGTGACGGTCAACGGCGCGCAAACCCTCACCGGCATGCAATTCGTCAGCGATGGCTACAGCCTGCAGAACGGCACGGCGGGTTCGCTGAATCTGGTCAACGGTTCAATGGGCAACGCTTCGGTGCGCGTCGATCCGAACGCTACCGCGACCCTCGGCGTAGCGCTCAATGGTGCCGGCACCCTCGGCAAATACGACACCGGTACGCTGGTGCTCAACGCCGCCAACGGCTACACCGGCGGCACCGCGCTCAACGGCGGCAAGATCGTTGTCGGCAATGATGCGGCGCTCGGCACCGGGGTGTTGACCGCTGCGGACGGCACGGCGCTGGACAGCAACGCGGCGGTCAGCCTTGCCAACAACGTGGTGCTCAACGGCGGCCTGACGGTAGCCGGTTCCAGTGCTTTGACCCTCGACGGTGTGGTCAGCGGTGCGGGCAGTCTGATCAAGACGGGTGCATCGAGCCTGACCCTCAACGGCAGCAACACCTACAGCGGCGGCACTCAACTCGCCGGCGGCACGCTGGTGCTGGGCAACAACAGCGCCATCAGCAGCGGCGCATTGAACGTGTCCGGCAGCGGCAGCCTCGACAGCACCTCGGCGCTGCAACTGGCCAACGCCGTCAACCTCGGTGCCCAACTGACCCTGGCCGGCAACCAGGACACCACGCTGCTCGGCGCCGTCACTGGCACCGGCAGCCTGGTGAAGAATGGTGCAGGCGACCTGACGCTCAGCGGCGCCAATACCTACAGCGGCGGCACCACGCTGAACGGCGGCAGCACCTTCGGCGACACCAGCAGCCTGCAAGGTGCAATCGTCAACAACGCCACGCTGACGTTCGAGCAGAACGCCGATGGCAGCTACACCGGCAACCTCACTGGCGTCGGTACGCTGAACAAAACCGGCAGCGGCCAATTGCTTCTGACCGGTAACAGCGGCTTCACCGGCAACACCTCGGTGCAAGCCGGCAGCCTGCTGGTCAACGGCACGCTCAACAGTGCCAATGTCAGCGTTGCCAGCGGCGCAAGCGTTGGCGGCAGCGGCCAGTTCGGCGGTGCTGTGCAACTGGCTGACGGCGCGACGCTGGCCGGTGGCGGCGCGGCAACGCCGTTGTCGGTCGGTTCGCTGGTGCTGTCGTCGGGAACCACTCTGGACTTCAGTCTCGGCTCGGCGGCCAGTTCGACCACCGTCGTCAATGTGGCTGGCAACCTGACCCTTGATGGCACGCTCAACGTCAGCAATGCCGGCGGCTTCGGCACCGGCGTTTATCAATTGTTCAGCTACGGCGGCAGCCTGACCGACAACGGTCTGGTCTACGGCAGCCTGCCGGTGTCGGCGGCCAATCTGATCCTGCAAACCGCCATCGCCAATCAGGTCAACCTGCTGGTGCAAGGCACGCCGGGTGAAGTGCAGTTCTGGAACGGTGACAAGACCAACCCGGATGGCAGCATCGGTGGCGGCAGCGGTGTGTGGGGGCCAGGCACTAACTGGACTGATCCGAACGGCACGCAGGCACTTGCCTCCAATGGTCAATTCGCAGTCTTCGGCGGCCAGGGCGGTACGGTCACCGTACAGGGCAACCAGAACTTCACCGGTCTGCAATTTCTCGCCAACGGCTACAGCCTGACGCCGGGTGCCGGTGGCTCGCTGACTCCGGTCAACGGCTCGGACGGCAGCCTCGCTCCGGTGCGAGTGAATGCCGGCGGGAGTGCGCAAATCTCCGCGCCGCTGGTCGGCACTGGCGGTATCGAGAAGCTCGATTCCGGCACCCTGGTATTGAGCGGCGCCAACACTTACAGCGGTGGCACTACGGTCAGCGGCGGTACGCTGATCGGTAACACCACCAGCCTGCAAGGCAACATCCTCAACAACGCTTCGCTGTTTTTTGTGCAGAACGACAATGGCCTGTTCAACGGTCGCCTCAGCGGTCTCGGTGCAATGGCAAAACGCGGTACCGGCACCTTGCTGTTGACCGGTGATCACCCGTTCAGCGGCACGGTCGCGGTCGATCAAGGCGTGCTGCAAGTCGGTAGCCGTGCGGCGCGGGCGTCGCTGGGCGGGCAGGTGACCGTCGCCAGCGGCGCAGGGCTGAGCGGTAACGGCAGCGTCGGCTCGCTGGTCAACCAGGGTGTGGTGGCTTCCGGTGCCGAAGCCGGAACCCTCAGCGTGGCCGGTAACCTGACCAACGCGAGCGGCGGTATGCTGGTGCTGACAGTCAGTTCGCCCACTGCGACGCCGCTGGCCGTCGGTGGCACCGCGACGTTGGGCGGCGCCTTGCAAGTGAACTCGCTGGCACCGTTCACCGGCAACACCACGTATTCGCTGATTACCGCAGGTGGTGGCGTGAATGGCACTTTCAGCGCAACGGACCTGCCGCAATACGCGTTCCTCGACAGCGCCCTGGTGTATGACGCCAACGCGGTGAACCTGGTGGTCAGCCGCAACGGCAACTCGTTCGCCGATGTCGCCGCCTCCGGCAACCAGTTCCGCACGGCCACTGCGCTGTCGAACAACGGCCCGGCAGGCGCTGCGTTGCAGAACGAGATCGTCAACCTCAGTGTCGCGGGCGCGCGTAATGCCTTCGACAGTCTGTCCGGTGAGATCCACGCCAGCACCGCCAGCGCCATCCTTGAGGATTCGCGTTACGTGCGTGACGCGGTCAACGACCGTATGCGGCAACCGTCCTGCAGCGCGGCGGATGATCCACGCCGCGCCCTTGCGCCAAGCGACAACCAGTTGAGCAGCAGCGGTTGCCACGGCGAAATGGTCGGCTGGGCGCGAGCACTCGGTGCCTGGGGCGAATCGGATGGCGACAGCAACGCGGCGAAACTCGACCGCAACCTCAGCGGCTTCATGCTCGGCACCGACAAGCAGCTCGATGACCAGTGGCGCGTGGGCATGGCCGCCGGTTACACCCGCAGCGACCTTGACGCCCATGATCGTCGTTCGGACGCGACCGTTGAAAGCTACCACCTGGCGGCGTACCTCAACTCGCAGTTCGATGCGCTGGCGGTGCGCCTCGGCGCGGCCTACAGCTGGCACGACATCGAGAGCAAACGCGATGTCAGCGTCGGCAGCTACAACGACCGCCTGGAGGCCAATTACGACGCACGCAGCGCTCAGGTGTTCGGTGAAGTCGGTTACGCGATTGATGCCGGCGGCATTGCGCTCGAGCCGTTCGCCGGTCTCGCTTACGTCAACTACGACACCGATAAAGCCAAGGAAAAAGGCGGAGCAGGGCGCCTGCAGGCCGATGCCGACCAGGACATCACCTTCTCGACCCTCGGGGTGCGCGCCGGCAAAGTCATCACCCTGGCCAACGGCGGGCAGTTCACCCCGCGCGCGGCCCTCGGCTGGCGCCATGCTTTCGGGGATACCAAGCCTGACGTCGACCTGACCTTCATCGACGGCGGCGCCTCGTTCAGCACCCAGGGCGTGCCGATTGCCAAGGACAGCGCGATTGTCGAAGCAGGCGTGGACTTCCAGATCAGCCCGACCGGTAAGCTCGGGGTCGGCTACTCGGGGCAACTGTCGAACGACAGCAACGACCATGCGATGACCATCAGCTTCAGCCTTGGCTTCTGATCGAGTGTCGAAGCACGTTTAGCCGCCCGTGAGGGCGGTTTTTTTGCAGTGCAAAAGATCCCGGATGCGTCCTACACAAATAAGCGACTTTCCCCACTGCGGCTATCTGTAGATCCATGCAAAGTCCCGTGCCTGAAAGACACAGGGCAATGTGGATGCTTACCGCCGGCAAACCGATCGTTTTCAAACTCGATATCGAAGGTTTCTCCAACCTTCCGCCCAGCGCTGTTTACACGCCTGCGAAGGAAACGCTAGAACTGGCAGTCTATGTTCAAGCCCTGAATGGCAATGACGAGCGGGCATCGCAGACTCGTGTCATTCATATGAATCCTCGGGGGGAGGGGCACTTTTCGGTGGTCGCTCCTCGGTTGGTCAAAGAAATCCCTGCGCTTTCTCTCGTCGAGGCCAGACATCTTGAGTGGGCTGACCATGTTGAATAGCAACGGCAAGCCCATGGGTGCCTCGCACATTGAGCACGCTGGAAAAGCGGGAGATATAGAACCATTTCCGAGCGGAAAAATTACCTACCCCCTGTAGGTGTGAACCTGCTCGTGATGGCGGCTTTACACCCAACGCAAATGTCCGCCTGGTTTGGTAAAACATCTCGCCGCAGCGGCTCTGCTAGAATCCGCCCCATCAACAGCCTGAGACCCCTCCCCATGAGCGAGCCGATTCGTCTGACCCAATACAGCCACGGCGCCGGTTGCGGCTGCAAGATTTCCCCGCAGGTGCTGGAAGTGATACTGGCCGGCAGCGGGGCGCAGAACCTCGACCCGAAACTGTGGGTCGGCAACGCCTCGCGTGATGACGCGGCGGTCTACGAGATCGATGCCGAGCGCGGGGTGGTGTCGACTACTGACTTCTTCATGCCGATTGTCGACGATCCGTTCGATTTCGGCCGGATTGCCGCCACCAACGCAATCAGCGACATCTATGCGATGGGCGGTGATCCGTTAATGGCGATTGCGATCCTCGGCTGGCCGGTCAATGTGCTGGCGCCGGAAGTGGCGCGGGAAGTGATTCGCGGTGGCCGCGCGGTGTGCGACGCGGCAGGTATTCCGTTGGCGGGCGGGCACTCGATTGATGCCCCGGAGCCGATTTTCGGTCTGGCCGTGACCGGTCTGGTGGAAAAACGCCACATGAAGCGCAATGACACCGCCACCGCTGGCTGCCTGCTGTACCTGACCAAACCGCTGGGCATCGGCATCCTCACCACCGCCGAAAAGAAGGGCAAATTGCGCATCAGCGACGTCGGCGTGGCCCGCGACTGGATGTGCACCCTGAACAAACCCGGCAGCCGCTTCGGCAAACTCGCCGGGGTGACGGCGATGACGGACGTCACCGGTTTCGGCCTGCTGGGTCATCTGGTGGAAATGGCCGATGGCAGCCAACTGACAGCGCGCATCGCTTACGACCGCGTGCCGCGTCTGGACAGCGTCGAGTATTACCTTGATCAAGGTTGCGTCCCTGGCGGCACGCTGCGCAATTTCGACAGCTACGCGAGCAAGGTCGGTCGCGTGCAGGAATTGCACAAGCGCGTCCTGTGCGACCCGCAAACCAGTGGCGGCCTGCTGATTGCCGTGACGCCTGAAGGCAATGATGAGTTTCTCGCCGTCGCCGCTGAGCTGGGCTTGAACCTTGAGCCCATCGGCGAACTGGTTGAGCGACAGACGAACGCGGTCGAGGTGAATTGATGCTCCGCGACTGCACCGACTACCGTGACATTTTCCTCAACGACCGGCCAATGATGGATGCCCGTGCGCCGGTCGAGTTTCACAAAGGTTCATTTCCCGGCGTGGTCAATCTACCGCTGATGAACGACATCGAGCGGCAGAAAATCGGCACCTGCTACAAGCAGCACGGCCAGCAGGCCGCCATCGAACTGGGTCATCAACTGGTGGCCGGCGCAGTGAAAGCCGAGCGCATCCAGGCCTGGGCCGATTTCGCCCGGGCCCATCCTGAGGGTTATCTGTATTGTTTCCGGGGCGGCTTGCGGTCGCAGATCACCCAGCAATGGTTGCGTGATGAAGCCGGCATCGATTACCCGCGCGTCGGTGGGGGTTACAAGGCCATGCGCAACTTCCTCATCGACACCACTGAGCAGGCCATCGCGCAGTGTGATTTCGTCCTGCTCGGCGGCATGACCGGCACCGGCAAGACCGAAGCGCTGGTGCAGTTGCGTAACGGCCTGGATCTGGAAGGCCACGCCAATCATCGCGGTTCGAGTTTCGGCAAGCGTGCCACGGGGCAGCCGTCGAACATCGATTTTGAAAACCGCCTGGCCATCGACATTCTCAAGAAACGTGATGCCGGCATCGAGCAGTTCGTACTGGAAGACGAAAGCCGGGTGGTCGGCAGTTGTGCCTTGCCGCTTTCGCTTTATCAGGGCATGCAGCAGTACCCGATGGTCTGGCTGGAGGACCGTTTCGAGGATCGCGTCGAGCGCATCCTGCGGGACTACGTGGTGGATTTGTCGGCAGAGTTTTCGGCGGTGCACGGCGAGAGCGGTTTTGCGCTGTTTTCCGAGCGACTGCTGGAAAGCCTGAACAATGTGCAGAAACGCCTGGGTGGAGAGCGCCATCAGCGCATGTTGCTGTTGATGGAAGAGGCGTTGATCGAGCAGGCACGCAGCGGTGCGGTGGATCGCCATCGCGGCTGGATCGAGGGGTTGCTGCGCGAGTATTACGACCCGATGTATGTGTTTCAGCGGGAGAAGAAGGGCGGGCGGATCGAGTTCGCCGGGGAAAGTGGGGCGGTGCTTGAGTATCTTCGCGAGCGGGTGAGCCAGAAAGGCTGAGGTTGTAGCGGCGGGCCCCTTCGCGAGCAAGCCCGCTCCCACATTCGATCGGCTGTGGGAGCGGGTTTGCTCGCGAAGGGGCCGGATCAGCCACCCCGCAAATCAGGTGGGGCAGGTTTCCTTGCCATGATCCAGCCCCTGTTTGTAGCTGTGGCTTTGCAGACTGGCCTTGCCGTTGTGCCAGGTCAGTGTCAGCACATAGAGCGAGTCAAAATCGTTGCCCGCCCAGTCATCGGTGATGTTCTGTTTCTCACCGACCGCTTTGCCCGCCACCTTGTTGATCAATTCCGGCAGATAACCGTGTGACCACGCGGTGTAAATCGTCGAGTTGTGATACTTGTCGTCGAGCAGTTCGCGGGCCAGATCGCTGGTGTCATTGGCGGAAAACTCGATGTTCACTGGCAGGCCGAGTTTGATCGCCGCCGGACTGATGGTCATCAACGGGCGAATGTAGCTGTAGGAATTATCCAGTTCGCCTTCTTCGACATTGCGCGTCGGATTGGCGGCGAACACGTAATCGGCCTTGCCAAATTTTTCCGGCAGCAGCGTCGACAGGTCGATGGCGCGGTTCAGGCCCTGGCAGTTGAGCTGGCCGAGGCCGCCTTCGGGTTTTTCTGCGTGACGCAGGAACACCAGGGTCTGGGTGCCGTCCACCGGCTGCGCGCGGCTTTCACTGGACTCCAGCGAGAGAAACAATGCACTGACCGCCAGCACCGAAGGCAGGACGACGTAGGCGCGATGTTTGAAGCGTTTGGCGAAACTCATGAGGTTCGTCATCAGATAAAGGGTTCTTCAGCAATTTCGGTTAAGGCTGACAAACCTTGGCACCGCGGGCTCCCAGCACCGGGTGGTTTCCCTGTCATGAACAGCTTCCTCTGCGAGAAAGACATAGCTCAGAGTCCTCTGAGGCCCGATTGGTTCGATCCGCACTTTAGCGGCAACCTTCAACGGTCTGGCCGCAGGTTAGCGACAAGATGTTACGGTTCATGTGGCGGCTGCCGCAGATCGCGTTGACTGACCCGCCGCCATCGCTGGCAAGCCAGCGGCCACAGGGATTTACAGTGTTCTGGAAGATTGTTACCCGTCCTGTAATGCACTCTTGATTGATCCAGGTTTGTACGCCAGCCCCCGCAAGGCATAAGCTTCGCCCCCTACGACTTTCGTCTCATCTTCCGATTTCAGGAAAGGCCCCATGTCCAGTCAGTTCCCCGAATCACGTCCCCGCCGTCTGCGCCGCAATGCGAGCCTGCGCAGCCTGTTCCAGGAAACCGAGTTCAGCCTGAACGATCTGGTGCTGCCGATTTTCGTCGAGGAAGACATCGACGACTTCGTGCCGATCAAGAGCATGCCCGGCGTGATGCGCATTCCCGAGCGCAAACTGGCCAGCGAAATCGAGCGCTATGCCCGCGCCGGCATCAAGTCGGTGATGACCTTCGGTGTGTCCCACCATCTGGACAGCAACGGTAGCGACACCTGGCGTGAAGACGGTCTGGTTTCGCGCATGTCGCGTATCGCCAAGGATGCCGTGCCGGAAATGATCGTGATGTCCGACACCTGCTTCTGCGAATACACCGATCACGGCCATTGCGGCGTGATGCACAACCATGAAGTCGACAACGATCAGACGCTGATCAATCTTGGCAAACAAGCCGTGGCGGCGGCCCGCGCTGGCGCTGATGTGATTGCGCCGTCGGCAGCGATGGACGGTCAGGTGCGGGCGATTCGCCAGGCGCTGGACGCGGCCGGTTTTACCCAGATCCCGATCATGGCGTATTCGACCAAATTTGCTTCGGCGCTGTACGGCCCGTTCCGCGAGGCGGGTGGTAGTGCGTTGAAAGGCGACCGCAAAAGCTACCAGATGAACCCGATGAACCGCCGTGAAGCCCTGCGCGAATCGCTGCTCGACGAGCAGGAAGGCGCCGATGCGCTGATGGTCAAGCCAGCCGGCGCTTACCTCGACATCATCCGCGACATTCGCGAAGCCTCGAACCTGCCGCTGGCGGCGTATCAGGTCAGTGGCGAGTACGCGATGATCAAGTTCGGCGCGCAGGCTGGTGCAATCGATGAAGATCGCGTGGTACGTGAAAGCCTTGGCGCGATCAAGCGTGCGGGTGCGGATCTGATCTTCACTTACTTTGCGATGGACCTGGCACTGGCCGGTATCTAGACAACAGCGCAAATCCGAACGGTGGGAGCGGGCTTGCTCGCGAAGGCGTTGTGTCAGCCAGCACATCTGTTGCTGATGCACCGCCTTCGCGAGCAAGCCCGCTCCCACATTTGGACTGCGGGATGTCAGGGGCTGTTGAGGTAGGGCCGGATGCCGTGATCGCGCCAGTAGCGTTCTATGACTTTCGGATCGGCGCTGTTGTCGGCAACCGCCACATAGGTGTCCGGGCGCAGCAGGTAAAAGCCGTTACGTCCCAACCCTGCCGTTTCAAACGCCGGGCGCCAGTCGAACACGTGCAGTGGCAAGTGGTGTTCATTGCACCAGGCGATCATCTCGTCGCTGGTGTCGCCGTACACGTGGACTTGCCAGCACGGCTGGCGCAGGGGTTCGTAGTTATCCCCCTCACCATCATGGGCCCACGGCAAGCGGTCGCCGCCGTGGACGTGGCCGGCGACGCCCTGGCTCAACGGCATGCCGCGATAGTTGAGGGTGAGTTGCGACACCGTGCGAAAAAGGAACTCGCGACTGGCCTCGAACGACGCCATTTTCGGGATCAGGAACGGCGCCACGCGCATGCGCAGCAGATCAGCCATGCGCCCCTCGGCGGTGACGAAACTGAAGACTTTGTCGGTGGTCGAGACCAGCCGTCGGGCGAAGGCGATGCGTTCGGTTTCATAGCTGTCGAGCAGACTCGGCTCGGCGCCGCCGCCGAGCACCGCCGCGAGTTTCCACGCCAGATTGATCGCATCGCCGATGCCGGTGTTCATGCCTTGCCCGCCGGCCGGGCTGTGCACGTGCGCGGCATCGCCGAGCAAAAACGCGCAGCCGTCGCGGAAATGCTCGGCCACGCGGTGATGCACACGGTAGGTCGAGAACCAGTGGACGTCTTCGATGTGCACTTTCAGGTGTTCGATGGCGCGGCTGCTGACGTCGGAGAACTCCAGGGTTTCGGCACGATCTGCGCGCTCGTCACGCACCGTGCCGATCAGGCGGGCGCGGCCCTCGCCGGCCAGCGGAAACACCGCGAGAAAGTCCGCCTCGTCCAGATCCAGATGCAACTCGCCGTTCATCACCGGGCCGCTGGCCTTGACGTCGGCGACGTAGAAAATCTGCTGGTAAGTGCCGCCGGGAAACCCGGCGTCGAGGGTTTTGCGCACCACTGAACGGGCGCCGTCGCACCCTGCGAGATAGCAGGCCTGACAGACTTCCTGCGCGCCATCGGCCAGGCGCAGATGCGCGGTGAGGCCGTCGCCGGATTCCTCGAAACGCTCCAGCGTGGTGTTGCGTTCAACCGTCACGCCATAGTCTTCGAGGCGGTCGATCAGCAGCCGTTCGTGCTCATCCTGCGGGAAGATTTCGACGAACGCATAAGGCGTCAGGCCTTCGCCGATGCGGTTGAGCGGCAGTTGCGCGACCGGTTTGCCATTGACCCAGAAGTTCGCCGCTGCCACCCGGTGGCCGTTGCGCACCACGGTGTCGGCCAGATCGAGCTGGCGATACAACTCGAGCGTGCGCGCCTGCACTGCCAGCGCCCGCGAGGTGGTGCCGGGCGCCGAGGTTTTGTCGATGATGCGCACGCGCACGCCGAGTTTGCTCAGCCACAGGGCCAGCACCAGCCCGGTCGGGCCAGCGCCGATGATCAGAACATCGCTGCGGTTCATGGGCCTGTCCTCCGTTTGCTGTGGAGCAAGTATGGATCAGAAGGAGAGGGTAGCCAGTTCGGGCCCCATCGCGAGCAGGACCTGTCAAACGCCGCAAAAAAAGGCCCCGCAGCCATCAAAGCTGCGGAGCCTTCTTATTACCGATTACGCTTAGAAATCAATAGTCCCGGACAACTTGGCAACCCGCGGTTCACCCTGCGTCAGGTAGCCGCCCTGAGCCGATTCCCAGTACTTCTTGTTCGCCAGGTTCTCTACGCCCAGACGCACGGTCACGTCCTTCTCCGAGACCTTGAAGGCGTAACGCGCACCCGCATCGAAGCGGTTCCAGGTTGGCAGGCTCAGGTTGTTCGCGGCGTCGGCGTATTGGCCGCCCGTGCGCAGCATCCGCGCATTCAGCGCTACGCCTTGCAGGCCCGGTACGTCCCAATCGACGCCGGCATTGAACTGGAAGGTCGGCACGCCAATGGCGTGGTTGCCGTCGTTGGCGCCGTTAAGGGTGTTCTTCAGTTCAGTGTCCATCAACGTCAGGCCGCTGATCAGGCGCAGGCCATTGATCGGCTCGCCGAACACGTTCATTTCCACGCCTTTGTTCACCTGCTCGCCCTCACGCACGTAGGTGCAGGTGGTGGCGCTGTCGATTTCGCAGTAGCCATCGCTCGGCTGCTCAATGCGATAGAGGCCCAGGCTCGCGCCGTAAGTGCCCATGTCGACTTTCACCCCGACTTCGGTCTGCTTGGAGCGTGACGGTGCGTAGACTTCGTTGCCGTTGGTCACACGCAAGCCGCCGGAGCTGGTCGGCGAGGTCGGGCCTTGAGCCAGACCTTCGATGTGGTTGGCGTAGAACGATACGTGTTCCCACGGCTTGAACACGATGCCGTACACCGGCGTGGTGATCGACTCGTCGTAGCTGGAGGAGCGCGGGCCGCTGCCATAGCTGGCGTAGCTGTAACCCTGCACGACCAGTTGCTGGCGACGCAGGCCGGCCGTGATCAGCAGGCGATCATCGAAGAAACCGAAGGTGTCGGAGATCGCCAGGCTGCGGTTGAAGGTTTTGCCGACGATGCCCGGATCGCTGTTGTCGCCACCGGCGAAATTGCCGACCGGCAACGGGGTTTCCACGGGATGGTAGATGTTGTTGGCGTACCTGGTCAGGTCGAAATCATACGCGCTACGCTGTTCGGCCCAGATGCCGGTCAGGCCGAAGTTGAGCTTGTGGCTGACCGGGCCGGTGTTGAACTTGCCGTTGAGGCCGGCCATGACGCTGGTGTTGTCTTCGTCATGGGGAATGAACGAACCGGTGGTGGTTGAGGCGCCGTTGTTACCGACCAGCGTCGTCGAGTTGTAGCGCCCGACTTCGCGGGTGTGCTTGGCGCCGCCGGCAGCGTAGGCGGTCCAGTTGTCGTTCAGGTCGTACTCGGCGCGAAGCATGCCGAAGGTGTCTTCGATGTCGGTGTAGCCCCATTTCGGCGCGTAGTTGGTATCCGCCGACGGCGCATCCGGAATGTGCGTGGCGGTGCCGAGGTTGACCGAGTTGCGCCCGCCGTTGACGCGTTCTTTCTGGTAGGCGAAGTCGCCGGAGACGCGCAGGGCATCGCCGCGATAGTCGAGGCCGATGGCGAATAGTTTAGAGCGTTGGTTCTCGTGGTCGATGCCGGTGTCGCCTTCGCGCTGGGACAGGTTGATGCGCGCGCCGAATCGGTTGTCTTCACCGAAACGCTGGCCGATGTCGAAGTGCTGACCGACGCGACCTTCGCTGTTGATGTCGGTGGTGAAGCGACGCAGCGGCACGTCACCGGCACGTTTGGGTTGCAGGTTGACGCCGCCGCCGATGCCCGAGCCGGTCGGGGTCACGCCGTTGATGAAGGCGTTCGGACCTTTGAACACTTCCACGCGCTCCAACGCGTCGGTGGAAATGATCTGCCGTGGCAGCACGCCATACAGGCCGTTATAGGAAATATCGTCGCCGTTAAGCGGCAGGCCGCGGATCATGAAGACCTGCGCCTGGTTAGAGAAACCGGATGCCTGGCGCACCGACGCATCGTTGAGCAGCACGTCGGCGACGTTTTCGGCCTGCTGATCCTGGATCAGTTGCTCGGTGTAGGACGCGGCGCTGAACGGCACGTCCATCATGTCCTGATTGCCCAACACGCCGAGCTGACCGCCACGCGCAACCTGACCGCCGCTGTAGGCCGGGGGCAGGGCGTTTGGCACTGGAGCCTGAGCGTTGATGTTGACGTCGTCGAGCACCAGCTCTTTGTTATCGCCTTCAGCGGCGTGGGCGGTGACGGTCAGGGAGCACAGCAGAACGAGAAGCGTCGGGCGAAAAGGGACGCCGAGTCGGGCTGGAGTGAGCATGTTCAGTTCCTGGAGGCGCGCGGCCAGTTGGAAAAAGTTAGGGCGGCGCGGAACTCCTTGCGCAAATGCGACTCCAGGTGCAAATGATAGATTTTCTCAGTAACGTTTTGCAATCAGTTTGTCATCACCCCTTTTTCAAACCCTCCTGCGCGGATTGTGTATGGTTGCTCTGGCTTATTGGACTGGATGGAGCAACATGCACAACCCTCGATTACCGATCATCCTCGCCGCACTGCTGGTGCTCGCTGGTTGCGCGGGGCAGCGCAGCCAGGAGCCGGTTCCGCGTGCGCCTGCTGAAGTCAAGGCCGAAATCGTCCGGCTGATGCCGGCGAAAATCGCCGACCGCCAAGGCTGGGCTTCGGATATCTATGCCGCGTTCGCTGCGCAGAACATCAGCCCGACCACGCAGAACCTCTGCTCCGTACTGGCTGTCGCCGAACAGGAATCCACCTTTCAGGCCGACCCCACCGTGCCCGGCCTGGGCAAAATCGCCCGCGACGAAATCGACCGCCGCGCCGCCAAGGTGCACATCCCCAGCCTGTTGGTCAGCGGCGCATTGCAAGTGCGTTCAACCAACGGCAAGACCTACAGCGAACGCCTGAACGCAGCACGCAGCGAGAAAGAGTTGAGCGCAATCTTCGACGACTTCATCGGCAGGGTGCCAATGGGCCGCACGCTGTTCGGTGGTTTCAACCCGGTGCACACCGGCGGGCCGATGCAGGTCAGCATCGAATTCGCCGAACAGCATGCCAAGGATTACCCGTACCCGGTGGACGGCACGATCCGCCGTGAAGTATTCAGCCGCCGAGGCGGCATGTACTTCGGCATCGCGCATTTGCTCGGTTACCCGGTGAGTTACCGCGAACCGCTCTATCGGTTTGCCGACTTCAATGCCGGTTGGTACGCCAGTCGCAATGCCGCGTTCCAGAACGCTGTCAGTCGCGCCTCGGGTATTCCATTGGCGCTGGACGGTGACCTGATCCGCTACGACTCGATCATGCCCGGCAGCACGGAACTGGCGGTGCGCACCCTGGGCAAGTCGTTGGGCATGCGCAACCCGACCATTCGCGATCAGTTGGAGAAGGGCAAAACCCTGGAATTGGAAGAGACCAGGCTCTATCAACGAGTATTCGAACTGGCGGAGCAAGCGGAGGGGAAAAAGCTGCCGCGTGCGGTGTTGCCGGGGATCGTGCTGCAGAGTCCGAAGATCACTCGCAAACTGACCACGGCGTGGTTCGCCAAACGCGTGGACGAGCGCTACAAGCGCTGCATGGCCAAGGCCGGATAAAACCCACAGACATAAAAAACCCGGCTGAGGGAGCCGGGTTTCTCTGGGGTGTTGCGCTTGAAGCCATGCATTCAGGCAACGCGACGTTCGATCAGACGATCCGAGCCACCTTCAGCCACGCGACGTTCGATCAGACGATCCGAACCACCTTCGGCCACGCGGCGTTCGATCAGACGATCAGAACCACCTTCGGCCACGCGGCGTTCGATCAGACGATCCGAGCCACCTTCGGCCACACGGCGTTCGATCAAACGATCCGAACCACCTTCAGCCAAACGGCTTTCGATCAGTTTGTCCGAACCGCCTTCGGCGATCATGGTGTGGGCCGGGGTCGCGGCGAAAGCGTTGATAGCGAAGACCGAGAAAGCGATGCTGAGAAGAGTTTGGCGTTTCATGATGGTGTGCTCCGGGGTGTTGTTGGTTGGTATGGAGCAGATGTTACGCCGGAGATTTTTTATGAGAACTTCATTGCCGTGATGGTAAACATCGACGCCGATGATGGTTGCTGGAACCCGCAGATCAGAGCCTCACAGCACCTTCACCGCACGCCCGATCGCCTGAATCGGCCCGGTCGGTTTGCCGATCGGCGAGCCATTGGTTCCTTCCAGCGTCAGTTCGAACAGCTGATTCGGTTGCAGCGGCGGCAACTTGTCCAGCGGCACCGACAAGGCCTGCCCAGGCTTGACCAGCCCCAGCGACACCGGGCCTTGCCAGCCGTCAGCCTTGGTCCAGAATTCCAGCGCCTTGTCTTTCGGCACCTCGACCACGCCCAGCGGAATCAACTGGATCTCCCGTGAATTGCTGGCCTGAATCACCCAGCCCGGCGCCTTGTCCTGCGGCGCGACCAGCACCACCAGATAGCTTGGTGTCGGCGTGGTCTGGGTCAGCAGGATCGAGCCCAATATCAAGGTCGCGGCCAAGCCGGCAGCACTCAGCCCGCGCCAGAGTGGCAGCAGGTTCCACCATGAACTCGATGACGCTTTTGGCGTGATTCGGTCGAGGCTGCGTTCGATGCGTGGCCATAGCAGCGCCGAGGGTTGTTGCGAGGGCGCAAGATCGGTCAGCTCCAGCAGACGCCGCTCCCAGGCATCCACCGCTGCGCGCAGTTCCGGATCATTCGCCAGACGCCGTTGCACCTCGATTCGCTGCTCGACAGGCAGGGTGCCGAGCACGTATTCGCCGGCCAGTTCATCGCGATCCTGTGCCGATTCAGTGGTCATCCCATGCACTCCCGCAATGCGTTGAGACTGCGTTTGATCCACGCCTTGACCGTGCCGAGCGGCGTGTCCAGGCGCGCAGCAATCTGTGCGTGGCTGTAGCCGTCGACATAGGCGTGGAGGATGCAGTGGCGGCGTTGCGGCTCCAGTTGTTCGAGACAACGATGAATGCGCGCCGAATGCGCGTGAGCATCGAAGCCGTCAGCGTCGTCAGCCGTTTCGTGCTCATCGCCGAGCGAGGTCTCGCGACCCTGATCACGCAACAGATTCAGCGCCAGATGCCGCGTCACGCTGAACATCCAGCCGCGCGCCGAACCCCGCGCCGGATCGAATCCCGCCGCGCCGTTCCAGATCTTGATAAACGCTTCATGGACAATGTCCTCCGCCAGCGCCGTGTCGCGCACCAGCCGCTTGGCCACGCCGAGCAGACGCGGGCCTTCCTGCACATACAAATCGCGCAGGGCCGAGCGCTCGCCACGGGCACAGGCGGCGAGGCGGGCTTCGTAATCGAAAACGGATTCAGGTAAAGACATGTCCTGCAATCTAGCTCACATTCGCCAAAACAACATCAATCCTTGTGGGAGCGGGCTTGCTCGCGAAGGCGTTGTGTCAGCCACCACCTCTTTTGCTGATGCACCGCTTCGCGAGCAAGCCCGCTCCCACAGGGTTTTGCAGTGGTTTCAGGAATCAGTTCGCCGCCCAGAAGATGTAATCCGCCTGGTACTTCACCACTTCCTGTTTGCCCTTGTTCGCCGCCGTGCACTCACTGCCCGGTGCCACGCCACCCTTGAGCGCGACGCGCTGGATATAACTCACGCCCGTCATCGCGCCTTTGCCCTCGGCGGGATTGGCTTTGACCAGCTGATAGGGCAGGTTGCCCGGGCTTGACGGCGCCACGGCCAGTTGCGTACCGGTGATTTTCGAACCGTCCGTGGCCTGCCAAGTGGCCGGCGGCCCGTAGTAGGTACCGACCTGCTTGCCGCCGCGATCATTGAGCACCGCTTTCGGGCCGACGAAGGTCCACTCGGTCTGCCCCGGCGCATTGGCTTTGTCGCGGCATTCATAGGTGATTTCACCGACGCCGGTGGTTTCCATCGCGATCTTGTGGCCCTCCGGCACTTTGATCGCGTCGGGATAACTGCTTTGGGCGAAGGTCGTCGAAGTGACGGCGAGCAAACCGGTGAGGCCAATCAGATGGGTGATGTTCATCAGTATGTTTCTCCGAAAAGGGTAAACCGCTGACAGCCGAAGAGGGCTGTTACAGGGACTACCCGTGACGGAGGCGTTTGGATGCAGTGGCCCGAAAATAAATTTCAAACCCGACGATACCCCCTGTGGGAGCGGGCTTGCTCGCGAAGGCGCTAGGTCATCCAACACTTATGTGACTGATACACCGTATTCGCGAGCAGGCTCGCTCCCACAGGGATTGTTGTCGGGCTTGAGGCCAGAGGCCTTCAGCAGTTCCTGGGTGTAGGGATGTTGCGGCGCGGCGAAAATCTCCCGCGACGAACCCTGCTCCACCACCTTGCCCTCCTTGATCACCATCAAATCATGGGCCAGCGCATGCACCACCGCCAGATCATGGCTGATGAACAGATACGTCAGCCCATGCCTGATCTGCAACTGCCGCAACAACTCCACCACCTGTTTCTGCACCGTGCGATCCAGCGCCGAGGTCGGTTCATCCAGCAGAATCAGCGCCGGTTCCAGCACCAGTGCGCGGGCGATGGAAATGCGCTGGCGCTGGCCTCCGGAAAACTCGTGGGGATAACGATGGCGGCTCTGCGGGTCGAGGCCGACTTCCTCCAGCACGCGAATCACCGCCGCCTCACGTTCGGCCTCGGTGCCGATGCCATGGGTCAGCAAGCCTTCGGCGATGATCTGCTGCACCGACATCCGCGGGCTGAGGCTGCCGAACGGGTCCTGAAAGACCACTTGAATCTGCCGCCGCAGCGGCCGCATCAAGCGTTGATTGAGCAGGCTCAGTTGCTTGTTGCCGAAACGGATATTGCCCTCCGATTCCACCAGCCGCAGGATCGCCTGACCCAGCGTCGACTTGCCCGAACCGGACTCGCCGACAATGCCCAGGGTCTTGCCCCGTTGCAGGCTGAAACTCACGCCGTCCACGGCTTTGATGTATTCCTGCTGTCGACTGAACAACGCCTTGGGCAACGGGAACCAGACCTTCAGGTCATCGACTTCCAGCAGGTTGTGGTCGTACTCACTCGGCACCGGCGCTCCGCTGGGTTCTGCCTCGATCAACAAGCGGCTGTAAGGATGCTGTGGCGCGCGAAAGAGCGCTTCGCAATCGGCCTGCTCGACGATCTCGCCTTGGCGCATCACGCACACCCGTTGCGCGATACGCCGCACCAGATTGAGGTCGTGGCTGATCAGCAGCAACGACATGCCCAGGCGTTGCTGCAACTCGATCAACAGCTCAAGAATCTTCTGCTGCACGGTCACGTCCAGTGCGGTGGTCGGCTCATCGGCGATCAACAGTTCCGGCTCGTTGGCCAGCGCCATGGCGATCATCACGCGTTGCCGCTGACCGCCGGAGAGTTGGTGGGGATAGGCTTTCAAGCGCTGCAGCGGTTGGCGAATGCCCACCAGTTCCAGTAACTCCAAGGTGCGCGCACGGGCGGCGCGGCCCTTCAAACCCTTGTGAATCTCCAGCACTTCGCTGACCTGCTTTTCCACCGTGTGCAACGGGTTCAGCGAAGTCATCGGCTCCTGGAAAATCATCGCTATGCGATTGCCGCGCAAACCACGCATCTGCTGTTCGCTGGCGTGCAAAAGGTCGACGCCGTTGTAGCGGATCGCGCCGCTGCTGCTAACGGTTTTGCCCGGCAACAAACGCAGGATCGAATGCGCCGTTACCGACTTGCCCGAGCCGGATTCACCGACCAGCGCCAGGCACTCGCCACGGCGGATGTCGAGGTTCAAACCGTGCACCACTTCCTGCCCGGCGAAGGCGACACGCAGGTCGCGGATCTCGATCAAATGGTCATTCATGTCAGCTCCTCGGATCAAAGGCATCTCGGCAGGCTTCACCGATGAAAACCAACAACGACAGAATCAGCGCCAAGGCGAAAAACGCCGTCAGTCCCAGCCACGGCGCTTGCAGATTGCGCTTGGCCTGACCGATCAATTCGCCCAGCGACGCGGTGCCGGCCGGCATGCCGAAACCGAGGAAATCCAGCGCGGTGAGGGTGGCGATGGCACCGGTCAGGATGAACGGTAGGTAGGTAAGGGTGGAGGTCATTGCGTTGGGCAGGATGTGTCGGCACATCAGTTCGGTGTCAGTCAGGCCCAACGCCCGCGCGGCTTTCACGTATTCGAGGTTGCGCCCCCGCAAGAATTCGGCACGCACCACATCAACCAGCGCCAGCCAGGAAAACAGCGCCATGATCCCCAGCAGCCACCAGAAACTCGGCGAGACAAACCCGGACAAAATGATCAGCAGATACAGCACCGGCAACCCCGACCAGATCTCCAGCACCCGCTGCCCGAGCAAATCGACCCAACCGCCGTAATAACCCTGCAACGCGCCGGCAACGATGCCGATCAGTGCACTGACAGCGGTGAGCATCAACGCAAACAGAATCGAAATCCGCGTGCCGAAAATCACTCGGGCCAACACGTCCCGGGCCTGATCATCGGTGCCCAGCCAGTTGCTTGAGGAAGGTGGACTCGGCGCCGGTTCGCTGAGGTCGTAATTGACCGTGTCGTAGCTGAACGGGATCGGTGGAAACAGCATCCAGCCGCCCTGATCCTCGATCAGTTTGTGCACATAACCGCTGGCGTAATCCGGCTGAAACGGCAGCTCGCCGCCGAAATCGGTTTCCAGGTAATCGCTGAGGATCGGGAAGTAGAAAGTGTCGTGATAACGGATCACCAGCGGCTTGTCGTTGGCGATCAACTCGCCACCGAGGCAGATCAGGCACAGGCCTATGAACAGCCACAACGACCAGCGCCCGCGCCGATTGGCCTTGAACAGCGCCACGCGGCGCTGGCCGAGAGGGGAAAGAGTGAACATCAGGCAGTCCTCGCCGAGAAGTCGATGCGCGGGTCGAGCAGGGTGTAGCAAAGGTCGCCGATCAGCTTGATCAACAGACCGAACAGGGTGAACAGAAACAGCGCACCGAACACCACCGGGTAGTCGCGCGACACCGCCGCTTCGTAGCTCATGCGCCCGAGGCCGTCGAGGTTGAAGATGGTTTCGATCAGCAGGGAACCAGCGAAAAACACCTCGATCAGCGCCGACGGCACGCCCGCCACCACCAACAACATCGCGTTGCGAAACACATGGCCGTAGAGCACGCGGCGTTCGGTTAGACCCTTGGCCCGTGCGGTGATCACGTACTGACGGCTGATCTCGTTGAGGAAGCTGTTCTTGGTCAGGATCGTCAGCGTGGCGAAACCGCCGATCACCAGCGCCGTCACCGGCAACACCAGGTGCCAGAGGTAATCGCCGACCTTGCCCAGGGGGCTGAGGCTGGCGAAGTTATCCGAGATCAGGCCCTGCACCGGAAACCAGTTGACGTAACTGCCACCGGCGAACACCACGATCAGCAGAATCGCGAAGAGGAACGCCGGCATCGCGTAGCCGATGATGATCGCCGTGCTGCTCCAGACATCGAAGGCGCTGCCGTTCTTGATCGCCTTGCGAATGCCCAGCGGGATCGAAATCAGATAGGTGATCAAGGTCGCCCACAAGCCCAGCGACAGCGACACCGGCAACTTCTGCACGATCAGGTCGGTGACCTTGGCGCCGCGAAAGAAACTGCTGCCCAAATCCAGCTGCGCGTAGTTTTTCAGCATCAGCCACAGGCGTTCATGCAGCGGCTTGTCGAAGCCGTAGTGGTGCTTGATTTCTTCGATCAGCGCCGGGTCGAGGCCTCGGCTGCTGCGGCCCGCGCCGCCAATCGCGGCGACCTCGCCACCACCGCCCATGCTGTGCCCGCCGAAGCCTTGCAGGCGCGCAATGGCTTGCTCCACCGGACCGCCCGGCGCGGCCTGCACGATCAAAAAATTGACCACCAGAATGCACAACAGCGTGGGGATGATCAGCAGCAAGCGGCGACTCAGATAACGCAGCATGTCACTGTCCCCCCGCAAGCTGGCTGTGCATCTGCTGGTTGGTCAACGCCTTGGTCGACACCTCCCACCAGGTGTCGAGGCCTTCGTTGTAGGCCGGTTGCACGGCTGGCATGCCGAAGCGGTTCTGATACACCGTCGGTGTGCCTTTGGAGTAGTAGTTGGGAATCATGTAGTAACCCCATTGCAGCACCCGGTCGAGGGCGCGGGCGTAATGCACCATGGCATCGCGGGTATTGGCCTGGACCAGTCCGTCGATCAGTTGATCGACCGCCGGATTGGCCAGCACCATCGAGTTGGAACTGCCGACTTGCGTGGCACTCTGCGAGGCGTACAGGCTGTACAACTCGCGGCCCGGAGAGACGATCGGATCGCCACTGCGCGGGAAAGTGGTGACGATCATGTCGTAGTCGCGGGCGTTGAGACGGTTGACGTACTGCGCCGAATCGATCCGGCGCAGATTGAGGGTGATGCCGATCTGCGCGAGGGTGCGTTTGAACGGCAGCAGCATGCGGTCGAAACCGCCCTGACCATCGAGGAAAGTGAACGCCAGCGGCTCTCCGGCAGCATTGACCAGCCGATTGTGCTGCGGCGTCCAGCCAGCCTCGGCGAGCAGCTTTAGCGCTTGCAGTTGCTTGTCGCGGATGTAGCCGCTGCCATCGGTTTTTGGCGCTTGATAGACGGTGGTAAAAACCTCGTCGGGGATCTGCCCGCGCAGCGGTTCGAGGATTTTCAACTCTTCGGCATCAGGCAGCGCGGTGGCGGCCATTTCGCTCTTCGGCCAGAAGCTGTTCTGGCGCACATAGAAGCCGCGCATCATCTGCTTGTTGGTCCACTCGAAATCCCACAGCAGGCTGATTGCCTGGCGCACGCGGCGATCCTGAAAAATCGGGTTCTGCAGGTTGAACACGAAGCCTTGCGCCGCCGTCGGTTTTTCCGGGGCAAGAATCGACTGCTGCAAACGACCGTCGCGCAATGCCGGGCTGTCGTAGCCGACCACGTAACCGGAGGAGGAAAACTCGCGGTTGTAGTCGAACGCGCCGGCCTGCAACAACTGCCGGGCGACGTCGGTGTCGCCGTAGAAATTCACCGTCAGGGTGTCGAAGTTGTACAGGCCGCGACTGACCGGCAGGTCCTTGCCCCACCAGTCCGGGTCGCGCTGGAAACTGATGCTGCGCCCGGCGTCGACTTTGCTCACCCGATACGGACCGCTGCCCAACGGTGGCTCGAAACCGCCGCCATTGGCGAAATCGCGGGTCTTCCACCAGTGCTCGGGGACGATCCGCATCGTCGCCAGGTCCAGTGCCAAGGTGCGGTTGAGGTTGTTCTTGAAGGTGAAAAGCACCTGCCGTGGGCCTTCGATTGTCACGTCCTGCACGTCGGCGTATTGCTGGCGATAACTCAGGCTGCCCTTGGTCATCAGCAGGTTGAAGGTGTAGCGCACGTCTTCGGCGGTGATCGGCGTGCCGTCGGCGAAGCGTGCCTTTGGGTTGAGGGTGAAACGCACCCACAAACCCTCCGGGTCGCGTTCGATCTGCTGCGCGACCAGTGCGTAAACAGTGTACGGCTCATCGAGCGAGCGGAACGCCAGCGGCGAGTACACCCAGTCGTTGACCTGCACCACGGAAATGCCCTGATCGGCATACGGGGTGATGTAGTTGTACTGACCGATTTCCATCGATGCACGGCTGAGCGAACCACCCTTGGGCGCGTGCGGGTCGACGAAATCGAAATGCTGGAAGTTCGCCGGATACTTCGGCGCCTCGCCGTACACCGTCAGCGCATAACTGCCAGCGGCCAGCGCCGAGGTGCCGGGGCACAGCAGCGCACCACCCAGAAGCAGAGCGGCCATGTTGCGCATGAATCTCATGAAATCACTCCTTAATTCCTGAATGCACACAGATCAAACTGTGGGAGGGGGCAAGGCCCCTCCCACAGGGGAGACATCTGGTGTTTCCGGTTAGAAGTGGTACGTCATGCGCGCAAACAAGGTGCGGCCCAGCGGGTCGGTATAGCGCGGGTCATAGCCGCTCTGGAAGTTGTAGGCCTGGTTGGAGAACGGTGGGTTGCGGTCGAACACGTTCTTCATCCCGGCATCGACGTCCAGCACCTTGTTGAAGGTGTAACCCGCCGACAGGTCCCACACCGAATACGACGCCACGCGCGCGTGGGTCTCGCGGTCGTAATCGTTGTAGCCGGTGGTGAAGCGGTTGGTCAGCGACGCGCGAGCGGCACCTAAGGTCCAGCTACCGGTAAGGTTGTGCTTCCAGCGCGCAATCACGCCGTCACCCTGGAAGTCGCCGACCTTGTCGGTGAACGGGCCTTTGATGGTGCTCTGGAAGTCGTACTCGTCGACATAAGTGCCTTGCAGCCCCAAACCGAACTGACCATAAGGGGTGTTCGGGAAGCGATAGTCGAGCGACACATCGACACCGTTGGTTTCGACGATGCCGAGGTTGGCATTGCCGGTGACGATGTAGTTGAGCGTGCCGTCGGCGTTGCGCACAAAGCGATCCGGGTAGGAACCAGCCTGATCAAACACGGTGGATTCCGGGAACGGCTGGATCTGGTTGGAAATATGAATCCACCAGAAATCCAGACCCACCGACAAGTTGCTGATCGGCTGGTAAACGAAGCCCAGCGTCACGTTGCGCGCCTTCTCCGGGGCCAGGTCTTCGTTGCCGCCGATCTGGTTGAGGAACTGTTGACCGCAATCGCGCCCGCCGTTGCCGCCCGGTTGCACCACGCCGCCGGTACACAGCACCGGGTCGTTGTAGTAGCCCTGGGTGAACGTGATGCTGCGCGGCGAATACAATTCATACAGCGACGGCGCACGGAAACCTTCGCTGTAGGCGCCACGCACCACCAGTTCTTTCAACGGCTGATAACGGAACGAGTATTTCGGGTTGGTGGTGCTGCCGAAGTCGCTGTATTTGTCGTGACGCACAGCAGCGGAGAGTTCGAGACTGTCGAGCACCGGCACGTTGATTTCGGCGTAGGCGGCTTTCACGCTGCGGTCGCCCTCGACACTGCCGGCCGGGTCGATGCCGAGGCTCTGGATGTCACCGGCGAACGACTCGAAATCCTGGTGGAATTTCTCTTTGCGGTACTCGCCGCCCAGCGCCAGACCGGACGGGCCGGCGCCGAACCAGTCACCGATTTCGCGGCTGATGCGTCCGTCAAAACCGGCGACCCGGCCGACGGCAGTGGAGTAGGCACCATGGTAGGCCGCGTCGTCGATGTATTGCTGACCGGCAGCGGACTGCGGGCCGAACGGGTTGAGCAGACCACTGGCCAGACCGTCGATCATCGCCTGATCGCTGACATACCCGCTGGTGACGCTGGAGACGATTTTGTTCTGGTTGTACGAGGCGCCGACGTTGTAATCCCAACCACCGACCAGACCATCGAAGCTCAGCAGGAAGCGCTGGCTGGTGTTCTGGTCTTTCGATTCACGCGGGCCGGCAGCGGTTTCGCGCCAGTTGACGTCGACCGGTTGGGTCGGGTCGAGGGTGAAATCGGTCGGGGCGGGGGTGATACCGTTGCCGGGGTAGTAGGGCGATGAGCCGTCGAGGCTCAGACCGGTCAGCGGCGCCGGACCGACAGCGGTGGCGTTGTTGTTGCGCGACCAGAAGTATTCGAGGTTGACGTTGTGATCGTCACCGAGTTTGCCGGTAGTCTTGCCGAAAAACGAGGTCTTCTCGGTCTGCGGTACCAGGTCGATGTATTCGCGAGTGCTGAAGCGGCACAGGCCATCGCGCGCGACCAGGTTCGGCCCGTTGCAATTGCTGTTGGCGAGCGGGTTGGTGGCGTTGCCGTTCTGGCTGTAGTTACCGGGGAACGCGGTGCCGGAGGTCTGATCGAGGCCACGGCCGGGATCGTAGTCGCGGGCGAAGGAACGGTCGTTGGCGTCGAGGTTCTGCTGCTTGTTGTAGTTGAATACGCCGAGGACGTTGAAGCGGTCTTCTTCCAGATCGCCATAGCCCCAACTGGCGCTCATGTCTTTGGTTGCACCGCCGCCGCTGTGGGTCGGGGTTTCGCCGCCGAGGGTCAACTGGCCGTCGGTGAGGGATTTTTTGGTGATGAAGTTGATCACGCCGCCAATGGCGTCAGTGCCGTACAGGGCCGAGGCGCCGTCACGCAGGACTTCCACACGCTCGATGGCGGCAAACGGGATCATGTTCAGATCCACCGCGCCACCGGCCGAGTTGGTGCCCGACAAGGCGTTGTTGGCCAGGCGTCGACCGTTGAGCAGCACCAGCGTCTTGTTCGCGCCGATGCCGCGCATGTCGGCGAACGAAGCGCCGCCGGTGGCTGCACCCACGGAGCCTGCGCTGTTGTTGATCGACTGGCTGCCGGTGATGCGCTGGACCAGTTCGGCGGTGGTGGTCACGCCCTGTTTGCGCAGCTCATCGGCTTTGAGAATGGTGATCGGCACCGCCGTTTCCGCATCGACCCGGCGAATCGCCGAACCCGTCACTTCCACCCGTTGCAGTTGTGTGGTCGGCGCCACCACTGCGGCTGCAGCGGGCACGGCGGCGTTGTCGTCCTCGGCCGCTTGCACGGTCCCGGCGCCCATCCCCATGGCCACCAGATACAACGGAACAAAACGGTGGCGAGAAATCGTTGCCACCAAGGGTTTGAGCGTGAAGCGTGGAGTGTTCATCAGCATGGTTGTTTCCGACTTTATCAGACGTTATCGAATTGGCCTTGTGAGCCCCTCATTGCTCCGCTTTCGGTGATACCGCGTGCGGAAAACCACTTTCTTCAAGCAAGCCGATCCCCTCCGAAGACGCGTGGCGTTTTTTCGGTCGGCGGGTTGCGACGGGATTCAGCGGGCGGTGGCGGGCGCGTCTTTCAAGGTGCGTCCGCCACCGCACTCAGTGGGTGGTCATCACCGATATTCTGGTGATGCCCGAGCGTTCGATAGACGCCATGGCCTTCGCTACCTGGCCGTAATTGACGGCGGAGTCGGCCTGCAACTGGACGCGTACTTCGGCGTCCTTGGCCTTGACCTCTTTGAGGCTGGCCTCCAAGGATTCCGGGGCCAGTTCGGTTTTCGCCAGATAGAACTTGCCGTCCTGATCGACGCTGACCACCACTGGGTCTTTTTTCTCGGCGGGGGCGACGGCGTCGGTTTTCGGCAGGTTGACTTTGATCGCGTTGGTCATCAGCGGCGCGGTGACGATGAACACCACCAGCAGCACGAGCATCACGTCGACCAGTGGCGTGACGTTCATTTCGCTGAGCACTTCATCGCTGTCTTGTGTGGAGAATGACATCAGCTGGCCTCCCGCACGGCGGTGGTGGTTTTGCTGGCAATGGCCTGACGACTGATGGAAAACGCGCTGCGCGAGGCGAGGGCGTCGAAGTCGTGGGCGAAGTCATCCATGTCAGCCGACGCGAGCTTCAAGCGGCGCAGGAAGAAGTTGTAGATCAGCACTGCCGGCACCGCGACGGCGATCCCCACACCGGTGGCGATCAGCGCGTGACCGATGGGCCCGGCGACCGCTTCCAGGCTGGCGGAACCGGTTTCGCCGATGCTTTTCAGCGCTTCCATGATTCCCCACACGGTGCCGAACAAACCAATGAACGGCGCGGTGCTGCCGATACTGGCGAGGATCGCCTGACCGTTTTCCAGGGAACGGCGTTCCTTCTGAATCTGCTGGCGCAAGTTGCGCTCCAGGCGATCCGAGCGATTGATGGTGTGCGCCAGTTGTTGTGTGGTGCGCGGCGAATCTTCCACCAGCAGCGCCTCGAAACCGCTGCTGGCGATGCGCGCCAGCGAACCCGGATACTGGCTGGCATGTTCGGCGGCGGTGAGCAGATCCGGCGCGCCCCAGAAGGCTTTGGTGAATTGTTTGTTCTGCGCTTTCTGCCGCAGGTACTGCGCCGATTTGACCAGCAGGATCGCCCAGCTGACCACGGAAAACAGCACCAGACCCCAGAGCACGCCGGGGACAATCATCGAAGACAAATCGTTCATGGTGACACCTCGCTTGCGTTATTCGGTTGTGCGTTGATTGAGCGTTTGGTTATTGCGGCAATTTGAAATCGATGGTCTGGGTGGCGAAGCCGTCAATCGGTGTGTCTCCGCGCTTGGCCGGAATGAATTTCCAGTTCTTCACGGCGGCGACGGCGGCATCATCCAGTTGTGCCTTGCCGCTGGATTTGGTCACTGTGACCGTCCCTGCGCGACCGTTGGCCAGCACCTGAATGCGCAGCACCACGCTGCCTTCCCAATTGCGTCGCAGCGCCAGCGACGGGTATTCCGGTGGCGGGTTGCCGAGGCTGGCGAGGCCGGAAATCGCCGCCGACTCCTTCACCGGCCCAGGGGCGGCAGCAGGCGCTGGCGGCGCGCTCGGGGTGGCCGGTGCGGCAGGCGCAGCGGGTTGTGCCGGAGCGGGCGGGGCTTTTGGCGGCTCGACTTTTTTCACCGGTTTGGGCTTCTCGACCGGTTTCGGTTTTTCGATGGGCTTGGGCTTCTCCACCGGCTTGGGGGGCGGCTTGACCGCGTCTTCGTCTTCCACCGGTTGTTCAGGCTCCGGCGGGGGCGGTGGAGGCGGCGGTGGTGGCGGTTCTGGCGTGGGCGGTGCCGGTGGCGTCGGGCTGGTCAGCTCGACGGTCATTTCCGGAATCTGTGGGGGCGTCGGCAATGGCTCGGTTCGCGACTGCTGGAGAAACCACCAGGCGCCACCGTGTATCAGTGCCGACACAGCCACCAGCAACACCATTTGCTGTTTATTCAACCCGCCGGGTTGCGAGGTGTTGGCTTTAAAGGCCGGCCGGTCCGAGGGCGACGGGATCGGCGCTTCCCGCAACGGGCCCGGCAGGGTTCTGTGCTTTACCGCATCGTTCATTAAAGCTCCCTCGGGTTGATGAAGGGCAATAAGGTGCCGTCCGAACATGTAAGTGATGTTCGAGTGAATGGGTGCAACTTTCTTAGGGGTGTGCACAAGCCGATAGTTGGACTATCCGGTTAACAAGGCATGTGCAAACTTACTGGCTTAGCGCCATCGACTTCGTCTGTTCATATACCCGATCCCTGGTGATTCTCTTATTTGATTGAGACATCAAGCTGTCTCATTCCTGATACATAGCAACGGTTGTGCCAGATATTGCCGAAATGTCGCGCTGTTATTTCATCGGTGTTACCCGTGTCGCATTTATATAAGTTTTACCGTCGTCGCCGTTTTTCTGCGGGGCGCAGCCATCCGTGACTCTGTCTGGCAGAGCTTTTTCAGAGGCGAGTCAGGCTAAGCGCGCTATCCGGCTGAACGGCGGAATAGAGCGGCTGCTTGGCTTGCGGCCAGGGCACTTGCTGGTGCGCGGCGGACTGAATTGGTGCGGGTCAATGTTTTAGCGGGTCACGGGGCGTGTTCCTTGTTTTTGTTTAAACGAAATCAATGTTTGATGTATCGAGCGATTGAAGTCGGTGGAACGGTTTTGGTGCACTTGCAAAGAACCTGAAAGTTATTGTTCGACAATCCTCTTTCCGTTCAAATGCTGAAGCCGTTGCGCAACAACTAGTCGGTCATATTTAAAAAACAAATAGCACGCTGCCGTCGGCCAATGATCCATTGCCGAATGCCGTGTGCTCTCGTTATCTCAGGTAATAAAGTAAGTGCGAAGCCAGACGCGACTGTTCAGGTGAACCCGGCGCTGTTCAGGAATAAGCGAAAAGAGGGTAATGCGGCAAAGCGATTGAAGATTCACGCGGTGAACTCCTTATTGCCAGCTCGGACACACGAACTTTTGGTTCGGTATCGCACCTTACAAGAACGCGGATAGCGTTCGATGATTGCTCTTGGTGCGGGATGGGCACCATCAGCGCTGTTTGCGAGGTTTGAATTCGCAAGTCGCGATGGCATGGGAAAAACGTGCCAAAACCGACACACATGCAGAATTTTTCTACATCGGGCCTGCCGCCATCTACCCTTGGCAAAGGCTCAATTCGGGGGATCGGCTATGTACCAGCTCTACGGGCACAGAAATTCGGGCGCAGCCGCGATTGAAGCGGCGCTGGAGTTGTGCCAGATCGCCTACCGTTTCATCGATATCGAAGCCAGTACCGAGGCCGCCGAAGCGTTGGCCAAACTCAACCCGCTGAAACAGATTCCAACCCTGCAATTGCCCGACGGCAGTGCACTGACCGAGAGCGCGGCGATCCTGATTCACTTGGGCCTGGCGTTCCCGCAATCGGGCCTGCTGCCCGCCGGGGCCGCAGACCGCGACCAGGCCATTCGCGGCATGGTTTATATCGTCAGCAATTGTTACGCGGCCATCGGCGTCATCGATTACCCCGAGCGCTGGCTGCTGATGCCCGACGAAGCCTCACGGCAGAACCTGATGGCCGGTGCGCGTGAGCGTTTGCATTGGTGTTGGGAGGTGTTTGCCGACCAGTTTTCCGCCGCGTTGTATCTGGACGACGAAACGCCAGGGGCGCTGGATGTGCTGGCGGCGGTGGTGACGCGCTGGGCGGGCAGTCGTGAGCATTTGCGCCAGTCCCGACCCGGCTTCTACGCGTGGCTGCAACGCATCGACCGGCACCCGGTGCTGGCGCCGGTTTTCGCGCGGCATTGGCCCGCCTGACCCACCCCAAATCAAATGTGGGGGATTGCGGTGAATTTGCGGGATTTACTCCCCGCGAATGTACTGCTCCAACTGCTTGATCAACTCCGCCTGTTCGGCAATGGCTTCCTTGACCAGGTCACCAATCGACAGCAGGCCGATCAACTTTCCGTTTTCCACCACCGGCAAGTGGCGCAGGCGTTTGTCGGACATGATGCCCAGGCACGTGTCGACGGTTTGATGGGTGTCCACGGTGATGACGTTCGCGACCATGATGTCGCGCACCGGCGTGCCGACCGAGGAGCGGCCATGCAACACCAGTTTGCGCGCGTAGTCGCGCTCGCTGATGATGCCGACCACTTGCTCGTCTTCGACCACGAGCAAGGCGCCGACGTTTTTTTCGGCCATCTTCCTCAGCGCATCGAGCACCATGTGATCAGGCTTGATCTGGTGCACTTCCTGATTTATCTGATCTTTGAGCTTGAGCAGTTGGGCGACGGTCTTCATGGCGGTTACTCAGGTGTTGTAGTTGTTATCCAAGCATCGTAGACGCAAGCGCGCAGGGCAAGGTGGCAAAGCGGCAGATAGCACGCAAAAAACGTCATTTGCCGGTTTTTTCCGCGGCTGGCGTCGATTTATCCCAAGGGTCATCCCACGCAATGCCGCGTAGAATGCCCCTCTGTTTCAGTTTCCGAGGTTGCAGTGGTGGATTTACCGCAGGGCTTCGTCCTGACCCGGCATTGGCGCGATACACCGGCCGGCACCGAAGTCGAGTTCTGGCTGGCGACCGACGCCGGGCCGCGCCGTGTGCGCTTGCCGCACCAACCGTCAGTGGCGTTTATCCCCGCCGAGCAGCGGGCGGTTGCCGAACGTCTGCTGCACGACGAAAAGAACGTCGAACTGCGCCCGCTGGCTCTGCAGGATTTCCAGCATCGCCCGGTGCTTGGCCTGTATTGCCAGCAACACGGCCAGTTGATGCGCCTGGAAACCGCGCTCAATCGCAACGGTGTCGACGTTTATGAGGCAGACGTGCGGCCGCCGGAACGCTATCTGATGGAGCGCTTCATCACCGCCCCGGTGTTGTTCAGCGGAACACCCGATGCCGACGGCGTGTTGCGCAACGCCCAGCTCAAACCGGCGCCGAATTACCGGCCGAATCTGCGGCTGGTCTCGCTCGACATCGAAACCACCGAAACCGGCGAGCTGTATTCCATCGCCCTCGAAGGCTGCGGCCAGCGCCAGGTGTACATGCTCGGTACACCCAACGGCGACGCCAGCATCGTCGACTTCGATCTGGAATATTGCGACTCGCGCACCATCATTTTAAAGAAGCTCAACGACTGGTTTGCCCGCCACGACCCCGACGCGATCATTGGCTGGAACGTCGTGCAGTTCGATTTGCGCATCCTCCACGAGCACGCCCGGCGCCTGGGTGTGCCGCTGAAGATCGGCCGTGGCGGCGAAGAAATGCAGTGGCGTGAACACGGCAGCCGTAACCACTATTTCGCCTCGGCAGCGGGACGCCTGATCATCGACGGCATCGAGTCCCTGCGTTCGGCGACCTGGAGTTTTCCTTCGTTCAGTCTGGAGAATGTCGCGCAGACGCTCCTGGGCGAGGGCAAGTCCATCGATAACCCGTACCAGCGCATGGACGAAATCAACCGCATGTTCGCCGAGGACAAGCCGGCGCTGGCCAAGTACAACCTCAAGGACTGCGAACTGGTCACGCGAATCTTCGCCAAGACCGAGCTGCTGACGTTTTTGCTCGAGCGCGCCAGCGTCACCGGACTGCCGGCGGATCGCAGTGGCGGTTCGGTGGCGGCGTTCACTCACTTGTACATGCCGCTGATGCACCGACAGGGATTCGTCGCGCCGAACCTGGGCACCAATCCACCCCAGGCCAGCCCCGGCGGTTTCGTCATGGACTCGCAACCGGGCCTGTACGAATCGGTGCTGGTGCTCGATTACAAGAGTCTGTATCCGTCGATCATCCGCACTTTTCTGATCGACCCGATGGGACTGATCGAAGGCTTGCAGCACCCGGATGATGCCGATTCGGTGCCGGGTTTTCGTGGCGCGCGGTTCTCGCGCACCCGCCATTGCCTGCCCTCGATTGTTTCGCGCGTTGCCGAGGGCCGCGAGACCGCCAAACGCGAGCGCAACGCGCCGTTGTCGCAAGCGCTGAAGATCATCATGAACGCCTTTTACGGCGTGCTCGGTTCCAGCGGTTGCCGCTTCTTCGATACGCGGCTGGCGTCGTCAATCACCCTGCGCGGCCACGAAATCATGCTGCGCACGCGCAAGCTGATCGAAGAGCAAGGCCACGAGGTGATCTACGGCGACACCGATTCGACGTTTGTCTGGCTGCGTCGCCCGCACGGGCAGGAAGAGGCAGCGAACATCGGGCATGCGCTGGTCAAGCACGTCAATGATTGGTGGCGCGAGTACGTGCGCGAGGAATATGGCCTGGAAAGCGCCCTGGAACTGCAATTCGAGATTCACTACAAACGCTTCCTGATGCCGACCATTCGTGGCGCGGAGGAGGGCAGCAAAAAGCGCTATGCCGGTCTCGTCACCCGCGCAGACGGCAGCGATGAAATGGTCTACAAGGGCCTGGAAACCGTGCGCACCGACTGGTCGCTATTGGCCCGGCAATTCCAGCAGGAACTCTACGAGCGGATCTTCCAGCGCAAGCCGTATCAGGATTACGTGCGTGACTATGTGCGCAAGACCTTGGCCGGTGAGTTCGATGATCGACTGGTCTACCGCAAACGCCTGCGTCGCACCCTCGACGATTACGAGCGCAATGTCCCGCCGCACGTGCGCGCGGCGCGCCTGGCCGATGATTACAACGCGCAACACGGGCGCCCGCGCCAGTACCAGAACGGTGGCTGGATCAGTTACGTCATCACCCTGGCCGGCCCGGAACCGCTGGAAGTGCGTCGTGCGGCCATCGACTACGACCACTACATCACCCGCCAGCTGCAACCGGTGGCCGACGCCATTCTGCCGTTTGTCGACGACGACTTCTCAACCCTGATCGGTGGGCAACTGGGCCTGTTCTAAGTCGAGCAGTTGCAGCGTCCATTCATCGAGAATGCCGTGGAAATAGCGCTCCAGTGCCTGATTGAACAGGCTGTCCTCAGCGGCAAACTGTGCAAACAGGGTCATTGAGGAATGGAATTTCAGGTCGTCGGGATGGCCGAAAATCTGCGCAATCGAACGCTGTTGCACGTTCAGCACCAACTGCGTGCAGGTACGCAGCCGTGCACCGAGCTGCTCGTGGGCCAGATAGGCCCGGGCTTCTTCGGCTGAACCGATGGCGAAGCGCCGGGACGTTTCACTGCCGCCCAGGCCGGCAAACTGCGCAAAGACAAACCACATCCAGTGGCTGCGTTTGCGGCCTTCGGCGAGCTCGCGTTGCACGCGCTCGAACACCGGGTCCTGTGCCTGGACAAAACGTTGCAGGTTGAACGGGTCGTACTGATCAGTGCTTCTCATCGCAAAGCCCGCCAGTCGGCAGCGGCTCAGACCATGGCCAGCCGCTGCTTGCGTTGTGGCGCTGGAAACACCTGGTCCAGCGCCGCCAGATCCCCGGCCTCCAGTTGCAGCTGCGCCGCTTGTGCATTGAGTTGCACGTGCTCGGGTCGCACAGCCTTGGGGATCGCAATGATGCCATCCTGACGCAGAATCCACGCCAGCGAAACCTGTGCCGGGGTCACGCCATGACGAATGGCAATGTCGTTCAACACGGGTTCGGCGAGCATCGCGCCACCCTGACCAATCGGACAGTAGGCCATCAGCGGCATGCGCTGGTGCTGGCACCACGGCAACAGGTCGAATTCGACGCCGCGTTCTTCGAGATTGTAAAGAACCTGATTGGTGGCACAGGCCGAACTCGACAGTTCTTCGAGATCGTCGACATCGAAATTCGACACGCCCCAACGGCCAATCTTGCCGTCCTCGCGCAGGCGTTCGAAGGCTTCGACGGTTTCCTCCAGCGGATACTGGCCGCGCCAGTGCAGCAGATAGAGATCGATGTAGTCAGTGTCGAGCCGGCGCAAGCTGCGCTCACAGGCTTGCGGGATGCCTTTGCGGCTGGCGTTGTGCGGGTAGACCTTGCTGACCAGAAACACTTGATCGCGAATGCCGGCAATCGCTTCGCCGACCACGCTTTCGGCGCCGCCCTCGGCGTACATTTCCGCCGTGTCGATCAGGGTCATGCCCAACTCGATCCCGCTGCGCAGCGCGGCGACTTCACGTTTGTGCGCCGAGCGGTCTTCACCCATGCGCCAGGTGCCTTGGCCGATCAGCGGAACCTGCACACCGGCCAGTTCGAGGGTACGCATTCAAACCTCCTATCTGAAATGTCTCGCTACCTTTTAATTGGCAGCAGGATAGACCAGATCGTTCCGAATGCTTTCAGATCAGACGCAGCCGGATCGTGCCTACGCTCTGCGCGGGAACGATCCGTTACGGCGAGGCAGGTTATTTTGCGGAGAACTTGAGTATTACGCTGTGAGCATAGGTCTGCCCCGGATCGAGGCGAGTGCTGGGGAAGTTCGCCTGATTCGGCGAGTCCGGATAGTGCTGGGTCTCCAGGGTAAACGCGCCCCAATGCGGATACACCTTGCCGCCCTTGCCCTTGACCGAGCCGTCCAGGAAGTTGCTGGTGTAGAACTGCACGCCCGGTTCCGTGGTGAACAGTTGCAGAACGCGACCGGACTGCGGATCGCTGACTTCAGTGGCGACTTTTGTGATATCGCCCTTGGTGTCCAGCGCCCAGTTGAAATCGAAGCCACCCTGTTGCGGTTCGGCGAATTTCAGCTGCGGATGATCAGCCTTGATGTGCGTGCCAATCGCCGTGGGTTGGGTGAAATCCATCGGCGTGCCGGCCACGGGCGCCAGTTCACCGGTTGGAATCAGCTTGGCCGTCACCGGCGTGTAGTGGCTGGCGTGCAGGGTTGCGATCTGTTTGAGGATGTCGCCATTGCCGGCGCCGGCGAGGTTGAAGTAACTGTGGTTGGTCAGGTTGAGCACGGTCGGTTTGTCGGTGCTGGCCTTGTAGTCGATGCGCAGTTCGTTGTTGTCGGTGAGGCGATAGGTCACCTCAGTGGTGAGATTGCCGGGGAAGCCCATTTCGCCGTCCGCCGACAGATAGGTCAGGGTCACGCCGACTGAGTCCTTGTCCTTGGTTTCTTGCGCCTTCCAGACCTTCTTGTCGAAACCCTGCGTGCCGCCGTGCAGCGCGTTGGTCTTGTCGTTCTGCGGCACTTGATAGCGTTTGCCATCGAGTTCGAACGCACCGTCAGCCAGGCGATTGCCGAAGCGGCCGATGGTCGCGCCAAAGTAAGCAGTGCCTTTCTGGTAGCCCTGCACATCATCGAAGCCGAGCACCACGTCGTCGAACTTGCCGTGCTTGTCCGCCACTTTCAGCGATTGCAGCGTCGCGCCGTAGGTGATGACGGTGGCTTGCATGCCGTGGCTGTTGCGCAGGATGTATTGCTCGACGGGCGTGCCGTCATTGGTTTTGCCGAAAGATTTGTGTTCGGCGGTCAGGCCTGCGGCCTGGGCAGAAAGCGTAGCGATCATCAGGGACAGTCCGAGGCCGGAGAGCAGGTGACGGGATTGAAGCATGGTAGACCTTCCTTGTTGTTGTTGTTTTTAAAGCGTAACTAGTCAGGCTATTTATCGGCTAGAAAGAAATTTATAGCTGATTAATCGTTTATTTCAACAATAAAGACAGACTAATTGGTTGTGGCGAAGGTGCCGGAGGTCGGTTGTTCATATGCACCACTGCACTTTTTCGCAATCGGCGGCTCTATCCATGGCCAGGATGCGGTGACTCCCGCCGCACAGGAACGTGCCTGATCGAGAATTCATGCCGAGCGCTTTTCATCTGACAGCCCCTTTTTTTCGTCGTCCGTGCGTATTGCTCGTCTGTCTGTTGTCGCTGTTATTCAGCGGTTGCAGCCATCAGGACGGTAACGGCTTCTTCAATCAGATGCGTGAGGGCAAGCCGCAGGAATTCCTGCAGACCAGCGTCGACCGCATGGCCACCCTGGCAATGCGCGACAACCTCGGCAGCCTGTACCGCCTGCAAGCCAAGCTGTACCTGCGCAACCCGGATGAGCTGCGCAAATCCGGTTTTCTCAACATTCATGCTGCGGTGAAGCAGGTGCGCCTGGCCATCGAGCAGCAACAGCCGCTGCCGGTGCTCGGCGGTCGCAAGGATCTGGCAGCGCTCAGCTATGCAATGAGTCCGGAATTTCTCGGTGACCGCGTCGGCGCGTTCATCTATGCGATTGGCAGCATGCTCGTCACCGCCCACGGCAATCGCACCGAGTTCTACATGACGGACGCAATCAACCCGACGTTCGTGCACAACGCCGCCCGCAATATCGAAAAAGCCACGTGGATTCTGTCCCAACGGCAGAACAAGGAAGGCCAGCCGCTGCTGTTTTCCAATGAAATCTCGGAGGAGGGCACCAACCTCAGCTTCGCCACCGAGTTCGGCAAAATCGTTGCGCGACTGGATCTGATCACGCAGATGCTCGACGAGCGTTACCGGCGCATCGGCCTTAACTACGCGCAGAGTTTGCTGTTCCTGAATTTCCTGCCGGTGCAGTGAATTCGAAGCATTGCTTACCCCAGTGGGAGCTCAATACCGGTTGGAGATACGGCCGGGATTTAGGGTGTGGCAAATATCCAATGGGGGAGCTAACAGGGCTAGCTCCCACAGGGTTTTTGTATACAATCCGTCACCGTTATTGATCAGCATGGAGCTGCACCCGTCATGACCGACCCCGCAAGCGCCGATTTCAGCCGCGTCGACCGCACCGCCCGTGCGGAAAAACTGCCCTATGCCGCGTTGCTGGCGTTCGCCATGACCGGGTTCATCGCCATCCTCACCGAAACCCTGCCCGCCGGGTTGCTGCCGCAAATCGGCGCCGGACTCAACGTCAGCGAAGTGCTCGCCGGGCAACTGGTGACGCTGTACGCGCTGGGTTCGATTGTCGCGGCCATTCCGCTGACGGTCGCCACGCGCGGCTGGCCTCGGCGGCGGGTGCTGTTGATGACGGTCGGTGGTTTTCTTGTGTTCAACACCATTACCACGTTCTCCAGTCATTACGGCCTGACCCTTGCCTCGCGGTTTCTGGCCGGGATGGCGGCGGGGTTGTCGTGGGGAATCATGGCCGGTTATGCGCGCGGGATCGTGCCAGTGCACCAGCAGGGGCGTGCGCTGGCGCTGGCGATGCTCGGCACGCCGGTGGCGTTGTCACTGGGTACGCCGGCGGGGACGTGGCTGGGCAATCTGATCGGCTGGCGTGCATCGTTCGGGATCATGTCGGCGCTGGCGCTGGTGCTGGCGGCGTGGATCGTCCTCGCCGTACCGGATCGTCCGGGGCAAACACAGGAGCAACGTCTGCCGTTGCTCGAATCCTTGCGCCTGCCCGGCGTGCGGCCGGTGCTGTTTGTGGTGCTGACGTGGATGCTCGGCCACAACATTCTTTATACCTACATCGCGCCGTTCCTGACCCAGGCCGGGCTGGCTGATCGGGTCGATCTGGTGCTGCTGGTGTTTGGCCTGTGTTCGCTTGGGGGGATCTGGATCATCGGTCTGCTGGTGGATCGCTGGTTGCGCTGGCTGACACTGATCAGCCTCACGGTGTTCGCGCTGATGGCGCTGGTCCTCGCGCTGGCAGCGCCGTCACCGCTGATCATTTACGCCAGCATGGCGGTGTGGGGCTTGTCGTTTGGCGGCTCGGCCACCTTGCTGCTCACCTCCGCGGCGGACTCGGCGGGCGAGCATGTCGATGTGGTGCAGGCGATGCTGACCACGTCATGGAACGTGGCGATTGCCGGCGGCGGCTTGTTCGGTGGTTTGTTGCTGGATCGGGCCGGAGCAATGTCGTTTCCGTGGGCGTTGCTGATTCTGTCGCTGATCGCCCTGGTCACGGTGTGGATCAACAGCCAGCACAGCTTTAAACCGGGGCGGCGGGTGCACTGACTGTCAATGCTGCGGCCTAAACCTGTGGGAGCGGGCTTGCTCGCGAAAGCGGTGGATCTGCAATCAGTTTGTCGACTGACACAACGCCTTCGCGAGCAAGCGCGCTCCCACCAGAGTCGCGCTGAGTTCGATGTGGCATAACGATAGACCGCATCGATATATGTAGTTATAAGAAAAATCGCTATGCTGCGGGCCAGATTTTTCATGTCGTTTTTCTGGACGTCTTAATGGAATTGGCAAATTTCGGTCTGGTGATCGCCGGGCTGGTCGTGGGTTTTATTGTCGGCATGACCGGTGTCGGCGGTGGTTCGTTGATGACGCCGATCCTGCTGTGGTTCGGTATCAACCCGGCAACGGCAGTGGGCACTGACCTGCTGTATGCGGCCATCACCAAATCCAGCGGCGTCCTCGTTCACCGCAAGAACAAGAATATCGACTGGGCCATCACCGGTTGGCTGACCCTCGGCAGCGTGCCGGCAGTGGCGCTGACCTTGTGGTTCCTCAGCACCCTGCACACCGCGCCGGACGCGATGAACGCCATCATCAAACAGGCGCTGGGCTTCGTGCTGTTTGCCACGGCGCTGGCGATTTTCTTCAAGAAACGCCTGCTCGACTTCGCCCACAAACGCGCCGGCGGCCACTACAACCCCAGTGGTGCCCGGCTCAACGCGATGACCGTGATCACCGGTCTGATCCTCGGCAGCATGGTCGCGCTGACGTCGATTGGTGCCGGCGCCCTCGGCACCGTCGCATTGTTCATCCTCTATCCGCTGCTGCCGACCCGCCGTCTGGTCGGCACCGAAATCGCCCACGCCGTGCCGCTGACCCTGGTCGCCGGTCTGGGCCACGCGAGCATGGGCAACATGGATTGGGGCGTGCTGGGCTTCCTGTTGGTGGGCTCGTTGCCAGGCATCTGGCTCGGCAGCCACCTGACCGGACGCATCTCCGATGAAGTGCTGCGCCCGTGCCTGGCGACGATGCTGGTGTTGATCGGTTACAAACTGGCGTTCTGAGTGGTGTATTTCATCACCGTCACCGGCAAGTTTTCGTACACCAGTTCCTCAAGCACCTCCCAACCCAGTCGCGCATACAGCGACTGCGACGTGTCGGTGTACAGATACAGCTCCCGCACACCCAGCGCCGTGGCTTCTTCGACCACCCGATTGACCAGTTGCGAAGCAATCCCGCGACCACGCTCCTCAGCCTTCACATAAACCCCGGCCAGCCAGGGTGTCAGGTCTGGCCGCAATGTCAGATCGTTCTTGATCAGCAATGCGCCACCGAGCAGACGCGAACCTTCGAGCGCCACCACCACGCTGGGCACTGCGCCTTTGCCACACGCTGCGCGCATGTGCTCGATACGGTCCTCGACGGTTTGCCCGGGACGAAACTCGCCCCATTCCTTGAAGTTGAGCGTCGCCAGTTCTTCGATCAATTCGGGGTGATCGCACAGGTAATCGATGTGCATGCGGCTGAACTCCATTTCGTTGGCAGAGCAGCCACCCTAATGCGGTCATAAAAGGTAATCAAATCCGGGTTGCGATCACGTCTGTGATGTTGCGCAATGTCGTGCCTGTCCTAAGCTTCTGATCAGGCGAGACATATTTGCCGGTCACTCCCGGAACAATCGCCACGATGCGCAATCATTAGAGCGTGGATATCAAAAGGAGATGCGCATGCTCATCAGGTCACTGACCCTGACACTCTTGCTGGCGATTGCCGGCCCCTTGTTCGCCGCAGACAGCGATTCGCCCATCGCCGGGGACGTGGGCCGCGCCCGACCGCTGATCGTGATCGCAAAAAGCACCGTCGACCCGGTGTGGGTAAGCCTGAAAAAATCGCTGGAAGACCCGGCCAACAAAAAAGGCGTTGCCGACCGCAACATCAAGGTCTACACCATCCTCAACATGGCCGGCCAGCTCGACGGTAAGGACCTGGGCCAGCAAGAGACCATGGCGCTGCTGCGCTCGCTGAAGCTCGGCGCCGGGGCGTATCCGAAAGTGTTTCTGGTGGGCAAGGACGGCGAGACCAAACTTTCGGCATCCGGGGATGAAGCGAAAGCTGTGGACCTGAAGAAAATCTTCGACACCATCGACGCCATGCCCATGGCCGAGAAAGAAGCCGCCGCTGCGGCTGCCGCGCAGGCTCCGGCTGCTGCCGAACCAGAGCCTGCGAAAGGTGCCAAGAATGCCAAGTCGGCGAAGCCTGCGAAACCGAGCAAGCCGCCGGAAATGCCGGATGATTGATTGCACACTCACTGAATAAAAACGGCCCCCTGTAGGAGTGAGCCTGCTCACTTCTACAATGTTTATTCCGTTATCTGCATATTGGCGGACACCGACGCCCTCACAGCTACTTGTCTACTCAGGCCTATCGCCCTCATGAAGCAGGTAAACCAGCACACCTTCGGTATCACTTACGACCAGAGGAGAGCGCGTGGTTAACACGAACTGGCAATTGGGAAAGGTCGTACTTAATTGTGCGATCAGACCGAGCTGCCATTGCGGGTCCATGCGCAACTCCACCTCGTCGATCAGAACAATGCCGTCGCCGTGCAGCGGGTTGTCCATCGACGGGTTCATCATCGCCAGACGCCTGGCCATATCACCCACCAACGCAATCATCGACTTTTCGCCAAGCGAGAGCTGAGTGAGGCTGAATGTTGCGCCATGTTTGTCGACTGCCATATGCAGATGTGGTTTACGTTGCACACGCAGGTTAGTGAAATCCGGCATGAACGCGTTGAGGGCCGAACGGACGGCAGTCAATTGGCGATCGCGAGTGGAGACTTTCACATTGGCGAGCGTTTTCCAGGCGTCGCTGTCAGTCCCGAATTTTTTCGCGATTTCGGCCAGTGCGGTGTCGGAAATCCCGTCTTCGTTTTCGGAACCCGTATCACTGTCAGCCGTGCGCGGGTGCGAAATGTCGGTGATGCCAATCGAAAGAACTGCTCCTGAGGCGCCGTTGCGAATGTCTTCATGGATAAGGTATTTGCCTTTGCCGTTATTGGAGCGAATTTTTGCGATCAGCCAGCTCAGACAGATATTCAGGGATTTAAGAATGGTGGTTTTTCCGCTGCCGTTATTTCCCGCCAGCACCGTGATGTTCGAGCGGTGTGTCAGGGTAGGGGCAAACTGAATATCCATGTCGCCAAATTGTCCGACATCCGTAAGCTTCAAACTTTTGATTTCCATCACTGTGCCTTTCGAATGACTGTTTCTTTGCCCGACGCCATCCTCGTCCAAAGATTGACTCGGTGCAGTGTAGATACAACAAATTCATTCGTTAACCCAAAGTCGTTGCAGCATGTGCCGGCGGATATGTCTGACACAAAGCTCCTTCAGACCCCTGGGATTTTTCCTGCAAGTCGCGGCGGCGGTGGTGAACTGGTGGGTTTTGGGGAGGCGGGATAGTCTTCTTTGGCCGCTGCAAAACACAGCGGTTGGGTGTGGAAGTCCGGTTGTCGGTTACATCCATCAATGTCTCAAAAGCGCATGTCGACGTTATTTATGTCAACATCGCCGCGTTTTTGGCGGCTGTGCGCAGGGGCACTTTCGAGTGCGCCGGGTTTTGGTGGATTGGCCTGGTCTTCCACACCTGCGTACAGCTGCCACCCTCATGTGGAAGTGAGAAAGGTAGTTTTTCCTACAATTCACTACGGTACTCATACATGAAAAAACCAACGCCAAACCCTCCCGAATCCCCCATGGATTCAGGCCCCTTCGACGCCCACAGCCCCCGATTACGCAACCCCCATCACCCCGATCCCATCAGCCATCTCTTCACCATCCTCCCTGATATCGATACGCCCACGCTGCTCTGCCACGCTTGCGAAACCCTCGCTTCATTGAACGTCCTGACCACCGACCTCGCCGCTGAACTGCAGGGTTCACCGCGCAGCCTTGCCTTGTCGATTCAGCAGTTGGCTGTACTTGGTGAGTTGCTGGTCAACCGGGCGCTGGACAATCTCGACCCGCCAACGGCGACGCAACATTGAACAGGGAGGTTCGAACATGACGCGATACATTCCGATTACCGGGATCGACTGCAAGATTCCCTGCCTGCTGATCGACCGCGAGGCGCCAGTGGATGTGCTGCACGGCACGGCGGCTTACCGTTTACGCTGCGTCACGCAACTGATGGAAACGCTGGCGCTGGGAGACGGAAAAGGGTCATGACGCCTTGCTGCTGCAGGATTTTGCCCGGGTGATGGCGATTCCGCTGCGTGACAGTTGCGACTTGATGGATGTCATCGGCTGGAAGCTGCAAGCGCAGCGTTAACCGCCGAAACGAAAATGGGCGACCCGGAAAAGGTCGCCCATTTTTTGCCATGTGAAAACCTGTTCAGTCGGCCACGGCACTGAGAATTGCATGGGCGATTTTCACCCGCTCAGGAATCGGGAAGTTCTTGTTGGCCATGATCACGATGCCAACATCCTTGCTTGGCACAAACGCCACGTAAGTCCCGAAACCACCGGTTGAGCCGGTCTTGTTGATCAGCACGTCATGCGGTTGCGGTTGCGGTGGATTCAGCCACTGCACTTTGTGCGCTTCCATGGCCATTTCTGTCGAGTTGCCGGCGAGCAAGCGGTCGAGGCTGATCGGGTAGCGGTACATTTCCCAACCCAAACCTTGAGTCATGTCGCCGACCGTGTAGTAACCGGTGTGGGTGTTGGCGATGGTTTTTTGCAGGGACGCTTCCAGCGTTTCAGGTTTCAGGTTGGCCTGCACGTAGCGCAGCATGTCCACGGCGCTGGTTTTCACGCCGTAGGCTTGCGCGTCCAGCGCACCGGGAGTGACGCGAACCGGTTTGCCATCCTTGTTGTAACCCTGCGCGTACAGGCCCATTTGTGCGGCGGGCACGCTGAGGTAGGTGTGTTGCAGGCCCATTTTCGGCAGCAGGGTTTGCGTCATCGCTTGATCAAATGGCTGGCCGAGGCTTTTCGCGGCGAGATAGCCAAACAGTCCGAGGCTTGGATTGGAGTACTGGCGATGGCTGCCTGCCGGATAACGCGGTTTCCACTGTTGGAAATAGCCGAGCATCTTGTCAGGCGAATCGGCATTGTCCGGAAATTGCAGCGGCAAACCGCCGGCGCTGTAGGTGCCCAGTTGCAGCACGCTGATGTGGTCGAAGGCGCTGCCTTCGAGATCAGGCCAGAGTTGGCTGGCCTTGGTCGACAGGTCGAGCTTGCCGGTGGCCTGAGCGTAACCGGCGAGGGTGGCGGTGAAGGTTTTGCTCACCGAACCGATTTCGAACAGGGTGTTTTCGCTGACTTTCTGGTCGGTGTCTCTCGCCGCCACACCGTAGTTAAAGTAATGCGCCTGACCGTTGATGGTCAGCGCTACGGTCAGGCCGGGAATGTGCTGTTGTTGCATCACTGGCGTCACCGCATCGTTGACCAGCGCTTGCAGTTGCGCGTCGCTGGGTACGGTGGCCAGGCAGGACGTGGCGCCGAACACCAGACCGAAAGCGGCGCGGGAAATGACTTTGCTCGATTGAAGGGATGACATGAATGAACCACTCTCCATGAGTGTTGATAGTGTTGGCCCGCTACACTGCGGGCGATTTATTCGTTGGGCGGCTGATCAGCGCCGCCAATTTAGGCAGTGTCGCGAGGTTCGGCAAACGATGAAATCTCGCACGAGCCATTAGAAAAATTTGGGACTGGGCATGATTCGACCTCAATTGCCGCTCAACGCATTGCGCGCCTTCGAAGCCTCGGCGCGTCACTTGAGCTTCACCCGCGCGGCGGTGGAGTTGTGTGTCACGCAAGCGGCGGTCAGCCATCAGGTGAAAAGTCTGGAGGCGCAACTCAACGTCACCCTGTTCAAACGCTTGCCCCGTGGGCTGATGCTGACCAGTGAAGGCGAAACCTTGCTGCCGGTGTTGAGCACCTCGTTTGATCATATCGCGCAGATGCTCGAGCGCCTCGCCGGCGGTCAGTATCGCGAAATGTTGACCGTCGGCGCGGTGGGGACGTTCGCGGTGGGGTGGCTGTTGCCGAGACTGGTGGATTTTCGGGCGAAACATCCGCTGATAGATTTGCGCCTGTCGACCAACAACAACCGTGTGGATGTGGCGGCGGAAGGATTGGATTACGCGATCCGTTTTGGCGCCGGTGCGTGGCATGGCATCGAAGCGACGCGCTTGCTCGATGCACCGCTGTCGGTGTTGTGCGTCCCGGAAATCGCCCGACAACTGCAGACGCCGGGGGATTTGCTGCAGCAGACATTGCTGCGTTCATATCGCACGGATGAATGGCCGGAATGGTTTCAGGCCGCCGGGTTGGCAACCCAGGCTGCTCCGCCGCAAAGCATCGTGTTCGATTCGTCGTTGGCGATGATGGAGGCGGCGTTGCAGGGCGGCGGGGTGGCACTGGCACCGCCGCTGATGTTCGCCCGACAACTGGCCGCAGAGGCAATTTGTCAGCCGTTTGCGATTGAGATCACCACGGGGAGTTACTGGCTGACGCGGTTGCAGTCTCGCCCGGAAACAGCGGCGATGCTCGCCTTCAAAAACTGGCTGCTGCAAATCTCCGGTTAATGCAAAACCTCCCACAAGAGGACAGTGGTGGATTCAAAGAAGTGTCAGCGCAGCAGGCACGGCCGCTTGTTATCGAACGTCCATCCCGGAATCAGAAACTGCATCGCCACGCTGTCATCCCGCGCGCCGAGGCCCATGCCTTTGTACAGTTCGTGGGCCTTGGCCACCTGGTCCATGTCCAGCTCCACACCCAGCCCCGGTTTTTTCGGCACTTGCACAAGACCGTCGACAATCTGTAGCGGTGCCTTGGTCAGGCGCTGGCCATCCTGCCAGATCCAATGGGTGTCAATGGCGGTGATGTCGCCCGGTGCGGCAGCCGCCACATGGGTGAACATCGCCAGCGAGATATCGAAGTGGTTGTTGGAGTGCGAGCCCCACGTCAGGCCCCACTCATGACACATCTGCGCCACGCGCACCGAACCTTGCATGGTCCAGAAGTGCGGGTCGGCCAGTGGAATGTCCACCGACTGCAACTGGATCGCATGACCCATTTCGCGCCAGTCAGTGGCGATCATGTTGGTGGCGGTTTTCAACCCGGTGGCGCGGCGGAACTCGGCCATTACTTCACGTCCGGAATAGCCGTTTTCTGCACCGCACGGATCTTCGGCATAGGCCAGAACGTGATGCTGATCGCGGCACAAGCGGATGGCTTCTTTCAGTGACCAGGCGCCGTTCGGATCGAGGGTGATTCGCGCGTCGGGGAAGCGTTCGGCCAGCGCCGTCACCGCTTCGATTTCCGCATCGCCGCTGAGCACGCCGCCCTTGAGTTTGAAGTCCTTGAAACCGTATTTGGCATGGGCTGCTTCGGCGAGGCGCACCACGGCTTCGGCGCTCATCGCCTTCTCGTGACGCACGCGGAACCAGTCGTTGTCGGCGTCCGGTTCGCTGCGGTAGGCGAGATCGGTTTCCCGTTGATCGCCGACGTAGAACAGATAGCCGAGCATCTTCACTTCGTCACGTTGCTGGCCCTCGCCGAGCAGGGCTGCAACGGGTACATCAAGATGCTGACCGAGCAGGTCGAGCAGGGCGGCTTCGAGGCCTGTAACGGCGTGAATGGTGATGCGCAGGTCAAACGTCTGCAGGCCACGACCGCCGGCATCGCGGTCAGCGAAGGTCTGGCGCACTTGATTGAGAATCTTCTGATACGTGCCGATCGGGCTGCCGATCACCAGGCTGCGGGCGTCCTCCAGGGTCTGGCGAATACGCTCGCCACCGGGTACTTCACCGACACCGGTATGGCCGGCGTTGTCCTTGAGAATGACGATGTTGCGGGTGAAAAACGGTCCGTGGGCGCCGCTCAGATTGAGCAGCATGCCGTCGTGGCCGGCCACCGGGATGACTTGCATGTCGGTGATGATCGGGGCTTTGGCGGTGTTGTGTGCAGTCATGGTTTTTATCCTTCTTATAAAGAGTTCAGGCGTGCTTTGGCGCCGCGTCGGCCACGGCTATTTCAGCCGCCGGTTTCGGTGTGGTGCGCGCGAAGAAAACAATGATGGCGGCGATGATCGAGGTCGCGGCCAGACCATAGAGGCCGCCCTGAATCGAACCGGTGTGTTCTTCGAGCAGGCCGAACGTGGTGGGTGCGACGAAGCCGCCAAGGTTGCCCACCGAGTTGATCAGCGCGATCACCGCCGCAGCGATGCGGGCATCCAGATACGCCTGCGGGATCGGCCAGAACAGCGACGATGCGGACTTGAAGCCCAGCGCCGCAAAGCAAATGGCGACGAAGGCGAAGATCGGCCCGCCGGTGGTGGACATGAACATCCCCGCTGCCGCGATCAACAGCGCGGTGGCGACCCACGCCTGTTGGTGCTTCCACTTCGCCGAGAACGAAGCGAAGGCGTACATGCCGATGATCGACAGCAACCAGGGAATCGAGTTGAACAGGCCGACCTGGAAGTCGCTCATCTCGCCCATTTTCTTGATGATGCTCGGCAGCCAGAAGGTCGCCGCGTAAATGGTCAGTTGAATGAAGAAGTAGATCAGGCAGAAGAGAATGATCTGGCGGTCCTTGAGCAGTTTGCCCATTGATGCCCGGATTGGTGTCGCGGCTTCGCGGGCCTTTTGCTCTGCGTCGATGGCGGCGACCAGTGCGTCCTGTTCGGCGCGGGTCAGCCATTTCGCATCGTGGGGTTTGGCGTCGAGCCAGAACCAGACGAACACGCACAGGCACACGGAGAACATCCCTTCAATGAAGTACATCCATTGCCAGCCGTGCATGCCCAGCCCGTTGATCTGCAGGAGCAGGCCGGACAAGGGGCCGGAGATCAACGAGGCTACAGCGGAGCCGCTGAGGAAGATCGCAATCGCCTTGCCACGTTCGGCGCCGGGCAGCCAGCGGGTGAAGTAATAGATCACTCCGGGAAAGAACCCGGCCTCGGCGACGCCGAGCAGAAAACGCAACACGTAGAAGTGGGTTTCGTTCTGGATGAACGCCATGCCGGCGGCGACCAGGCCCCAGGTGAACATGATGCGGGTCAGCCAGATGCGGGCGCCGACTTTTTGCAGGAGCATGTTCGACGGGACTTCGAACAGCGCGTAACCGATGAAGAACAGCCCGGCGCCGAAGCCATAGGCGGCGGCACCAATGCCCAGGTCGTGTTCCATGTGGGTACGGACGAAACCGATGTTCACCCGGTCAATGTAATTGACGATGAACATGATCACGAAGAGTGGCAGGACGTGGCGTTTCACTTTCGAGATGGCCGACGCGAGTGTCGAATCGACGCCCTCGTTCATCCCGGAGACGGAGGTTTTCACTTGGTTTTCTCCCACTGATTATTTTTATGCGGGGTAGGGCAGGTGCTGCGTTGTTGCTAGACATCATACAACCGCTTTTTTTTGTCCTACAAGTGGGGAGGGCTGATTAATTTTTTCTGGAGGATCGATTTTTTATGCTTTTTCGTGTTTTTACTCAATGTTTGCTGGGCTCTTCAGGAGGCTAGGTTCAATATTTTCATGCGGGTGCGCTGATTTAGTCGCCAGGCTTGCCTGACGTTGTCAGCTTAAGTTTGAGTGTTGTCATACAAGATGGGGCGCTAAACTCTATCTTGTCAGCCCCCGTGCGATGCTACGATCCGCAAGCCCCGATCACCGGAACCGACCATGCAAGAAGACCTCGAAGCCCCCGCTCGCAAACGTGCGCATAACCTCGCCCATGATCTGGTGGAAAAACTCAGCCAGAGCATCCTGCTCGGCCAGCTATCCCCCGGCGACAAACTGCCGTCGGAGAACTCCATCGTTCAGGAACACGGCGTCAGCCGCACCGTGGTGCGCGAGGCGATTTCCAAATTGCAGGCCTCCGGGCTGGTAGAGACGCGACACGGCATCGGCACGTTCGTCATCGAGCGCGTGCCGGAACAGGGTCTGCGACTGAATGTCGACACCGCGCTCGGTGTGCGCAGCATTCTCGAACTGCGGCTGGGTCTGGAGACTCAAGCGGCGGCGCTGGCGGCGCAGCGGCGCACCGATCAGCATTTGCTGCAGATGCGCCAGGCGCTGGATGACTATCAGCGTTTGCTGGATAACCACGACAGTTGCGTCGAAGCGGATCGGCGTTTTCATCTGCTGATTGCCGAAGCGACCGGCAACGTCTGCTTCAGCGAGATCATGCAGCACCTGGGCAGTGCGATGATTCCGCGTAATCGACTCAACGCCTCGGAGCGCGGCGCGGCGGATCTGAGCAAACTCGGGCAACTGGCCCATCTGGAGCATGAGGCGATTCTGAATGCGATCAAGCGTCAGGACCCGGATGCAGCACGGGCAGCCATGTGGCTGCACCTGACCAACAGCCGTGACCGGTTTTCAGCGCGGGGTTGATGGCCGTTGGTCTGTTCGATAGCACGCCGTCTGCAGGGCTGATTCCAAGTTGTACGGCCCGGGTTTTCCGGACTTCCTTGGTGAGGTGTGTCATGGCGAATGATGTGCTGTTTCAGGGTGGCGTGCTGCCCACCGATCCGACCCGGCCGCTGCCCGGTACCGATGAACCAACGCTGGCTGATCACGATTCACCGATGGGAATTCCCCCGGGTCGCGATCCATTGAGCGACGCCGACCGGCCAGATGACTGGAAAGACCCGGGGGCGGACGATGAGGACATGCCGCCAGCGGATGAGCCGACGCCGTTGTCGGATGATCGGCGCTGAGACTGGGTTCTTGAGCTGGATTTGCCGGCCCCTTCTCGAGCAGGCTCGCTCCCACAGTGGAACGAATTTCCCTGTGGGAGGAGTCGTTTGTGGATTCACCGGCGTAATTTCAGGCATCACGCAAATCCCGCATCAATAATCCAAAACGCAAATCCACCGCATCCGGAATCGGCAGATACACCGTATGACCATCCCCCGGTGCCACGTCGATGGCTTGACCGGTGGCGTCCTGCAATTGGTGCAGATCGAAGTGGAAGTTGCCCTTGGGCGTCATCAACTCCAGATGGTCGCCGAGGGCAAAGCGGTTCTTCACCTTGACCTCGGCCAGACGATCACGCCGTTCGCCGGTCAGTTCGCCAACGAATTGCTGGCGCTCCGAGACTGAGCTGCCGTTGAGGTAGTTCTGGTATTCATCATGTACATGGCGGCGCAGAAAGCCTTCGGTGTAGCCGCGTTGGGCCAGGGATTCCAGGTCAGTCATCAGACTGCGGTCAAACTCATGACCGGCCACCGCGTCATCAATCGCCCGGCGATACACCTGGGTGGTGCGCGCGCAGTAGAAGTGCGATTTGGTCCGGCCCTCGATCTTCAGGGAATGCACGCCCATCCGGGTCAGGCGTTCGACGTGCTGCACCGCGCGCAGATCCTTGGCGTTCATGATGTAGGTGCCGTGTTCGTCCTCGAACGCGGGCATCAACTCGTCAGGGCGGTTGGCCTCCTGCAACAGAAATACCTGATCGGTGGGCGCGCCGAGGCCCAGGGTCGGCTCGGGCTGGCACGTCTGGACGATCTCGCCGAGCTGGTTTTCCGTGGCCTCCTGCGCGGAATATTTCCAGCGACAGGCATTGGTGCAGCTCCCCTGATTGGCGTCACGCTTGTTCAGGTAACCCGACAGCAGGCAGCGCCCGGAGTAGGCCATGCACAACGCGCCGTGAACAAACACTTCCAGCTCCATGCCTAGCACCTGTTCGCGGATTTCGCCAATCTCTTCCAATGACAGCTCCCGCGACAGGATGATGCGGCTCAGGCCCTGTTGCTGCCAGAACTCGACACTTGCCCAGTTCACCGTGTTGGCCTGCACCGACAGGTGAATCGGCATCTGCGGAAAATGCCGGCGCACCAGCATGATCAGCCCCGGGTCGGACATGATCAGCGCATCCGGTGCCATTTCGATCACCGGCGTCAGATCCTTGAGAAAGGTCTTCAGTTTGGCGTTGTGCGGCGCAATGTTGACCACGACATAGAACCGTTTGCCCTGCGCCTGAGCCTCGCGAATGCCCAGCGCCAGGTTGGCGTGATCGAACTCGTTGTTGCGCACCCGCAGGCTGTAACGCGGCTGGCCGGCGTAGACCGCATCGGCGCCATAGGCGAAGGCGTAGCGCATGTTTTTCAGGGTGCCGGCGGGAGCGAGCAGTTCGGGGGCGACGAGGGTCGGGGTCATGGCAAGGTCAATCGCAAAAGTGCGGCAGGGTAATGCGGTCGGGCGGGGGATTTATTGATCTGCGTCTACGATCCGGGTGTTTTTGCGGGCGCAGTCACAGCGCAGAACATAGGGGTTCACGCCAATCCGCAACTATGCTCGATGAATAAAAGATGGCACTCGCACACGTCCCGGCGGACTAAGGTTTCGGGCGTGCATGACGCCTGACTGACATGGACCGGACATGAACGCAAAAAGTCTTCAATTCAAATCCCTCACCATCCTGCTGTTTTTGGTGACGGTCGCCTTTATCTGGATTCTGTTGCCGTTCTACGGCGCGGTGTTCTGGGCGGTGATCCTCGGTATTCTGTTTACGCCGATGCAACGCAAGCTGCAGGCGAAATTCGGCTGGCAACGCAACCTGACGTCACTGTGTACGTTGAGTGTATGTCTGGTAATCGCGATTCTGCCGGTGATCATCGTCAGCGTGCTGTTAGTGCAGGAAGGGACGACGGTATACAAGAACATCGAGAGCGGCGAACTGGACATCGCGGCCTATCTGGCGCAGTTCAAACACAGTCTGCCGCCGTACTTTCAGCATCTGCTCGACCGTTTCGGCATGGGCGAACTGAATGCCCTGCGCGAGAAAATCGTCAAAGCGGCGATGCAGGGCAGCCAGGTGCTCGCCAGTCAGGCGTTCAGTTTTGGGCAGGGAACCTTCGAGTTCGTGGTGAGTTTTTTCATCATGCTGTACTTGCTGTTTTTCTTTCTGCGCGACGGTGCCGAACTGGCGCGCAAGGTGCGCGCGGCTGTACCGCTGGAGGAGAATCACAAGCGCCGCTTGCAATTGAAGTTCAACCGGGTGGTGCGCGCAACGGTGAAGGGCAATGTGCTGGTGGCCGTGACACAAGGTGCATTGGGCGGGGCGATTTTCTGGTTTCTCGACATCCCCAGCGCTTTGTTGTGGGCGGTGTTGATGGCATTTCTGTCGCTGTTGCCAGCGGTGGGCGCGGGGATTGTCTGGGCGCCGGTGGCGGTGTATTTCCTGCTCAGCGGGATGATCTGGCAGGGCATGGTACTGGGGTTGTTCGGGGTATTCGTGATCGGGCTGGTGGATAACGTGTTGCGCCCGATTCTGGTTGGCAAGGACACCAAAATGCCGGATTACATGATTCTGATCTCGACCCTCGGTGGCCTCGCGGTGTTCGGCCTCAACGGCTTTGTGATCGGGCCATTGATCGCCGCGCTGTTCATGTCGAGCTGGGCGTTGTTCGTCGAAACCAAGCCCAAGGTGCAATTGCCTTAAGCATGGAACGGCTGGCTGACGATCTTCTGCGACAACGCTTGTGCGGCGGGCAACGAGGTCAGCGGGCCGCTGATGGCTTCGCCGTCGCGCATCAGATACCAGCAGGCGAGCAGGCCTGATGCTCTGAGCGTCGCGGGAACGGCGCTGCCGATTACGGACATGATTTGAACCTGAGCCATGACGGGTACCTCCATCTATCAATGGAGCCACCTTAAAGATTCGCGGGTTTTACGGACAATCAACGCTTTCGATAGTGGTCATTGACGCCGTTGAGGGCTGGCTCAGTCGACCACTTGATCGAGCATATGCATGACTTCGCGCTCGTTGAGCAGACCTTTGTGCACAAGGTTTTCCGCCAGCAGCGAGAGAAACTTCGCGCAGCGATGGCCTTCCAGATGTTTGAGCTCGGTCAGGGCGCTGTACACCTTGCTGGAGGTGCACAGGCCGACGATGCGGTGCGGGTTTTGTGTTGGCATACAGTCGTCCTTGTTGTTATCAACCTGTTGTTTACGGACGGATTCAGATTGCGGTTCCGTCATGACAAATAGATGACCGTTTTATGGAAATGCCCACAACGGTCAATCAATCATGCCGACTTTAGCCGGTGAAACTGTCCTCACAGCGACCCTGGCGAGATTTTTTAAGACGCTGGCCGACCAACGGTCATAAAAAGCCCCGCTGTAAAAGCGGGGCTTTGCGTTTCGATTACCAGCGTGGGCCGCCATAGTAGCCATGAGGCCTGCCGTAGTATCCGCGCGGCGGGCCGTAATACACCGGGGCCGGCTGAACATATACCGGTTGTTGCACGTACACCGGCGCTGGCTGGTAGTAAACGGGGGGCGGTTGCTGCACGTAGACCGGTTGTTGCTGAACATACACCGGCTGTTGTTGCACATACACCGGTCGATTCTGATTGATCAGCGCCGAGCCGATGATGGCCGAGCCGACGATCGCGCCAAACACCGCAGGGCCTTGCCAGCCGTGGCCACCACCGGCTTCTGCCTGACCTGTGACCGCCAGTGAGCCAATCAACAAGGCCATAATGGGGAGTTTACGAATCATGATAATTCCTCGGTTCTTCGACCCGGCGGCAGGGCCTGCACCAGGCCCACAGTTGTCGCGGGGATACTTCTCAGACAGCGAAACTCTGAAAATCAGCACAGCCGTTGGGTAAATTTTGTGTAAGGTCTGTACCGGCTTCTTTACCGGGCCGTGCAAGGGCCACAAAACACCTTTAAGACCGGCCTCTATGATCGTTCAGAACCCGATGGGCTGGCTAATCCCGTCTATCCGAAAGTGCGTTTGAAGGAGAAGTTTCATGCAGATGAACCCGAACAAAGACACCCAACTGTGCATGTCCCTGTCCGGACGCCCGGGTAATTTCGGTCTGCGTTTTCATAACCATTTGTATGAACAACTGGGTCTGAATTTCTACTACAAGGCGTTCAGCAGCCAGGATCTCACCGGGGCTGTCGGTGGCATTCGTGCGCTGGGCATTCGTGGATGTGGCGTGTCGATGCCGTTCAAGGAGGCGTGCATTGCGCTGGTCGATGAGCTGGATGCGTCGGCGGCGGCGATCCAGTCGATCAACACCATCGTCAATACCAACGGCCATCTCAAGGCCTACAACACCGATTACATTGCCGTCGCGCAATTGCTCGAAACCCATGCGGTGCCGAAGGAAACGACCTTCGCCCTGCGCGGCAGCGGTGGCATGGGCAAAGCGGTGGCCAGTGCACTACGCGACGGCGGCTACCGGAATGGCTTGATCGTTGCGCGCAACGAGCGCGCCGGGCGTGCGCTGGCGCAGTCGCTGGGTTATCGCTGGCAGGCGGAACTGGGTGATGAGCGTCCGCAGATGTTGGTCAACGTCACCCCCGTGGGCATGGATGGCGGGCCGGAAGCCGGGCAACTGGCGTTTGAGGCTGAGGTGATTCAGGCGGCCGAGACCGTGTTTGATGTGGTGGCGATTCCGTCGGAGACGCCGCTGATCGTGCGTGGCCGGGCTGAAGGCAAGCGGGTGATCACCGGGCTTGAGGTGATTGCGATTCAGGCGCTTGAGCAGTTTGTGTTGTACACCGGGGTGCGACCGACCGAAGAGCAGTTTGCGGCGGCGGTGGCATTTGCCCGTAGCTGATTGAGTGCCTTGGTGGCTGGGCGTGCCTCTTCGCGAGCAGGCTCGCCCCACATTGGCATGCGGTCGCCTGTGGGAGCGCGAAGGCTGCGACGCGGTTTCATGCCGGGCATCAATGCCTATACTGCCTCCTTGGCAAGCCCAGACTTGCCCACCATAAAAACCGTGACCGAGGCCCTCATGCACCCACCCATTCTCAACCTGCATCTGGTCGAACTCGAACCCCTGCCCGAAGCCCTCGCCCCCGAAGGCGAAACCGCCGGACGCTATCAGCAGCGCATGGCGCGGGTCGGCCAGCAACTGGGCGCGCAGAAGCTCGGCTATCGCCTGTGCGCGCTGCCCCCAGGCATGCGCGGCAGTCCGTTTCACAGTCATCGGGTCAATGAAGAGATGTTCTACGTGGTGGCCGGGGAGGGTGAGGTGCGGCTTGGCGCCGAGCGTTTTCCGATCCGTGAGGGCGACGTGATCGCCTGTCCGCCGGGCGGGCCGGAGCAGGCGCATCAGATCATCAATACCAGCGCGGGCGAATTGCGTTATCTGGCGGTGAGCACCCAGCAGCAGCCGGAGATCTGTGAGTACCCGGACTCGAACAAATATGCGGTGATGGATCACTTCACGGTGGATGCCGAGGGCAATGCCTCAGGCTTTGTTGCGGTGGCGCGGCAGGCGGATGGTGTTGATTACTGGGATGGTGAATAACCCCTGTGGGAGCGAGCTTGCTCGCGAAGGCGGTGTGTCATTCATAAATGATGTGGCTGACACAACCTCTTCGCGAGCAGGCTCGCTCCCACCATAAAACAGGGATTATTCGAGTCGGGCCAGGCGTTCTTCCAGCGCGGCAATCCGCGCTTCCAGCTCTTCGATGCGTTCCACTGAAACACCGCCGCTAGAGCCGCGATCCTGCGGATTCTGCCGCGCCGCCAGGACAGCCTCGATGTCCGCCGGATCACCCAGCGCATGGGTGTAGCGATCTTCGCGCTGCCCGGCCTGACGCGGAATCAACACCGCCAACCCGCGCGCGATCAGGCGCTCGAGTTGATGCACCACCTGCTCGGCATCTTCGAAATCATGCATGCGACCGCTGCGGGTCAGCAGTTCGTTGACGGTTTGCGGGCCGCGCAGAAACATCAAGCCGCTCAGAATCACCTGCGCCGGGACCAGTTCCAGCGCCTTGTCGACCTTGTGCTCCCAGCGGTCGGCGCGACTGCCCATGACCAGTTTGGCAAAGCCGCGACCTTCGAGGGCACGCAGGCTCTGACCGACCTGACCCTGGGTCAGGTTCATCACCGGTTCGCGGCTGGTCTTCTGGTTACACGCCAGGACTAGCGCATTGAGGGTCAGCGGATACGTCTCCGGGCTGGTCGCCTGTTTCTCGATCAATGCGCCCAGAATGCGGATTTCCGTGGCGTTCAGCCGTGGTTCGTCGAAGGTGGATTCTTGATCGGTGTTCATCGCGCGTTCCCTTTGCAGTCGAAGGCGCCTAGCCTAATCCTTGCCAAACAAAAGGCAAGCCGTGTGGTCATCAAGCATGGCTATAATCGCCACCTTGTTCCACCCAGCCACCACACGAGACTGCCATGACCATTTCCCTGTACGCCGCATCCGTCCCGGTTTTTCAACAAATGCTCAACGCCTTGAGCGATGTCCTGAAAAAGGCTGAAGCCCACGCCACCGAAAAAAACATCGACCCGAACGCTTTCCTGCAGGCTCGTCTGTTTCCGGACATGTTCCCGCTGACCCGCCAGGTACAGATTGCCGTGGATTTCGCCAAAGGCGTTTCCTCGCGTCTGGCCGAAGTCGAAGTGCCGAAGTACGACGATACCGAAACCACTTTCGCCGAGCTGCAAGCCCTGATCGCCAAGGTTCTGGCTTACATCGGCGAGATCAAGCCAGAGCAGATCGATGGCAAGGAGGGCATCGAAATCGTGACTCGTCCGGGCACGCCGAAAGAGAAGCGCTTCAGCGGTCAGGCTTATCTGCTGACTTACGGCCTGCCGCAATTCTTCTTCCATGTCACCACCACTTACGCGCTGCTGCGCCATAACGGTGTTGAAGTGGGTAAACGCGATTACATGGGCGCGTTCTAAAACGTCAAAGCCCCTCACCCTAACTCTCTCCCAGAGGGAAAGGGGACTGATCGCGTTGTTGGTTCGAGGTACGCCGAGCTGATTTATCGAGTCGAACTCAGGTTTTGAACAGCACACCAATCAGCTCCCTTTCCCCCCTCGCCCCCCTTGGGGGAGAGGGTTGGGGTGAGGGGGGAAAGATCTCAGCCACAAAAAAGCCCGCCCGGGTTCACACCTCGGCGGGCTTTTCATTGCGGCGATGACTACGCGGTGCGTTGGGCTCTCGCCTCTTCGCCCAGGCACGCTGCGGCGGTAAAGAGCACGTCAGTCGACGAGTTCAGCGCGGTTTCCGCCGAGTCCTGCAACACGCCAATGATGAAACCGACCGCCACGACCTGCATGGCGATTTCGCTCGGAACGCCAAACAGGCTGCACGCCAGCGGAATCAGCAGCAGCGAACCACCGGCCACACCCGACGCACCGCAGGCGCAGATCGCTGCGACCACGCTGAGCAGGATCGCGGTCGGAATGTCCACGGTGATGCCTAGTGTGTGCACGGCAGCCAGAGCCAGCACGGTAATGGTGATCGCCGCGCCGGCCATGTTGATGGTCGCGCCCAGCGGGATCGACACCGAATAGGTGTCTTCGTGCAGGCCCAGACGTTTGCTCAATTCCAGATTGACCGGAATGTTCGCCGCCGAGCTGCGGGTGAAGAACGCGGTGATGCCGCTTTCACGCAGGCATTTGAGGGTCAACGGGTACGGGTTGCGACGCAGCTTCCAGAACACGATCAGCGGGTTCATCACCAGCGCCACGAAGAGCATGCAGCCCAGCAGCACGGCCAGCAGGTGCGCATAACCGATCAGTGCGCCAAAACCGGAGGTGGACAGTGTTGAAGCGACCAGGCCGAAAATACCCAGCGGTGCGAAGCGAATCACTACGCGAACGATGACGGTCACGCCATTGGACAGATCGCCCAGCACTTCGCGGGTGGTGTCGCCGGCATGGCGAATCGCAATGCCCATGCCGATGGCCCAGGCCAGAATACCGATGAAGTTGGCGTTCATCAGGGCGCTGACCGGGTTGTCCACCACGCTCAGCAGCAGGCTCTGCAGCACTTCAGCGATGCCGCCCGGCGCTGTCACGGCGACGTTTTCAGTCGCCAGCACCAGATTGGACGGGAACATCATGCTGGCCACAACGGCCACCACCGCCGCACTGAAGGTGCCGAGCAGGTACAGGAACAGAATCGGGCGGATATGGGTTTCCTGACCGTGCTTGTGGTTGGCAATCGATGCCATCACCAGGACGAATACCAGGATCGGCGCCACGGCTTTCAACGCCGACACGAAGACCTTGCCGATGAACGCCGTGGATTTGGCCAGTTCGGGCGCAATCAGGGCCAGCGCAATACCGGCGATCAGGCCGATCACGATCTGGGTGACCAGGCTCAGTTTGCCCAAACGTTGCAGTAGCGAAGGGGATGAAGCAGTCATAACGGCATCTCTGTTTTTATAGGGTGCGAGGTCTCGTGGGCAGGCACGAGCCGAAAGTCGAATCGACATCAGCGTCTTGAAAACGTCGCTGATCAGGGTGTACGTTTTTCAGGGCGCGGACTTTATCACAGCGTAGGCCTTATCCTTCAGGCATGTGACGATCTGCCACCGGATCAGGCAACAAAGTCGGCAGGTTTGAGCAAGTCAGACCGGACACACTCTGTTAAGATTGCGCATCCTTATTTTCAAGTTCTGCCAGCGGGCCTTCGGGTCATCGCTGGTGTCGTCGTTTTTCTGGAGTTGCGCATGCTGTTGCCCATTCTTCTGTTGTCTGCTGCCGGTTTCACGGTGCTGACTACGGAATTCGTCATCGTCGGCCTGTTGCCGGCGATTGCCCGAGACCTCGAAGTCACCATCCCGCAGGCCGGGTTGCTGGTGACTCTATTCGCTTTTACCGTGGCGATGTTCGGGCCTTTCTTGACCGCATATTTCGCCCGCTTCGAGCGGCGCAAACTGTTTATCAGCATCCTGATCATGTTTGGCCTGGCCAATACCGTCGCGGCGCTGGCACCGAATATCTGGGTGATGGCGTTTGCCCGATTGATCCCGGCGCTCGGTCTGCCGGTATTCTGGGCATTGGCCAGCGAAACGGCGGTGGACATCGTAGGCCCGGATTTCGCCGGTCGCGCCATCGCCAAGATCGGCTTCGGCATTGTCTGCGCTACGGTGTTCGGCATCCCGGTCGGCACGCTGATTTCCGATGCGTTCGGCTGGCGCAGTGCCTTTGGCATTCTGGCGGTGATCGCCTTTGCCAAGGCTTTGTTGCTGTTCGTTTACTTGCCGAAAACCAGCCTGCACCAGCATCAGGTCAGCCTCCGCTCGCAGTTCAAGATCCTGCGCAGCCCGTTGATGATCGGTCATATCGTCCTGTCGATTCTGGTGTTCAGCGGCATGTTTACCGCTTACACCTACCTGGCCGACATTCTTGAACGCCTCGCCGGTTTCAACGGCACTGTGGTCGGTTGGTGCTTGATGGGCTTCGGTGCGGTCGGGCTGATTGGCAACTCGTTGGGCGGCCGGGCAGTGGACCGGCATCCATTGGGGGCGTCCGTGTTGTTCTGCGCCTTCATGATTGCCGGTATGGTCTCGCTGGTGCCGAACATCCATTCGACGCTGGGCCTGGCAGTGGCGATGGGCATCTGGGGCGTGACCCAGGCTGCATTGTTCCTCGTCAGCCACGTGCGCCTGATGAAAGCCGCGCCAGAAGCGCCAGCGTTTGCCGCCTCGTTGAATATTGCCGGGGCGAATCTGGGGATCGGGCTGGGCGCCATCGTCGGTGGCCGGGTCATCGACAGTGCGGGGCTGGGCTTCCTCGGCTTTGCCGCTGCCGGGTTCATTCTGCTGTCGGTATTCCTCGCGATGGTGCTGATGACGTTGAAACCGCGTGAACTCTGCGCCCAAGTCTCATAACGCGGTAAACAGCTCGCGTCGGGCACCTTCGGTAATCGCAACGATGCCGGGGTGCTTGACCTTGCGCTCCACCGAAATGGCATAGAACGACTCCGTCACGGCGTCGGTCTGGCCAATCAGTTCGACGCCGTACTGGCGCTTCACCTCATCGGCAATCACGCTCGGGCCGATAAAAATTCCGCTACCCGATTGGCCGAACGCCTGCATCAAGGCACTGTCATCAAATTCGCCGACGATTTGCGGCTGAATCTGTTGCTCGGCGAACCAGCGCTGCAAGCGGCTGCGCACCACGGTTTCTGCCCCTGGAATCAGCAGTGGCGCGCCGTGCAGGCTGCGCGGGAAATCCTGCCCGTAGCGTGCCGCCAGTTCGGCGGTGGCGAAAAAACTGATGCCGCATTCACCGAGTTTCTGGCTATAGCCTTTGATGTCCAGGTGCGAGGGCATCGGGCTGTCGGAAATCACCAGATCCAGACGCTGAATCGCCAGATCCGCCAGCAAGCGCTCCAGTTTGTCTTCACGGCAGGTAATGCGCAGCGGCTCGTTCAGTTCCATGGTCGGTGCGATCAAGCGATAAACGATGGATTTCGGCACCACATCCGCCACGCCAACGCGGAACAGAATCTGCTGTTCATTGGGTTGGGCGCGCAGCATCAGTTCCAGTTCGCCGCCGAGCTGGAACATTTGCTCGGCGTAGGGCAGGGCCTGTCTGCCGGCTTCGGTGAGCTCAAGTTGCCGGCCCACGCGTCTGAACAACTCGATGCCGTAGGTGTGTTCGAGCAGAGAAATCTGCCCGCTGATGGTCTGTGGCGTCAGATTCAGCTGCTCGCAGGCGCGCACGATGCTGCCGGTCTTGGCCACCACCCAGAAGTAGTGCAGTTGTCGGTAGTTGAGCATGGCGATCTTCACTTCGTAAAAATCGAAGTATAGCCGCTAAAAATACGAATTTTCCTGAAGTGTTTGCCTCCCTAGAATGCCCATCCATCGACGGTCGGTCTGTGACCCTGTCTGTTCATTCGAAGGAAGTCTCATGAAATACACAATGCCTGCTTTGATGTTTACGTCTTTACTGCTTCTGGCCGGTTGCGATCAGGCCGAGAAAAGCGCTCAGCAGTTGATGGGCAAGGCCGCCGAAAGCGCCAAGCAAGCGATTGACGATACCCACAAGGCCGCCGAGCAAGCGCTTAGCGATGCCACTGGCGGGTTGATCGAGAAAAAGGAAACCCCGGAAAAAGATTCGCAAACATCCGAATCTTCCTCCAAGACTATCTAAACCGCCTTACACAGAGTCAGGACTGACCCATGGAATATCTGTTAGAACTCGCCGCCAGCCCAGCCGCCTGGATTGCCTTGGCCACGCTGGTGGTGATGGAGATCGTGCTCGGCATCGATAACCTGATCTTTATCTCGATCCTGACCAACAAACTGCCCGTGCAGCATCGGCAGAAGGCGCGCCGCATCGGTATCGGCATGGCGCTGATTCTGCGTCTGGCGCTGTTGAGTACCATCGCGTTCATCGTGCAGTTGACCGAGCCGGTGTTTGAAGTTCTTGGCCAGGCGTTCTCCTGGAAGGACATGATCCTGATTGCCGGTGGCCTGTTCCTGGTATGGAAAGCCACGACCGAGATTCATCACAGCATGGACCCGGCGCCGGACGATCCGAAGACGGCGACCTCGACCGTGACGCTTGGTTTTGCCGCCGCTATCGGCCAGATCCTGATGCTCGACATGGTGTTCTCGATTGACAGCATCATTACCGCTGTCGGCATGACCGAGCATTTGCCGATCATGGTCATCGCGGTAGTCGTTTCGGTACTGGTGATGCTGTTTGCGGCTGAACCGCTGGCCAAGTTCATCAACGACAACCCGACCGTGGTGATGCTGGCTCTGGGCTTCCTGATCATGATCGGTATGACCCTGATCGCCGAAGGCTTCGGCGCCCACGTACCGAAAGGTTATGTGTATGCCGCGATGGCTTTCTCGGCCGCGATTGAGGTGTTGAACATGATGTCCCGTCGTTCGAAGCAGAAGAAACTGGCTGCCCAGGCGTAACGGCCGATAAACGAAAAGGCCCCCTGAACTCATCGAGTCCAGGGGGCCTTTTTGTTTTCTGCGGGTCAGTGCGCAGTTGCGTGACGCACGCGGTGCTTCGCGGTTTTTTCCAGCGGTGCAGGCTGGACAGGGTGGTGATGGTGGCGTCGGGAAATGCGCAATACGCCCCACAGCATGGCAGTGGCCACAGCCAGCCAGCCGGCGATCAACATTACGATAGTCATGGTCAGGCTCATCAATGCCTCCTCTTTGCCCTGCGTCGGGCGCCCACTTTTTTCGTTTCGTTCTTTTCCACTGACAGTCTAGTCAATGAGGTGTTTCAGACTATTGACCAAAGGTCGCTGATGACCAATCAGTTTGCTCTATGCAATCAATCTGTCTGCCGCTTAAAGCTATACCGCGAGCTTCAGCAGCCCTATGATCGGCGACGTTGCCGGAACACGATGACCGGCGTCTGAACAGAGAGTGACGATGGTCCAGGTATTTTCTCGAATGCGTGCAGCGTTGTTGGCCGCCGGGTGTGCATTGGCGTTGGCCGGGTGTGCAGGCAGTGTCGCGCCAGAACTCAAGCGTCTGCCCGAGCGGGTCGAGCTGAGCGGCACGTTCTACCGTGGTCAGGCTAATCAGAGCGGCCCGCAGGTGCTCGCCAGCCTGTTGTCGCAGCAGGGCATCGTGATCACGCCGGGGTTGCTGGAAAAGCCGCTGCACCTGCCGGGTGCCGAGGATAAATTGCAGCAGAACATGCAAAGCCTTGCTCGCGAGTACGGCATGGTGGTCTATCCGCTCGACAGCAACCTGCCGGCGCTGTTGACGCAAGTCGCCGCGGGCTATCCGGTGATGGTGCGCTTCAGCGAAGGCTCGGCATTCTGGGCCGAACCGCGTTACGCGATTTTGTCGGGTTACGACCGCAACAAACAGAAGGTGCTATTGCGCGCGGGGATGAATCGCCGCGAGTTGATGAGCTTCAGCGCCTTTGAATCGGCGCTGGAAAAATCCGGTGGCTGGGCAATCCTGATCCAGAAACCGAACCAGATCCCGGCTGCCGTCGACCGCCAGCGCTGGCTGAAGGCCGCTGATGAGTTGGCCCAGGCGGGTCAGGAAAACGAAGCCGCGCGGGCGAGAAAGGCTTTGGCTGCACATTGAGTGTCCGTTCGTCATTTGCCGGGCACAACGACGCCTGGCACGCCTCTTAAGGATATAGCCCGTTTCTCGGGCCACACAGGAGGCGAACATGGCAGATCCCCAAAATCCAGACGGCCCGCATTCCACTGAGCATTCCTCCGGCAATGACCTGGGCTTCGACCCGGACTCTCCGGACGTCTCCGATCCGCAAGTTGATCCCATCGGCCCCGCAAAGGCGCCAAAGGATGTGGAGCCGGGTGACGACGACAGGAAACCGGCCAAACCCTACGATCCGTTAGCCGATCTGAAACCTTGACGGGAGGTGCGTATGAGTACCGATTCGAGCTTCGATGACCAAAAGCCCGACAGCGTGCCAACCACGCCGGAGCCGGACATTGATCCGGTGCTGAACCCGGACAGCCCGCTGCGCGACCCGATGGCGAGACCTGCTGTGCTGACCCCGGAACCTTCGCGAGACCCGAGTGCGGGGGATGGGATTCCGGATGATGATCAGATGCCGTTGCCCAATGATTGAGTGTTCATTGGCGTAACAGTCGAGGGCCATGTGGGGAGGTGATGCATCCCTTCGCCACAGTGGGGCAGGTCTGAAAGGGCCTGTTACTCCCTACTTCGAAGCCTCAACCACGCCACTCTGGCGCGACTTGAGGTTTTTTTCCGCCTTATATTGCTGCGCTACCGCAGGCACGCTGGCACTCTTGCCGGTTTCGACCCAGCTGCGAATACGGCTGGCATCGGCAAAATGGGTGTATTTGCCGAACGCGTCGAGAATCACCAGGGCGACCGGGCGATTGCCCATCTTCGTCACCAACACCAGGCAGTGGCCCGCCGGATTGGTGAAGCCGGTTTTGGTGATCTTGATGTCCCAGTTGGCCTTGTTGACCAAATGATCGGTGTTACGGAAACCCAGGGTGTAATTGGGCTTGCGGAACGCCACGGTCTTTTCCTTGGTGGTGGAGAGCTCGCTGAGAATCGGATGCTTGCTCGCGGCCACCAGCAACTTGCTCAGGTCGCGCGCCGTGGAAACGTTGCGCTCGGACAAGCCTGTCGGCTCAACGAAGTGGGTGTTGGTCATGCCCAAGGCCTTGGCCTTGGCGTTCATCGCCGCGATAAAGGCTGCGTAGCCACCCGGATAGTGATGCGCGAGACTGGCCGCCGCGCGGTTTTCCGAGGACATCAGAGCGATCAGCAGCATCTCGCGACGCGGCAGTTCGCTTTTCAGTTTGACCCGGGAGAACACACCCTTCATTTCCGGGGTGCTGCTGATATCGACATTGATCCATTCGTCCATGTTTTGCCGGGCTTCAACCACTACCAGGCCAGTCATCAGTTTGCTGACGGAAGCGATCGGCACGATCACGTCAGGGTTACTGGAATAGATGACTTTGTTGGTCTGCATATCCATGAGCAGGGCGCTGCCGGAGGCGATCTTCAGGGACGAAGCGTCGCGGGGAGCAGCTGTGGTTTCCGCAGCGTTGATCGTTGGCGTGATGAATGTGCCTGAAAAAGCAAAAAACAGGCTCAGAATCGAAAGACGAATTTTCACGCGGGCGAACTCATAAAGGTTGGATATTCCGTTAGTTTGTAACGGGTTATTTCTTAAAGCGTCGCATTCTAGAAGTATGGCTGAAGATCTGTCGATGGTTGTTTGAGCGACCTGAAAATCTCGTGAAAAGGCCTGTAAAAAGAGGGGTTTCCGGCGAACGGTTACAGTTTTTTCTCAGGCATGAAAAAACCCGCACGAGGCGGGTTCCGTCATGGCTGAAAACGCGACTCAGGCGTGCAGGGTTTCTGCGGCGTAGAGGGTGTTTTCGAGCAGGCAGGCGCGGGTCATCGGACCAACGCCGCCCGGTACTGGAGTAATCCAGCCAGCGCGTGGCAGGGCGGTTTCGTACACGACATCACCGACCAGCTTGCCGTCATCCTGACGGTTGATGCCAACGTCGACCACAATCGCGCCTTCCTTGATCCATTCGCCCTTGACCAGGCCCGGCTTGCCGGCGGCCACGACCACCAGATCGGCACGACCGACATGCCCGGCCAGATCCTTGGTGAAGCGGTGGGTCACGGTCACGGTGCAACCGGCCAACAGCAGTTCCATCGCCATCGGGCGACCGACGATGTTGGAAGCGCCGACAACCACTGCGTCCAGGCCATAAAGATCAACGCCGGTGCTTTCCAGCAGCGTCATGATGCCTTTGGGCGTGCACGGGCGTAGCAGCGGAATGCGCTGGGCCAAACGACCGACGTTATAAGGATGGAAACCATCGACGTCTTTGTCCGGGCGGATGCGCTCGAGCAGTTTCGACGCGTCGAGGTGCTCCGGCAGCGGGAGCTGCAGCAGGACGCCGTCGATCGCAGGGTCGTCGTTGAGGCGATCAATCAGATCGGTCAGGGCTTCTTGCGTTGTTTCAGAGGGCAGGTCGTAGGCTTGAGAGAGGAAACCAACCTCTTCACAGTCTTTACGCTTGTGCGAGACATAAACCTGAGAGGCAGGATCGCTGCCGACCAGGATCACCGCGAGGCCGGGAGTGCGCAGGCCTTGCTGGCGACGCTCGGCAACTCGTTTGGCGATCTGCTGGCGCAGGCTGGCGGCGATCGATTTGCCGTCGATTAGTTGTGCAGTCATTGCGCGTGATTAACCATCGAGAGGGGAAAAAATGAGAACGCATTCTCGCATGTCAGACGGTGAGGGCAAAGGCGCTTGGTCAGCAAATTCCCCTAACTCCTTTAATTAAATGAATTTTTTTCAAAAAGGATTTGACGACCTTGGGAGCGCTCTATACTATTCGTCGCACTTGTCGGGCACAGCCTAGCACTGGTTAAGAAGGCGAAGCGGAATTAAGGTTCTGTTACGCTGGAAAGCACTTAGTTTGTAGTCCTTTAAGAGTACAGATTAACAAGGCGCCCGTAGCTCAGCTGGATAGAGCATCCGCCTTCTAAGCGGATGGTCGCAGGTTCGAGTCCTGCCGGGTGCGCCATTAGGCAGCTTTGGCACAAGTAGCGCGATATGGTGGGCGTAGCTCAGTTGGTAGAGCACGGGATTGTGACTCCCGTTGTCGTGGGTTCGATCCCCATCGTCCACCCCATATTTCGAAAGGCGCCAGATGTAACAGTCTGGCGCCTTTGCTTTAAAAAGCTTCATCCGCGGATGTGGTGGAATTGGTAGACACACTGGATTTAGGTTCCAGCGCCGCAAGGCGTAAGAGTTCGAGTCTCTTCATCCGCACCAAACAAGCTTCATTCATGCCTGTGGTGTGTTTGGGGTTTCAACAAAGAAGTTGATTGGCTTTTTTGTTACGCAATATGGTGGGCGTAGCTCAGTTGGTAGAGCACGGGATTGTGACTCCCGTTGTCGTGGGTTCGATCCCCATCGTCCACCCCATATTTCGAAAGGCGCCAGATTTAACAGTCTGGCGCCTTTTTTGTTTTTAGCGGTTTGAAATCCGGCGCTTGCCGATTTCGCGCTGCAGGGCAGTGCGCTTCGTCGAATTAATGTTGCTCGATGATGCTGCGCTGCCTGCCGTACTTGTTCGCAAGAATGGCTGTCAGGGAGTGATTGGCAGTTCCTTCTATATATAGGAGCGGCTGGCGCAGAGCCCTGGCGTGAATGGGTTGTAATCGTCCGTGGGGTGCGCTGCATTCGTGCATCGATCCCGTTAAATTGCCCGCTGTTTTTTTACCCGTTTCCAGTAGGGTGACTTCTTGAGTTTGACCCACTAGAATGCATGCCCTTGATTCTGGGGTCGGAAACGGCCGGCTAACGTCTGTGCAACGAGGAATATCCATGCAAGTTTCTGTTGAAAATACTACTGCTCTCGAGCGCCGCATGAGCGTCACCGTGCCGGCTGAGCGCATCGAGACTCAGGTCAACAAGCGTCTGCAGCAGACTGCCCAAAAGGCCAAGATTGCTGGCTTCCGTCCAGGCAAAGTGCCAATGAGCGAAATCAAGCGCCGTTTCGGTGCCGATGCTCGTCAGGAAGCTGTAGGCGACGTAATCCAGTCCTCCTTCTACGAAGCCGTGGTTGAGCAGAAGCTGAACCCTGCCGGTTCGCCTTCGATCGAGCCAAAGTCGCTCGAAGCTGGCAAGGATCTGGAATACGTTGCTGTCTTCGAAGTGTTCCCTGAGTTCACCGTTGCCGGTTTCGACGGCATCACCGTTGAGCGTCTGAGCGCTGAAGTGGCTGACGCTGATCTGGACAAGATGCTCGACATCCTGCGCAAGCAGAACACCCGTTTTGAAGTGGCTGACCGTGCTGCCCAGAACGAAGACCAACTGAACATCGATTTCGTTGGCAAGGTTGACGGCGAAGTTTTCGCTGGCGGCTCCGCCAAAGGTACTCAGCTGGTGCTGGGTTCCGGTCGCATGATTCCTGGCTTTGAAGAAGGCCTGGTGGGTGCTAAAGCCGGCGAAGAGCGCGTTCTGAACCTGACCTTCCCAGAGGACTATCAGAACCTGGATCTGGCTGGCAAGACCGCCGAGTTCACCGTGACCGTCAACACCGTTTCCGAGCCAAAACTGCCTGAGCTGAACGAAGAGTTCTTCGCCCAGTTCGGCATCAAGGAAAGCGGCATCGACGGCTTCCGCACCGAAGTTCGCAAGAACATGGAGCGTGAACTGCGTCAGGCAATCAAATCCAAGGTCAAGAATCAGGTAATGGATGGTCTGCTGGCCACCAACCCGATTGAAGTGCCCAAGGCTCTGCTGTCCAACGAAGTTGACCGTCTGCGCGTGCAAGCAGTTCAGCAGTTCGGCGGCAACATCAAGCCTGATCAACTGCCGGCCGAGCTGTTCGAAGAGCAAGCCAAGCGCCGCGTCGTGCTGGGCCTGATCGTTGCTGAAGTGGTCAAGCAATTCGATCTGAAGCCTGACGAAGCCCGCGTTCGCGAGATGATTCAGGAAATGGCTTCGGCTTATCAGGAGCCTGAGCAGGTTGTGTCGTGGTACTACAAGAACGAGCAGCAACTGAACGAAGTCCGTTCGGTTGTGCTGGAAGAACAAGTTGTGGATACTGTTCTGCAGAAAGCTAGTGTGACCGACAAATCGGTCTCTTACGAAGAAGCGGTCAAGCCGGTAGAAGCTCCAACAGCCGACTGATTGATTTTGCGTTAGAAGTGCACACCATAAGCCAGCTCTCGAGCTGGCTTATGCGTATTCAAGACATAACTATTTGGGAGCGACTGCAGAGCATGTTCCGTAATTCTTATATTCAGCAGAACTCTGATATCCAGGCCGCAGGCGGCCTGGTCCCGATGGTTGTCGAGCAGTCCGCTCGTGGCGAACGCGCCTACGACATCTACTCGCGCCTGCTCAAGGAGCGAGTGATCTTTCTGGTTGGTCCGGTAGAGGACTACATGGCCAACCTGATCTGTGCGCAACTGCTGTTCCTTGAAGCGGAAAACCCGGACAAGGACATCCATCTGTATATCAACTCTCCGGGCGGTTCGGTGACGGCGGGCATGTCGATCTACGACACCATGCAGTTCATCAAGCCCAACGTGTCGACCACTTGCATCGGTCAGGCGTGCAGCATGGGTGCATTCCTGCTCACCGCAGGTGCTCCGGGCAAGCGTTTCTGCCTGCCGAATTCGCGTGTGATGATTCACCAGCCACTGGGCGGTTTCCAGGGCCAGGCTTCGGATATCGAAATCCATGCCAAGGAAATCCTCTTCATCCGCGAGCGTCTGAACATGCTGATGGCCAAGCACAGCGGTCGCACTCTGGAAGAAATCGAGCGCGATACCAATCGCGACAACTTCATGAGTGCAGAAGCTGCGAAGGAATATGGCCTGATCGACGAAGTGATCAACCAGCGTCCAGCTTAAAAATAAGCAGCTCAAAATAGGCCTGGTCGGCTGGTCCGATCAGCGGCGGGCTTGAAAAAGCCCGCAATAGCCTTCATCTTGTGTTGCAAGCCTATCGGATTTGGATCGAACGAATGACTGACACCCGCAACGGCGAGGACAACGGCAAGCTGCTCTATTGCTCCTTCTGTGGCAAAAGCCAGCATGAAGTGCGCAAATTGATTGCCGGCCCCTCGGTCTTTATCTGCGACGAGTGCGTCGACCTGTGCAATGACATCATCCGTGAGGAGGTGCAGGAAGCCCAGGCCGAAAGCAGCGCGCATAAATTGCCTTCGCCCAAAGAAATCAGCGGCATCCTTGACCAGTACGTCATTGGTCAGGAGCGTGCGAAAAAGGTTTTGGCCGTAGCGGTGTACAACCACTACAAGCGCCTGAATCAGCGTGACAAAAAGGCTGACGACGTCGAACTCGGCAAGAGCAACATCCTGCTGATCGGCCCGACCGGCTCGGGTAAAACCCTGCTGGCCGAAACGCTGGCCCGCTTGCTGAACGTTCCGTTCACCATCGCCGACGCAACCACCCTCACCGAGGCGGGTTACGTGGGTGAAGATGTCGAGAACATTATTCAGAAGCTGTTGCAGAAATGTGATTACGACGTAGAGAAGGCCCAGATGGGCATTGTCTACATCGACGAAATCGACAAAATTTCCCGCAAGTCCGACAACCCGTCGATCACCCGGGACGTTTCCGGTGAAGGCGTGCAGCAGGCCTTGCTCAAGTTGATCGAAGGCACGGTCGCTTCCGTACCGCCGCAAGGTGGCCGCAAGCATCCGCAGCAGGAATTCCTGCAGGTCGACACCCGTAACATCCTGTTCATCTGCGGTGGTGCGTTCTCCGGTCTGGAAAAGGTTATTCAAAACCGTTCCACCAAGGGCGGCATCGGTTTCAACGCAGAAGTGCGCAGCAAGGAAGAAGGCAAGAAAGTCGGCGAATCCCTGCGTGAAGTCGAGCCTGACGATCTGGTCAAGTTCGGTCTGATTCCGGAATTCGTTGGTCGTCTGCCAGTTCTTGCGACGCTGGACGAACTCGACGAGGCTGCGCTGATGCAGATTCTCACCGAGCCGAAAAATGCTCTGACCAAACAGTATGCCAAGCTGTTCGAGATGGAAGGCGTGGATCTGGAATTCCGCACCGACGCCCTGAAATCGGTCGCCAAGCGTGCCCTGGAACGTAAAACCGGTGCCCGTGGCCTGCGCTCGATTCTCGAAGGTGTACTGCTCGACACGATGTACGAAATCCCCTCGCAGTCCGAGGTGAGCAAAGTCGTGATCGATGAAAGCGTGATCGAAGGCAAGTCCAAGCCACTGTATATCTACGAAAACAGTGAGCCGACTGCCAAGGCAGCGCCGGACGCGTAAGCGTCCACCGCGCCGCAACAAAGAAGGGGCCTTCGGGCCTCTTTTTTTTTATGTCATTTTTTACATCCGCTTTGCGCTTGTTTTTTTTCAAGGCAGCCCCCATCTTGGTTTCAAGCTCAATTCCATCTGATTACGGCCATATGGCCGCCGTAGAGGCGAAATCATGAAGACAACCATCGAATTGCCTCTCCTGCCATTGCGTGATGTCGTGGTTTATCCGCACATGGTTATCCCGCTGTTCGTGGGGCGCGAGAAATCCATCGAAGCCCTCGAGGCCGCGATGACGGGCGACAAGCAGATCCTGCTGCTGGCCCAGAGAAACCCGGCTGATGATGATCCCGGTGAAGACGCTCTCTATCGCGTAGGTACAATTGCCACTGTTCTGCAGCTCCTGAAGCTGCCTGACGGCACCGTCAAGGTTCTGGTCGAAGGCGAGCAGCGGGGCACCGTCGAGCGCTTCAGCGAAGTCGATGGCCACTGCCGTGCCGAAGTGTCACTGATCGAAGAAGTCGATACAGCCGAGCGTGAGTCCGAAGTGTTCGTGCGCACCTTGCTGTCGCAATTCGAACAATATGTGCAGCTGGGCAAGAAAGTCCCGGCTGAAGTCCTGTCGTCGCTCAACAGCATCGATGAGCCGGGCCGCCTGGTCGACACCATGGCCGCGCACATGGCGCTGAAAATCGAGCAGAAGCAGGAAATTCTCGAAATCATCGACTTGTCGGCACGCGTCGAGCACGTTCTGGCCCTACTGGACGCCGAGATCGATCTGCTGCAAGTCGAAAAACGCATTCGTGGCCGCGTCAAGAAGCAAATGGAGCGCAGTCAGCGCGAGTACTATCTGAATGAGCAGATGAAGGCCATTCAGAAAGAGCTCGGCGACGGTGATGAAGGTCACAATGAAATCGAAGAGCTGAAAAAGCGCATCGATGCCGCTGGTCTGCCAAAAGACGCTCTGGCCAAAGCCACGGCCGAGCTGAACAAGCTCAAGCAAATGTCGCCGATGTCGGCTGAAGCCACCGTGGTGCGCTCGTACATCGACTGGCTGGTGCAAGTGCCGTGGAAGGCCCAGAGCAAGGTGCGCCTGGATCTGGCCCGTGCCGAAGACATTCTCGACGCCGATCACTACGGCCTCGAAGAGGTCAAGGAGCGCATCCTTGAATACCTCGCCGTACAGAAGCGCGTGAAGAAAATCCGTGGTCCGGTGTTGTGCCTGGTCGGTCCTCCGGGTGTGGGTAAAACCTCGCTGGCGGAGTCGATTGCCCACGCCACCAACCGTAAATTCGTGCGTATGGCCCTCGGTGGTGTGCGTGACGAAGCGGAAATTCGTGGTCATCGCCGGACATACATCGGTTCGATGCCAGGAAGATTGATTCAAAAAATGACTAAAGTGGGCGTTCGCAACCCGCTTTTCCTGCTCGATGAAATCGACAAAATGGGCAGCGACATGCGTGGCGACCCGGCGTCGGCGTTGCTGGAAGTGCTCGATCCGGAGCAGAACCACAACTTCAACGATCACTATCTGGAAGTCGATTACGATCTGTCCGATGTGATGTTCCTGTGCACCTCGAACTCGATGAACATTCCGCCGGCGCTGCTGGACCGCATGGAAGTCATTCGTCTGCCGGGTTACACCGAAGATGAGAAGATCAACATTGCCGTCAAATATCTCTCGCCAAAGCAGATTGCCGCCAACGGCCTGAAGAAGGGCGAACTGGAATTCGACGAGGAGGCGATTCGCGACATCATCCGTTACTACACCCGTGAGGCGGGTGTGCGTGGCCTCGAACGTCAGATCGCCAAGGTCTGCCGCAAGGCTGTGAAAGAGCATGCGCTGGAAAAACGCTTCTCGGTGAAAGTGACAGCTGATCTGCTGGAACACTTCCTCGGCGTGCGCAAATTCCGCTACGGCCTGGCCGAGCAACAGGATCAGATCGGTCAGGTGACCGGGCTGGCCTGGACGCAGGTCGGCGGCGAATTGCTGACCATCGAAGCCGCTGTCGTGCCGGGTAAAGGTCAATTGATCAAGACGGGTTCGCTGGGTGATGTAATGGTCGAGTCGATCACTGCCGCGCTCACTGTAGTCCGCAGCCGTGCCAAAAGCCTGGGCATTCCCCTGGACTTCCACGAGAAGCGCGACACGCATATTCACATGCCGGAAGGGGCGACCCCGAAAGACGGTCCTAGCGCCGGTGTGGGCATGTGCACGGCGCTGGTTTCCGCGTTGACCGGCATTCCTGTGCGGGCCGACGTCGCCATGACCGGTGAAATCACTTTGCGTGGTCAGGTACTGGCAATTGGTGGTCTGAAGGAAAAACTGCTCGCGGCACATCGCGGCGGAATCAAGATTGTGATTATTCCGGAAGAGAACGTGCGCGATCTGAAGGAGATTCCTGACAATATCAAGCAGGATCTGCAGATTAAACCGGTTAAATGGATTGACGAGGTCCTGCAAATTGCGCTGCAATACGCGCCGGAGCCCTTGCCGGATGTGGCTCCCGAGATAGTTGCCAAGGATGAAAAGCGCGAGTCTGACTCTAAGGAAAGAATTAGCACGCATTAATACGTTTTTGCCTGGGGGGCTTCCTTGACAGCTTTTTAGAGCCCTTGTTATAAAGCGGCTCTTAAGTGTCTGTAGGCCATTCAGCACTCGTTTTTGCTTTCACCAAAAAACTTAGAATCATCTCAAAATAGATATAAGGGGACTTAGAGTGAACAAGTCGGAACTGATTGATGCTATCGCTGCATCCGCTGATATCCCGAAAGCTGCTGCTGGCCGTGCGCTGGACGCTGTAATCGAATCCGTCACTGGCGCTCTCAAGGCTGGCGACTCCGTTGTTCTGGTTGGTTTCGGTACTTTCTCCGTAACTGATCGTCCAGCTCGCGTTGGTCGTAACCCACAGACCGGCAAGACGCTGCAAATCGCTGCTGCTAAAAAACCAGGTTTCAAAGCCGGTAAAGCACTGAAAGAAGCGGTTAACTAAGTTTCAGTTTTTACCCATCCGGGTCGGGGTCATGCCTGACTTGGCAGCGGAGCGGTAGAGCAGGTAGCTGGAACAGTTGCCTGTAACGCCGGGATCGAGGGTTCGAGCCCTGTCCGCTCCGCCAGTTACGAGAAGGCGCATCCTCGGATGCGCCTTTCTTCTATCCGGATTCTACCCACGCTCCACGGTTGCCTAATTTTGAAGTTCAACCGTTTCTGGGGGACGCATGCTGCAGAATATCAGGGACAATTCACAAGGCTGGATTGCCAAGACCATTATCGGGGTCATCGTTGCACTGATGGCCCTGACCGGTTTCGATGCCATTTTTCAGGCCACCACTCACAAGAATGAGGCGGCCAAGGTCAATGGTGAAGAAATCAGCCAGAACGAGCTGAGCCAGGCCGTTGACATGCAACGCCGTCAGCTGATGCAACAGCTGGGCAAGGATTTCGACGCTTCGTTGCTCGATGAAAAAATGCTCCGCGAATCGGCCCTCAAGGGTCTGATCGATCGCAAGCTGCTGCTGCAAGGCGCCGAACAAGCGAAATTCGCTTTCTCTGAAGGCGCACTCGACCAAGTCATCCTGCAGACACCTGAGTTCCAGGTCGACGGCAAGTTCAGCCCCGAGCGTTTCGACCAGGTGATCCGTCAACTGGGTTACAGCCGCATGCAGTTCCGCCAGATGCTGGCTCAGGAAATGCTGATCGGCCAACTGCGCGCCGGTGTGGCGGGCAGCGGTTTCGTGACCGATGCAGAAGTGCTGGCCTTCGCCCGTCTGGAAAAACAGACACGCGATTTCGCCACCCTGAACATCAAGGCTGACCTGGCTGCAGTCAAGCTGACCGATGACGAGGTCAAGGCTTACTACGACGAGCACGCCAAGGAATTCATGACTCCGGATCAAGTGGTCATTGATTACCTGGAGCTGAAAAAGGCTTCGTTCTTCGACCAGGTTACCGTCAAGGACGAAGACCTGCAGGCGGCGTATCAGAAAGAAATCGCCAACCTGTCGGAACAGCGTCGTGCCGCGCACATCCTGATCGAAGTGAACGACAAGACCACCGAAGCCCAGGCCAAGGCGAAGATCGAAGACGTCCAGGCGCGTCTGGCCAAGGGCGAGAAGTTCGAAGCGCTGGCCAAGGAGTTCTCGCAGGACCCGGGTTCGGCCAACAATGGCGGCGACCTCGGTTATGCCGGTCCAGGCGTTTACGACCCGGCGTTCGAAAAAGCCCTGTACTCGCTGAACAAGGATCAGGTTTCGGAGCCGGTGCGTACCGACTTCGGTTATCACCTGATCAAGCTGCTGGGTGTTGAAGCGCCGGAAGTACCGACCCTGGCCAGCCTGAAAGACAAGCTGACCCGCGATCTGAAAGCCGCGCAGGTCGAGCAGCGTTTCGTCGAGGCGACCAAGCAACTGGAAGACTCGGCGTTCGAAGCGTCCGATTTGGCTCAGCCAGCGGCGGATCTGAAGCTCACCGTGCACACCTCCAAGCCATTTGGCCGTGAAGGTGGCGAAGGTATTGCGGCCAACCGCGCCGTGGTGACCGCTGCGTTCAGCACTGAAGTGATTGATGAGGGGGCCAACAGCACCGCCATCGAGCTCGACCCGGACACCGTGGTCGTAGTGCGCGCCAAAGAGCACCTGAAGCCTGCGCAACTGCCTCTGGAAAGCGTGAGCGCGGCCATCCGCACTCAGTTGACCAAGGAGCACGCCAGCGCCGCCGCCAAGACCAAGGCCGAGAAGCTGATCGCTGATCTGCGCGAAGGCAAGGCGCCTCTGGACAAGGCCGTTGACGGTCAGAACTGGAAAGTCACTGAAGCTGCGACCCGTGCGCAGGAAGGTGTTGATCCCGCCGTTCTGCAGGCGCTGTTCCGCATGCCGAAACCGGTTGCCAAGGACAAGCCGACCTTCAACAGCGTGACCCTGTCGGACGGCAGCCTGATGATCGTGCGCCTGAACGGCGTCAACGAAGCGGCTGCACCGACCGATGAAGAGAAGGCTCAGTACCGTCGCTTCCTCGCGTCCCGTGAAGGTCAGCAGGACTTCGCGGCCTACCGCAAGCAGTTGGAAAGCGAGGCTGACATCAAGCGTTTCTGATGTCTGATTGAACTGCAAGACAAAAGCCCCGGTCGCAACACCGGGGTTTTTTTATGGTCGACTGCAACTCGATGACAGGGTTTTCATCGAGCAACACGCAACGCGACTTTTGCGTGCCATTGAGTGTCGTTAAAGTTGTAGCTGTCTCAAGACACTAATCCATACGCCGCAGGGGCGCGATCTGTTGCACAATACGCCCCAGGCTGTTTTCTCTCAGGATGTTCAATGTTGATTTCCTCTCCCATGCGTGTTGTCGGTTTGGCGCTATTGTTGACCGCTGTTGCCGGCTGTTCGAAAGACAAGCCGATGTATGAGCATGAGAACTTTGATGACTCCGGTACGTTTTCGCGCAATTACCCGGTGACCGACTCGGTCAGTTGCGAAGCGGCACGTCGTGCGTTGCTCAGCCAGGGCTACATCATCACCAGCAGTGACCCGAAACTGGTGAGCGGGCACAAGAGCTTCCAGCAAACCGGCGAAACCCACATGGAGATCAGCTTCAATGTGGTCTGTGCCGATGACGGCAGCGCGGGGCACCACGCCACGATGTTCGCGAACGCCCTGCAGGATCGTTATGCGCTGAAGAAGACCAACAATTCCGCCAGCCTCGGTGTGGGTGTGTTGGGTTCGGTGTCGATGCCGATCGGTTCGTCTGACGACTCGATGGTCAAGGTCGCCAGCGAGACGGTGACGGCGCAGAAGTTTTACGAACGTTTCTTTACGCTGGTCGAGCAGTTCCTGCCGGCGGACGCTAAGAAAGCGGCGCATATCGAAGAGAAGCCGAACGCGGACCTGGGTGTGCCCGAGGCAAAGGTCGCTCCGGCAGCGCTGGTGCCAACGCCAACGCCAACGCCAACGCCAATCCCAGCCCCGACGCCAGCGGCTGAGCCTGTCGCGACGCCGGCGCCTGCGGCTGAACCTGCACCTGCACCTGCACCCGCTGAGGAGGCACCTTTGACGTCGGAACCAGTGGCTGCGCCTGCAGAGGCAGCTCCGATCACACCGGAGCCGAGCGCTGAACCTGCACCTGCCCCGGCGACCGAAACCATCACACCGCCGGCAAACCCGGACATCCCGCCGCCGTCCGAGCCTATTCCGGCGATGCCTGCGTCCGGCCAATAATTCAGCCTCACCACAACTGACTGTGGGAGCGGGCTTGCTCGCGAAGACGGACGTTCAGTCTCATCAGTGCTGAATGTACCGACGCTTCGCGAGCAAGCCCGCTCCCACAACGATTTTGGGTTGGCTTAAAATCTCGTTACATTCCCCTGACAAAAATCCTGCGATAAATTCCTGACCCCCTGCTACGTTTTATTGATGAAGGCTGGGTTTCACTTTTCCTTCACACGGGCAGTTTATGCTCGAGGCGCTGGGCATTTGCTCAGGCCCATTCAAGAGAGCAGCAGGGGGGATGACACGATGGATGACTATCAAGAAGAGCTGCTCGAATTCCAGGCCTATGAACTGGATCAACCCGAGCCTGCCGACGACGCGACCGAGCTTTAAACACTTGCTTGCTGCTCGTGGATGGCGGCTTGCAACTGGCTTCTATGCCGTTTTGCGATGACTGCGGCGGAACTCGCCCGGGGTCTGTCCGCTCCAGCGTTTGAAGGCTCGCTGGAACGCTTCGGCTGAGGCGAATCCCAGTAAGTAGGCGATTTCGCCAAAGGCCAGTTCGGTATCGCGGATGTAAGTCATTGCCAGGTCGCGGCGGGTGTCATTGAGGATCGCGCGAAACTGCGTGCCTTCCTCGGCCAGTTTGCGCCGCAACGTCCAGGTCGGCAGTTTCAGGCGTGCCGCCACTTCTTCCAGGTCGGGTTCCCGGCCACCATTGAGCAACGGCCCGAGCAATTGCGTGATGCGTTCGCGCAGGCTGCGGGTGCGGGTCAATTGCTCCAGTTCCCGCTCACACAATTGCAGCAGGTGGCGCCAGGTGCTCGGGCAGTGTTCCGGGTTGCGTTGGGCCAGGCTGCTCAGGCTAAGGCGTAGCTGATTGCGCTCGGCGCCAAACTGGATCGGGCAATCGCCGAGCACGCTGTAAACATCACGATATTCAGGCGGTTCGAATTCGATCTCGATGCGCTCGGCCTTGAGCGCTTCACGACTGACGCTGGAAAGTTGATGCAACCAGCCTGCGATGATCGAATCCACCACGAAGCGGTTATAGGCGTTGTACGGGCTGATCGAATAGAAGCGCAGCCACGCGCCATTGGCGTCTTCATGAAAGCTCGACTGGCCGCGATAGTTGGAGCCGTACAACGGTTCGAATCGGATCAGGCAGCGCGCGGCTTCACGCACGGTCGGCGCTTGGGAGGCGGTGACGCCGGCCAGCCCGGCCTGGCTCAGACGGCTGAGCTGGCCCATGTGCAGCCCTAGCGCCGCGTCACCCGTCAATTGGATCGCGCTGTGGCCCAGGCGCATATAGCGCGGAATCGATAACCGTGCGCCGGCCTCGGCCAGCCGTGCGGCATCCAGGCCGTATTGTTCAAGCAAAGGTTGCGGATCGGCACCGCGACTGCGAACGGCGTCGGCGAGGCTGTGCACGAAGCCGACCGACAAATCTCCCAGACGCATCGGCAGCGGCTTCATGGCTTACAACCAGATATTCAGCAAACGCGCACCACGGGCATCGCCATCGGCGAATTGCTGGCCGTTGCTGCTGAGGAAGCTCTGACCGGAACTCAACTTGTCCCAGAACTGCCCGCGCAGGAACACGCTGACCCCGGCAATCGCGTGGCTGCTGGGCGGCTGTGCGGTCAAGGTCAGGCGATGCCAGGCCTGACCTTCGCTGACTTCGCCCGGTTTCAAGCTGACCGAGCCCGGAGTGCTCGAACCTTTGTAGCCGCCCCACGGCTGATCCCACACGCCATGACCGACGACGAACGCAGGCACGGCAATCAGTTGCGCACCGTGTTCGTCGAGTTTGCGGTAGTTGTCCGGATACCAGCTGTCGCTGCCGATGAGGATGCCCAGGCGTCCGGCGGGGGTGTCGACCACGTTGATCGCGTGCTTGTCTTCGCCTTCGATCACGTCGCGCTGATCGAAGATCGGGTGCATTTGCCGCTGCGGCTGTCCGAGCGGTACGCCATCACGGCCAAACACCACGCTGCTGTTGAACAATGCGCCACTGCCGGGTTTGAGCTGACCGTCACGAATGCTTGGCTCGGGCAGCACGATGGAGCCGGCCACGAGGGTGACGCGAAACTCCCTGGCCAGGCCGCCGAACAGTTGCTGATAATCCTTGGCCATGGCCTTGGACTTCATTCGCAGATGCGCATCGTCGAGGCGGTTGTTGCCTTTGGCGCTGAGCCAGGCACGAGCGAACAATAGTGGATTGCTTGCCGCCAGCCAGTTCATCGCTTCGGCCAGGTTGGGCGCTTGATACAGCTCGTCTTTCTCGCCGCTGATCATCAGCCAGGTGCCGACATGCTCGGGCAGCACCACGATGGTTTTTTCATTCAGCAAGCCCTGATCCTGCGCCTGCTGCAAATAGGCCGCGAGTTTGCGATGCAGGCGCTCAGGGCTTTGATAGTCGGTGGGAAACAGTTCCGGCTGGATGCCCAGCAGATTGCCACGGTCGGCGGGCGTGCCTTGATCGACCGCGAGTTTGATGCGCAGGTCCGACAGGTAATGCCCTGCCGGCCGGTCTGCCGCCCACATGGCGTAGGTGGTCAGGACAGCCACAAGGGCCATGGAAAACGTCAGGTACAAAAGTTTGCGCATGAAGACCAACAACAACCGGGTACAGAGTGTGCCGACTAGGGTAGGGCCCATGCCCGTGCTTGCCAAGGGGTGCTGCACATTTTGATCATTAACTTGTCAGTTACGGTCATTGAGTGACAGCAACGCGACTCTTAGTCTGTGGGGCATGACTGACGGGGGACGAAGAGCTCCCGCAACTTTTCCGTGATCGCTCGTTGTGGAGTTACCGATGACCGCCGCTCATTACCCGCACCTGTTGGCCCCGCTGGACCTGGGATTCACCACGCTGCGCAACCGCACCCTGATGGGCTCGATGCACACCGGTCTTGAGGAGAAGCCGGGAGGCTTCGAACGCATGGCAGCGTATTTCGCCGAGCGTGCCCGTGGTGGCGTTGGCTTGATGGTCACCGGCGGCATTGGTCCGAACGACGAGGGCGGGGTGTACTCCGGGGCGGCAAAACTGACCACCGAGGAAGAAGCGCTCAAGCACCGCATCGTCACCCGCGCGGTGCACGATGCAGGCGGCAAGATCTGCATGCAGATTCTTCACGCCGGCCGTTACGCCTACAGCCCGAAGCAGGTCGCACCGAGCGCGATTCAGGCACCGATCAACCCGTTCAAGCCTAAAGAGCTGGACGAGGAAGGCATCGAAAAGCAGATCAGCGATTTCGTCACCTGCTCGGTGCTGGCGCAGACCGCCGAGTACGACGGCGTGGAAATCATGGGCTCGGAAGGTTATTTCATTAACCAGTTTCTCGCCGCGCACACCAACCACCGCACCGACCGTTGGGGCGGTAGTTACGAAAACCGCATGCGTCTGCCGGTGGAAATCGTTCGCCGGGTGCGTGAAGCAGTGGGGCCGAACTTCATCATCATTTTCCGTCTGTCGATGCTCGATCTGGTCGAGGGCGGCAGCACCTGGGATGAAATCGTTACGCTCGCCAAAGCCATCGAGCAGGCTGGCGCAACCATCATCAACACCGGCATTGGCTGGCACGAAGCGCGGATACCGACCATCGCCACCAAGGTGCCGCGCGCGGCGTTCAGCAAGGTTACGGCCAAGCTACGCGGCTCGGTGAGCATTCCGCTGATCACCACCAACCGCATCAACACCCCGGAAATTGCCGAGCAGATCCTCGCAGAAGGCGATGCCGACATGGTCTCGATGGCGCGGCCGTTTCTTGCCGACCCGGACTTCGTCAACAAGGCTGCCGAAGGTCGCGCCGATGAAATCAACACCTGCATCGGTTGCAACCAGGCCTGTCTCGACCACACCTTCGGCGGCAAGCTCACCAGTTGCCTGGTCAACCCGCGTGCCTGCCACGAAACCGAGCTCAATTACCTGCCGGTGCAGCAGATCAAGAAAATCGCTGTGGTCGGCGCCGGCCCTGCCGGTTTGTCTGCCGCGACCGTGGCGGCCGAGCGTGGCCATCAGGTGACGCTGTTCGATTCGGCCAGCGAAATCGGCGGCCAGTTCAACGTCGCCAAACGCGTGCCGGGCAAGGAAGAGTTTTACGAGACCCTGCGCTACTTCAACCGCAAGTTGCAGACCTCCCACGTCGAGGTGTGCCTGAACACCCGCGTCGATGTGGCGAAACTGGTGGAAGGCGGCTACGACGAAATCATCCTCGCTACCGGCATTGCGCCGCGTCTGCCGGCCATTCCGGGCGTAGAGAATGCCAAGGTGTTGAGCTATCTGGACGTGATCCTCGAGCGTAAACCGGTTGGCAAGCGTGTCGCGGTGATTGGCGCTGGCGGGATCGGTTTTGACGTCGCGGAGTTCCTCGTCCATCAAGGTGTTGCCACCAGTCAGGATCGTGCCGCGTTCTGGAAAGAGTGGGGTATCGACACCCAACTCGAAGCCCGCGGTGGCGTGGCCGGGATCAAGGCCGCACCGCACGCGCCGGCCCGCGAAGTGTTCCTCTTGCAGCGCAAGAAAACCAAGGTCGGCGATGGCCTGGGCAAGACCACTGGCTGGATTCACCGCACCGGTCTGAAGAACAAGCAAGTGCAGATGCTCAACAGCGTCGAATACCTGGGCATTGATGATCAAGGCCTGCATATTCGCATCGGTGAAACCGGCGAACCGCAGGTGCTGGCAGTGGACAACATCGTGATTTGCGCAGGCCAGGACCCGTTGCGTGAATTGCATGACGGACTGGTGGCAGCGGGGCAGAACGTGCACCTGATTGGCGGCGCGGATGTCGCGGCAGAACTGGATGCCAAACGCGCGATCAACCAGGGTTCGCGTCTGGCGGCTGAGCTCTAAGCTCTGCCGCTTAACCTGTGGGAGCGAGCCTGCTCGCGAAAGCGGAGTGTCAGCCAGTACACATGTCGACTGACACGACGCCTTCGCGAGCAGACTCGCTCCCACAGGGGAACAGTGAACACTGGCAGATTTTCCGTCGCTCACTGGTAAGATGCCGGCTCTTGAAACCGAGCCGGCACCTTATGCTTTTGCCCCCCTCCAACTGGCTACCTCAAGCCCCGCTTGAACCCCTTCAACTTGGCTGGCTGACCACCGCCAACATTGAAGTCGCGATCCTGCGCCTCGACCAGATCGACCCGCTGATCAGCGGCAACAAATGGTTCAAGCTCATTGAGCATCTCAACGCCGCCGACCGCGCCGGCGCTGCGGGCATCATCAGCCTTGGCGGGGCGCACTCCAATCATCTGCATGCCTTGGCGGCGGCGGGTAAACGTCTGGGTTTCAACACCGTCGGCCTGTTGCGCGGGCATCCGCAGGAGACGCCGACGGTGCAGGATCTGCTGGCGTTCGGCATGCAACTGCACTGGCTCGGTTACGGCGGTTATCGGGCGCGCCATGAGCCGGGTTTCTGGTTGCCGTGGCGGGCGCAGTATCCGGACTTTCAAGAAGTGCCGGAAGGCGGCGGTGGATTATCGGGGGCGCGCGGCTGCGCGGCCATCAAGGAACAGGCGCAAGCGCAATTGCACACGCTGGGCTGGAGCGATTACCACGGCTGGTGGCTGGCTTGCGGCACCGGGACGACGCTGGCGGGGCTGGTGCTCGCCGAGTCGGGGGCGCATCCGGTGTATGGCGCACTGGCGGTGCCGAATGATCACGGTGTGCCGCAGCAGGTGGCGTCGATCCTGCAGGACGCCGGGCGGACGAATACCGGGTATGGGTTGATCGACGCCTGTCGCGGTGGTTTCGCCAGGGTTGATCCGCCGTTGCTGAAGTTCATCCAGCAGACCGAGCAAGCCAGCGGCGTGCCACTCGAACCGCTGTACACCGGCAAGGCGTTGCTGGCGCTCAAGGAGAAGGTTGAGGCGGGCGGATTTTCCCGCGGTACTCGACTGATTTTTGTCCACACCGGTGGTTTGCAGGGACGCCGCGCGCTCGACCTTGGTCCTGAAATGCACTGAAACCTTCGGCGAACATGCAAAAACGCCAGTGGCGCAAACCACTGGCGTTTTTTCTGTGCAGCTCGATGGCGGGTCAGGCCGATTGCGGCATCTCGCCGTTGGCCAGACGCTTGTTGATGTCGGCGATCACTTCCGGCAGATCGGTGATGGTGTCGATCATGTAGTGCGGGCGCGAGCCTGCAAACAAGGCGTGAATGCGCTTGCGCTCGCTGGCCAGTTCATCGCTGCCCAAGGCGCGGAACCCCTCGTAATCCAGGCCCAGTGCGTTGCCGGAACAGATCAGCGCGACCGTCCACATTCCGGCGCGGCGACCTTCGAGGATGCCCGGCACGGTGTCGTCGATCTTCACGCACGCCGCCACGTCTTCGATGCCCAGCGCGATCACGTTGGCCAGGGCTTGAGCCGGCCATGGGCGACCGTTCGGTACTTCGTCAGTGGCCACGACATGGTCAGCGACGTAACCGTTGGTGGCGGCCAGTTCGACGACTTTGTCCATGACCTGCTTTGGATAGCCGGAGCAGGAACCGATCTTGATGCCTTGTTCACGCAGATTGGCAATGGTTTCCAGCGCGCCGGGAATCAGCGCTGAGTGCTCGGCGATTTTCTCGATTTGCAGGGGCATGAAGCGGTTGTAGATCGCGGTGACATCGTCGTCGGTTGGCGTGCGGCCAAACACTTTGCGATAGCGCTCGGCGACCTGTGGTTGATCGCACAGGGTGCGGATGTGATCCCACTTGCCCATACCCATCGGGCCTCGGGCTTCTTCGATGGAGACTTGTACGTCGAACTCGGCGAAGGCTTCGACAAAGATCTGCGTCGGGGCGAACGAGCCGAAATCGACCACGGTGCCGGCCCAGTCGAGGATGGCGGCTTGCAGCTTGCTTGGGTTTGCGTAGTTCATGGCAATCAATTCCTGAGTTGGCAATGCAATTCAAAATGTGGGATTGGGGTCGGGCTTAGATTTCGAGCACTTCCATTTCGCGCAGCACTTCACCCACTGCGCAGACGGCTTGACGCATGTCGTCGGGGTTGACGTGGCCGATGCAGCCCACACGGAAGGTCTCGACCTGGGTCAATTTCCCCGGATAAAGGATGTAACCCTTGGCCTTGACCCGTTCGTAGAAGTCCTTGAACTGGTAGCGCGGATCTTTCGGTGCATGGAAGGTGGCAATGATCGGCGCCTGAATTGCCGCCGGCAGGAAACTGCGCAAACCGAGTTTGCCCATCTCTTCCATCAGCGCCTGACAGTTGGCCGCATAGCGTGCATGCCGCGCCGGCAGGCCGCCTTCTTCGTTGTATTGCAGCAGCGCTTCGTGCAGCGCCGCGACCACGTGGGTTGGCGGAGTAAAGCGCCATTGCCCGGTCTTCTGCATGTAGGTGTGCTGGTCAAACAGGTCCATCGCCAGCGAGTGCGAATTGCCAGCCGCGGCGGCCAGTGAGTCCTTGCGAGCGAAGACAAAACCCATCCCCGGCACGCCTTCCAGGCACTTTCCAGACGCGGCGATCAGTGCGTCGAACGGCACTTTTTGCGCGTCCACCGGCAATGCGCCGAAGGAGCTCATCGCATCGATGATCAGGCGTTTGCCGTGTTGTTCGACGACTTGAGCGATATCCGCCAGCGGGTTGAGAATCCCGGTGCTGGTTTCGCAATGGATCAGCGCGACGTGGGTGATGTTGCTGTCGGCGCGCAGCAGACGGTCGACGTCGGCGGCGGTGGTCGGTTCGTCTTCGGCGGTCTCGAAGGTGCTGAAGGAACGCCCGAGCACTTCGCAGATTTTCGCCAGACGCTTGCCGTAGGCACCGTTGATCAGCACCAGCACTTTGCCGTCACGGGGCACCAGGGTGCCGATGGCGGCCTCGACGGCGAAAGTCCCGCTGCCCTGCAACGGCACGCAGTGGTGGGTCGCGGCGCCTTTGAGGATCGCCAGCAGTTGTTCGCACAGGCTGGCGGTCAGTTGATTGAAGCGGTCATCCCATGACCCCCAGTCGACCATCATCGCCTGGCGGGTGCGGGCCGAAGTGGTCAACGGGCCGGGAGTGAGCAGGATGGGTTCGGCGATACTCATTCGTGTGTCCTCGGATTGCGCTGTGGGATGAAGCTACGGGGCATACGTTGCAATTCGCCGTTGCATCAATCAAATTGTTTATTGTTATGCCAGCCATCAGTGAGAGTTATTCATGAACCTGTTCCAGCTCCGTGCGTTCGATGCCGTGGCCCGTGAAGGCAGCTTTACCCGCGCCGCCGCGCGCCTGTTCATCAGTCAGCCGGCGGTCACCGGACACATCAAGGCGCTGGAGGAGCACTACCAGATCACCTTGCTGAGGCGCACCGCGCGACGGGTGGAATTGACCGAGGAGGGCACCAAACTCGCGGCGATCACCCGGGCGATGTTTGGTCTCGCGGAAGAGGCGCAGACCCTGCTCGAGGCCAATCGGCAGTTATTGACCGGGCGCCTGGAAGTGGCAGCGGATGGGCCGCACATGGTCATGCCGATGCTCGCCAGCCTGCGCGCGCGGTATCCGGGGATTACGGTGAATTTGCGGCTGGGCAATGCTCAGGAAACCCTGGCAGCGTTGCTATCCGAGCACGCGGACGTTGCGGTGCTGACCGAAGTCGAACCGCGCAAAGGCCTGCATCTGCAGGCGTTGAGCGAGTCGCGGATCTGCGCGCTGGTGCCGGCCGGGCATGCGTGGGCGATGCGGGCCGGTGAAGTGAAACTCAAGGAACTGGATCAGGTGATCATGGTGCTGCGCGAGCCGAGTTCGATCACCCGGCGCACGTTTGACGAGGCATGCGCGCAGGCGTCGATCCATCCGCGAGTGCTGCTGGAACTCGACAGCCGTGAGGCGGTGACCGAAGCGGTGGCGGCAGAGTTGGGTGTGGGCGTGGTGTCATCGGTGGAGGTCAGCCACGACCCGCGCGTGGTGGCGATTCCGATTGTGGGGGAAGGGCTGATGAACCGGCACATGATCGGTTGCATGGAGCGGCGGCGGGAGTTGCGTCTGATTCAGGCGTTCTTTGGTCTTGCGCCCGCCTGATACGCGGTGGTGCCTCCTTCGCGAGCAGGCTCGCTCCCACACTGCAATGCAATCTCCTGTGGGAGCGAGCCTGCTCGCGAAGGGGCCATCATGGTTCACACAAGGCTGTCGCGGACCATATCCAGGAAAGTCGCCACCACCCGCCGCGAACTCTGTTCCCGCAGGCACACCAGCGTTTCAGTCAATCGCCGGGTGCAGTCGACAATCGGCAAGGCACACACCCGCGAATCCGCACCGAACTCCGCCGCTGACACCACGCCCACTCCAATGCCGACCACCACTGCCTCGCGCGCCGCTTCACGGCCTTCAACCTGAATGGCCGGACGAATGCGAAGCCCGGCGCGGGCCATTTCTTCTTCCAGCGTCTGCCGCGTCACCGAGCCGTGCTCACGCAGCACCAGCGGCGTGTCATCGAGGTCGGCGAGGCAGATCGATTCACGCTCGGCCCATGGATGATGGCGCGAAACGAACGCCACCATCGGATCGTTACGCAGCGGCACACACATCAAACGCTCGTCACTGACATCGCGCCCGAGTAGCGCCAGATCGGCCTGATAGTTGAACAGGCGAAACAGCGATTCATCGGTATTGCCCGTTTCGATCTTCACGCTGATCCCGGGATAGCGCTCACAGAACCGCGCGATCTGCGGCAACACATGCACCGGCGCATCCACCGCCAGAATCAGACTGCCGGTCTGCAACGCTTGGGACTCCTGCAACAGTTCCTGTGCTTCGGCTTCAATGACAAACAGGCGCTGGGTGATCGCCAGCAAACGCTCGCCGAGATCGGTCAGGCGCACCGAGCGTTTGTTGCGATGAAACAACAGCACACCGAAGCGTTCCTCGAGTTTGCGCACCTGGTCGGAAATCGCCGGTTGCGTCAGAAAAAGCCGCTCGGCGGCTTTGGTGAAGCTTCCCTGCACGGCCACGGCATGGAAGGCTTTGAGTTGGGCGTGGGACACCGACATGAAGTCACCTGATCGCTCAGTCAGTAACAAGCTGAGCTTATGTGTGAAATACGATAAATCGATTTTATTTATTAAACAGTAATTGCTTTGATCGGCTCACGCCAGTTTTGACTGTCCTCTCGGGCAGCAGGGTTGGCGATGAGCCTGTGCGTGCAACAGCAGGACTCATCTGACCGGTATCGCCATAGGGACGGGTTGATATCGCAGTGCTCAACAATAAAAACACAGGCGTTTTTCTTAACGATTCTGCCGGCACACTCACACCCTGAGGTCAGAACCACCATGAACAAGACCATCGGCACCATTGCGCGTTGGCGCGTGCAGATCTTCGCTGTCACCTGGCTTGCTTACGCCGCTTTCTACTTCACCCGCAAGGCCTTCTCGGTGGCCAAACTCGGCATCGCCGAAGACCCCACCTTCATGCTCGACAAAATGGCCATGGCCAACCTCGATGCGATCTATCTGGCGGCTTACGCCCTTGGCCAATTCACCTGGGGCATGCTCGCCGACCGCTTTGGCCCCAGGGTCGTGGTGTTCGGCGGTTTGCTGATTTCCGCCGCCGCCGCGCTGGTGATGGGCAGTTTCGCCACGTTGCCGATCTTCGCCACCTGCATGTTGATTCAAGGGTTGGCGCAATCGACGGGATGGTCGGGGCTGTGTAAAAACCTTGGCAGTTTCTTCCCCGCACAGCAGCGTGGGCGGGTGCTCGGGTTATGGAGTTCCTGCTACGCCTTTGGTGGCCTGGTCGCTTCGCCGTTTGCTGGCTGGTGGGCGTACACGCTGGTCGGCAGTTGGCACGCGGCGTTTGTTTCCAGTGCCGCCGTGGTGGCGGTGGTGGCGGTGCTGTTCTTTATCTTTCAGCGCAACAAACCGGAGGACGTCGGCTTGCCGGCGGTTGAGCCGGAGCCTGAACTGACGCCGGAGGAAACCGAAGCCAACAGCAAGCTCAGTGTCTGGGAGCCGTTAAAGGAAATCCTGCGCAACCGCACGGTGCTGGTGTTGGGCCTGGCGTATTTCATGCTGAAACCGGCGCGTTACGCGATTCTGCTGTGGGGCCCGGTGATCGTGTTCGAGCAAATGCCCAGTGTTGGCAAGGTCGGTGCGGCGATCATTCCCACCTCGTTTGAACTGGCCGGCCTGCTCGGCCCGATCATGATTGGCCTGGCCTCGGACAAACTGTTCGGCGCCCGGCGCATGCCGGCCTGTGTGCTGAGTCTGCTGGCGCTGACCGTGACCCTGGCGCTGTTCATGGCCGCGCTGCACACCGGCAGTGTGTTGCTGGTGGTCGCGCTGCTGTTTGTCATGGGCCTGACCCTCTATGGCCCGGATTCGATGATCAGCGGCGCGGCCGCCATCGACTTCGGCAAAGCCAAGGCGGGCGCCACCGCTGCCGGTTTCGTCAACGGCTGCGGCTCGGTTGGCGCGGTGCTCGGCGGCTTGCTGCCGGGTTACTTCGACACGGTGACGGTGTTCATTGTCTTCGCCGGTTGCGCCTTGTTCTCAGCGCTGGTGCTGATTCCGCACTGGAACAGTCGCCCGGTCGGCGTCATGGAACCGCGCGCGTCGATCCCCAATTGCCCGTTGACGATCAAACCCCTGCGTTCCTGAAACCCCTTTGCCTCGCGGCCTGCTGCGGTGCTCGCGGCAGGCTGTGGCGTGAGCCTTTGACTGGAGAAAACCCATGAGACCGTTTTGGCTGGAGCAGGCCTTGCAGGCTGATACGTCCGAGACCTGCCCGCCGTTGCAAGGCGAAGTGCGTACCGACGTGTGCATCGTCGGCGGCGGTTACACCGGTTTGTGGACGGCGATCATGCTCAAACAGCAAAACCCCGAACTCGAGGTATTGCTGATTGAGGCGGACATTTGCGGCGCGGGCGCCAGTGGGCGCAACGGTGGCTGCGCGCTGTCATGGTCGGCCAAGTATTTCACCCTTGAGCGCCTGTTCGGCGTTGAGGAGGCGGTGCGTCTGGTCAAGGAGTCCGAGCGCAGCATTCACGCCATCGGCGAATTCTGCGAGCAGTACGGCGTCGATGCCGATTACCGTCTTGATGGCACGCTGTACACCGCGACCAATCGTGCGCAAGTCGGCTCGACCGATGCGGTGATCGCGGCGCTTGAACGTCAGGGCATCAACTCGTTCAGCCAGCGTCCGCTCGCCGATGTGCAGCGCATGGCCGGTTCAAGCAAACATCTGGAGGGCTGGTTTTCGCCGGCCGCCGCCAGTGTCCAGCCCGGCAAACTGGTCCGTGGCTTGCGCCGGGTGGCCTTGCAATCGGGCGTGAAGATCCACGAAAACACGGCGATGACCGGCCTGGAGGAGGGCCGTCCGGCGCGCATCCAGACTGCGAACGGCAATGTAATCGCCGACCGCGTGGTGCTGGCGATGAATGCCTGGATGGCCCGTGCCTTTCCACAGTTCGCACGCAGCGTGGCGATTGTTTCCAGCGACATGCTGATCACCGAACCGCGCCCGGATCTGTTGCAGCAGATCGGCTTGACCAGTGGCGTCACCGTGCTTGATTCGCGGATTTTCGTGCACTACTACCACAACACCCCGGACGGCCGGATGATGCTCGGCAAGGGCGGCAACACCTTCGCCTTTGGCGGGCGAATGCTGCCGGTGTTCGATCAGCCGTCGCCTTATGCCGGCCTGCTGAAAAACAGCCTCGCCGACTTCTTCCCGGCCTTTGCCGATGTCAAAGTCGATGCGACCTGGAACGGGCCGTCGGATCGCTCGGTCACCGGTTTGCCGTTCTTCGGCCAGATGAGCAGCAGCGGCAATGTGTTTTACGGATTCGGCTATTCCGGCAGCGGCGTCGGCCCGTGCCACATGGGCGGGCAGATCCTCTCGTCGCTGGTGCAGGGGCTCGACAACCCGTGGACGCGTTCGCCGCTGGTCAACGGGCCGCTAGGGTATTTTCCGCCGGAACCGATTCGTTACCTCGGTTCGCTGATGGTGCGCAATGCCATCCGCCGCAAGGAGCGCGCCGAAGACCATGGCCATCGACCCCGGCATCTGGACGTGCGGCTGGCGAAGTTCGCCGCAGCGGCTGGCAAAGCCGACAAAGCCTGAAACCCTCACTGCAGGCCTGTCGCAGGCTGCGATGTTCTGATGTTGATGTCCAGAAGCTCGCAGTCTGCGGCAGCCCCCACGTGGCAGGGTCAGCAGGCGTCGCTGTCGAGCAGCCAGTCGAGCAACAGGCTGCTGTCGCGCAGGGGGCGGGTTTCTCGGGGTGCGAAATCCCTCGACTGACAGAGGCAGAGGATCGGCCGATCCGGGTCACTGTCGAGGAAACTCACCCACACTTCGCTGCCGGCGCAGGGCACGTCATCGGCGGACAACCGGCCATGGATTCGCGTCATGGCGATGGGCAGCCAAATCGCGTCGGCATCGTCACTCGGCGCGGTCGGTGCAGGCCACAACCGCACGGCGACGCGACCCTGTGCGTCGAGGCGCGCCGGTTGCCCGGGCAAGCCGATGATTTGCGCCAAGTGATAGCCGGCCACGTTCGGGCGGACTTGCCTGAGCGGCGGGCGAAAATCGCTGGACCACGGTTGCGCGGTGAAATCGTTGTGATAGCGATGCACCCGCGTCGTCGGCTCAAGGATTGACGGGTGCTGACCGTGGTGACGCATGTCGGTGATCAGCCATTGTTCGTTGAAGTGACTGAGCGGATGCTCCGTCACCTGCAGCAAGTGGCCGCTGAGCAAACCGGCGCAGTCGCTGCGTCCATGGATCAAGCGATGCTGGCAGCGTTGTCGTTGCAGGTGACGACGGCTGCGTTGCTCGGCATGGCGCTGTTCGGCCGAAGGCACCGGTGTCGGCGGATGCGCCACGGTCTGATTGGCGGCTTCTTCGCCGACCGTTGGCTGGCCGCGATTGCGCACGGCATGCAACGTGGGAGCGGGCGCGGGCTGATGACGCTGATAAAGCATGCTGATGCCGGACGCAGGCGTTTGCTCATCGGCCTGAAACGGCATCAGTCGCGAATCCTGGGGCAGGCTCAGGCTGTCGTCGGCAAACACCACGACATGCCCGCCAGGTCCGTGCTCGAAGTGGTAATGAATGCCTTCTTCTTCGCACAGTCGTTGCAACAGCGCCAGGTCGCTTTCTTCGTACTGGATGCAAAAGGGACGCGCGGGATACTGGCCTGCGCTCATTTCGATCCGGTAGTCGTGCAGCGCATGCTCGTCGAGCAGTTGCCGGAGTATTTGCGGCACGCTTCTGTGCACGAAAACCCGCCGCTTGTGCGGCTGGGCCAACCGTTGCAAGTGCGGCGCCAAAACCAGCCGATAGCCGATACGGTGCGTACCGCGATGTTCGCAACTGACACTCTGGATTACGCCGTGGATGCCATGCAGATCATCCAGGCGCAGAAACGCCGGCTGCTGCAGGAGCAATGCCGGCGCCAAGGCAGGGGCGAGACCGATCAGCTCGATGTCGAAGTGAAAGGGCTGGTTGAGCGCTTCGTCGCCAACAAAGCTCAACACCGACAGGCTCAAGCCACTGTCGATCAGGGTCAGGGTGAACGGACTTTCCTTGTCATTGAGCATTTGCACAGGCTCTGTCAGGCAATACGGACCGCAGAGGGTACGAAACCGCAGCGCAGAATGGTCGTATCAAAGCGGTTTTTCAGAATTGCCCTACGAGTTCTGGCGAACAAGTCGATTCCGTAATGGATTTTTTTGGTCGATTGCCGACTTTAGGCCGTATAAACTTGGCGCCACGCGTCGGCCAATAGATGTCTCGGCGCCACAGATCAAGAGAGTGAGTAATGGGCGCACAGTGGAAGGTTAAACACAAAGAAGCGGCAGCCAACGCCAAGGGCAAGATCTTCGGCAAACTGGTGAAGGAAATCACCATTGCGGCCCGCAATGGCGCCGATACCGCAACCAACGCACACCTGCGTCTGGTGGTTGAACAGGCCAAGAAAGCCTCGATGCCGAAAGAAACCCTGGATCGCGCGATCAAGAAAGGCGCGGGCCTGCTGGGCGAAACCGTGCAATACCATCGCGTGACCTACGAAGGTTTTGCTCCGCATCAGGTGCCGCTGATCGTCGAGTGCGTCACCGACAACATCAACCGCACCGTGGCGGAAATCCGCGTGGCATTCCGCAAGGGCCAGTTGGGCGCCTCCGGCTCTGTATCCTGGGACTTCAACCACGTGGGCATGATCGAAGCCTCGCCGGACACCCCGGACGCCGATCCGGAAATGGCCGCCATCGAAGCTGGCGCGCAGGACTTTGAAGCCGGCGAAGACGGCGCGACCCTGTTTCTGACCGACCCGACCGACCTTGATTCGGTGCAGAAAGCACTGCCGGAACAAGGTTTCACCGTGTTGTCCGCCAAACTGGGCTACCAGCCGAAGAACCCGGTCAGCGGTTTGAGCGATGAGCAAATGGCTGAAGTTGAAGCCTTCCTCGAAGGTCTCGATAACCATGATGACGTGCAGGATATGTTCGTCGGTCTGGCAGGCTGATCTGCCGGGTCAGTGATGACCTCATCGTCAGCGGGCTGGCTCCCACAGGTTTGGCGTTGTTCACGCATTTATGAACGACCCGGACCCTGTCGGCGCTGGCCTGCCAGCGATTGACCGAGCAGCGGTCACAGGTTTTCCAGTACCTCGACGACTTCACTGAACCCTGGCCGCGCCAGTACATCCGCCTGACAGCAACGCCGCTCCAGTCCCTCCAGCAGCACACGCCGCTCATCACTCAGCCCCGAGTCGATACGCGCCAGCAATTCCCCCAGCAATATCCCGAACGCCCGCACTTCGATGCGCTGCAGCGCGCGTGTTTGCGGGGTGTCAGCCATGGCATGGAACGATGCCGCGCCAAAATCTCCCAACAGACACTCGCCCTGATCGTTCAGCAAGATGTTGTGCCCGTAGAGATCGCCGTGGGTGATGCCTTGTTGGTGCAGATGCTGCGCCGCTGATGCAATGCCTTTGGCAATGCTGAGTGCAACGGGTGCGCAAAAGCGCCGGTCTGCGGCGTATACGTCGCGCGAACACGACGCGAGGCTGGGTAACGCCGCCAGATTGGCGAAATTCGGATCGATCAGTTGCATCACCAGTCCTTGTTGCCCGTCCGGATGGCCGCTGATTCGGCCTTCAATGCGGATCAGATTCGGGTGCAATCCGGCGGTAATGCAGGCGTTCATTTCGTGCAACGGCGAGCCGTCGCTGGTCATTTCGCCTTTATACAACTTCACCGCGACCGGTTGCGCGCAACCGTCCTCCCGTTGCCAGATCGCACGGGAGATCACCCCCGACGCGCCTTCGCCCAACTGCTGCTCAAGACGCAGCGCCGCCCAGTCGATCCGACGCGTCGCCTCGAGGCCCGTGGGTTCGGCCTCGGTTTCCAATGGATTGCCAGCGTAGGCCAGCCACGTCAGGCTCGGCAGCGTCAGCAGTGATTGCGGCAGTTCAGTCAGGCGGTTGGCGGCAATCCGGATCAGCTCGAGTCGATGGCATTGGCTCAGGGACGGCGGCAGCGCTTGCAGGCGATTACCGGCCAGCATCAGCTTTTGCAGATAAGGACGTTCGCCCAGTTCGTGGGGCAGGGTTTCGATCTCGTTATCGGTCAGGATCAACCAACGCAGCAGCGCAGGCAGCGCGGCGCCGGGAACATCGACGATGCGATTGGCCTTGAAGCCGACCATGGTCAGTGCCGTGCATTGGCCGAGGCACGCGGGCAGTTCGGTGAACTGGTTATCGGAGCAGAACAGCACGCGCATCCGCGTCAGTCGATGCAAGTCGTCCGGCAGGCTGCTCAAGGCGTTGCCGCTGAGGTTGAGCACCTCCAGCGTATCGGCCAGATCGAAAATCTCCGGCGGAAACTCGGTCAGCCCGCAAGACAGATCCAGCCGGGTGACGCCCGACAACTCGCCGGCGCGCAATTGAGCAAGGGTGTGCATGTCAGTGTTCACTTCAGAAAAAGGCAAAGCGCGGGGCGCTGGAATGGTCGCCATGATAACGGCAAAGCCGGCCCCTGAAGAACCCGCAAGGAAATCGGCGTGTCAGGCCGGGGCCTGGATGACTTGCAGTTGTCCCAGGCGGCTGCGGGTGCGCGCGAGGTCGATGGCGTTACCGCCCAGGCTTTGACACAACGCCAGCGGGCCAAGCAGGGTCAGGTGCTTGTCCTGGTCGTAGAGCACGTCGATCAGGTTGATGAAGCGTTGCTGCGCGGCAATCGAGCAGTCAGCCAGAGGCGGCAGTTCATCGATGATCCATTGGTCGAAGCGTCGGCACAGCTCCAGATAATCCATCACGGCCGTCGGCTGTTCGCACAGATCGTTGAAGGTAAAGCCGACACGCCGTCCTTCGCACAGGCGGGCCTGAAACTGTCGGCTGCCGACTGTCAGAACGAGGGGCGGCGCGTTCTCCGGCGGCAGATTCAGAGCGGTGCGCTGGGCGGCCGTCCCCGGTGAGACGTAATGACCCTGAGTGAACACCTGATGGGCGTGATTGCGCGTCTGACTGCGGTAATCATGGGCACCCCCGACTTCCATGACCTGCATGCGTGCGTTGATCAGTTCGATCACCGGTTTGAAACGGGCGTGATACAGCGGGTTGGGCAGCAGGCCTTCGGGCGGATAGTTGGAGGTCACCAGCAGCAGAATGCCGCGCTGAAACAACGCCTTGAACAGCCGATTGATGAGCATCGCATCGCCGATGTCATGCACGTGAAACTCATCGAAACACAAGACGCGGCAGTCTGTGAGCAACTCGTCGAGGGTCGCGGCGAGGGCGTCGTCCTGCTCTCGATGCTGGAACATGCCCTGATGCAGTTGCGCGAAGAACTGGTGGAAATGCAGGCGTTGTTTGTGGGGGGTTGGCAGCGCGTGGAAAAAACCGTCGAGCAGCCAGCTCTTGCCGCGTCCGACGGCGCCAAACAGGTAAAGGCTTGGCGGCGTTTGCCCGGTTGAAGCGAACAACAGGCTGGCCTGCCGGGCCATGCAATCGATGACACGCTGCTGACTGTTGCTGAGGGTATAGCCCTGCGCGTGAGCTTTTTCCCGGAAGTAATCGCGAACGGCCTGAGCGCGGGCGTCATGCCCGACGCTCGCGGGCAAGCCCTTGCCGAAAAATCGGCGCAACGCCGACCAGCGTTGGGTCAGGCGTGATCGTTTGGACGCTCGGGCGGGCACTCTGGGCTTACTCCGTGGGGGGCGAAGCGCTATGCGCAAATACGGCGGTGTAGTTTAACCGGGCGCGAAGGGGCTCTTCTACCGTCGTTCACGCCGCCGACGGGAAAGTCTCTGCAGAATGGGGCACTCGATGCGGGGGCCGGGCCCTTTTATTTTTCCCGCTCACCACAATCCTTGTGAGAGCGGGTTTGAGATGTTTTCAGAATGGCAGTGATTGCTTGAGTTGTTGCGCTGCCGGGGAATCGGTCGGGCTGACCATTGCGTAGTTGTAGCCGCCGCCCGACCAGTATTGCGCCTGCAAATCGCCATCGCTGCGAATGCCGCGAGGCAGGAAGGTGTTTTTCGGCCCCGGCGGGCGCACGTAGAAACTGACTTTGTGCCCGCTGCCATCCTCATACATGACCATCGCTGCCGGGCCCTCATCGGTGCTCAGCAACCGCCCGCTGACCGGTTCGAACCCGGCGGCCTTCAAGTCCGGCAAACGACGGGCCTGAGTGAAATAACGGTCAAGCCAGCGTTGCATGTCGCCGTCGCTGTCGACCTCATGATCGGCGGGCAACATGCCTTGTTGGGCAATCAATCGGTACGCCTGCAGAGCGTCGGTCATCGGCAACGGCGAGGCGCGCACCAGGGTCATCTCCCGCGCCTGCCAGCCGCTGACGCCACCTATGCCAACTGCGATCAGCAATACCGCCACACTGGCCAGGCGCCGGTGAGTCTGGCGCTTGAGGCGCTGACGGATCATCGCCGGATCGAGTTGCGGGTTGGCCGGTTGCTGCAACGCACCGCCAAGGGCCGCGCGCAGGTGCTGGGCATCCTGTTGCCAGGCGCGAACCTGCACGGCCTCTTCAGGGTGGGCGGCCAGCCAGGTTTCCAGCACACGGCGGTCGGCGTCGCTGAGTTGGTGATCGACGTAAGCGTGCAGGTCACGCTCACTGGGAGGCATGCTGATCATTTGAGTATCCGCAAAGAAGGGCTGCTGATTTCGCCGTCGCTGAGTTGGCGCAAGGCCTGGCGGGCGCGGGACAGGCGCGACATCACGGTGCCGAGCGGGGCGCCGAGAATCTCGGCGACCTCTTTATAGGTCAGGCCTTCCACCGAGACCATGAGCAGCAGGGCGCGCTGTTCGGTGGGCAATCGGTCGAAGGCTTGCAGGGTCGATTGGGCGATCACGGTGCGCTCGACCGACGGCTCGGCGTCGTCGCGACCGGTGAAGAATTCGAGCATCCGCGCATAGCGCCGGGAGCGGCGATGGGCGTCGAGAAACTGCCGGTACAGGATCGCAAACAGCCAGGCACGCAGGTCGCCGTCGGCGCGTTTATCGGCCCAACTCGACAGGGCCCGCTCGAGGCTGGCCTGTACCAGATCGTCGGCGCTGCTGCTGTTGCGCGTCAACGAGACGGCAAAGCGGCGCAATCTGGGAATGATTTCTCTCAACTGTTCGTCGAATTCGCTCATGAGTGTCTACTGGTTACTACGCTTTGGACTAGGAAGACGTCCGCCGTTGGAGGTTATTCCACGTTCGGAAAAATAAATACCGGGCGGTGGAATAAACCTCGACGGGGCGCGTCTTGCTGATTCTTCCTACTTGTGGCCGATGGTCCTGGAGTCTTTCATGGTTGATCGCTCATCACCGAACCCCGCGCCGCCCGGCGGGTCGCAACGCCCGCCATTGAGTGCCGCGAGCCTGATCCTGCGCCTGGGTGGCATTGCCGTCGTCGTTGCCGCCGTGGCCGGGGCATTTGCCTACGTTCACGGTAACCTCGACCCACATCGTCTGACGCCAAAAGCGCTGGTCGATGTGCTGGAGAAAAACAACGGGGTGCACCCGGGCTTTCGCCGCAATCACGCCAAAGGCGTGTGTGTGATCGGGCATTTCGAGAGCAGTGGCGAGGCGCGGGTATTTTCCACTGCACAGGTGTTCAACGAGGCGCGCACGCCGGTGGTCGGACGTTTCGCCCTGCCGGCGGGCAATCCCTATGCGCCGGACAGCGCCGTGCCGATTCGCAGTCTGGCACTGCGCTTTACCCAGGCCAACGGGCAGCAGTGGCGCACCGGGATGAACAGCATGCCGGTGTTTCCGGTCGGCACGCCTGAAGCGTTCTATCAATTGCAGCAGGCGCAGTCGCCAGACCCGGCCACGGGCAAACCGGACCCGGCGAAAGTGCCGGCGTTCTTCGCCTCGCATCCTGAAGCCGTGCCATTTCTGACGTGGGTGAAGACCGCCAAGCCGTCGGCCAGCTACGCCACCGAAACCTACAACAGCATCAATGCGTTCTATCTGGTGGATGCCAGCGGCAAGAAACAAGCTGTGCGGTGGAGCATGACCCCGCTGGCGCAGGACGCCGCAAATGCCACCGCCCCTGAAGGCAGCGACTTTCTCGAGAAGGACCTGGTGCAACGACTGGCCGCTGCGCCTCTGCGCTTTCAGTTGAACATCACCCTGGCCAACCCCGATGACCCGGTCAACGACGCCAGCAAAACCTGGCCCGCCGGCCGCAAGGTGTTGAATGCCGGCTTGCTGGTGCTGGAGAAAACCCAGCCACAACTGAGCGGCGAATGCCGTGACATCAACTACGACCCGCTGGTGTTGCCGGCCGGGATTCAAGGCTCCGATGATCCGTTGCTGGCGGCGCGCTCCGCCGGTTACGCCAATTCCTACCTGCGTCGCACCAGCGAAGTCAGCCAGTTGCCCGCCGCCAAACAGGAGGCTCGTCCATGAGCGCTCAACCGACTCATTTCGCTCTGTTGGCGCGCCTGCTGCATTGGCTGATGGCGTTGATGATTATCGCCATGCTGTTTATTGGTGCCGGCATGGTCACCTCGGTTTCGGCGCGGCATGAATGGCTGATCAACCTGCACAAACCGCTGGGCATCGCGATTCTGGCGCTGGTGATCGTGCGCTTGCTGGTGCGTTTTACTACCCGTCAGCCACCGCTGCCGGCGGATCTGCCGGGCTGGCAAGTGATGGCCGCCAAGGCTTCACATTTGCTGCTGTACGCGTTGATGCTGGTGTTGCCATTGCTCGGTTGGGCGATGATCAGCGCGTCGGGCGAGCCGGTCATGCTCAGCGCGACGCTGAATCTGCCCTCGATTGTGCCGGCGGATGCGCAGTTGTTTGCGCTGTTGCGCAAGGCGCATGGCTATCTGGCGTATCTGCTGTTCCTGACGGTGTTGTTGCATTTGGCGGCGGCGCTGTTTCATGGTTGGGTGCGGCGCGACGAAGTGCTCGACAGCATGGTGCGGGGGCGTGATCGCGGATAACGCGCGAGGGTGGCGCACCGCTCTGCTGCGTCACTTTTGAGCGTCAACCTGTCAGTAGCGTGGTCGGGGAAGTGCAGAACGCAAAAGATCGCAGGCAAGCTGCGATCTTTTGGCAGAGGTCGGGGGACATCAGCGCAGCGTATCGACCATGTCGGCGAGGGTGGTCAGCACGTCCTTGCCCAATTGTTTCGAGCGCTTGCCCGACCAGCCGGTTTGTTTGTCGGGGTGGTCGTCGTGATCCTTGAACGGCATTTCCAGGGTCAGCGAAAGGCAGTCGAATTTCTCGCCGACGCTGTTGCAGGCCAGGGTCATGTTGGCCCTGCCCGGCTTGTCACGCACGTAACCATACTGGGTCTGGAAGTCTTTGGTGGTGTGTTTCAGGTGGCTGCGGAAATGCTCTTCGAGCTTCTCGATCCGAGGTGTGTAGCCCGGGTTGCCTTCACCACCGGCGGTGAACACGTGGGGGATTTCTTCGTCACCGTGTACGTCGAGGAAGAAGTCGACGCCGTACTTTTCCATCTGCTGCTGTACGAAAAGTACTTCGGGGCTCATTTTCTGACTGGCGCTCTGCCACGCGCGGTTCAAATCCTGGCCCATCGCATTGGTGCGAAGGTGGCCGTGGAAGGCACCGTCCGGATTCATGTTCGGCACCAGATACAGATCGGCGCTGGCCAGTAACTTGTTCAGCACCGGATCGTCGTGGCGCTCCAGACGTTCGATCACGCCTTCCATGAACCATTCGGCCATGTGCTCGCCGGGATGCTGCTGGGCAATCATCCAGACTTTGCGCTGGCCTTCGGCGCCGGAGCCTTTGCGCAGCAATTGAATGTCGCGACCTTCGACACTCTTGCCAGTGGCCAGCAGTTCGGTGCCGGCCTTCGTCAGCGCCTGTTCGATCAGCCAGTCATGACGGCCACGGCTGTAGGGTTCGAAGTAGGCGAACCAGGCATGGGTTTGCTCGGCTTCGAGGCAGAAGCGCAGGCTGTCGCCTTCAAAGCTGGTTGGAATGCGGAACCAGTTGACGTGGTCGTAGGACGCGACCGCCTGATAGTTGGTCCAGGCTTTGTTATAGGAAGATTGACTGGCGTTGACCAGACGAAACCAGTGTTCCTGATGGACATGCAGGCCGGTAGCCTTGAAGTGGAACCACTGGAAGTGGGCGCTGCGGGTATCCTGGCGGATGGCCAGAACCGGGCTGAGCGGATTGCTGATATCGATGACTTGGATGTTGCCGCTGTCGAAATTGGCGCTGATGTCGAACGAGGATTTGGCCACGGTCATAATCGGTTCCTGAATATGATTTTTATGGCCGTTACTTTACACGCAAGACAGTGCCGAACCGAGGGGAATTGCAGGGGCGGGCGGGGGGCGTCCTCCATGACGCGGACGCAGCTTAGAGGCTATGCGATTGATTCTCAAGTGCTAATTGCCGTTAGTTTGCCCCAATGTGGCCGGGCTTCGCTTGCCAACCGATATTCTTTTGATATTATCCGCGCCATCGAATTTGCAGCACCGAAAGACTTCATTAGCCTGAAGACATAAGCCCGAAAAACGGGCAAAAAAAGACCCGGCAAAAAGCCGGGTCAAAAACCGTGATTAGCCTGATGAGGAGATAGTCCAGAAGACCGACCTAAGGTCTCTGGCCCATCGACTGATCTCGCGACCAGCTGCTTGCAATAATAATCATTATCATTTGCAAGTCAAATGTTTTTATCTGCGCGATCGGAAAATTCTTTCCTGTCCGTCCGAACTGTCGCTCCTCAGACTTCATCGCCATCAATCGAGTGGTCAACCATAGCCCGCGCCATATCCACCATGTGGACTACTGAAAACGCCAGATCACGACTTGCACCTTGCAGGTTTTCTGCTGCCTTGAATGCAGTGGCGGCGGCGCAGCGCAACAGGTCTGAAGCATGCACCAACGCTTCTTCACCGCTGAGATGACCTTTGACGTTGAAAAAACGCTCGTCGACCTCAGGTTCTGAAACAGCTGGTTTCAAGTAATAATCCAGCGCTCTTTGGGCCGCTGCGGTGCCTTGGGGCGAGGTGAACGTGGTGTCTATTTGCAGATCGGGCAAGTCTTTGCTGCTGATATCCATGATGAGAGGTCACTCCTTGTTTGATTGAAAAACCGTCCTGCTAGAATAGTACGGTTCGTAGTTGTGACCAGAAATTAAATACTACAGTATGTGTTTTGCCGGCCGAAGGCGTCCGCGTAAGGTGCCGCACATGGATAAATGGATTGAGTTGGTCAAGGCCAAGATGAGTGAACTCAAAATCACTCAAACAGAGCTCGGAGAGCGCGTCGGCATGTCCCAGGGCGGGATCGGCCATTGGCTGAATAAACGTCGCGAACCCGGTGTCACGGAAATGAATCGCGTGCTGCAGGCGCTGGGCATGGATTTCCTCGAAGTGGTGATGGTGATCCGCGAACCGCCATTGACACCCGACGAAGACATGCCCCTGGCGCAGAAGTACAATCCTTACTTCCGCTACCCGGTCAGCGATTGGCACAGGTCGTGCGAGGTGCGCGAAAGCGGCCAGCCGGCTTATGCCGCGACGTCGGACAAACAGCGCTACGAGCTGACGGATTACCACGCCCGTGGCCCGGCATTCTGGTTGACGGTGACGGGTGACTCGATGACCGCCCCCAGCGGCCCGAGCGTCGCCGAAGGCATGCTGATCCTGGTCGACCCGGCGGCAGAGGCCGTACCCGGCAAACTGGTGATTGCCCAGTGGGCGGACAGTGAGGAGGCGATTTTCCGTAAACTCGACGAAGAGGGCGGTCAGCGTTACCTGGTGCCGCTCAATCCGACTTGGCCCAAAGCCCTGTTCACTGACGAGTGCCGAATCATCGGTGTCGTGGTTCAGGCCACGGCGCGTTACTAGTCGGATCGATCCTCGCCAAGCGCAGGATCGATCCTCACTTCACACTTCTTCCAGTTCAACCAAAGCGCTGCCTTCGCCGACCATTTCGCCTTCCTGGCAATACAGCGCTTTGATCACCCCGGCATGCGGCGCGCGGATGCTGTGTTCCATCTTCATGGCTTCCAGCACCACCAACTGCGCACCGGCCTCGACCGTTTGCCCGGCCTCGACCAGTACCCGAACAATGCTGCCGTTCATGGGCGCGGTCAGACCGCCCTGATGACTGTGACTGGCCTCGACGGCGCTGATCGGGTCGTAGGTCTCGATGCGCCGCAATTCGCCCTGCCATTGCAGATACAGCGCATCGCCCTGACGTATCGCCCGCAGCATACGACGCACACCCTCGTGCTCAACGATCAACGCCTCGCCCGACAGCGTTGCGTCGCCGCTCGAGCCCAGCGTCTGCGCCCGATCCTGACCTTCACAGCTCAAGTGCAGCGTGACCTCGCGCGGCAGGCCCAGGCGCAAACCGTTGGCTGAGGCCCAGGCCGAAGCCGTGTCATCTGCCCGGACAGCGCCAGACAAACTCTGCGCAAACGCCTGCGCAGCGGCATGCCAGAACGCATCGCTCAACGCTCCCGGAGCCGGGAGCAATTGCTCCTGATAACGCGGAATGAACCCGGTATCCAGCTCTGCCGCAGCAAACGCAGGGTGGGCGATGATCCGTCGCAGAAAGTTGATATTGGTCTTCAAGCCGCCTATCGCGAATTCGTCGAGCATGCTCAGCAAACGCAGACGCGCCTGCTCCCGATCCTCGCCCCAGGCGATCAGCTTCCCGAGCATCGGGTCGTAAAATGGCGAAATCTCGTCCCCTTCCTCAACCCCGCTGTCCACCCGGCGTCCCGGCCCGGCAGCCGATTCTCGGTACAACGCCAGGCGCCCGGTCGCCGGCAGGAAGTCGTTCGACGGGTCTTCAGCATACAGTCGCACTTCAATGGCATGGCCATTAAGTGGCACTTGCGCCTGAGTGATTGGCAACGCTTCGCCACGGGCCACACGGATCTGCCACGCCACCAGATCAAGGCCGGTGATGGCTTCGGTCACCGGGTGCTCGACCTGCAAGCGCGTGTTCATTTCCATAAAGAAGAATTCGCCGCGCGCATCCAGCAGAAACTCCACGGTGCCGGCGCCGACATAGCCGATTGCCTGCGCCGAACGCACGGCGGCTTCGCCCATTGCCCGGCGCAGCTCAGCGGTGAGGCCGGGTGCCGGTGCTTCTTCGACAACCTTCTGATGGCGCCGCTGAATCGAGCAGTCCCGCTCGTTCAAGTACAGGCAATTGCCGTGCTGATCGGCAAACACCTGGATTTCCACATGGCGTGGCTTGAGCAGGTATTTCTCGACGAGCATCCGCGAATCGCCGAACGACGATTGCGCCTCGCGCTGGGCAGAGGCGAGGGCTTCGGCCAGTTGGCTGACGTCCTCGACCACTTTCATGCCTTTGCCGCCGCCACCCGCCGTGGCTTTCAACAACACCGGATAACCGATGCGTTCGCAGGCGTCGCGGAAGGTGTCGAGATCCTGAGCTTCGCCGTGATAGCCCGGCACCAGCGGCACGCCTGCGGTTTCCATCAGCGCCTTGGCGGCGGATTTGCTGCCCATCGCGTCAATGGCCGAGGCGGGCGGGCCGAGGAAAATCAAGCCCGCCGCTTCGATGGCGCGGGCGAACCCGGCGTTCTCCGAGAGAAAGCCATAACCCGGATGAATCGTCTGCGCGCCGCTGGCCTTGGCCGCTGCGAGCAGTTTGTCGATTTGCAGATAGCTGTCCGCAGCCTTGCTGCCGCCAAGATCGACGCGGATATCCGCCTCTCGACTGTGCCGCGCTTCGCGGTCGGTGGCACTGTGAACGGCAACGGTGGTCAAGCCCAGGGCTTTTGCGGTGCGCATCACGCGGCAAGCGATTTCGCCACGGTTGGCCACCAGCAGGGTGGTGAGAACAGGTGCGCCCATCAACGCGACTCCTTGGTGGTGGTTGCGGCCTGCCAGCTCGGCGGGCGTTTTTGCAGAAAGGCGCGCAAGCCTTCCTGGCCTTCGGCGCTGACACGGATGCGCGCAATGGCATTTTCGGTGTAGCGGCGCAGGGCCGGAGTGAGTGCGCCGTTGCCGACTTCACGCAGTAGATCTTTGCTGGCGCGCATCGCGGCGGGACTGTTGAGCAGCAGGGTGTTGATCCATTGTTCGACTTGCTGATCCAGTTCGGCGGCCGGATAGCTTTCCGACAACAGGCCGATTTCCCGCGCCCGCTGCCCGCCGAAACGTTCGGCCGTCAGTGCGTAGCGGCGCGCCGCACGTTCGCCAATCGCCTGCACCACGAACGGGCTGATCACCGCCGGCGCCAGACCAATGCGTACTTCCGACAGACAGAACTGCGCATCATCGGCGCCAATCGCCATGTCGCAGCAACTGATAAGGCCCAGCGCGCCACCGAACGCCGCACCCTGCACCACGGCCACAGTGGGGATTTTCAGCTTGGCGAGGTTGTACATCAGTTCCGCCAGTTCACGGGCGTCGTCGAGGTTGGTGTGGTAATCGAGTTCGGCTGATTGTTGCATCCACGCCAGATCGGCGCCGGCACTGAAATGCTTGCCACGGCCGCGCACCAGCAGAAAACGCAGACTGGCGTCGCTGGCAACCTTGTCGAGCGCGAGGATCAGTTCGCGGATCATCTCGGCATTGAAGGCGTTGTTCTTCTCGGCGCGGTTGAGCCACAGGGTGGCGAAACCCCGCGGGTCGTTATGCAATTCGAGGGTGTTGAAGTCGCTCATGTTCATCCCGCTCCTACAAAAAATCACATCCGGAACACGCCGAAGCGGCTCGGTTCGATAGGCGCGTTCAACGACGCAGACAGGGCCAGGGCCAGTACATCGCGGGTCTGCGCCGGGTCGATGACGCCGTCGTCCCACAACCGTGCGCTGGAATAGTAGGGGTGCCCCTGTTCTTCGTATTGATCGAGAATGGGCTGCTTGATCTCGGCTTCCTGCGCGGCACTGAACGCCTGACCGCTGCGTTCAGCCTGTTCACGCTTGACCTGGACCAGCACGCCGGCCGCCTGTTCGGCACCCATTACACCAATGCGCGCGTTCGGCCACATCCACAGAAAGCGCGGATCGTAGGCGCGGCCGCACATGCCGTAGTTGCCGGCGCCGAAACTGCCACCGATGATCACGGTGAATTTCGGCACCTTGGCGCAGGCCACCGCAGTCACCAGTTTTGCGCCGTGTTTGGCGATGCCTCCGGCTTCGTATTTCTGCCCAACCATGAAGCCGGTGATGTTTTGCAGGAACAGCAACGGAATGCCGCGCTGGCAGGCCAGTTCGATGAAGTGCGCGCCTTTCTGCGCGGCTTCGGCGAAGAGGATGCCGTTGTTCGCCAGAATCGCGATCGGATAACCGTGCAGGTGCGCAAATCCGCAGACCAGCGTGGTGCCAAACAGCGCTTTGAATTCGTCGAACACCGAACCGTCGACCAGCCGCGCAATCACTTCGCGCACATCGAACGGTTGCTTGGGGTCGGCGCAAACCACGCCATATAACTCGTCGCCGCTGTACAGGGGCGCAATCGGTGCACGCTGTTGTACTTCGCCGAGTTTGCGCCAGTTGAGGTTGGCAACGCTGCGGCGGGCGAGGGCGAGGGCGTGTTCGTCGCTCTCGGCGTAATGGTCGGCCACCCCGGACATCTTGCAGTGCACATCAGCACCGCCCAGGTCTTCGGCGCTGACCACTTCACCGGTCGCGGCTTTCACCAGCGGCGGCCCGGCGAGGAAAATCGTCGCCTGATTGCGCACCATGATCGCTTCGTCCGCCATCGCCGGGACATAAGCGCCGCCAGCGGTACAGGAACCCATGACCACGGCAATCTGCGGAATGCCCATCGCGCTCATGTTGGCTTGATTGAAGAAGATCCGCCCGAAGTGCTCGCGATCCGGAAATACTTCGTCCTGACGTGGCAGGTTGGCACCACCGGAATCCACCAGGTAAATGCACGGCAAGCGATTCTGCTGAGCGATGGTCTGTGCGCGCAGGTGTTTCTTTACGGTCAGCGGATAGTACGAACCGCCCTTAACCGTCGCGTCGTTAGCGACGATCATGCATTCGACGCCTTCGACCCGGCCGATACCGGCAATCACACCAGCGGCCGGCACGTCTTCGCCATAGACGGCGTGGGCGGCCAGTTGGCTGATTTCCAGAAACGGCGAACCCGGATCGAGCAGGCGATTGATGCGTTCTCGCGGCAGCAGTTTGCCGCGCGAGGTGTGGCGTTCCTGGGCTTTCGCACCGCCACCCTGCGCCACTTGGGCGAGCAGGGTGTGCAGGGCGTCGACCTGTTTGAGCATCGCCGCGCTGTTGGCGGCGAACTCTGCTGAGCGCGGGTTAAGCTGAGTGTGCAGGATCATGGGCTACTCCGTAGCAGCTTCGAGTTGCAAGCTACAAGCTGCAAGTTGAGGCAAGAGCGCATGGCTCTTGCCGCTTGAGGCTCGCAGCTTGCCGCTGACGAAATTCATTTCGTTTCGTTGAACAGTTCGCGACCGATCAGCATGCGACGGATCTCACTGGTGCCAGCGCCGATTTCGTACAGCTTGGCGTCACGCAGCAGACGGCCTGCCGGGAATTCGTTGATGTAACCGTTACCACCGAGAATCTGGATCGCGTCGAGGGCCATTTGCGTGGCGCGCTCGGCGGTGTAGAGGATCACTCCGGCGGCGTCTTTGCGGGTGGTTTCGCCGCGTTCACAAGCTTGGGCGACGGCGTAGAGATAGGCGCGGCTGGCGTTGAGCTGGGTGTACATGTCGGCGACTTTGCCCTGGATCAGCTGGAATTCGCCGATGCTCTGGCCAAACTGTTTGCGGTCGTGGATGTACGGCACGATCAGGTCCATGCACGACTGCATGATCCCGGTCGGGCCACCGGACAGCACGACGCGTTCGTAATCGAGGCCGCTCATCAGGACTTTCACGCCACCGTTGAGCACGCCGAGAATGTTTTCTTCCGGTACTTCGACGTCGTCGAAAAACAGCTCGCAGGTGTTGGAACCGCGCATGCCGAGCTTGTCGAACTTGTTGCTGCGGCTGAAACCTTTCCAGTCGCGCTCGACGATGAACGCGGTGATGCCGTGGGGGCCTTTTTCCAGGTCGGTCTTGGCGTAGATCACGTAGGTATTGGCGTCAGGGCCGTTGGTGATCCAGGTTTTGCTGCCGTTGAGGACAAAACGGTCGCCACGTTTATCGGCGCGCAGCTTCATCGACACGACGTCGGAACCGGCGTTCGGTTCACTCATCGCCAGCGCGCCGACGTGTTCGCCACTGATCAGTTTGGGCAGGTATTTGGTTTTCTGTTCGTGGTTGCCATTGCGATTGATCTGGTTGACGCACAGGTTGGAGTGCGCGCCGTAGGACAGCGCCACGGACGCCGAGCCACGGCTGATCTCTTCCATCGCCACGACGTGCGCCAGATAACCCAGCCCCGCACCGCCATACTCTTCCGGCACGGTGATGCCGAGCAGGCCCATATCGCCGAACTTGCGCCACATGTCGGCGGGGAACAGGTTGTCGCTGTCGATCTGCGCCGCGCGCGGAGCGATCTGGTCGGCGACAAAGGACTGAACCTGATCGCGCAGCATGTCGATGGTTTCACCGAGGGCGAAGTTCAGGGATGGATAGCTCATGGGTCACCTTTTGGCTTTTTTGTCGGGTGGGGAGGGCGGACATTCAGCTCTCACCTTTACGTTAACGTAAGCCTGGGACGAATGGCTGTCAATCACCCTTTACGTTAACGTCAACTTGAGTGAGAGTAGTGACCGTTCAAGATTGAAACGCAGCAGACCTGGTGGGAGCGGGCAAGCTCGCTCCTACCGGGATTAAATCCGGTAAAACCCACTAATAAAGACAACAGGGGTCGTCATGGATCAACCCAGTGCAAACCCGCAGCGCAGCTACACCCGCGGTTCTCAGGACAAAGCCTTGCTGGTGATGACCATCGGGCAGCAGTTCGATCACACCGCCGCGCAGTACCCCGACGCAGAAGCGCTCGTCGTGCGCCACCAGCAGTTGCGTTACTCCTGGCGACAACTGGCCGATGCAGTGGACCTGCACGCCAGAGCGCTGCTCGCTTTGGGGCTGCAGGCCGGTGACCGCCTCGGCATTTGGGCGCCAAACTGCGCGCAGTGGTGCATCACTCAGTTTGCCACGGCGAAAATCGGTGTGATCCTGGTCAACATCAATCCCGCCTATCGCAGTTCAGAACTGGAATACGTGCTCAGACAATCCGGTTGCCAATGGCTGGTCTGCGCCGGTGCGTTCAAGTCCTCCAACTATCACTGCATGCTGCAGGATCTGGTGCCGGAACTGGCCGAGCAAGCCATCGGCCAGTTGCGCAGCGAGCGCATACCCGAGTTGCGCGGGGTGATCAGCCTCGATGCCCAGCCGCCCTCAGGCTTCCTGCCGTGGTCACAATTGACCGATCTGGCCGCCAGTGTTTCCCCGCAGCAATTAAGCGAACGCAGCGATAGCCTGCACGTCGATCAACCCGTCAATATCCAGTACACCTCCGGCACCACTGGTTTTCCCAAAGGTGCGACCCTCAGTCACTACAACATCCTCAACAACGGTTACATGGTCGGCGAAAGCATCGGCCTGACCCCGCGCGACCGCCTGGTGATTCCAGTGCCGCTGTATCACTGCTTCGGCATGGTCATGGGCAACCTTGGGTGCTTGACCCACGGCAGCACGATGATTTATCCCAACGACGCCTTTGATCCGCTGCTGACCCTGCAAGTGGTTGCCGAGGAAAAAGCCACCGGCCTTTACGGGGTGCCGACCATGTTCATCGCGATGCTCGATCAGCCACAACGTGGCGAATTCGACCTGTCCAGCCTGCGCACCGGGATCATGGCCGGCGCCACCTGCCCGATTGAGGTCATGCGCCGGGTCATCAGTGAGATGCACATGAGTGAAGTGCAGATCGCTTACGGCATGACCGAAACCAGCCCGGTGTCACTGCAAACCGGGCCGAACGATGATTTGGAGCTGCGCGTGACCACCGTCGGCCGCACCCAGCCACAACTGGAAAGCAAGATCATCGACGAGGCCGGTAACCTCGTGCCGCGCGGTACCATCGGCGAACTTTGCACCCGTGGTTACAGCGTGATGCTCGGTTACTGGAACAATCCGCAAGCCTCGGCGCAAGCCATCGACGAGGCGGGATGGATGCACACCGGCGACCTGGCGAGCATGAACGAAGAGGGCTACGTGAACATCGCCGGGCGTAACAAGGACATGATCATTCGTGGCGGCGAGAATATTTATCCGCGTGAACTGGAAGAGTTTTTCTTCACTCACCCGGCCGTCGCGGACGTGCAGGTGATCGGCATTCCGTGTTCGCGTTATGGCGAGGAGATTGTCGCCTGGATCAAATTCCATCCCGGGCACAGCGCCTCTGAACCGGAGCTGCAAACCTGGTGCAAGGAACGTATTGCGCACTTCAAGACGCCCCGGCACTTCAAGTTCGTCGAGGAGTTTCCGATGACGGTGACGGGCAAGATCCAGAAGTTTCGCATGCGCGAAATAAGCATCGCAGAGCTGAGCGAAAAGCACGCCTGACGAAGATCAAATGTGGGAGCGGCTTGCTCGCGAATGCAGTGTGTCATTCAGCGCAGATGTGTCTGATACACCGCCTTCGCGAGCAAGCCTGCTCCCACAAGGATTTGTGGTGAAAACAGGAATCACGCAAAGCACAAAGGGGAGCCGAAGCTCCCCTTTAATTTTGTCGTCGCGTGCTCTTTTTATTATTGAGGGGCGGTCTGTTGTTGTTTTTGGCAACCGTGGCCCTTTACCGCTGTTTTTGGCGACCCCCATCCGGGGTCAAGAGCAAACGTATTTTTTTGAGCGCTGATCTGCCTTCTCGTTAAACGATCCAACCGATTCGGGAGCTACCTGAGGGTAGTTTTATTGTTCTCTGCCCGGTTGCGGGTCACTCCTGAGAGCACCCTGAAAAGCACACCTTCTCCAAAAAAATCTGTTAGCTGCGTCTCTGCCGTGTTGTTTTTGTTATGTCAGAGTCGGTACGTTTTGTTTTTATTGGTTTGCTGCTTTTTATTCTTGTTATGCCATAGAGATAGCAGATCGCGTGCCAACTTTTAAAAAACTATATAAATCAAGTAGTTATGTTTTTAGTAAGATTTTTCGGTCGGCACAAACCAGACAATTTGTTTCCGTGTTACTCGTTTGGGCGCACATTCCAGACTCAGCGGTAACATTGTTGCCCCTCACTGTGCGCTACGGGCCTTGGCCACACGCGAACCGCTCGGTCGACCGAGCACCGCGCTGATCTGCTGACCCGCGGCAATCAAGGCGTCCAGGTCAATTGCGCTGTCGATACCGAGGCCGTTGAGCAAGTACACGACATCTTCGGTAGCAACGTTACCGCTCGCGCCTTTCGCGTATGGGCAGCCGCCGAGCCCGGCGATAGAGCTGTCGAACACTGAAATGCCTTCGAGCAGGCTGGCGTAGATGTTGGCCATGGCCTGCCCGTAGGTATCGTGAAAGTGTCCGGCGAGTTTTTCTCGCGGCACCTGCGCCGAAACAACGTCGAACAGACGTCGAGTAGCGCCAGCAGTGCCGGTGCCGATGGTATCGCCCAGCGAAACCTCGTAGCAGCCCATTGCGTATAGCTCGCGCGCAACCATTGCGACCTGCTCTGGCGCGACCGGCCCTTCATATGGGCAGCCCAGCACGCAGGACACATAGCCGCGCACGGTAACGCCATTGTGTTTCGCCGCTTCCATGATCGGCGCAAATCGCGCCAGACTTTCGCTGATCGAGCAGTTGATGTTGCGCTGCGAGAACGCTTCGGACGCAGCGGCGAACACCGCGACTTCCTTCACGCCGGCGGCCAGCGCGTCTTCAAAGCCACGCAGGTTCGGCGTCAGTGCGCCGTAGGTGACGCCGGGCTTGCGCTGGATCTGCGCGAATACCTCGGCGGACCCGGCCATCTGCGGCACCCACTTCGGTGAGACGAAACTGCCGACTTCTATATAGCCAAGACCGGCGGCGCTCAGGGCGTCGACCAGTCGCACCTTGTCGGCGACGCTGATCGGTTGGGCTTCATTCTGCAGGCCATCGCGCGGGCCGACTTCGATCAGACGTACTTGGGAGGGGAGGGACATGGGCTGACCTGCTCAGATTTCTGAATTGGTATGAGGGGCCCTTGTGGGAGCGGGCTTGCTCGCGAATGCGCTGTATCAATCGCCACAGAGTTGAAGGCAAAGTGCATTCGCGAACAGACACGCCCCCACAGGGAATGGGGATGTTACTGCATGGCCTGCTGGCTCTTGAGCGTCTGCTCCAGTGCCTGCACGCAGCGCTCTTCGGCAGTATCAAGCTCCAGCTTCATCTGTTCGATGTCCAGCAACTGCTGCTCCAACTGTTCGCGGCGCTCGCTGATTTTCGCCAGCATGCTGTTGAGCTGTTTGGTGTTGCCGCTGGAAGGGTCATAGAGCTCGATCAGTTCGCGGCATTCGGCGAGGGAGAAACCGATGCGCTTGCCCCGCAGGATCAGCTTGAGGCTGACCTTGTCGCGGGGCGAATAGATGCGCTCCTGGCCACGGCGCTCGGGGCTGAGCAGGCCTTGCTCTTCATAAAAGCGGATCGCCCGAGTGGTGATGTCCAACTCGCGGGCGAGGTCGGAGATGCTGTAAGTCTGACTGCTCATGAAAGCGCTCGAAAAAAGGTCTTGGCGCTAAGCTAATGGTGAGTTGACGTTTACGTCAAGCGGGATGATTAGTGTTGTATTTGATCGCTCCTTCGCGAGCAGGCTCGCTCCCACATTGAATCGCATTTCAACTGGAGCAACGCGGTCGAATGTGGGAGCGAGCCTGCTCGCGAAGGCAGCGCCGCGGTAAAAAAACCTACACCTTATCCAGCTTTTTCTCCTGCGCCGTCACCTGCTGGCACAACTCGATCATCTGCTCGCGCATCCAGCGATTCGCCGGGTCCTGGTCGGTGCTTTCATGCCAATACAGGTGCGTCTCCACCGGCGGCACGTCATTCACCGGCAAGTTGAACGCCTGCAGTTCATGGCGACGGGCAAAGCGCTCCGGCACGGTCATGACCATGTCGGTCTGCTGCATCACTTGGGAGGCCATCAAATAGTGCTGCGAACGCAGGGCAATCTTGCGCTGAATGCCCATTTTGCCCAGCGCCAGATCGACATACCCCAAACCACTGCGGCGGCTGGAGATATGGATGTGAGTCAGCGACAGGTAATCATCGAGCGACAGCTTTTCCTTGCCCGCCATCGGATGGCCTTTGCGCATCGCACACACGTAACGGTCTTCCATCAGCTTGACGTGGCGCACCTGCGGGTCGGTGTTGAGCGGCGCATCCACGGCGAAATCCAGACGCCCGGCGGCCAGTTCCTTGGTGGTTTCGCGGCGTTTCGACAGGAAGCTTTCGATGATGACGGTCGGCGCCAGGCGGCGCAGGCGCTGGAACAGCGGCGGCAGAATGACCGCCTCGGTGAGGTCGGTCATGCTGATGCGGTAAGTCTTCACCGCTTGCGCCGGGTTGAAAATGCGACTTTCCTGAACCGACACGCGCAGCAGCGACAGCGCGTTACGCACCGGGCCGATGATGTTCTGTGCCATTGGCGTCGGCACCATGCCCTGCGCAGTACGCACGAACAGCGGATCATTGAAGGTTTCGCGCAACCGCGCCAATGCGTTGGACACCGCCGGTTGCGTGATGCCGACAATCTGCCCGGCGCGGGTCAGGTTGGCTTCGGTGTAGATCGCGTCAAAGACGATGAAAAGGTTGAGGTCGACCTTACTCAGATTCATAACGCGGCTTCTCTTGTTATTTAGGGCGATGTTTTTGGGGCTGGCAATCAGCCGATCATATATCGGTGATGAATGTTTATACACGCCGAGAATAGGCTAGGTAAATTATCAACGCTGTTCTAGCATCGATTGCATGACTTAAACAACCTCTGCTCAAGACCTGCCTTAACCACCGGGAGCTGCTCATGGATTTCGCTTATTCGCCCAAGGTGCAAGAACTGCGTGAGCGCGTGACCGCGTTCATGGACACATACGTTTACCCGGCCGAGGCGGTGTTCGAACGCCAGGTTGCCGAAGGCGATCGCTGGCAGCCGACGGCGATCATGGAAGAGCTCAAGGCCAAGGCCAAGGCCGAAGGCCTGTGGAACCTGTTCCTGCCGGAATCGGAACTGGGCGCCGGCCTGAGCAACCTCGAATACGCGCCACTGGCGGAAATCATGGGCCGTTCGTTGCTCGGGCCTGAGCCGTTCAACTGCTCGGCGCCGGACACCGGCAACATGGAAGTGCTGGTGCGTTACGCCAACGAAGAACAGAAACAGCGCTGGCTCGAACCGCTGCTGCGCGGCGAGATTCGCTCGGCATTCGCCATGACCGAACCCGACGTTGCCTCGTCCGATGCCACCAACATGGCGGCTCGTGCGGTGCGTGATGGTGACGAGTGGGTGATCAACGGCAAGAAGTGGTGGACATCGGGTGCTTGCGATCCGCGCTGCAAGATTCTCATCTTCATGGGGCTGAGCAATCCCGACGCACCGCGCCACGCCCAGCACTCGATGATACTCGTGCCGGTCGATACTCCCGGAGTAAAAATCGTCCGTCCGCTACCGGTGTTCGGTTACGACGACGCACCGCATGGTCACGCCGAAGTGCTGTTCGACAACGTGCGCGTGCCGTATGAAAACGTTCTGCTCGGTGAAGGTCGTGGTTTCGAAATCGCTCAAGGTCGCCTGGGTCCGGGGCGGATTCACCATTGCATGCGTTCGATCGGCATGGCTGAACGTGCACTGGAATTGATGTGCAAACGTTCGGTGAGCCGCACCGCATTCGGCAAACCGCTGGCACGACTGGGCGGTAACGTCGACAAGATTGCCGACTCGCGGATGGAAATCGACATGGCCCGTCTGCTGACGCTGAAGGCGGCGTACATGATGGACACCGTCGGTAACAAAGTGGCGAAGAGCGAAATCGCGCAGATCAAAGTGGTTGCGCCCAACGTCGCGCTGCGAGTGATCGACCGGGCGATCCAGATGCATGGCGGGGCGGGGGTATCGAACGATTTCCCGCTGGCTTACATGTACGCCATGCAGCGCACCTTGCGCCTGGCCGACGGCCCGGACGAAGTGCACCGCGCGGCCATCGGCAAGTTCGAGATCGGCAAATATGTGCCGAAAGAAATGCTGCGTAGCGGTCATTAAGATTGCGTTGCCTGCTTCGCGAGCAAGCCCGCTCCCACAGTTGACCGCATTCCAATTGGAGGCATGCGATCAAATGTGGGAGTGGGCTTGCTCGCGAAGGGGCCTCAACATTCAACCCATCAACGCCAGACTCAATACACCCAAACCTCAACCCGCCGATTCTTGATCCTTCCCTCATCCGCATTGTTCGCCGCCACCGGCATCAACGCGCCAAACCCGCGAACCTCGCGTAATACCACGCCGTTCTTGACCAACTCCCGTCGCACCGCCATCGCCCGCAGCTTCGACAGCAAATCCGCGCGGGCCGGGTCGTCCTTGGCGTCACCGAAACCCACCAGGGTCACCGCGCGCTCGCGCTTGTCATGCTTCTTTATATAGTCGAGCACCCGCGCCAGATCCTGACGCGCCTTGTTGTCCAGGTTGGCGCTGCCTTCCTCGAAACGGAAGTTCACCGTCAGACGCTGGGCGTGCCGACTGAGGGATTGATACCCCTCGGGCATCAGCGCATTCGGCGCAACAGTCATGGCGTGCACGCTCTGGCTGACAAAACCGTTGGCCGCGACAATCATCTGGCCCTGACGGCTCTGCGCAAATGTCACCAACGCCTTGGCCCACGGGTTTGTGCTGTCCGGCGGCAGATAAAAGAACAGCCGCCGCGACAACGGATAATCTTCGGTGGCGATCAGGCTGGCGAGCGGCAGCATTGACTGTGAAGCACCATCGGCAATGGCCACGGCTTTGGCCTGGCGCACGTAAGGCAAACCAATAAATCCGATGCCCTGCGGGTCGCTGCTGACGGCATCGGACAACTGCTCGCTGGACTCGAACCTTTTCGCAGCATTACTCAGATTTTTCCCACGGCGACTGAGGACCAGTTCCTTGAACGTGTCGTAAGTGCCGGACTGATCATCCCGCGCATATAAATGAATGGCGCCGCCGCGACCGCCGACGTCTTCCCACGCTTTGACTTCACCCGCGAAGATCCGCGCCAGTTGCCCGGTGTCCAGTTGCTGCAGCGGGTTGTCGGGATGCAGGATGATCGCCAGGCCATCGATGGCAATGACCTGTTCGGCGGCAGGACTTTTCAGGTCGCCCAGGGCTTGCAGGCTGAGCAACTCGCTGTCCTTGATTTCGCGGGAAGACGCGGCGAGATCGGCACTGGCGTTTTTCAGCGCAGTAAAGCCGGTGCTGGAACCGTGGGCGGCGACTTCGATCACCACGCGTTTGCCTTGCGCGGTCTGGCCGACAATGCGCTGTTCGTTGGCGGTGTCCGGGGTTTGGCGGTGGATTTTCAGCAGGCCTTGTTCCTGCAGCAACCCTTCGACCAGCGCCGGACCGAGTTCGGCGCCGATGGTGTTGGAGCCCTGAATGCGCAACACCGGGCCGTCGTCCAGCACCGGCAAAGCGGCGGCAGACACCGTCAGCCACGCACTCAAGAGAAAAACGCACAGAACACGCAGGGTCATGCCGGCACCGAATCAAGCCAAGGGGATTGCCGGGGAGATTAAGTCAGTAACGTTACTTGAAGATGACAGCGGTCTGAGTGTGGGAGCGAGCCTGCTCGCGAAAGCGGTGTGTCAGTTACAAACGTGTTTCTGATACACCGCATTCGCGAGCAAGCCCGCTCCCACCGGGGGGATTTCAGTCGGATTCGAAGGTCAGGCCAGTTCAAGCCAGATCGGCGCATGGTCGGACGGCTTTTCCATCCCGCGCAATTCATAGTCCACGCCCGCTGCTTTTACCCGAGGCAGCAAACCGTGCGAGGCCAGAATCACATCGATGCGCAGGCCACGCTTCGGCTCGTCTTCAAAGCCACGGCTGCGGTAGTCGAACCAGCTGAACATGTCGGTTACGTCCGGGTTCAGGTGGCGATAGCTGTCGGTCAAACCCCAGTTTTTCAGGCGCGCCATCCACTCGCGTTCTTCCGGCAGGAAGCTGCATTTGCCGGTTTTCAGCCAGCGCTTCATGTTGTCCGGGCCGATGCCGATGTCGCAGTCTTCCGGGGAAATGTTCACGTCGCCCATCACCACCAGTGGCTGTTCGTTGTGGAACTGGCTTTCCAGCAGCGCTTGCAGATCGTTGTAGAAACGCTGCTTGGCCGGGAATTTGGTCGGGTGGTCGCGGCTTTCGCCCTGTGGGAAGTAGCCGTTCATGATGGTCACCGGTACGCCATTGGCGTCGGCGAAGGTGCCCCAGATGAAACGGCGCTGGGCGTCTTCTTCATCGGTGGCGAAACCTTTGTGAATGGCAATCGGCTCGTTGCGCGAGAGTAGCGCGACACCGTAATGACCTTTCTGGCCGTGGAAATACACGTGGTAGCCGAGGGCGCGGATGTCTTCGAGCGGGAACTGGTCGTCGTGAACCTTGGTTTCCTGCAGGCCGATCACGTCGGGCTGGTGTTTTTCGATCAGCGCCGCCAGCTGATGCGGACGGGCGCGCAGTCCGTTGATGTTGAAGGAAACGATCTTCATGGTCGGCAGTCCTGGCAAAAGGGCGATGCTAGCTGACATGGGGAAGATGGGCCAGTGTGGGAGAAATCATTTAGGTCTGTGGGATTGGTGTTGTCTGTGAGGGCCTCTTCGCGAGCAGGCGTCCGCCCAGTCGATGAAGATCCAGGGTTGGTCTATACCTGTGGGGAACCACGCCGCCCGCAAAAGGTTCGTACCAACTAGAGCGCCGCCATTTGAACGCGCCCGGGGAGAATCATCGTCATGCCTGAAACCCAGACTGCCATCGCCGACATTCACATGCTCGATCGCGGTTATTCGCGCGAAGCCCGATCACTGCTCTATCAGGCCTATCGCCACGAGCCGACCTTCGGTTACCTGTTCGAAGCCGAGCGTCCTGGCTACGAGCAACGGGTGAGGGCAACGGTGCGGGAACTGGTCAAACAACATTTTCTGCAGGATTTGCCGGCCATTGGCCTGCTGGTCAACGACCGCTTGATCGGCATCGCCCTGATCGCGCCACCGCAGCGGCGTCTGGGCATCACCGAAAGTTGGGCGTGGCGCTTGCGCATGGTGCTCAGCACCGGTTTGCGCTGCACCCGCCGTTATCTGGAATACCACGATGCGGTCGCGGCCTGCGTGCCCAGCGATTCGGTGCACATGCTGCCGCTGCTGGGGATTCATCCGCAGTTCCAAGGCAAACATTTCGGCGAACAACTGCTGACCGCCGTGCACAACTGGTGCGCCGTGGATGAAACTTCCCAAGGCGTGGTGCTCGACACCGGCAATCCGCGTTACCTGGAATTTTATAAAAGGCAGGGTTATGAGGAGATCGGCGAGGTTGCCGTCGGCCCGGTGCGCGAACACGTATTTTTCCACGCCAATCCGCAGGTGTTACAAACTGCAACAGCATGACAATCGAACTTCTCGGGAAATTTCCTGTTCTATCACGCTCCCAAGCCCGTGATAGCATCCGCGCCTATGAAGTTTCCAGGAAGATTTACCAGTGGCGTGCTCGTGCTGTTAACCAGCTGCGCGGCGCTGGCGCAAAGTGAATTGGATGTGCGGATCAAACCGTCCAACGACCAACTCAAGGCCAATATAGAAGGCTATATCGGCGGCCTCGGGGATCGTGACGAAGACGCCTTGCTGCGCTTCAGTCGCGGTGCCGAAGAGCAGGCGCGCAAAGCCGCCCAGGCTTTGGGTTATTACCAGCCGCAGATCGAAAGTGACGTCAAGGGCGGCGACAAACCGCGCCTGGTGTTGAAGATCGATCCCGGCGAGCCGATTCGCCTGCGCAACGTCACCATTCGGGTCGACGGCCCGGCGGCATCCCTCAAATCCTTTCGTGTACCGAAAAGCGACGCGCTCCAGTCCGGCGCGGTGCTCAACCATGGCCGTTACGAAGACGCCAAACGACTTATTCAGAATCAGGCCTCGCGCTTCGGCTTCTTCAATGGTCATTTCACCAGCCAGAAACTGTTGGTCGACCCGCGCGCCGGAGTGGCCGACATTGAATTGATCTACGACAGCGGTCCGCGTTATGCGTTGGGCAAAGTCAGCTTCGAAGGCGACACACCGTTCGACGAAGACCTGCTGCAGCGCATGGTGCCGTTCAAGGAAGGCGAGCCATACGACTCCGAGCTGATCGCCGAACTCAATCGTGACCTGCAATCGAGCGGCTATTTCGAAGGCGTGCGCGTCGACGCTGCACCGACTGCGGCGAAAAACGACGTGATCCCGGTGGACGTCAAACTCGACACGCGCAAACCACGAACCATGGGCCTGGGCCTCGGTTACTCGACCGACGTCGGCCCGCGCGTCAAAGCCAACTGGACCCGCCACTGGGTCAACCCGCAGGGCGACAGCTATGGTTGGGAAGCGGAACTATCAGCGCCGCGACAAAACGTCGGGCTGTTCTACGACATTCCCCTCGACCCGCCATTGACCGACAAATTGCGCTGGGCCGGCGGTTATCAATTCGAAGACATTGACGGCTCGGACACCTTGAGCAAACTGCTGACGTTCGGCCCGGAATGGCACAGCAAATTGCCAAGCGGCTGGCAGCGGGTGATCTCGCTGAAATGGCAGCGCGAAGAATATGAACTCGGCGACGATTCCGGCCTGAGCACCTTGCTGATGCCCGGCATCAGTTACTCGTACCTCAAAAGCGACAACCGCATCGACCCGCACAACGGCTATCGCCTGAGCTTCGAAAGCAAAGTGGCGAAGGAAGGCCTCGGCTCGGACAACAACCTTTTATATGGCACGGCGCTGGTCAAAGGGCTGACCACGGTGTTCGACAAACACCGCTTGCTCGGTCGCGTGCAGGTCGGCGGCAGCGCCACCAACGGCTACAACTCGATTCCGCCGTCGCTGCGGTTCTTTGCCGGTGGCGATCAGAGCGTTCGCGGCTACGACTACCAGAGCCTGTCGCCGAAAAACTCCGACGGCGACCGTATCGGCGGCCGCTACATGATCGCCGGCAGCGTCGAGTATCAATACTCGGTCGCCGAAAAATGGCGCGTGGCGACATTCGTCGATCAGGGCAACTCCTTCAACAAACTCGAACTGCCGAACCTCAAGACCGGGGTCGGCATTGGTGTGCGCTGGGTTTCGCCGGTGGGGCCGATCCGCCTCGACCTGGCCCACGCACTCGACGACGATGGCGGCATCCGGCTGCACTTTTCCATGGGGCCTGAGCTGTGAAGCGTGGTTTGAAAATAACGGCACTGACGCTGCTGGCGCTGGTCTTGTTGATTGTTTTGAGTGTCGCCGCCGTTCTTGGGACGCAGGCCGGCAGCCGTTGGGTGCTGGGCCTTGTGCCCGGGCTGACGGTGGAAAATTTCCAGGGCCGCCTCGGCGGGCAGTGGAGCGCCGATCATCTGCTGTGGCAGCAGGACAGCAGCCGTGTCGAGCTGAACCAGGCAATCTTTGCCTGGTCGCCGCTATGCTTGACGCGCATGACCCTGTGCATCGAACAGCTCAAGGCTGATCAGGTGATCCTGCAATTCCCGCCGAGTGAAGAGACCACCGAGAGTGGCCCGATCAAACTGCCGGATCTGCAATTGCCGGTGGCTATCGAATTGGGTGACGTGCAAGTCGGCAGCGTGTTGTTCAACGGCAGCGAGCAACTCAAGGGCTTGCAATTGGCGGCGCACTGGACGGCCCAAGGCCTGCAGATCGACAGCGTGAAACTGCAGCGCGACGACCTCAGCCTGAACCTGTCCGGCACACTCGCGCCGACCGGCAACTGGCCGCTGAACATTGCCGGTGACCTGACGTTGCCGTCGCCGGGCAGCGATCCATGGGCGCTGGCGTTGAAGATTGACGGTGATCTGTTGAAAACCCTCAACCTGCACGCCGACAGCCGTGGCTACCTCGACGGCGAGTTGAGCGGCGAGTTGCAACCCCTGGTGGAAAACCTGCCGGCCAAGGTGCGCATCACTGCCGAGGCGTTCAAGCCGAGCGCCGATCTGCCGGACACCCTGCAACTCAATCAACTGGTGCTGACCGGTGAAGGCGATCTGAAAAACGGTTATCAGCTCAACGGCAATGCCACGCTGCCCGCCGACAAAGGCCCGGTGGCGCTTTTGCTCAAAGGCAAGGTCGACGCCAGCGGCGCGCAGATCGCCGGCCTCGATCTGACCGCCAACGACAAACAAAGCCTGAAACTCACGGGCAGCGTCGACTGGAGCAAAGGCCTCAGCGCCCAAGCCAACATCAATTGGCAGGACTTTCCGTGGCACCGGCTCTATAACGAAATCGACGAGCCACAAGTCGCCTTGCGTACTTTCACTGGCGAAGTCTCCTACACCGACGGTCAGTACCTCGGTAACTTCGCTGCCGCCCTCGACGGCCCGGCGGGCGCGTTTACCCTGAGCAGTCCGTTCAGCGGCAGTCTTGAACAGATCGCCTTGCCGCAACTGACAATGGAAGCCGGGCAGGGCAAGGCGCAAGGTCACGTCAACGTAAAGTTCGCCAACGGCATCGCCTGGGACACGGCGCTGGATCTGTCGGCGCTGAACCCGGCATATTGGGTCGCCGAGTTGCCGGGCACCCTGGCCGGGCCGCTGAAAAGCACAGGCGAAATGAAGAACGAACGTCTGAGCCTCACCGCTGATCTCGACCTCAAAGGCAAACTGCGCGGACAACCGGCCATCCTGCAAGCCAAGGCGGACGGCGCTGGCGAGCAATGGAACCTGAATGCCTTGCAAATCCGCCTCGGCGACAACAGCATCAGCGGTAAAGGCAGCCTGCAACAGAAACTTGCCGGGCAGATCGACATCAAGTTGCCGCGACTGGCCCAGCTCTGGCCGCAACTGCGCGGGCAGGTCAACGGCCAGGTCAACGTCGCCGGCACGTTGAAAGCGCCGCAGGGAAAGCTCGGTCTGCAAGGTTCGCAACTGGTCTTTCAGGACAATCGCCTGCAAAGCCTCAACCTCGACGCGACGCTCGACAGCGCGCAACGGGCGAAGATCGATTTGAAGGGCAGCGGCATTCACGCCGGCGACACCTCACTGGGCACGCTGACCGCCAGCGCTCAGGGCGATATCAAAAACCAGAAACTCAACCTCGACCTGATCGGCCCGCAGTTGAAACTGGCCCTCGGTCTGGACGGCAATCTGGACAAGGGCAACTGGCGCGGGCGTTTGGCCAGCGGCAACATTCAGGCCGGCGGCCAGGACTGGAAACTGCAAAATCCGGCCAGACTCGAACGTCTGGCGGACGGCAAAATCAATTTCGGCGCGCATTGCTGGGTATCCGGCAGTGCCAGCCTGTGTGGCGAAGATCAACGCCTGATGCCAGAGCCGAAACTGCGTTATCACCTCAAGCAGTTCCCGATTGAAAGCCTGGCGCAATGGCTGCCGAAAGACTTCGCCTGGCAGGGCAAACTCAACGCCGACCTGCAACTGGATCTGCCCGCCAGCGGCCCCAACGGCGTGGTCAGCATCGACGCCAGCGGCGGCACTTTGCGCATGAAGGAAAAGGAGCAGTGGCTGGATTTCCCGTACCAGACACTCAAGCTGACCAGCAAACTGACGCCGAAGCGCGTCGACACCGAGCTCAACTTCGTCGGCGGCAAACTGGGTGAGTTGATGGTGCAGGCGCAGCTCAATCCACTGCCGAAAAACAAACCGTTGAGCGGCTCGTTCCGCCTGACCGGGCTCGACTTGTCGGTGGCGCGGCCGTTTGTGCCGATGGTCGAGAAACTCACTGGGCGTCTGAATGGCAGCGGCACGATTTCCGGCGGTCTGCTGGCGCCGTTGGTCAACGGCACGGTGCAACTGACCGACGGCGAAGTGTCCGGCGCCGAGTTGCCGATGGAGCTGCAGAATCTGCAACTCACCGCTCTGATCGCCGGTGAATCGGTGCGCCTCGACGGCGGCTGGAAAAGCGGCAAGAGCGGGCAGGGCAGTCTCAATGGCAACGTCACCTGGGGTCAGGCGCTGGTGGTCGATCTTGCATTGAAAGGCACGCAATTGCCGGTCACGGTCGAGCCCTACGCCAAGCTGGAAGTGGCGCCGGACCTGAAAATCTCCATGGCCGGCGACGAGCTGAAAATCGCCGGTAAAGTCCAGGTGCCGAAGGGCGAAATCACCGTGCGCGAATTGCCACCCTCGACGGTGAAAGTCTCCGACGACACGATCATCGTTGGCGCGCAGACCGAAGAGGGCAAGCCGCCGATGGCGATGAAAATGGACATCGACGTGGTGGTCGGCGACGACAAACTGGCCTTCGCCGGTTTTGGCCTGACCGCCAACGTGCAAGGTCATGTGCACATCGGCGACAACATGGACACCCGTGGCGAGCTGTGGCTCAACGATGGCCGCTACAGTGCCTACGGCCAGCGCCTGCAAGTGCGGCGTGCGCGTCTGCTGTTCGCCGGCCCGATCGATCAGCCGTATCTGGACATCGAAGCGATTCGCCAGACCGACGACGTGATCGCCGGTATTCGCTTGAGCGGCAGCGCCGAGCAGCCGACCACGCAGATCTTCTCCGAACCGGCGATGAGCCAGGAGCAGGCGTTGTCCTATCTGGTGCTCGGCCGCCCGCTGAGCACCAGCGGCGAAGACAACAACATGCTCGCGCAAGCGGCGTTGGGGCTTGGCTTGATGGGCAGTTCCGGGGTCACCAGCAATCTTGCCAAGGATCTGGGGATTCAGGACTTCCAGCTCGACACCCAGGGCAGCGGTAACACCACCAGTGTGGTCGCCAGCGGCAACATCTCCGAGAAACTCAGTTTGCGTTATGGCGTTGGCGTGTTTGAGCCGGCCAGTACCATTGCGCTGCGGTACAAGCTGAGCAAGAAGGTGTATGTCGAGGTGGCGAGTGGCGTCGCGAGTTCGCTGGATATCTTCTACAAACGCGATTTCTAAGGCGCGTTCCTTCCCCCCGAAATCGGGTCGCTGCAATCGCTGGCAAGCCAGCTCCCACAGGTTTCTCTGGCGTACATGAATATCGTGCACGACACGGACCCTGTGGGAGCTGGCCTGCCAGCGATGGCGTGCGCCTGCGCGCCGCAAAAACCCACTCCACTGGTCAACTAATTACCAAGCCCCCTAACTATTACGTTGACATTCGCTGCCTAGGCAGTAACATCTCGACATACATTCACTGCCTAGGCAGTTATTAGGTGAGCAAATGAAGCATTTCACCCCGGACGAATTCAAACATTGCCATCTCGGCCTGTTGCTTGGCCGTGCCGCGTTGCTGAAAGACCGGATCATCGACACCCACATGGAACCCCACGGCATCACCGCCGCGCAGTTCAAGGTGTTGATCATCATGGCCCAGTATGGCGTCGATACCCCGGCCGAGCTGTGCCGGCACCTGTCGCTCGACAGCGGTTCGATGACACGCATGCTTGATCGTCTGGAGCAGAAAGGCTTTCTCGCTCGCCATCGCAGCGAAGGCGACCGCCGTCAGGTGCAGCTGAAACTGACCGGGCAAGGCCAGCAACTGGCTGATCGCCTGCCGCACATCGGCGCCGACGCGATGAATGAACTGGCCGGTGCCGTCACGCCGGACGAGTTGAAGACCCTGGAATACATCCTCAAGAAAATTCTGCTGGCAGCCGGTGACCCGATCACGATCCAGCGGTTAGGTGAACACAATGAGCGGTAAAACCTTGCGCAGCAGCCTGACCCTGGTGCTGTCGGCGATGATCCTCGCCGGTTGCGCCAATTACAGCGGCCTCGACACCCAAGGCCAGAATCTTGATGCGAAAAGCCTGAAAGTCGGCCAGTCGCTGAGCGGTGTGACCCTGTCGCCGGCCGCGTGGCCGAAAAGCGACTGGTGGACCCGCCTCGGCGACCCGCAACTCGACGGTCTGATCCGTGAAGCGCTGCACGACAGCCCGGACATGCAGATCGCTGAAGCCCGCGCGCATCAGGCCAGCGCCGCCGCGTATGCCGCCGATGCCGAACGCTATCCGACCCTCGACGCCAGCGCCGGCATCAGCCGTTCGCGTCTGGCGAAGGATCAGGACCCGCGGGGGCAGGGCGACGCCTACGCCACCGTGCGCAACGTCAGCGCCGGTTTCAATTACAACTTCGACCTCTGGGGCGGTCAGCGTGACGCCTGGGAAGCCGCACTCGGTCAGGCCCGCGCCGCTGAAGTCGACCGTCAGGCTGCACAGCTGACTCTCGCCGCCGATGTCGCCCGTGCTTACAGCGATCTGGGTCAGGCGCACATCGTGTATGACCTGGCGAACGAAGACCTCAAGCGCACCAAACAAATGCTCGACCTGAGCCAGCGTCGCCTGAGCTCCGGGATCGACAGCCAGTACCAGTTCCAGCAAACCCAGAGTCTGGAAGCCAGTTCCGAAGCCAGCCTGATCGACGCGGAAAAACGCCTGAACAGCGCCAAGATCGCTTTGGCCGTTTTGCTCGGCAAAGGCCCGGATCGCGGCAACGAAATCGCCCGACCGAAAGTCCTGCAAGCCAGCGCCGTGGCCGTACCCTCGGTGCTGCCGGCGGAATTGCTCGGCCGTCGCCCGGATCTGGTCGCTGCGCGCTGGCGCGTCGAAGCGGCGAGCAAAGACATCGACTCGGCGAAAACCCGCTTCTATCCCAACTTGAACCTCACGGCCTCGGCCGGCGCCGAATCCTTGTTGGGCGACGCGATGTTCGGCTCGGCCAGTCGCTTCTTCAACATTGCGCCGACCATTTCGGTGCCGATCTTCGACGGCGGACGTTTGCGCGCCAACCTCGATGCGCGCGACGCCGATTACGATCTGGCGGTGGCGCAGTACAACAAAAGTCTGGTGAAGGCACTGGGCGATGTCAGCGACACGATCAACCAGTTGCGTGACATCGGTCGGCAGATCGGTGCGCAGCAGCACGCCACCGAGATTGCCCAGGATTCTTACAACACCGTCGTCCAGCGTTACGGTTCCGGCATCGGCAACTACCTGGACGTGCTCAGCATCGAGCAGCAATTGCTGCAGGCCCAACGTCAGTTGGCCAACCTCAATGCCGAGCAGATCGACCTGTCGATTCAACTGATGCAAGCGCTGGGCGGCGGCTTCCAGGGTGAAACCCTGACCGCAGCCAACGCCACCCCAGCCACGTCGCACAACTAATTCAAGGTATTTGTCATGGCCACTGCCGAAAACACTCAAGCTCAAGCCAATACCCCGGACGCCGGCAACCCGCGCAAACGCAAAGTGATGCTGCTGGTGCTCGCCGTTGTGGTGGCGCTCGCCTGCGCCGGCGTCTGGGCGTATCACGAATTCATCGGACGCTTCAACGAAAGCACCGACGACGCCTACGTCAACGGCAATGTCGTCGAAATCACGCCGCTGGTAACCGGCACCGTGGTCAGCATCGGTGCTGATGACGGCGATCTGGTTCACGAAGGTCAGGTGCTGGTCAACTTCGACCCGAACGACGCCGAAGTCGGTCTGCAAAGTGCCAAGGCGAAACTGGCGCGCACTGTGCGTCAGGTGCGCGGCTTGTACAGCAACGTTGACGGCATGAAAGCCCAGGTCAACGCGCAGCAGGCCGAAGTACAGAAGGCGCAGGACAACTACAACCGCCGGAAAAACCTGGCGCAGGGCGGGGCGATTTCCCAGGAAGAACTGTCCCACGCGCGCGATGACCTGACCTCGGCGCAAAACGCCCTGGCCAACGCCAGACAGCAATTGAAAACCTCCAGCGCGCTGGTCGATGACACTGTGGTCTCGTCGCACCCGGACGTGATGTCGGCCGCGGCCGATCTGCGTCAGGCTTACCTGACCAATGCCCGCAGCACCTTGATCGCGCCAGTCACCGGTTATGTGGCCAAACGCACCGTGCAACTCGGTCAGCGTGTGCAACCGGGTACAGCGTTGATGGCGGTGATTCCGCTGGATCAACTGTGGATCGACGCCAACTTCAAGGAAACCCAACTGCGTGACATGCGCATCGGGCAGCCGGTCGATATCGAATCCGACATCTATGGCAGCGACGTGAAGTACAGCGGCACCGTCGACAGCCTCGGCGCCGGAACTGGCAGCGCGTTTGCTCTGTTGCCTGCGCAGAACGCCACGGGTAACTGGATCAAGATCGTTCAGCGTGTGCCGGTGCGGATTCACATTAACGCTGAAGAACTGGCCAGGCACCCGTTGCGCGTCGGTCTGTCGACCACGGTTGAAGTGAACCTGCACGACCAGAGCGGCCCGGTACTGGCGCAGCAGTCACCGCAGAAAGCCTCGTTCACTACCAACGTCTACGACCGCCAATTGGCCGAAGCTGACGCGATGATTGCGCAGCTGATCCACGACAACAGCGCCGCGGTGAGCAAAACCGCGCAACGCTGATTCGCCACTCCCACAGGGGCAAGGCGTCAACCCGGCTTCATAGGATTCACAATGAGCAATAACGCCTCTTTCACGCCGCCCAGCCTGTTGCTCAGCACCATCGGCCTGTCGCTGGCGACGTTCATGCAAGTGCTCGACACCACCATCGCTAACGTGGCGCTGCCGACCATTTCCGGCAACCTCGGGGTGAGTTCGGAGCAGGGCACCTGGGTGATCACCTCGTTCGCTGTGAGCAACGCGATTGCGTTGCCGCTGACGGGTTGGCTCAGCCGCCGTTTCGGCGAGGTGAAGCTGTTTTTGTGGGCCACCATTCTGTTCGTGCTGGCCTCGTTTCTCTGCGGTATCTCGACCTCGATGCCGGAACTGATCGGCTTTCGCGTGCTGCAAGGTCTGGTCGCCGGACCGCTGTACCCGATGACGCAAACCCTGTTGATCGCGGTGTATCCGCCCGCCAAGCGAGGCATGGCCCTGGCGCTACTGGCGATGGTCACGGTGGTTGCGCCGATTGCAGGCCCCATTCTCGGTGGCTGGATCACCGACAGTTACAGCTGGCCGTGGATCTTCTTCATCAACGTGCCCATCGGCATCTTTGCGGTGATGGTGGTGCGTTCGCAACTGGCCAAACGTCCGGTGGAAACCAGCCGTCAGCCGATGGATTACGTCGGTCTGATCACGCTGATCATTGGTGTCGGCGCGTTGCAGGTGATCCTCGACAAGGGCAATGACCTGGACTGGTTCGAGTCGAACTTCATCATCATCGGCGCAGCAATTTCGGTGATCGCGCTGGCGGTGTTCGTCATCTGGGAGATGACTGATCAGCATCCGGTGGTCAACCTGAGGCTGTTCGCCTACCGCAACTTCCGCATCGGTACGCTGGTGCTGGTGTTGGGTTATGCCGGGTTCTTCGGCATCAACCTGATCCTGCCGCAGTGGCTGCAGACGCAAATGGGTTACACCGCAACCTGGGCCGGCCTGGCCGTGGCGCCAATCGGCATTCTGCCGGTGCTGCTGTCGCCGTTTGTCGGCAAGTACGCCAACAAGTTCGACCTGCGTTTGCTGGCCGGGCTGGCGTTTCTGGCGATTGGCTTGAGCTGCTTCATGCGCGCCGGATTCACCAATGAAGTGGATTTCCAGCACATTGCGCTGGTGCAGTTGTTCATGGGTATTGGTGTGGCGCTGTTCTTCATGCCGACGCTGAGCATCCTGATGTCCGACCTGCCACCGAACCAGATCGCCGACGGCGCGGGGCTGGCGACGTTCCTGCGGACGTTGGGCGGCAGCTTCGCCGCATCCCTGACCACGTGGATCTGGATTCGCCGTGCGGATCAGCATCATGCGTACATGAGCGAAAGCATCAGCACCTTCGAACCGGCAACCCGCGAGACCTTGCATTCGCTGGGCGGAGCGAGCCAATCGGCTTACGCGCAGATGGATCAGATCCTGACCAGCCAGGCGTACATGCTCTCCACCGTGGATTACTTCACGTTGCTGGGCTGGGGCTTTATGGGCTTGATTCTGATCGTGTGGCTGGCGAAACCGCCGTTTGCTGCCAAGGCAGGGCCTGCGGCCAGCGGTCACTGATTTGCAACGCGATCAATGTGTAGGAGTGATGCGGGCCTTCTTGCTTTCTGAAGATTCGGGTTGAAACAACAACCTCTGCAGGAGTGAGCCCGCGAAGAACAACAACACGGTCACTCCGTTAAACCGCGCCCCCCTTCTCGGGCAAGCCTCGCTACTACGGGAAGTGCCAGACGCAATTACTATCCCCGTCCTGCATCCGCAGAGGCTCGACCGCTCGTCAAAAACCTCCATTTACCTGTCAGATCTGACAGTAGCCAGTCTCTCCCGAACGGTATGTGATGAGCCCTGAGCCTCCAACGCTACCAGCCCCGTCATTCCAGGAGAGAGCCATGGATATTCAGTCCGCTGAATTGAACGAATTGTTTGTGCTGTATCCCGTGATCATCCCAGGCTGGGTGTCCTCGGTGAAACCAGCGGGCCTTGCCCATGGCGGGATTCCCAAGGCCATTTACGACGGCCAGTCGCAGGGCCTTGAATGTTGGATTGACCCATTGTTCGGGCTTACTTCCTGGACAATGGCGGTCGATGATCGCGTTGACTTGTATGTCAACGACGATCCCACTTCTGTAGCGGGCAAGACCGTCGCGCCGGGTGAGGAGGAGCAGCGCATCCGTTTGTACCTGCCGCACGGAAGGTTGAATCATGGCGTCAACCGGCTGTATTACATCGTTACCCGCCCCAGTGGAAACTCCGAAACCTCCCGGGACTTAACTGTGCTGTATCACCTGCGGCTTCCGGATAGCCTGGATCTGGTGATTCCGCCCGATGTCCTCAAAGAGGGAGTTGACGCCATACGTGCGGCGCTAGGTGTGGTGTTCGGGTTTATCTATAACAACCGACGGCCTTTCGACCGCATCGAATTTTGGCTGGGCGATACGACGATCAGATTCGACGTTCCCGATGCACCGGCACCGGTGTCCCGAACATTGTTCACGGACGCCTTTGAGAAAGCGGATGACAACCCCAGTGCGGTGGCCGAGTTCTATGTCATCGACCAATTGGGCAACCGAAGCAAATCGCCCGAGAAGCGGCTGGATATTCACCTTAAGCGTTTTGATCGGCCCGCTCCGACGGTACAGGGCATGACCGGCAATAATTTCAGCCCCTCCCTGCCGGAAATCAGGGTGCTGGTGCCCCGGGGAGCATTACGGGACAACGACCAGTTAAGTGTGACCTGGAAAGGCGCAACCAATGCACCGGCAGGTTCCTACACCAGCCCGCTACGGCTGGTCAGCGCCGGGCTGGAAATTGCCGTCCCTAGGTCGGTGCTGGCCTACAGCCTCGGCAAACCCGTCACGGTCTGGTATAGCGTCCTGCGAGAGGGCCAAACCTATTTGTCACTGATATTGACGCTGAACATTCTGCCACTGCCGGCGACTGCCCTGATCCCGCCCAAGATTGTGGAGGCCGATGCGAACAACTTCCTGGACGTCACCAAACTCAACATGCAAAACGCCACCCTTCACGGCTTGCTCTGGACGCTGATCGCAACCGGCCAACAGGTCTGGTTGACGCTGGAGGGGAAAAAAGCCGACGGCACGGCGCATAACCTGCCGGTCTGGAATGGCGGAACCTCCAAAGTCAATGACACGTGGCTTAGCCAGGGTTACTGGCCCAAGGCTCTGCTCATCAGCTTCCTGAAGGTACTCGGGCACGGGACTTTACTGACGCTCAAATTCAAGGTGGCGATGGATCAAAGCAATGTTTTGGCCAATGCCGTGGTGTTTCCGGATCGGGTTTATACAATCAGGGCGGCAGCACTCGTAGCGCCGACCCTCGTTTCGGTCAAAGGCTTGCCCAGCGGCGTCGAAGTTCTCAACAATGGCTTCACCACCGAAACCGAGTTCGTGTTCAGTGGCAAGGCGAGCGCAGGGCAGAAGATCGAGCTACGGGACAAAGGCGTGGTGAAGGCCACGGTTACGGTTCCCGCCACTGGTGACTGGACCCATACCCTGGCGGGCCAGGCGCAAGGGGATCACCGTTATACGGTCAAGGCATTGTATGGCAGCGGGGCGGAGTCGGCCGCAAGGGTGGTGAATGTGGTGGCGGCCACGAGCCCCACCATTACCTCGGTGAAAGATGCCAGCAATTGGGAAATCCCCGATATGGGCTACACGGTCCACGACAGCATCACCGTCACCGGCAGCGCGCCCCGCGGTCAGGAGGTGGAAGTCTTCGTCGGAACCGTCCCCATGGGTAAGGCCAGGGCCGGTACCAACTCGATCTGGACAATCACACTGAGCAGTTTGGCGCTTAACGTGCAGCACAGCATCAAAGCAGTGGGCCAGTACGCAAGCATGCCACCTTCGAATGTGCGGCGCCTTACATCAGTACAAGGCCAGGTGCCGAACATCACCGCCATGCATGATTCCAAAGGTGGGGCGATTGCCAATGGGGGAACCACTTCAGATACCAGCGTGCGTCTGAGGGGAACGGCCAATGCATTTCTTGAGGTCGAGATTTTTGATGGAGCGATCTCCAAAGACAAGGTCAGAGCCGATGCTAGCGGCGCCTGGACTTTAACAGTCACGGGGCTGACCTTTGTAACACATGAGTTCACGGCCAAAGCGTGGTATGGATCAAGCACCGTGTCGACAGTCTGGAAAGTGACCGTAGAACAGTTGCGTATCGTCGACCCATCACGACTCACTCTGTCCGGGCCTAATTTGGTTACGAGATCAACCTTGCTACGACTATCTGGAGTCGACCTTCCAGGCACCGCAGCCAATCGCCCAGGAACAGGCGGCCGCCCCCCATACACGTACCGCTCGTCCAACGAAGCCATAGCGTCCGTTGATGGCTCAGGCAGGGTCAGAAGCCAAGGCAACGGGACGGCGACTATTACAGTTCGGGACAGTCAAGGTAATACCGGGTCATTTGAGGTTGCATGCTCTGGGGTCGAGGAACTGGTCGTTGGCAACCACAGGAGTGCTCGCGGCGTTACCAACTTCATCGCGGGCCAGGGAGGCCGCCGTTTCCCTCTTGCGCTCGATCCTCGCATGGCAAAATTCACAACTGACCGCCCCACACTTCCACATTACAAATTGCTTATAGGACCAGACAACAGCAACGGCGTTTGTGACTGCTATCAATGGGTGACCACCCAGAGATGGGTCCCGTACACCACGTGGGACGAGGGGTACCAATACCACCTCGGCACGATCTACCTGAAATAGAGAAAACAACCCACAACCACTCCCAGAAATACTGGTTGTGCTCGACAAGGTGGCGCTGCGACTGGAAGCGATTCGGGTGTTGGTGGCGGGTTAACAACACTCTTCCACCGCTATAAAAGAAGGCCCGCAGTGATGCGTAATGCTGTTCACTTAAGGAAAAAAGGCGCTTACCCCAAAATGGGAAAGCGCCGTTTTTCTTGGGCTTCGCCTCAATACCAAGATCAAAAACTTTCGGTCTTCGGCTTAAGTGAACAGCGTTACACTCCAGGTTTTTTGTGTCTGCTTTAGACAATCGGAGCGGGCAGGGCCGGCGGCGGGGCAAAGTCGAACGGCGCCAGGGCGTACCCGCTCTCGTCCACCTGCAACGCCCAACCCTGACGATCCCAGTCCCCCAGCACGATCCGCTTCGCCGCCTGCTCACCGAGTTGCAGCTTGTGAATCGCCGGACGATGGGTGTGGCCGTGAATCAGGGTTTTCACGCCGAATTCCTGCATGATCCGCGGAACCTCCTCCGGCGTGACATCGACGATGTCGTTAGCCTTCATCCGCGTCTGCGCCTTGCTCTCGCTGCGCAGCTTGCGCGCCAGTTTGTGGCGGCTGCTCAGCGGCAGATGGCGCAGGATGAACAGGGTGACCGGATTGCGCAGGTAACGCCGCAGCTTCATGTAGCCGACGTCGCGGGTGCACAGGCTGTCGCCGTGCATCAACAGCACCGGCTCGCCATAAAACTGCACGACACTCGGGTCCTTCAACAACGTACAGCCGGCCTGCTTGCAGAAGGCCTTGCCGAGCATGAAGTCGCGATTGCCGTGCATCAGAAAAATCGCCGTGCCGCTGTCGCTCAATTGGCGCAGGGCCTGGCAGATGGAGCGTTGAAAGGGGGTCATGGCGTCGTCGCCAATCCACGCCTCGAAGAAGTCGCCGAGAATGTACAGCGCACTCGCCGAGCGGGCGCGTCCAACGAGCAAATCCAGAAACGCCCGGGTAATGTCCGGGCGCTCCTCTTCCAGATGCAAGTCTGAAATCAGCAATATCACGCTTTGATGATCTCGGCTTTCTCGATGATCACGTCGTCTTTCGGCACGTCCTGGTGACCGGCCTTGGAGGTGGTGGCAACGCCTTCGATCTTGTCGACTACTTCAGTGCCCGCAACGACTTTACCGAACACGGCATAACCCCAGCCCTGAGCGGTCTTGGCGGTGTGGTTGAGGAAGCTGTTGTTGGTGGCGTTGATGAAGAACTGCGCCGAGGCCGAATGCGGGTCCGGGGTGCGGGCCATGGCCAGGGTGTACTTCTCGTTCTTCAGGCCATTGTCGGCTTCGTTCTGGATGCTCGGGCGCTTGTCTTTCTTTTCCTGCATGCCAGGCTCGAAACCGCCGCCCTGGATCATGAAGCCCTTGATCACGCGGTGGAATACCACGTTCTCGTAGTGACCGCTTTCAACGTATTCGAGGAAGTTGGCAACGGTGATCGGCGCTTTTTCCGCGTCCAGTTCGATGACGATGTCGCCATGATTGGTGGTCAGTTTGACTTGAGTCATGATCGGTGCTCTTTTTCAATGAAGCGTTTTATAAGGAATTCGTGGTTTTCGGACACTGAGTCCCGAAACCGGTTCAGCCTGCTTCGGCCAAGGTGCGCAGTTTAGCGTGACAGGCGCGAATTTCGAGGTTGTTTTTCACATCCCGGCGATTAAATGCACTCCTTTATAGGCCGCGCTCTGTCAGCCCCTTGACAGCATCGGCTATGATAGCGGCTTTGTTTTGTCTGGCCCCTCTGCGGCCGCGCACCTGTAAGTCAAGGATCCTATGAGCAAGCCCACTGTCGACCCTACCTCGAATGCCAAGTCCGGCCCTGCCGTGCCGGTCAATTTCCTGCGGCCGATCATCCAGGCAGACCTGGACTCGGGCAAGCACACGCAGATCGTCACCCGTTTTCCGCCTGAGCCCAACGGCTACCTGCACATCGGCCACGCCAAGTCGATCTGCGTGAACTTCGGCCTGGCCCAGGAGTTCGGCGGCGTCACGCACCTGCGTTTCGACGACACCAACCCGGCCAAGGAAGACCAGGAATACATTGACGCAATCGAAAGCGACGTCAAATGGCTGGGCTTCGAGTGGTCTGGCGAAGTGCGCTATGCCTCGCAGTATTTCGACCAGTTGCACGACTGGGCCGTCGAGTTGATCAAGGCCGGCAAGGCTTACGTCGACGACCTGACGCCTGAGCAAGCCAAGGAATACCGCGGCAGCCTGACCGAGCCGGGCAAGAACAGTCCGTTCCGCGACCGCTCCGTCGAAGAGAACCTCGACTGGTTCGCCCGCATGCGTGCCGGTGAGTTCCCGGACGGCGCCCGTGTGCTGCGTGCGAAGATCGACATGGCCTCGCCGAACATGAATCTGCGCGATCCGATCATGTACCGCATCCGCCACGCGCATCACCACCAGACCGGTGACAAGTGGTGCATCTACCCGAACTACGACTTCACCCACGGTCAGTCGGATGCCATCGAAGGCATTACCCACTCGATCTGCACCCTGGAATTCGAAAGCCATCGTCCGCTGTACGAGTGGTTCCTCGACGCATTGCCAGTGCCGGCGCACCCGCGTCAGTACGAATTCAGCCGTCTGAACCTCAACTACACCATCACCAGCAAGCGCAAGCTCAAGCAACTGGTTGATGAAAAGCACGTCAATGGCTGGGACGATCCGCGCATGTCCACGCTGTCGGGCTTCCGCCGCCGTGGCTACACACCGAAATCGATTCGCAACTTCTGCGAAATGGTCGGCACCAACCGTTCCGATGGCGTGGTTGACTTCGGCATGCTCGAATTCAGCATCCGTGACGACCTCGACCAGACCGCGCCGCGCGCCATGTGCGTACTGCGTCCGCTGAAAGTGGTGATCACCAACTACCCGGAAGGCCAGGTCGAAAACCTCGAACTGCCGCGCCACCCGAAAGAAGACATGGGCGTGCGCGCCTTGCCATTCGCCCGGGAAATCTACATCGACCGCGACGACTTCATGGAAGAGCCGCCAAAAGGCTACAAGCGCCTGGAGCCAGCCGGTGAAGTGCGTCTGCGCGGCAGCTACGTGATCCGTGCCGACGAAGCGATCAAGGACGCCGACGGCAACATCGTCGAGCTACGTTGCTCCTACGACCCGGACACCTTGGGCAAGAACCCGGAAGGGCGCAAGGTCAAAGGCGTGATCCACTGGGTGCCGGCCGCCGCCAGCGTCGAGTGCGAAGTGCGTCTGTATGATCGTCTGTTCCGTTCGGCCAACCCGGAGAAGGCCGAAGACAGCGCCAGTTTCCTCGACAACATCAACCCTGACTCACTGCAAGTGCTGACCGGTTGTCGTGCTGAGCCATCGCTTGGCAATGCACAGCCGGAAGACCGTTTCCAGTTCGAGCGCGAAGGTTACTTCGTCGCCGATCTGAAAGACTCGAAACCAGGTCAGCCGGTATTCAACCGTACCGTGACCCTGCGTGATTCGTGGGGCCAGTGATTCAGCGTCAAAGGAAATAACGTGCTAACGATCTACAACACGCTCACCAAGAGCAAAGAAGTCTTCAAGCCGCTGGATGGCAACAAGGTGCGCATGTACGTCTGCGGGATGACCGTGTACGACTACTGCCACCTCGGCCACGGCCGCAGCATGGTCGCGTTCGACCTGGTGACCCGCTGGTTGCGGTTCAGCGGTTACGACCTGACCTACGTGCGCAACATCACCGACATCGACGACAAGATCATCAACCGCGCCAACGAGAACGGTGAGTCGTTCGAAGCGTTGACCGAGCGCATGATCGCCGCGATGCACGAAGACGAAGCGCGCCTGAACATCAAGAAGCCGGACATGGAACCGCGCGCCACGGATCACATTCCGGGCATGCACGCGATGATCCAGACCCTGATCGACAAGGGTTACGCCTACGCTCCGGGCAATGGCGACGTGTACTACCGCGTCGCCAAATTCATGGGCTACGGCAAGCTGTCGCGCAAGAAAATCGAAGACTTGCGCATCGGCGCTCGTATCGAGGTTGACGAGTCGAAACAGGACCCGTTGGACTTCGTGCTGTGGAAAGCCGCCAAACCGGGCGAGCCGAGCTGGGAATCGCCGTGGGGCGCCGGGCGTCCGGGCTGGCATATCGAGTGCTCGGTGATGTCCACCTGCTGCCTCGGCGAGACCTTCGACATTCATGGCGGTGGCAGCGACCTTGAGTTCCCGCACCACGAAAACGAAATCGCCCAGAGCGAAGCGGCCACCGGCAAGACCTACGCCAACGCGTGGATGCATTGCGGCATGATCCGCATCAATGGCGAGAAGATGTCCAAGTCGTTGAACAACTTCTTCACCATTCGCGACGTGCTGGAAAAGTACCACCCGGAAGTCGTGCGTTACCTGCTGGTGTCGAGCCACTACCGCAGCGCGATCAACTACTCGGAAGACAACCTCAAGGACGCCAAAGGCGCACTCGAACGTTTCTACCACGCGTTGAAAGGCCTGCCGAACGTCGCACCTGCCGGCGGCGAAGCCTTCGTCGAGCGTTTCACCACGGTGATGAACGACGACTTCGGTACGCCGGAAGCCTGCGCGGTGCTGTTTGAGATGGTGCGTGAGATCAACCGCCTGCGCGAGAGCGATCTTGATGCCGCGGCGGGCCTGGCGGCGCGTCTGAAAGAGCTGGCGAGCGTGCTGGGTGTGTTGCAGTTGGAGGCGGACGACTTCCTGCAGGCGGGCGCCGAAGGGCGAGTCGATGCGGCTGAGGTTGATGCGCTGATTGCTGCGCGTCTGGCGGCGCGGGCGGGCAAGGATTGGGCTGAATCCGACCGTATCCGCGATCAGCTCACTGCCATGGGCGTGGTGCTGGAAGATGGCAAGGGTGGGACGACCTGGCGTCTGGCTGACTGATTGCTTTATCTGGTTTAAAACAAAACCCGCCTTGTGCGGGTTTTGTTTTGGCTGCGAAGAACAGCCCTCTCCCAGAGGTAGAGGGCTGGGCGGGTGGCGTTCCGATGAGGGGAACGGGGTTCACTCAACCTTCAATCTGCCGCAACCGCTTATAGAGCGTATTGCGGCTAACACCCAATCGCCGCGCCAGATGGGAAATATTCCCCCCGGAAGCCTTCAACTCCCGGTTCAACGCCTCAACATCATTCAGATCCAGCCCCAACGGCGCCGCGCCCTCAACCGGTTCCATCTCCAGATCGACAAAAAAATCATCCGGCAAATGCTCAGGCCTGACCGGCTGCTCCTCAGCCATCGCCAGCGCCACCTGCATCACGCTGCTGACTTGCCTCAGATTCCCCGGCCACGGATGACGGCTGAACAACTCCAGCACCTCCTGGCTCAACCCCGCCCATTGCGTCGGCTCACGATGCTGCTCCCATAGCCGCTTGAACAATGCCTCCTTGTCACTGCGCTCGCGCAGCGGCGGCAGTTCCAGCGTCAGCCCGCCAATGCGGTAGTACAAATCCTCACGAAACCGCCCCAACTGCACTTGCTCTCGCAGAGATCGGTTGGTCGCCGAAATGATCCGCAAGTCCACCGGGAACAACTCGCTGCTGCCCACCGGTTGCACGCAACGCTCCTGCAACACCCGCAACAACCGCGCCTGAGTCGGCAATGGCATGTCGCCGATTTCATCGAGGAACAATGTGCCTTTGTCCGCCTTGCGAATCAGGCCGATGCTGCCTTTCTGGTTGGCGCCGGTGAATGCGCCTTTCTCGTAGCCGAACAGTTCCGACTCGACCAGTTCGGCGGGGATCGCCGCGCAGTTCACGGCGATAAACGCTTGATTGCTCCGTGAGCTGGCCTGATGCAGGGCTTTGACGAAGACTTCCTTGCCGACCCCGGTTTCGCCGTGGATCAGCAACGGAATGTCTTTCTCCAGTAAGCGTTCCGCCTGCCGCACGGCTTTTTCCACGCGACTGTCGCCCCAGTGCAGGGTGTTGAGGCTGATGGCGGTGGGCGCGGCGGTTTTGGGTTCAGCCGCAAAAACGCGCGGTTGAATCGACGCCTGTTTCGGCCGCTTCAACAAACATTGAAAACGGTTACGCCCAGAGGTCTGCAAGGCAAACGGCAACCCGTCGGGCTGATTGATCAATTCCAGCAGCGACACTTTGAACAGGCTCTCAACGCTGACCCGCGACAAACGCACGCCAAGCAGATTATCGGCACGGCGATTGGCCGACAGCACTTGTCCGCTCTCATCAAAGATCAGCAGCCCGGCCCATTGGCTGTCGAGGTTGTTCAAACCGGTGTTGAACGTCAGTTGAAAGTGCTGGCCATGGAACAGGTTGAGGATCAGCCGGTTTTCCACCGTCTGGCTCATCATCTTGACCATGCCCAGCGTGTGTGAGGGCGGCAGATAGCTGTCGCTTGAGACATCAAGCACCGCAATGACCTTGCGTTCGGCGTCGAAAATCGGCGCGGCGGAACCGGTCATGAAGCGGTTGGCCTTGAGAAAGTGTTCGTCGTGTTCGATATGCACCGCCTGTTCACAGGCCAGCGCCGTGCCGATGGCATTGGTGCCGCTGCAGCGCTCCATCCAGCTGGCCCCGGCCTGAAACCCCCGCGCGAGGTTCGGTTCGATAAAGCGTTGCGTGCCCCAGGACGTCAGCACCTGGCCCTGATGGTCGGCGAGCATGATCAGGCAGTTGGAGTTGCTCAGGATGTTGTCGTAGTAGGGCAGGACTTCCTGGTGCGTGGTTTGCACCAGCGAGTGATGACGCTCGAGCAATTGCGCGATGCCGGTCGCAGGCAGTTGATCAAACGCGGGCGTGCTCTGGTGGTCGAGACCGAACGCCCGGCAACGTTGCCAGGAACTCTGAACGATGGCGTCGTGGGACAGCGGCGGGACGGGTGCGACCATGACAGTCAGCCTCTGATGCAGCGATTTTTATTGTTGTTATGAACCCGGTCTTTGAAACGACACAAATCCCCTTGTGGGAGCGAGCAAGCTCGCTCCCACAAGGGATCTCTTTCGCATTCGAGACAGGGCAAAAAGCGTTCATAGAGTGTTGTTCACTCTTGTTCATTGTCAATCGCCCAACTGTTCAAATGTGTTCAGCAATGAACGCCATATCCTCGCGTGTTTAACGATTTTCACGACAAATCAATCACTTGCCATTTCTGGCACGAAAGTCGCTCCTGTGCACAGGTCGCTTGACTCCAATAATAAAAAGGCCGAGCCATGTCACTCACCCTGGAGCACGTCAGCCGCACCGTCGAAGGCCAGACCTGGATCGACGATGCGTGCCTGAAATTCGAACCCGGTTCCTTCAACGTTTTGCTCGGCCGCACGCTGTCCGGCAAAACCAGTCTGATGCGTTTAATGGCCGGTCTGGACAAGCCCGACAGCGGCCGCATCCTGATGAACGGCGTCGACGTCACCCAACGACCGGTGCGTTTGCGCAACGTCTCGATGGTCTATCAGCAGTTCATCAACTACCCGACCATGACCGTGTTCGAGAACATCGCCTCGCCGCTGCGTCAGGCCGGAGTGTCGAAAGAGATCATCCACAGCAAAGTGCAGGAAACCGCGCGCATGCTGCGCATCGAGAAGTTCTTGCAGCGCTATCCGCTAGAGCTGTCCGGCGGCCAGCAGCAGCGCACCGCCATGGCCCGCGCGCTGGTCAAGGACGCAGAGCTGATTCTGTTCGATGAGCCGCTGGTCAACCTCGATTACAAACTGCGCGAAGAGCTGCGCCAGGAAATGCGCGAGCTGTTCAAGGCACGCCACACCATCGCCATCTACGCCACCACCGAACCCAACGAAGCGCTGGCACTCGGCGGCACCACCACCATTCTTCACGAAGGCCGAGTGATCCAGAGCGGCCCGTCGACCTCGGTGTATCACCAGCCGCAAACGGTGCTGGCGGCGGAATTGTTCTCCGAGCCGCCGATCAACCTGATGCCCGGTCGCATCGCCGGCAATGAAGTGAGTTTTGCCAACTTCGTACACTTTCCGTTGAACGTCGATCTGCGCCCGGTGGGCGAGGGCGAGTTCCGCTTCGGCGTGCGCCCCAGCCACATCTCGCTGGTGCCAAGCAACGATGACGACCTCGAACTGGCGGTCACTGTAGAGGTCGCCGAAATCAGCGGTTCGGAAACCTTCCTGCATGTGCGCAACGAGCATTTCCTGCTGGTGCTGCATTTGCCCGGCGTTCACGAATACGACGTCGACGCGCCGATTCGTATCTACATCCCGACCCACAAACTGTTCGTTTTCGATGCGCAGGGCCGTCTGGTGCAAGCACCGGGCCGGCGTGTCGCGAGGGTTGCCTGATGGCCGAAATCCGTTTGCAGCACCTCGCCCACAGCTACAGCAAAACCCCGAGCGTCGCGGAGGATTACGCGATCCGCGAGATGGATCACGTCTGGGAACAGGGCGGCGCTTACGCTTTGCTCGGTCCCTCCGGTTGCGGCAAGTCGACCTTGCTCAACATCATTTCCGGCCTGCTCAGCCCCTCGCAGGGCCATGTGCTGTTCGACGGCAAAGCGGTCAACGACCTCACGCCGGAGAAGCGCAACATCGCTCAGGTTTTCCAGTTTCCGGTGGTCTACGACACCATGACCGTGTTCGATAACCTTGCGTTTCCCCTGCGCAATCAGGGCATGGCCGAGGCGAAAGTGCACAGCAAAGTGCAGGAAATCGCCGAAGTCCTCGACCTGCAAAACCTGCTGAGCAAGAAGGCGCGCAACCTCACCGCCGACGAAAAACAGAAAGTCTCCATGGGCCGTGGCCTGGTCCGTGACGACGTTTCGGCAATCCTGTTCGACGAACCGTTGACGGTGATCGACCCGCACCTGAAATGGAAGCTGCGGCGCAAGCTCAAGCAGATCCACGAGCAGTTCAACATCACCATGGTCTACGTCACCCACGATCAACTGGAAGCCTCGACCTTCGCCGACAAGATCGCGGTGATGTACGGCGGCCAGATCGTCCAGTTCGGCACGCCACGGGAATTGTTCGAGCGGCCGAGCCACACCTTCGTCGGCTACTTCATTGGCAGCCCGGGCATGAACCTGATCGAGGTGCAGCCGCAGCCTGGTGGTGTCGGTTTCGCCTCCACGCACCTGCCGTTGTCCGACGCCATGCAGCGCCATATCGAACACGGCCAGTGGAAAAATCTGAAGGTCGGCATCCGTCCCGAGTTCATTCATGTGTGGGACGAGCCTTTTGATGACGCGATGCAGGCAAAGGTCGTACACGTCGAAGACCTCGGCACCTACAAGATCATGACCCTCGACCTCGATGGCGCGCCGCTGAAAGTACGTCTGGCCGAAGACAAACCGGTGCCGCAGGGCACGGCGTACATCAGTTTTCCGGCGCAGTGGCTGATGGTTTATGCCGATGAGTTTCTGCTTGAAGCCGATGATGAGGTGCAGCCATGAACAAGGTGCAGAACAACAAGGCCTGGTGGCTGGTGTTGCCGGTGTTTCTGCTGGTGGCGTTCAGCGCGGTGATCCCGATGATGACCGTGGTCAACTATTCGGTGCAGGACATCTTCGACCAGTCCAGCCGCTACTTCGTCGGCGCCGACTGGTACAAGCAAGTGCTGCTCGATCCTCGCCTGCACGACTCGTTGCTGCGCCAGTTCATCTACTCCGCGTGCGTGTTGCTGATTGAAATCCCGCTGGGTATTGCCGTCGCGTTGACCATGCCGACCAAGGGCCGCTGGTCCTCAGTGGTGCTGATCATTCTGGCGATTCCGCTGCTGATCCCATGGAACGTGGTCGGCACGATCTGGCAGATTTTTGGCCGTGCCGACATCGGTTTGCTGGGATCGAGCCTCAACGCGATGGGCATCAGCTACAACTACGCGGCCAACACCATGGACGCCTGGGTGACGGTGCTGGTGATGGACGTCTGGCACTGGACGTCGCTGGTGGCGCTGCTGTGTTTCTCCGGGCTGCGCGCCATTCCTGATGTGTATTACCAGGCGGCGCGCATCGACCGCGCCTCGGCCTGGGCGGTATTTCGGCACATTCAGTTGCCCAAACTGAAGAGCGTGCTGCTGATCGCGGTGATGCTGCGCTTCATGGACAGTTTCATGATCTACACCGAGCCGTTCGTGCTCACCGGTGGCGGGCCGGGTAACGCCACGACCTTCTTGAGTCAGACGTTGACGCAGATGGCCGTAGGGCAATTCGACCTTGGTCCGGCAGCGGCGTTTTCGCTGGTGTACTTCCTGATCATCCTGTTGGTGTCCTGGCTGTTCTATACCGCCATGACGCACTCCGACGCCAACCGCTGAGGCCCGGCCATGAGCAAGAGAAAGCTTATTCCGCTGCTGGTGTACATCCTGTTCCTGCTGGTGCCGATCTACTGGCTGCTGAACATGTCATTCAAGAGCAACACCGAAATCCTCGGCGGCCTGACCCTTTTCCCACAGGACTTTACGCTGGCGAACTACAAGGTGATCTTCACCGACCCGAGCTGGTACAGCGGCTACATCAACTCGCTGTATTACGTCAGCCTCAACACGGTGATCTCGCTGAGTGTGGCGTTGCCGGCGGCGTATGCGTTTTCGCGTTATCGCTTTCTCGGCGACAAGCACCTGTTCTTCTGGCTGCTGACCAACCGCATGGCGCCACCGGCGGTGTTCTTGCTGCCGTTCTTTCAGTTGTATTCGTCGATTGGTCTGTTCGACACGCACATCGCCGTGGCCCTGGCACACTGCTTGTTTAACGTGCCGTTGGCGGTGTGGATTCTGGAAGGCTTCATGTCTGGCGTGCCCAAGGAGATCGACGAAACCGCCTACATCGACGGCTACAGTTTTCCCAAGTTCTTCGTGAAGATTTTCATCCCGCTGATCGGCTCCGGCATCGGTGTCACGGCGTTTTTCTGCTTCATGTTTTCCTGGGTCGAACTACTGCTTGCGCGCACCTTGACCTCGGTGAATGCCAAACCGATTGCGGCGGTGATGACCCGCACGGTGTCGGCGTCGGGTATCGACTGGGGCGTGCTGGCAGCGGCGGGGGTGTTGACCATCCTGCCGGGCATGCTGGTGATCTGGTTTGTTCGCAACCATGTGGCCAAGGGCTTTGCCCTCGGTCGGGTCTGAGGGGTTGATGATGGAATGGATGAGCTGGACTACACCTACCGCAGTTTTCTTCATCGTCATCGGCCTGATTCTGGTGGGTATGACGACATGGGAGTTGCGCTCGCCGAGCATCCTGCGGCGAGGTTTTCTGCCGATTGCCACCACCCGTGGTGATCGCTTGTTTATCGGTCTTCTCGGCAGCGCCTACCTGCATTTGCTGGTCATCGGCGCTACCGACTGGAGCATCTGGGGGGCGTCCGCGTTGTCCCTGGTGTGGCTGTTGGCTGTGATGCGTTGGGGCTAGTCGAGTCATTCGGCAACCGTGCTCCGAAATCCTAAACAGGAGGTCTCTATGTTCGACAAAAACAATAAGCTGCGACATAGCATTTCATTGGCAGCCATGCTGGCTCTCAGCGGTTTGAGCGCCGCCGCGTGGGCGGATGCCTACGAAGACGCGGCGAAAAAATGGATCGGCAGTGAATTCAAACCGTCGACCCTGACGGCCGAGCAACAGCTCGAAGAACTGAAGTGGTTCATCAAGGCGGCTGAGCCGTTTCGCGGCATGGACATCAAGGTCGTTTCCGAGACCCTGACCACCCACGAATACGAGTCGAAAGTGCTCGCCAAGGCCTTTAGCGAAATCACCGGGATCAAGCTCACCCACGACCTTCTGCAAGAAGGTGACGTGGTCGAGAAAATGCAGACGGTGATGCAGTCCGACAAGAATATCTATGACGGCTGGGTCAACGACTCCGACCTGATCGGTACGCACTTTCGCTACGGCAAGACCGAATCGATCACCGACCTGATGGCCAACGAAGGCAAAAACTTCACCTCGCCGACCCTCGACCTCAAGGACTTCATCGGCATCTCGTTCACCACCGCGCCGGACGGCAAGATCTATCAATTGCCTGACCAGCAGTTTGCCAACCTGTACTGGTTTCGTGCCGACTGGTTCGAGCGCGCCGACCTGAAAGCCAGATTCAAGGAAAAGTACGGCTACGAATTGGGCGTGCCGGTGAACTGGTCGGCCTATGAAGACATCGCCAAATTCTTCAGCGAAGACGTCAAGGAAATCGACGGCAAACGCGTTTACGGCCACATGGACTACGGCAAGAAAGATCCGTCGCTGGGCTGGCGTTTCACCGATGCCTGGTTTTCCATGGCCGGTGGCGGCGACAAGGGCCTGCCCAACGGTTTGCCGGTGGACGAGTGGGGGATTCGTGTCGAGGACTGCCACCCGGTCGGCTCCAGCGTGACCCGTGGCGGCGACACCAATGGTCCGGCGGCGGTATTCGCCACGACCAAGTATGTCGACTGGCTGAAGAAGTACGCGCCACCGGAAGCGGCGGGCATGACCTTCTCCGAGTCGGGGCCGGTGCCGTCGCAGGGCAATATCGCTCAGCAGATTTTCTGGTACACCGCATTCACCGCCGACATGACCAAACCGGGCCTGCCGGTGGTCAACGCCGACGGCACGCCGAAGTGGCGCATGGCGCCGTCGCCTAAAGGCCCGTACTGGGAAGAGGGCATGAAGCTCGGTTATCAGGATGTGGGCTCCTGGACATTCATGAAGTCCACGCCTGAGAAACAGAAGCTTGCGGCGTGGCTGTACGCGCAGTTTGTGACCTCGAAAACCGTGTCGCTGAAGAAAACCATCGTCGGTCTGACGCCGATTCGCGAGTCGGATATCAACTCGCAGGCGATGACCGATCTGGCGCCGAAACTGGGTGGTCTGGTTGAGTTCTATCGCAGCCCGGCCCGCGTGCAATGGTCGCCGACCGGTACCAACGTGCCGGACTATCCGCGTCTGGCGCAATTGTGGTGGAGCCACATCGCCGAAGCGGCCAGCGGTGAGAAGACCCCGCAACAGGCGCTCGACGGTTTGGCCAAGGATCAGGACGCGATCATGACACGCCTGGAACGCTCCAAGGCCCAGGCCGTTTGCGCACCTAAGATGAACCCGGAGCGCGATGCGCAATACTGGTTTGATCAGCCGGGCGCACCGAAACCGAAATTGGCGAACGAGAAGCCGAAAGGCGAGACCGTGAGCTACAACGAACTGCTGAAATCGTGGGCGGATGCACGTAAGTGATAGCGGAACTGTGAAAAGCGAACGGCACCGGAAGGTGCCGTTTTCTTTGTTGCCTGATCTAGCGCTTTCGCTTGCAGGCAAGCTCCCACAGGTTTCAGTGGTGTTCACAAAAACTGAGTACCCCGAAATCACCGTGGGAGCTTGCCTGCAAGCGAAGGGGCAATGGGCGGCACCGCAGGAAACCCAAGCCTGAACACGGTCATCGCCCCCGGCAAACTCTTCACCTCCGCCACGCCCTGATGCAGGCTCATGATCGAGCGCACGATCGCCAGCCCCAATCCCGTGCTGCCCTGCGAGCGCGAGCGGCTGCTGTCGACTCGGTAGAAGCGGTCGAACAGATGTGGCAGATGTTGCGCCTCAATCCCGGCGCCGGGGTTGCTGACCAGCAGGGATGCCTGCGTCGCACTCTGTTCAATCATCAGCGTCACGGTTTTCCCGTTCGGGCAATGACGCAATGCGTTGGACAGCAGATTGGAAATAGCCCGCTGAATCATCAACCGATCGCCCATCACCTGTGCGCTGCCAATGACATTCAAATGAATATCCTTGTCCTGCGCCGACAACGAAAACATCTCGGCGACGTTCGCCACTTCAACCTCCAGTGCCACCGCTTCAAACGGCGTCAGCGCCGACGGATGACTGACCTGCGCCAGAAACAACATGTCCGAGACAATCCGCGCCACACGTTCCAGTTCCTCGGTGCACGACACCAGCACGTCCTTGTATTCCTCGGTCGTGCGCTCGCGGGACAAGGTCACCTGCGCCTTGCCCATCAGGTTATTGATCGGCGTGCGCAGTTCATGCGCCAGGTCATCGGAGAACTGCGACAACTGCTGCACCCCGGCATCCAGCCGATGCAGCATGAAGTTGATGCCTTGCGCCAGTTCACTCAATTCCTGCGGCATGTTCACCACGGACAATCGATGTTCCAGGTCCTGGGTCGAGACCATTGCCGCCACTTTGCGAAACTCACGCAGCGGCGCTAACCCACGCTGCACCGCGCCCCACGCGGTCAAGCCGATGAACACCAGCAACAACGGCAAGGCAATCAGCGTCGAGCGCAGATAGGCGCTGAGCAAGGCCTGATCATGGGCGTTGTCCATCGACAGCAGCACCGGCACGCTGTTGCCGTCCTTGAGACGAATCAGCTTGGACACGGTGAGGTATTTGGCCCCTTCGGCATCGATGCTGTCGGAGTAAGTCAATTGATCAGTGGTCGCCCGCACCGCTTTCAATTCAACCCGTGGATCAGTCAAACCGCTACCGGACTTGAGCAGCGGCGAGCGCCGGTTCAAGCGGTCATAGATCGTCAAAGTGAGGTTGTCATGGCCCATGACCTGATCGAGCAAAATGTGCGGTTTGCCGCTGATTTCATTGGCGTCGATGTACAGCGACAAGCTGTGTTCGACCTGCGCCATTTTCTTCTCAAGACTGTCGCGCGATAGCGCGTTCAGTTCATGGGTCAACGCGAAATAGGCAAGGATCGCCAGGAACACCACCAACAGCGCGCCGAGAATACTCACCGTCAAACCGAGACGCATCGACAGGCTGGAGGGCTTCATTCCCGCGCCTCCAGCACATAACCGACACCGCGCAGGGTGTGAATCAGTTTGCTGTCGAACGGGTCGTCGATCTTCGCCCGCAAACGGCGGATCGACACTTCGACCACGTTGGTGTCGCAATCGAAATTCATATCCCACACCAGCGAGATAATTTGTGTGCGCGTCAGCACTTCACCGGACTGGCGCATCAGCAAATGCAGCAGGGCGAACTCCTTGGTGGTCAGGTCGATACGCTGCGCACCACGAAATGCGCGATGGCGGCCCGGATCGAGTTCCAGATCAGCGACTTTCAGCACCTGCGGCACCGGGATGTTCTCGCTGCGACGCATCAAGGTGCGCACTCGCGCCAGCAGTTCGGGAAATTCGAACGGCTTGACCAGATAATCGTCGGCGCCCAGATCCAGGCCACGAATCTTGTCGGCCAGACGCCCGCGCGCGGTGAGCATCATCACCCGTGTGGAGTGGGTGCGACGCAGTTGTTCCAGCACGCCCCAGCCATCCAGTTCCGGCAGGTTTACGTCGAGAATAATCAGGTCATAGGCCTGCTGTTGCGCCAGATGCAGGCCATCGGCACCGGTGGCGGCGTGGTCAACGACATAGCCACTTTCGGTCAAGCCCTGATGCAAGTATTCGGCAGCTTTAAGCTCGTCCTCGACGACAAGGATTCGCATGATCTTTCACCACTTTTATTTAATCGGTATGTAATTAAGGTGGCCGGGATAGTTGTTGTTTTTGTAAGGACTTCCGGACGGAGTTAAATCAATGAATGGCGTGCACGGTAAAGGCTGTAGTGACTACAGAGTCAACGCTTGGCGGCTTTAAATCGGCGTTCTGCGACAGCCTGTCGCAGCATAAAGATCGAAATTCCTGCAGCTTTGATTCCGGCAAGTACTGTTCGGCGGATAACTACAGAGCATTTGTTTCGATGTATTACTACAACGCTGTTCGCGCTCCGCATCGTAGATCAAAACAACTTGTGCAAACCGTGGATAACGGATTTGTAATGTTCCAGTCACCTTGTCGATAAGTTCAAAACCCTACCGTGGCGGCATCAAAGATTCTTGAATAAAGGAAGTCTGCCATTGCCCGGCTTAATTGAACTTACGGCGCGATCACGCCTGCAAAATACCGCCAGCGGCCTGCTGTTGTTGGTCAGTGCCAGCGTGGCAAATGCCTCGACCCTGACGCTGGATCAAGCCCTGCAAAGCGCCTTCGCCAGCAACCCTGATTTAGCCGCCGCGCAATGGGAAATCGGCATTGCCGAAGGTGACCGCCAACAGGCCGGTCTGATCCCCAACCCCGAGGTGTCGTGGGAAGCCGAAGACACTCGCCGCGAGTCGCGCACCACCACAGTGATGCTCAGCCAACCGGTCGAACTGGGTGGCAAACGCGGCGCGCGGATCGATGTCGCCAGCCGCGCACAAGATGCCGCCGGGATTGAACTGGAGCGCAAACGCAATGCCTTGCGTGCCGATGTGATTCAGGCGTTCAACAGCGCGCAAACCGCGCAACAGCGCCTGCAACTGTCTCGCCAGTCGCTGCAATTGGCCGAGCACGGTGTGCGTGTGGCGCAAGGGCGCATCGAAGCAGGTAAATCATCACCGGTCGAAGGCACGCGCGCGCAAGTGCAGTTCTCGGAAGTGCGCCTTGAATTGAGCCGGGCAGAGCGCGATCAGGCCACCGCGTACCAACAATTGGCGCAAGTCATGGGCGCGCCGTTGCCGACATCGACCAAGGTGCAGGCACCCACGCAAAGCATGCCGGACGTCCCTCCACCGACACGATTGCTCGAGCGCTTGAACGAGACCGCCGAACTGCGTCTAGCCAAACTGCAGATCGATCAGCGTGAAGCATCGTTGGGCCTGGAAAAGTCCCAGCGCATCCCCGACCTCACCGTGAGCATCGGCAGTCAATACAGTGAAACCGAGCGCGAACGCGTCAACCTGGTCGGCCTGTCGATGCCGATTCCGCTGTTCAACCGCAATCAGGGCAATGTGCTCGCCGCCGCGCGCCGAACCGATCAGGCGCGGGATCTGCGCAACGCCACCGAACTGCGTTTGCGCACCGAAATCCAGACCAGCCTCGAGCAATGGCAGACCGCCAACGGCGAGGTAAAGGCATTCAACCAGACCATCCTGCCTGCGGCGCAAAGTGCGGTCGACAGCGCCACCCGTGGTTTCGAAATGGGCAAGTTCGGCTTCCTCGATGTACTCGACGCCCAGCGCACGCTGATCGCCGCGCGTAGCCAATACATCCAGGCCGTCAGCGAGGCGACCGACGCCCGTGTACGCATTGAACGGATCTTCGGCGAGCTCGCCGTCAGCCCTTGAATTTCACCTTTCACAACACTGCGCGCAGGTACGGCGCAGAGGAGCTTCCATGGATAAAAAACTGATGGTGGTCGCGGTGGCGACGTTGGCGCTGGGCATTGGTATCGGCTCGATGTGGGCGGGCGATGCAAGCATCGATGCCCATGCCGATGAGGCAGCCGAACATGCCGATCACGCTGAAGAAGGCGCAGCGGCTGAACATTCCGAAGAAGGCCACATCGAACTGAGCGCCGAGCAAATCACCGCCGCCGGTATCCAGCTCGCCGAAGCACGGGCGCAAAACATCAGCCGCGACCTGCCGTTCCCCGGCGAAGTGCGCTTCGACGAAGACCGCACCGCCCACGTCGTGCCGCGCGTGCCGGGTGTGGTCGAGGCGGTGGCGGTCAACCTCGGGCAAACGGTGAAGAAGGATCAGTTGCTGGCGGTGATCGCCAGTCAGCAGATCTCCGATCAACGCAGCGAGCAGGCCGCCGCGCAGCGCCGTTTGGCATTGGCGCGCACCACCTACGAACGCGAGAAAAAGCTCTGGCAGGACAAGATCTCTGCCGAACAGGATTTTCTCCAGGCGCGCCAAGCACTGCAAGAAGCCGAAATCGCCGTGAGCAACGCCCGACAAAAAATCAGCGTGCTCAGCGGCAGCGTGGTCGCCACCGGCGGCAATCGCTATGAATTGCGCGCGCCGTTCGATGGCGTGGTGGTGGAAAAGCATCTGACGCCGGGCGAGGTGGTCGATGAAAGCACAGCGGCGTTCACGCTCTCGGATCTGTCGCGAGTGTGGGTGACGTTCGGCGTTTCACCGAAGGATCTGAACAAGGTTCAAGTAGGCAAAGCGGTCACTGTCAGCGCCCCCGAACTGAACGCTGAAGTGGTCGGCAGCGTGGCTTACGTCGGCAGTTTGCTCGGTGAACAGACTCGTACCGCAACGGTTCGCGTCACCTTGGAAAACCCCCAAGGCTCATGGCGCCCCGGTCTGTTCGTCACCGCACTGGTCGCCACCGACAGCCGCGAAGCGAAAGTCGCCGTACCGGAATCCGCGATCCAGACCGTCGAGGACAAACCCACGGTGTTCGTGCGTACCGACGACGGCTTTGAAGCTCGCGCGGTAGAGCTGGGCAGTCGCGCCGCCGGCCATGTGGAAATCACTCAAGGCCTGGAACCGGGCGTGCAAGTCGCCAGCGCCGGCAGCTTCGTCCTCAAGTCGGAGCTGGGCAAAGCCTCAGCCGAGCACAGTCATTAATTCTGGAAGGTCCTCATGTTCGAACGCCTGATCCAGTTTGCCATCGAGCAACGCATCATCGTGCTGCTCGCCGTTCTGCTCATGGCCGGCCTCGGTATCGCCAGTTATCAAAAACTGCCGATCGACGCCGTACCCGACATCACCAACGTCCAGGTGCAGATCAACACCGGCGCCGCCGGGTTTTCGCCGCTGGAAACCGAGCAGCGCATCACCTTCCCGATTGAAACCGCGATGGCCGGTTTGCCAGCGCTGGAGCAGACCCGTTCGCTGTCGCGCTCAGGCTTGTCGCAGGTCACGGTGATCTTCAAGGATGGCACCGACCTGTTCTTCGCCCGGCAATTGGTCAACGAGCGTCTGCAGATTGCCAAGGAGCAATTGCCTGAAGGCGCAGAGGCAGTCATGGGGCCGATCTCTACCGGGCTCGGTGAGATTTTTCTGTGGACGGTTGAGGCGAAGGAGGGCGCGTTTAAGGACGACGGCACAAGCTACACGCCGACCGATCTGCGGGTGATTCAGGACTGGATCATCAAGCCGCAATTGCGCAACGTGCCGGGTGTCGCCGAGATCAACACCATCGGCGGTTTCGCCAAGGAATATCAGATCGCGCCGGACCCGAAACGGTTGGCGGCGTACAAACTGACCCTCACCGATCTGGTCACCGCGCTGGAGCGCAACAATGCCAACGTCGGCGCCGGTTACATCGAGCGCAGCGGCGAGCAGTTGCTGATTCGCGCGCCGGGGCAAGTGGCGAGCACCGAGGACATTGCCAACATCGTCATGGCCAACGTCGACGGCACGCCGATTCGGGTGAAGAACGTCGCTACCGTGGATATCGGCCGTGAACTGCGCAGCGGTGCGGCCACGGAAAATGGCCGCGAAGTGGTGCTCGGCACGGTGTTCATGTTGATCGGCGAGAACAGCCGCACCGTCTCGCAAGCGGTGGCCAGCAAGCTGGAGCAGATCAATAAATCCTTGCCGCAAGGTGTGATCGCGGTGCCGGTGTACGACCGCACGCACCTGGTCGACAAAGCCATTGCCACGGTGAAAAAGAACCTCATCGAAGGCGCGATTCTGGTCATCGCGATTCTGTTTCTGTTCCTCGGCAACATCCGCGCGGCGCTGATTACGGCGATGGTGATTCCGCTGTCGATGCTGTTCACCTTCACCGGGATGTTCAGCAACAAGGTCAGCGCCAACCTGATGAGCCTCGGCGCGCTGGACTTCGGCATCATCGTCGACGGTGCGGTGGTGATCGTCGAAAACACCCTGCGTCGCCTCGCTCATGCGCAGCAGTATCACGGTCGTTTGCTGACCCGCGCCGAACGTTTCAAGGAAGTGTTCGCGGCGGCGAAAGAGGCGCGACGACCGCTGATTTTCGGCCAGTTGATCATCATGGTCGTGTACTTGCCGATCTTCGCCCTGAGCGGCGTCGAAGGGAAAATGTTCCACCCGATGGCGTTTACCGTGGTCATCGCTTTGCTTGGCGCGATGCTGTTGTCGGTGACCTTTGTGCCAGCGGCAATTGCGCTGTTCGTGACCGGCAAAGTCAAGGAAGAAGAGGGCGCAGTGATGCGTGGCGCGCGTCGTGTGTATGCGCCGGCGCTGGCGTGGGTGATGTCGCATCGCGCCGGTGCTGTTGGTGCGGCGCTGGGCGTGATTGTGCTCAGCGGCGTGCTCACTAGCCGCCTGGGCAGCGAGTTTGTGCCGAGCCTCAGCGAAGGGGATTTTGCTTTGCAAGCGCTGCGCGTGCCGGGTACCAGCCTGACGCAATCGGTGGACATGCAGCAGCGCCTGGAGACGTTGATTCTGGCGAAGGTGCCGGAAGTCGAGCGCGTTTTTGCCCGCACCGGCACCGCCGAAATTGCCTCCGACCCCATGCCGCCGAACATCTCCGACAGCTACGTGATGCTCAAACCGAAAGAGCAGTGGCCGGACCCGGGCAAGTCCCGCGAAACCCTGATGGCGGAACTGCAAGCGGCCGCCGCGACGCTGCCGGGCAGCAACTATGAACTGTCGCAGCCGATTCAATTGCGCTTCAACGAACTGATCTCCGGTGTACGTAGCGATGTCGCGGTGAAGGTGTTCGGCGATGACAGGGACGTGCTCAATGCCACCGCTGCGAAAATTGCCGCCGCGATGCAGAAGGTAAGCGGCGCATCCGAGGTGAAGGTCGAACAGACCACCGGGTTGCCGGTGCTGACCATCAACATCGATCGCGACAAGGCTGCGCGTTACGGGCTGAATGTTGGCGATGTACAGGACACGATTGCCGTCGCCGTGGGCGGGCGGCAGGCGGGGATTTTGTATGAAGGCGATCGGCGTTTCGAAATGGTCGTGCGTTTGTCCGATGCGATGCGCAAGGACATCGGCGGGCTCTCGGCGTTGCTGATTCCGGTGCCTTCTGTGAATGGCTCGGCGAGTCAGATTGGTTTTATCGCCCTCAAGGAAGTCGCCAGCCTCGACCTGGTGCTTGGGCCGAATCAGGTCAGCCGCGAAAACGGCAAACGACTGGTGATCGTCAGCGCCAACGTGCGCGGGCGTGATATCGGCTCGTTTGTCAGTGAGGCCGGCGAAGTGATCGAACGTGACGTGCAAGTGCCGGCCGGTTACTGGACCAGTTGGGGCGGGCAGTTCGAACAACTGCAATCGGCGGCCAAGCGTTTGCAGATTGTGGTGCCGGTGGCGTTGCTGCTGGTGTTTGGGTTGTTGTTCATGATGTTCAATAATCTCAAGGACGGTTTGCTGGTGTTTACCGGGATTCCGTTTGCGCTGACCGGTGGGGTCATGGCGCTGTGGCTGCGGGATATTCCGTTGTCGATTTCGGCGGGGGTCGGGTTTATTGCGTTGTCCGGGGTGGCGGTGTTGAACGGCTTGGTGATGATTGCGTTTATTCGCAATTTGCGTGAGGAGGGGCGTTCGCTGTCCGCTGCCATTCACGAAGGTGCGCTGACGCGTTTGCGGCCGGTGTTGATGACGGCGTTGGTGGCGTCGCTGGGGTTTATCCCGATGGCGCTTGCGACCGGTACCGGCGCGGAGGTGCAGCGACCACTGGCAACCGTTGTGATCGGCGGGATTCTGTCTTCCACGATCCTGACGCTGCTGATCTTGCCGGCGCTCTACCAACTCGCCCATCGCCGGGATGAGGAACCGTTTTCATCTGAATAGGTAATCTCCTACAGGTTTTGTGTTCGACTTCAGAAGAGTGCCGGGCACATAACGGATATGTAATTTCCCCGCCACCGTCACGAAAGGTGCGCCTTGTTACCTTGATCCCGTCAGTTACTTAAACGAGGAATCAACGATGAAACTTGCCCAACTCAGTACCTTCGCAGCCGCTCTGGCGATCTCTTCTGTGGCCTTGGCGGAAGGCGGCGGTGACCGCACTTTCGAGCGGATGATGACCAGCCACGACCGCTCCATGGAACTCTTCGTCGCCAAGGAAAAAGCCGCCGGCAACCCGGTGGTCGTCAACGACAAGAAAGACGACAAGACCCGCGATCTGTAAGCCTGCTGCCTTTATAGAAGCCCGTCATCGCGCATCGATGCTGGGCTTTTTTTAAGCCTGAACGGGAAGGAAAGGGATATGAAAGTACTCAAGTTGATCGCATTCGTCGCTGTTATGGCGATGTCGGTGAATGTGCTGGCTGAAGGTGGCGGTGACCGCACTTTCGAACGTGCGCTCAGTGCCAACAGCAAAGCCATGGAGCAGTACGCCGCCCAACAGGGCAAACCGGCGCCAGTGGTGAAGGATTACGAATACGGGATGAAGCTGGACGTGGTCAAGGTGGTGAGCGTGGTGAAGCCGCAGCCTGCGTGCAAAGTGGTGCCAACGGCCATGACTTATGAGGACTCCAAGGGGCAGCTCAACACCATCAAGTACAACGTGATGGGCGTGTGTCGAAACGGCGGGAGCTGAATCTGTAACGTCAGAACGCGGTCCCCTGTAGGAGCCTTCGGCAGCTCCTATACGTTCTGTATTTCAATTCGTGATGTTTAAAGGTTGTGTTGGAAGTGCGGAACCATTCCCACAATGGTTTCAGGTTGTCCGTCGGACATCCGCTCTCAAGCCTGTGTGGGTCGCTGCCAATTCAGCGATCGGGATTGGAACCCCGTGGCTCAACTGAAGCAAAACGCACTGTTCAGGACGTATGCTTGCGCACTTTCATGTGTGCACTCCGTTATGGCGGCTGTGCGCGGGAGACTTCGAGTCTGTCGGGTTTGCTCAGTTGCCCGGGTTCCAACCTGCGTACAGCTGCCACCCTTTCGCGAGGAACCGAAAGGGCCAGCTCCACCTTCAAGCTGAGTAAAAAATTATGAAAAAGCCAACCCCAAATCCCCCCTAAGCAGACGCAATCCCCGACGCCAACTCAACATCCCCCTACGCCTCCGTCGACACCCGAAAACTTCACGAAGCCGCCGAGCGAGGGGGAAAGGGAGCCGATCTTCAAGCCATTCAAAACCAAAGTACGCCCCGGTTTTTCAGGTCGATGTATCTTCAACAGCCCGCTCGGTCAGTCCCCTCTACCTCTGGGAGAGGGCTAGGGTGAGGGCCGGGTCTAAATCTGGAAAACACAACCACGGCAAAACGCAGAGCAAAAAAAAGCGCCCCGAAGGACGCCAAAAGATTCACCTCTTACCAAAGGAGCAAGGAGCTTCTAAAGGTGAATTTGCATCAACCGCGCAATCAGAGAATCGCCAGCGGATACTCGACAATCACCCGCACTTCATCCAGATCCGACTCGAACGCCGTGGCGCGGGTGGTGGCCTGGCGCAAACGTAGCGACAAGTCTTTCATCGAGCCGCTTTGCACCACGTATTTGACTTCGATATCGCGCTCCCAACGCTTCTGATCGGTCAGCGGATTGCCCTCGGCATCGCGACGCATGTACACCGCGTTGGCATTGGAATAATCCGCGTCGGTGCCGCGTGCGTAACGGGTCATGAACGACAGACCCGGTACGCCATAGGTGCTCATGTCGAGGTCATAGCGCACCATCCACGAACGCTCTTTCGGCGAGTTGAAGTCGCTGTACTGGATCGAGTTGTCGAGGAAGATCGAGTCGGACTGACGCAGGTAATCGAAGTCGTCATTGCCGTTGTTGCGCTGGTGGGAGAGGGCGACGGAGTGGGCACCAAGCTTGACGCCGACGCGCCCACTCCAGATGTTGTTGTCGAATTCGCCGAGCAGTTGCTTGCCTTCATCGACGGCCTTGTAATAGTTCAGGCCACCGAACAGTGACAGATCGTCCGACAGCGGATACGTCCATGCGGTACCAGCGTAGTACTGGTTCCAGGCATCCTTGAGCCGACTGGAGTACAGGCTGAAACTGAGATTCTTGTTCAGCGCATAATCGCCGCCACCATAAGCGATCCACGGCGAATTGACCGGACCTGCGTAGAAGGTCGCGAAGTTCTCACGCATGTCGCTGGACACCGGTTGGCTCATGGCATGCAGCCGACCACCCTGCACCGAGAAACCGTCGATGCTGGTGTTGGTCGCCGTCACCCCGCGAAAGCTTTCCGGCAACAAGCGCGAGTCACCCGCCGCCACCAGCGGATTGGCCGGGAACACATCGCCAACCCTCACCACCGTATCAAACGCCCGAATTTTCGCGGCGCCACCCACCTTGGTGTATTCGTCTCGCGCCTCACCATCACTGGTGACCGGCAACACATCAAACGAACTGCGCCCGCCGTTTCGCCCGTCACCGGTATCGAGCTTCAGACCGATCATCGCAAACGCATCAACCCCGACCCCGACGGTGCCTTGGGTAAAACCGGATTCGAACTTGCTGATCACGGCATGCGCCCAGGCTTCGGAATAACCGTCGCCGGTCGGGCTGGACTGGCCGTTGCGATGATCACGATTGAAATAGAAGTTACGGTTGAGCACCGTCAGGCTGCTGCCTTCGACAAAGCCCTCGGGCTTGTCCTCTGCAAACACCGTGGACGGCCCGGCGCCGACCACCACCGCTAAAGCGGCCATCGACATTTTTGTATTGTTAACCATCAAACACTCCTTGGGTTCGGCAGAACGGGAACGTGCGTCGGCGTGGGTTTTATTGTTCGGCGGGGCAGGGCCCGCCGGCAGGGTCGCCGGGTCACATCGTTGCAAGCTGCGGATAACGCCAAGGTGATGAGGGAATTACAATTTCGTCATGTGTCTGGAATGTAAACCCTGTATCAGGTCAAGGCTGCGAGCTGTTCGATTGTCTGTGGAAAACGCTCGACCAGACGGATCAGGGTTGTGGCCTGAGCATTGGGCGTTGCTCGTCCTTGCTCCCAGTTTTCGAGCGTCCGCGTGTTGGTGCGTAGATACATCGCGAATACTGACCGGGAAAGATTAAGTTGCTGACGGATGGCTACCACTTCCTCCGCAGTGATCGGCATCAGTTTTGGCAACTGAACCTTGTGGGTACGCAAAGTGATTTTGCCTTGGCGTTCATCGGCCAGTGCTTCCAGTCCATCCATCAGTTCGGAAAAAATGTCACGTTTCATAGTGGGTTCTCGCGTTGAGTTCTCTATCCAGTGTTTTTCTGAACAGTTTTTTCTGGGCAGGCGTCAAATCGTCCTGCTCGTTTTTGTTGTAGACGGTAAAGAGCCAGAACTGATCGAAGCCTGACCACCAGTAATAAATCACTCGTAATCCGCTGCGCTTACCTTTCCCTCTTCGTTGGTCGCCAAAGCGAATTTTACGAAGCCCGCCTATGTCCTCGATGAGATCGCCCGCTTCCGGATTTTTCAGCAGCTCCAGTTGAAAGCTGCGGAACAGATCGTCATCCAGATAGTCGTCTCGGTGCTTCTGAAACACAGGCAATTCGATAAATAGAGCATCTATGCTTTGTACGTTACCTGCGTATAGTTTTGTCTCGATAATCGAATCGGTCAAGGCCTCCTGGCCTTGCTTTTCATCCCTTTTTCAACGGTAGACGCCGGTCGTGGAAACACCTGTAGGACGAGTTGACGGGGGCGGTGGGAACGTTCGACTGATCTATGAAGAGGCTTCGCGGCAGCCGTGTCGGAACAATCCCGCAGCAGTGCTCAACGCCGAATGGCGATAGCGGCAGGGTGTCAGGCTAAGAAGAGGTTGAATGCGCCGACGCCTTCGCGAGCAGGCTCGCTCCCACTGTGGTCCAGGGTGGTTACAGACTTTGTGAACACCATCGAAACCTGTGGGAGCCGGGCTTGCCCGCAAAAACAAAAACGGCACCCGAAGGTGCCGTTTCTATTTGTAGCTAAAAGCGACGGAGCAATCAGCCCGCCAGACCCGCTTGCTGAACCAGTGTCAGCAATGGCTGCGGGTACACACCCAGGAAGAATGCGACCAGGGCGATGGCCAGCAGCATCACGCCGCCTGCCTTCTGTTCCCAGTGCAGCTGGGCGTCGTGGCGACGCAGGTTTGGCTCGATCAGGTACAGGGTGACCATCACGCGCAGGTAGTAGAAGACGCCGATGGCGCTGCCCAGAACCAGCGAACCGACCAGCCACCATTGGTGCGATTCAACACCGGCAGCGATGATGTAGAACTTGCCGATGAAGCCTGCGGTCAGCGGGATACCCGCCAGCGACAGCATCATCACGGTCAGCACGGCGGTCAGGTACGGACGGCGCCAGAACAGGCCGCGGTATTCGTACAGGGCATCCGCGTCACGACCGTTGTACGGCGAGGACATCAGGGTGATCACGCCGAAGGCGCCGAGGCTGGTGATCACGTAGGTGACCAGGTAAACGCCGATGGCTTCCACCGCCAGACCCTTGCTCGCCACCAGGGCGATCAGCAGGTAGCCGAAGTGCGCGATGGACGAGTAACCGAGCAGACGCTTGAGGTTGCTCTGGGTCAGGGCCAGCAGGTTACCGAACAGGATCGAGGCGATGGCGATGACGGTCAGTACGTCGCTCAGTACGCCACTGCTGGCAGCAGGGGAGATCTGGAACAGACGCACCATCACCGCAAACACCGCAACCTTCGAAGCCGTCGCGAGGAACGCGGCGACCGGTGCCGGAGCACCTTCGTAGACGTCCGGCGTCCACAGGTGGAACGGAACCAGCGACAGCTTGAACGCCAGACCGATCAGCATCATGCCCAGGCCCAGTTGTGCCAGCGAGCTAGGCAGGCCAGTCGCAGCCAGGGCCTGACCAATACCAACGAAGCTCAGCGAACCCGAGTCTGCGTACAGCAGCGCCATACCGAACAACAGGAACGCGGAACCGGCCGCCGACAGCACCATGTACTTGATGCCGGCTTCCAGCGAACGCTTGTTGAAGAAGGCGTAAGCCACCAGACCGTAAACCGGTACCGAGAGCAGTTCCAGACCAATGAACAAGCCGGCCAGGTGCTGCGCGCTGACCAGAACCAGACCACCGGCGGCGGCCATCAGGATCAGCAGGTAGAGTTCTTCACGGTTGCCCGGGTAACCCGAACCGCCATCGCCCAGATAAGCGTGGGCGAGGGTGACGCAGGCGAGGGTGGCGACCAGGATCAGCGCCATGTACAGGCAAGCGAAGGTGTCGATTTGCAGCAATGGGGTCACGGCCAGAGGCGCGACTTTCAGGGCTGGCAGGATCGACAGCAAGGCCAGGTTCAGACCGGCGACCGAGATCAGGAAGGTCTGCGAGTGGTTGCGGCGCCAGGCGATTGCCAGCATCACCACGATAATGGTGAGGCTGGTGATCAACAGTGGCGCAAGCGCAATAAAGTGTTGAATCGTGAATTCCATAGCGCTCTTACCGGGCCGAAGCGAGTTGAGTGAAGGCGGTGCCGAGCCACTGCTGTACGCCATGCATCGTGGCGGCAGACGTGTCGAGGAACGGTTGCGGGTAAACGCCGAGGTAAATCAGCAGCACCGCAAGGCCCAGCACCATGATCAGTTCGCGAGCGTCCATGCCGTGCAGCACCGCGTCCGATTTCGACGGGCCGAAGTAAGCACGGTGGATCATGATCAGCGAGTAGACCGAGCCGAACACCAGACCGGAAGTCGCAATCGCTGTGACCCATGGAGCGCTGGCGAAGGAACCGATCAGGATCAGGAACTCACCAACGAAGTTACCGGTACCCGGCAAGCCCAGGGACGCGGCTGCAAAGAACAGGCTGATGGCCGGCAGGTAAGCGATACGCGACCACAGACCGCCCATCTCACGCATGTCCCGAGTGTGCAGGCGCTCGTACAACTGACCGCTGAGGATAAACAGTGCTGCCGCCGACAGACCGTGCGCGAGCATCTGGATCACGGCACCCTGAAGTGCCAGTTGGCTGCCGGAGTAGATGCCGATCAACACGAAACCCATGTGGGAAACGGAAGAGAAGGCGATCAGACGCTTGATGTCGGTTTGTGCGAAAGCCAGGAACGCACCGTAGAAGATCCCGATCAGACCGAGGGTCATGGCAATCGGCGCGAACTCGGCCGAAGCGTTCGGGAACAACGGCAGGGCGAAACGCAGCAGACCGTAGGCAGCGGTTTTCAACAGGATACCGGCGAGATCGACGGAACCTGCAGTCGGCGCCTGGGCGTGGGCATCAGGCAACCAGGAGTGGAACGGTACGACTGGCAGCTTGACCGCAAAGGCGATGAAGAAGCCGAGCATCAGAATGTACTCGGTGGTCATCGACATCTTGGTTTTCAACAGGTCGGCGTAGTTGAAGGTAATCACGCCAGTGTTGTTGAAGTTGACCAGCACCAGACCGAGGATCGCCACCAGCATGATCAGGCCGGAAGCCTGAGTGAAGATGAAGAACTTGGTCGCTGCGTAGATCCGGGTTTTCTTGCCGTCCGAAGAACTGTGACCCCAGAGCGCGATGAGGAAGTACATCGGCACCAGCATCATTTCCCAGAAGAAGAAGAACATGAACAGGTCGAGGGCGAGGAACACGCCGACAACGCCGCCCAGAATCCACATCAGGTTCAGGTGGAAGAAGCCAACGTGACGTTGAATCTCTTTCCACGAGCAGAGTACCGAGAGAATACCCAGCAGACCGGTCAGCAGGATCATCAATAGCGACAGGCCGTCGAGGGCCAGGTGCACGTTGATGCCGAAGCGCTGGATCCAGACATGCTTGAACTCAAGCGCCCAGGTCGGATCGGCGCCAGGCGCCGGAGCAAATGAATAGTCACCGTGGGCCCACAGCCAGAGGCCGAGGGCGAGTTCCAGGGTCATGGTCAACAGCGCAATCCAGCGGGGCAGGGTAGCGCCGAAGCGCTCACCCATCCAGCACAGCAGGCCGCCGATGAAGGGGATCAGGATTAGCCAAGGCAGAATCATGACGGGCTCGTTTCCTTTCGCAAATTCGCAAGGTTCATATCAGACCGCTACCAGCACGATGGCGCCGATCACCAGCACGGCACCAGCGGCCATCGAAGCAGCGTACCAACGCAGTTGACCGGTCTCGGTGCGGCTCAGGGCGGTGTGACCACCCTTGGCCATACGCGGGATCAGACCGATGGTCTGGTCGAGCGGGTCTTTGCGCAGTACGTGGCTGATCGCAAGGTACGGCTTGACGAACAGTTTGTCGTAGATCCAGTCGAAGCCCCAGGCAGCGAACCACCAGGCCGAAAGGAAACGGCCGATGCCGCTGTTGGCGATGGCCGTGACGAAACGACGCTTGCCGAGGAACAGCAGCGCTGCCAGCAGGATACCGGCCAGGGCGATGGCGCCCGAGGCGATTTCCAGACTGTGCTTGGCTTCGCCACCGGCATGACCAACGCTTTGCGGCAGAACACCGTGCAGCGGAGGAACGATCATGGCGCCGACGAAGGTCGACAGCACGATCAGCACCGACAGTGGCAGCCAGTGAGCGATGCCGTGACCGGCGTGAGCTTCGGTCTTGGCTTCACCGTGGAAGGTGATGAAGATCAGGCGGAAGGTGTACAGCGACGTCATGAACGCGCCGACCAGACCCGCGTAGAGCAGACCGTGGTTGCCGCTGGCGAACGCTTCCCAGAGGATTTCGTCCTTGGAGTAGAAACCTGCGGTGACCAGTGGCAGGGCCGCCAGTGCCGCGCCGCCGACGATGAAGCTGGCGTAGGCCAGTGGCAGTTTTTTCCACAGACCGCCCATCTTGAAGATGTTCTGCTCGTGGTGGCAGGCAACGATCACCGCACCGGAAGCAAGGAACAGCAGGGCCTTGAAGAAGGCGTGGGTCATCAGGTGGAAAATCGCGCCATCCCAGGCGCCAACGCCCAGCGCCAGGAACATGTAGCCGATCTGGCTCATGGTCGAGTAAGCAAGGATACGTTTGATGTCGGTTTGTACCAGCGCGGCGAAACCGGCCAGTACCAGCGTCACACCACCCACGATGCCGACCAGGTGCAGGATGTCCGGCGCCAGGGTGAACAGACCGTGGGTACGGGCGATCAGGTAGACACCAGCGGTCACCATCGTTGCAGCGTGGATCAGTGCCGAAACCGGGGTCGGGCCAGCCATTGCATCCGCAAGCCAGGTTTGTAGCGGCAGTTGTGCCGATTTACCGACCGCACCACCCAGCAGCATCAGGGTCGCCAGAGTGATCCAGAAGTCGCCGACCTGGAATTTCTGCGGTGCCAGTACCAGCAGTTCCTGGATGTTCAGCGTGCCCACTTGCTGGAACAGGATGAACAGGCCGATGGCCATGAACACGTCGCCGATCCGGGTCACGATGAAGGCTTTGAGTGCGGCGTTACCGTTGTTGCGGTTGCTGTAGTAGAAACCGATCAACAGGTACGAGCACAGGCCCACGCCTTCCCAGCCGAAGTACAGGAACAACAGGTTATCGCCGAGCACCAGGAACAGCATGCTGGCGATAAACAGGTTCGTGTACGAGAAGAAGCGCGAGTAACCCGCTTCACCGCGCATGTACCAGGACGCGAACAGGTGGATCAGGAAGCCCACACCCACCACCACGCCGAGCATGGTGATCGACAGGCCGTCGACGTAGAGGGCGAAGTCTGGCTTGAAGCCTTCCACCGCCATCCACTGCCACAGCACCAGGGTGTAGTGACCGCCTTCAGGTGGCGCGACGTTGAATTGCCAGATGACGTAGGCGGCGACAATCGCCGACAAGCCAATGGAACCCACGCCGATCAGCGCAGAGAGGTTTTCCGACCAGCGTCCACGGGAGAACGACAGCAGCAGGAAACCGATCAGAGGGAATACGAAAGTCAGAAAGATCAGGTTCATCCGCGCATCTCACTGGCAGCGTCGATATCGAGCGTGTGGAAGCGGCGATACAGTTGCAGCAGGATCGCCAGACCGATACTGGCCTCGGCTGCTGCAAGGCTGATCACCAGGATGAACATGATCTGTCCATCCGGTTGCGCCCAGCGGGCGCCCGCCACGATGAAGGCCAGGGCAGAGGCGTTCATCATCACTTCCAGACTCATCAACACGAACAAAATGTTGCGGCGGACCATCAGGCCGACCAGACCAAGGCAGAACAGGATGCCGGCAACCGCCAGACCATGTTCGAGAGGGATAGCAGGCATGTCTTACTCCTTCGCCTCGTTACGGCCCAAATGGAACGCCGTGACGGCTGCAGCGAGCAGCAGCATCGAGGCGAGTTCGACCACCAGCAGGTACGGGCCGAACAGGCTGATGCCCACGGCTTTCGCGTCTACGGTGGTGTGGCCGATGGCCTGCCCGCTCTGGTGAGCGAACAGCACATACAGCAGTTCGGCCAGCAGCAGGGCGGCGAGAATCACCGGTCCTGCCCAGATGCCGGGCTTGAGCCAGGTGCGTTCTTGCTGAACCGAGGCAGGACCCAGGTTCAGCATCATCACCACGAACACGAACAGCACCATGATGGCGCCGGCGTAGGCGATCACTTCCAGCACGCCGGCGAACGGGGCGCCGAGTGCGAAGAAGGTCATGGCCACGGCGATCAACGAGATGATCAGGTAGAGCAGGGCGTGCACAGGGTTGGTGTTGGTGACCACACGAAGCGTGGACACCACCGCGATACCCGATGCGAAATAGAAAGCGAATTCCATCGTTCTTCCTTAAGGCAGCAAGCTCTTCACGTTGATCGGTTCGGCTTCGTTCTGCGCGGCGCCTTTCGGCTTGCCAGCAATTGCCATACCTGCAACACGATAGAAGTTGTAATCAGGGTTTTTGCCGGGGCCGGAGATCAACAGATCTTCTTTCTCGTACACCAGATCCTGACGTTTGAACTCGGCCATCTCGAAATCCGGTGTCAGCTGGATTGCGGTGGTCGGACAGGCTTCCTCGCAGAGACCGCAGAAAATGCAGCGCGAGAAGTTGATACGGAAGAAGTCCGGGTACCAGCGACCGTCTTCGGTTTCAGCTTTCTGCAGCGAGATGCAACCCACCGGGCAAGCCACGGCGCACAGGTTGCAGGCTACGCAACGTTCTTCGCCATCGGGGTCGCGGGTCAGGACGATACGGCCACGGTAGCGTGGCGGCAGGTAGACCGGCTCTTCCGGGTATTGCAGGGTGTCACGCTTGCGAAAGCCATGGCCGAAGACCATGACCAGGCTGCGCAACTGGGTACCAGTACCCTTAACGATGTCGCCAATATATTTGAACATGGGTCAAATCCTCACTGAACCGCGACTGCTGGCGTGTTCCACAACACGACTGCAGCGGTCACCAGCAAATTGATCAGGGTCAGTGGCAGGCAGAATTTCCAGCTGAAATCCATCACCTGGTCATAACGCGGACGCGGAATGGAAGCGCGCAGCAGAATGAACAGCATGATGAAGAACGCGGTCTTCAGTGCGAACCAGACGAATGCCAGTTGCGGCAGGATGCCGAACGGACCGTGCCAGCCACCGAAGAACAGGGTGACCAGCAGCGCCGAGATCAGGATGATGCCGATGTATTCACCGACGAAGAACATGCCCCATTTCATACCGGCGTATTCAATGTGGTAACCGTCGGCCAGTTCCTGTTCTGCTTCCGGCTGGTCGAACGGGTGACGGTGAGTCACGGCGACGCCAGCGATGAAGAAAGTACAGAAGCCGAAGAACTGCGGAATGATGAACCACAGGTTTTGCGCCTGGTACTCGACGATGTCGCGCATGTTGAACGAGCCGACCTGCACCACGATGCCCATCAGGGCCAGGCCCATGAACACTTCGTAGGACACGGTCTGCGCCGAAGCACGCAAGCTGCCGAGCAGGGCGAACTTGTTGTTACTCGACCAACCGGCGAACAACACCGCGTAGACCGACAGACCGGCCATGGCGAAGAAGAACAGCAGGCCGATGTTCAGATCCGCGACGCCCCAGGTCGGGGTAATCGGGATGATCGCAAAGGCGATCAGCAAAGCGGACATGGCCACCACCGGCGCCAGGGTGAAGATCACCTTGTCGGCAAACGGCGGGGTCCAGTCTTCCTTGAAGAACATCTTCAGCATGTCGGCGGCGATCTGGAACATGCCGAACGGGCCAACGCGGTTCGGACCGTAACGGTCCTGCCACCAGCCCAGCAGGCGGCGTTCGACAAAGCTGAGCAACGCGCCTGCCACCACAACGGCCAGCAGAATCACGATGGCTTTGACGACCGAGAGGATCACATCGATCACTTCAGGGGTGAACCAGGTCATTGCGCTGCCTCCTGCAGACCGTCGACGGATACGCCGGCGAATGCCGGTGGAATGCCGGCGATGCCCGCAGGCAATGCCACCAGACCGGCGCCCAGTTCTTCATTGATGCGCAGCGGCAGACGCAGGGTCTGACCGGCCACGTTCAGGCTCAGCAGGGCACCGTCGTTGACGCCCAAACGATCTGCTTCGGACTTGGCCAGAGCAACGTAGGCAGCCGGAATACGCTCTTGAACCGGAGCGGCTTTCGAAGAGTTTTCTTCGCTGCCGAACAGGTGGAAGAACGGCACGGCCTGCCAGGTGCCCGGCGCCGGATTGAACGCGCGTGGTGCAGCGGCGAACCAGTTCAGCGAGTCGCCAGTGCTTTCGATCAGGCGGGTGCCTGGGTCGCCGGCACGCAGGTGACCACCGACTTCGTCCTGGAACTTGTTCCACGCTTGTGGCGAGTTCCAGCCCGGCGACCAGGCAAACGGTACTTGCTGGCGCGGTTCGGCAGAGCCCGAGTAACCTTCCATGGAGAAGGCGAACGCGGTGTCTTTGTCTTGCGGGGTGCGCGGTTCGTGAACGCTGATGTCGGCGCGCATTGCGGTGCGACCGGAATAACGCAGCGGCTCACGCGCCAGTTTCAGACCCTTGATGCGGAACGCCGCCGAGGGTGCCGCGTCGACGATACGCGCCAGTTGCTCGGTGCTCGAAGCCACGGCAGCGGTGACGTGGTCGAGTTGCGTCCAGTCGATTGGCTGGTTCAGCAGGGTCGCGCGCAGGGCGTGCAGCCAGCGCCAGCCTTCGTGAACCAGAATGCTCGCATCCAGGTATTGCGGATCGAAAACCTGGAAGAAGCGCTGGGCGCGGCCTTCCTGGCTGACCAGCGTACCGTCGCCTTCAGCAAAACTCGCGGCTGGCAGAACCAGGTGCGCGCGGTCAGTGGTAGCGGTTTTCTGATGGTCGGCAACGATCACCACCTGCGCCGCGTTCAGCGCCGCATCGACTTTCTCTTTGGCGGTGCGGGTGTACAGATCGTTTTCCAGCACGACGATAGCGTCGGCCTTGCCATCGATCACGGCTTGCAGCGCCGCGTCGACCGATTCGCCACCGAGCATGGCCAGACCGAGGCTGTTGGCTTCCGGCACGATCAGGCTGATCGAGCCGTTCTTCTCGCGCAGCTTCAGGGCCTTGGCGATGTTCGCCGCCGCTTCGATCAGGGCTTTGGAACCCAGCGAAGTACCGGCGATGATCAGCGGACGTTTGGCCGCGAGCAGGGCGTCGGCGATGCGCTGGGCCAGTTCCAGTGCTTCAGCGTCCAGACCTTCAACGGCCGGAGCGCTGGCATCCAGAGCATGAGCAACGGCAAAACCGATGCGTGCCAGATCGTCCGGGGCTGCATGAACGCATTCTTCGGCGATGTCGTCGAGCCTGGTTTCAGCCAGGCTGGCGATGAACAGCGGGTTCAGCGCGTGCTGACCGATGTTCTTCACCGCTGCGTCGAGCCAAGGCTGAACGCGCATGGCTTCGGCCATGTCTTCAGCTTTGCCTTTGACCGATTGACGCAGTGCCAGCGCCATGCGGGCGGCGGTCTGGGTCAGGTCTTCACCGAGGACGAAGATAGCGTCGTGGTCTTCGATGTCGCGCATGTTCGGCACTGGCAGCGGGCTGTCTTTCAGCACTTGCAGAACCAGACGGATGCGCTCCAGTTCGGCGGCTTCGATGCCCGAATAGAAGTGCTCGGCGCCGACCAGCTCGCGCAACGCGTAGTTGCTTTCGAGGCTGGCGCGCGGCGAACCGATACCGACGATGTTGCGACCGCGCAGCAGATCAGCGGCTTTATCCAGCGCGGCGTCGAGGCCCAGCTTGGTGCCGTCGGCCAGCAGCGGTTGACGTGGACGGTCGGTGCGGTTGACGTAGCCATAACCGAAACGGCCACGGTCGCACAGGAAGTACTGGTTCACCGAACCGTTGAAGCGGTTTTCGATGCGACGCAGTTCGCCATAACGCTCGCCCGGGGAAATGTTGCAACCGCTCGAGCAGCCATGGCAGATGCTCGGCGAGAACTGCATGTCCCACTTGCGGTTGTAGCGCTCGGAGTGAGTCTTGTCGGTGAACACGCCGGTCGGGCAGACCTCGGTGAGGTTGCCGGAGAACTCGCTTTCGAGGGTGCCGTCTTCAACGCGACCGAAGTACACGTTGTCGTGGGCACCGAACACACCGAGGTCGGTGCCGCCAGCGTAGTCTTTATAGAAACGCACGCAGCGGTAGCAAGCGATGCAGCGGTTCATTTCGTGGGAAATGAACGGGCCCAGTTGCTGGTTCTGGTGAGTCCGTTTGGTGAAGCGATAACGGCGCTCGTTGTGGCCGGTCATCACTGTCATGTCTTGCAGGTGGCAGTGACCGCCTTCTTCGCACACAGGGCAGTCGTGCGGGTGGTTGGTCATCAGCCATTCGACAACACTGGCGCGGAACGCCTTGGATTCTTCATCGTCGATGGAGATCCAGGTGTTGTCAGTGGCCGGGGTCATGCAGGACATGACGATGCGACCACGGGTGTCGTTCTCGTCGGTGTACTGCTTGACCGCGCACTGGCGGCAGGCCCCGACGCTACCAAGCGCGGGGTGCCAGCAGAAATATGGAATGTCGAGGCCCAGCGACAGACATGCCTGTAACAGGTTGTCTGCCCCGTCGACTTCGAGCGCTTTGCCGTCTACGTGGATAGTGGCCATGGTTCAAAGGTCTTCGTTGGCCCGGTGTCAGCGGGCGTGGCTAATGGAATCTTGTTATCCGTCCGAATCCAGTCAGCCCCGAAAGGCGTCATCGGACGAAAGGCGAAGGGCACGGACCCTTCGCCTTTTTAAGCGTTTACGCGCCGATTACGATCGGCCTTGCCAGAGGCGGGACGGCGGCGCTTGCAGGCGCGATACCGGCTTCGAACTCTGGACGGAAGTATTTGATGGCACTGCCCAGCGGCTCAACGGCACCCGGTGCGTGAGCACAGAAGGTCTTGCCCGGGCCTAGGAAACCGACCAGACCGAGCAGGGTCTCGATGTCGCCTGGCTGGCCGCGGCCTTGTTCGATGGCCATCAGAAGCTTGACGCTCCATGGCAAGCCATCGCGGCACGGGGTGCAGAAACCGCACGACTCGCGAGCGAAGAACTGCTCCATATTGCGCAGCAAGGAGACCATGTTGACGCTGTCGTCCACCGCCATGGCCAGGCCGGTACCCATCCGGGTGCCCACTTTGGCGATGCCGCCGGCGTACATTTGTGCGTCGAGGTGTTCCGGCAGGAGGAAACCGGTACCGGCGCCCCCTGGCTGCCAGGCCTTGAGCTTGAAGCCGTCGCGCATGCCGCCGGCGTAGTCTTCGAACAGCTCGCGACCGGTGACGCCGAATGGCAGTTCCCACAAACCCGGGTTCTTCACCTTGCCGGAGAAGCCCATGAGCTTGGTGCCCATGTCTTCGCTGCCTTCGCGGGCCAACGATTTGTACCAGTCAACGCCGTCGGCAATGATCGCCGGCACGTTGCACAGGGTTTCGACGTTGTTCACGCAGGTCGGCTTGCCCCATACGCCCACGGCGGCAGGGAAGGGCGGCTTGGAGCGCGGGTTGGCGCGGCGGCCTTCGAGGGAGTTGATCAGTGCGGTTTCTTCACCGCAGATGTAACGCCCGGCGCCGGTGTGGACGAACAGCTCGAAATCGAAGCCGCTGCCCAGAATGTTTTTACCCAGCAGGCCCGCAGCCTTGGCTTCTTCCACGGCACGATTCAAGTGCTTGGCGGCGGTGGTGTATTCGCCACGCAGGAAGATGTAGCCACGGTAGGTTTTCAGCGCGCGGGCACTGATCAGCATGCCTTCGATCAGCAGATGGGGCAGCTGCTCCATCAGCATGCGGTCTTTCCAGGTGTTCGGCTCCATTTCATCCGCGTTGCACAGCAGGTAGCGGATGTTGATGGATTCGTCCTTGGGCATCAGGCCCCACTTCACGCCCGTGGGGAAGCCTGCACCGCCGCGACCTTTGAGGCCGGCGTCTTTCACGGTCTGGACGATGGCGTCCTGATCCATGTCGGCGAAGGCTTTGCGTGCAGCGGCGTAACCGTTCTTGGCCTGGTACTCGTCGAGCCACACGGCTTCGCCGTCATCGCGCAGACGCCAGGTCAGCGGGTGAGTCTCGGCCGAACGCTGGATGCGGTTGGCAGGACCGAAAGATGTCAGGGTCATACGTAGCCCTCGAGCAGTTTGGCGACGCCAGCAGGCTGTACGTCGCCAAAGGTGTCGTCGTCGATCATCAGCGCCGGCGCCTTGTCGCAGTTGCCGAGGCAGCAGACCGGCAGCAGGGTGAAACGACCGTCGGCGGTGGTCTGACCCAGGCCGATGCCCAGATTGTTCTGGATTTCGCTGACCACCGATTCGTGGCCACCGATGTAGCAGACCATGCTGTCGCAGACGCGAATGATGTGACGGCCAACCGGCTGACGGAAAATCTGGCTATAGAACGTCGCCACACCTTCGACGTCGCTGGCCGGAATGCCGAGCATCTCGCCGATTGCGTACAAGGCGCCATCCGGCACCCAGCCGCGTTCTTTCTGAACGATCTTGAGGGCTTCGATCGACGCCGCGCGCGGGTCTTCGTAGTGATGCAGCTCGTGCTCGATGGCCGAGCGCTCGGTTTCACTGAGAGTGAAACGGTCTGTCTGGATAAGCGTGCTGTTCATGCTTAGCGGTCCACGTCGGCCATAACGAAGTCGATACTACCCAGGTACGCAATCAAGTCCGCGACCATGCTGCCTTTGATCACCGAAGGGATCTGTTGCAGATGCGGGAAGCTCGGAGTACGAATCCGGGTACGGTAGCTCATGGTGCCGCCGTCGCTCGTCAGGTAATAACTGTTGATGCCCTTGGTCGCTTCGATCATCTGGAAGGATTCGTTGGCCGGCATCACCGGGCCCCACGAAACCTGCAGGAAGTGCGTGATCAGGGTTTCGATGTGCTGCAGCGTGCGCTCTTTCGGCGGCGGCGTGGTCAGCGGGTGATCCGCCTTGTACGGGCCTTCCGGCATGTTGCGCATGCACTGATCGATGATCTTGATGCTCTGGCGCATCTCTTCGACGCGGACCATGCAGCGGTCGTAGGCATCGCCGTTGGCCGCCAGCGGTACTTCGAACTCGAAGTTCTCATAGCCCGAGTACGGGCGCGCTTTACGCAGGTCGAAGTCGCAGCCGGTCGAACGCAGGCCGGCACCGGTGACACCCCATTCCAGGGCTTCTTTGGTGTTGTACTGGGCGACGCCGATGGTACGGCCCTTGAGAATGCTGTTCTGCAGGGCAGCCTTGGTGTATTCGTCGAGGCGTTTTGGCAGCCATTCAACGAAGTCTTTCACCAGTTTTTCCCAGCCGCGCGGCAGGTCGTGGGCAACGCCACCGATGCGGTACCAGGCCGGGTGCAGACGGAAACCGGTAATGGCTTCAATCACCGTGTACGCCTTCTGGCGGTCGGTGAAGGTGAAGAACACCGGAGTCATGGCGCCGACGTCCTGGATGTAAGTCCCCAGGAACAGCAGGTGGCTGGTGATCCGGAAGAACTCGGCCATCATGATGCGGATGACGTCGACCTTCTCAGGCACCTTGATGCCGGCCAGCTTCTCGACCGAGAGCACGTAGGGCAGGTTGTTCATCACGCCGCCGAGGTAATCGATACGGTCGGTGTACGGAATGAAACTGTGCCACGACTGACGCTCGGCCATCTTCTCGGCACCACGGTGGTGGTAACCGATGTCCGGGACGCAGTCGACGATTTCTTCACCGTCCAGCTGCAGAATGATGCGGAACGCACCGTGTGCAGAAGGGTGGTTCGGGCCGAGGTTGAGGAACATGTAGTCCTCGTTGGCACCGGAACGCTTCATGCCCCAGTCTTCGGGACGGAAGCGCGCGGCTTCTTCCTCAAGCTGTTGCTTGGCGAGGTTGAGGCTGTACGGATCGAATTCGGTAGCGCGCGCCGGGAAGTCCTTGCGCAGCGGATGACCTTCCCAGGTCGGCGGCATCATGATGCGCGACAGGTGCGGGTGGCCTTTGAAGTCGATGCCGTACATGTCCCAGACTTCACGCTCGTACCAGTTGGCGTTCGGCCAGATGCTGGTGACAGTCGGCAAGCTGAGGTCGCACTCGGACAAGGCGACTTTGATCATCACGTCACTATTACGCTCAAGCGACATGAGGTGATAGAACACGGTGAAGTCGGCGCCGTTCGGCAGCCCTTGACGCTTGGTGCGCAGACGCTCGTCCACGCCGTGCAGGTCATAGAGCATGACGTAAGGCTTGGGCAGGTTGCGCAGGAAAGTCAGGACTTCAACGAGCCTGGCGCGCGCAACCCACAGCACCGGCATGCCGGTGCGGGTCGACTGAGCGGTGAACGCCTCGGCGCCAAAACGGTTGTTCAATTCAACGACCACATCCTGGTCGTCTGCCTTGTAAGGCGGGATGTACAGAGCACTGCCTGTAGTCATGGTTATTTTTTCGCTTTCGGTCAACGTAAAGAATGAAGCCAGCTTCTCGTTTCTTTTGTAAGAACAGATCTGGATCAGACTTCGTCAGGGCTGCGCAGGTTGGTGACTGCGATTCGCTGTTCGCGGCGCTGTTCCTTCTGCGAAGGCATGTCGGCGCGGTAAACGCCTTGATCACCAACGACCCAGGAAAGCGGACGACGCTCCTGTCCAATCGATTCCTGCAACAGCATCAAGCCTTGCAGAAATGCTTCCGGACGGGGCGGGCAGCCAGGTACGTAGACGTCCACGGGCAGGAACTTGTCCACCCCTTGAACCACAGAGTAGATGTCGTACATGCCACCGGAGTTAGCGCACGACCCCATGGAGATAACCCACTTCGGCTCGAGCATCTGCTCATAGAGACGCTGGATGATCGGCGCCATCTTGATGAAGCAGGTGCCGGCGATAACCATGAAGTCGGCCTGACGCGGCGATGCCCGGATCACTTCGGCGCCAAAGCGCGCGATGTCGTGGGGCGCCGTGAAGGCGGTGGTCATTTCCACGTAGCAGCACGACAAGCCGAAGTTGTACGGCCACAGGGAGTTCTTGCGTCCCCAGTTGACCGCGCCACTCAGCACGTCTTCCAGCTTGCCCATGAAAATGTTTTTGTGGACTTGATCTTCTAACGGATCGGAAACGGTTTCCCGTTCGCCAATCGGATACTGCTCGTTAGGAGCATCGGGGTCGATCCTGGTGAGATTGTATTGCATTGCCAAAGCCTCATTGTTTCAGCTTCGCCTGCCGCTTGCGACGAGCTTCCGGAGCCCAGTCAAGGGCGCCCACTCGGAACAGGTAGACAAGACCTGCCAACAGAATTGCTATGAAAACGAGAGCTTCGACGAATCCGGTCCAGCCGCTTTCGCGGACGGACACAGACCATGCAAAGAGAAAGAGGGCTTCGATATCGAAGATCACGAAGAGCATCGCGACCAGATAGAATTTGGCTGAGAGCCGCAAGCGGGCGCCACCGGTAGGTAGCATGCCGGACTCGAACGGTTCGTTTTTGCTGCGACCCCAGGCTTTTGACCCGAGGAGGCTGGAGACGCCAAGCATGAAGGCACACAGGCCGACGACACCCAGAAGGAAAATGGCAAAGCCCCAGTTGTGGGCCATGAGTCCTGTCGCTTCGGGCATGCTGGTAATCCTTAACAGAGAGCAAAGGTCTCTGAGCTTGATAAAGAAATAGGCAGTGACGATATGTCGCAGCAATCAATCGCGCTGATTTTATGGCTAAACACCCTGCAAGTAAAATTCCTATAGCGAAATTATTTATTGGAATAAGGACATAGCGCATCTCCAATGCCCTGCAGCCCATGCGTTGCGGGCATTAGCCGGGTTTATGCAAATAATGTTTTGTAGAGAATGTAACGAACATAGTTGCTGCTAAATGATAATTGATATCGTTTGGAGTGGTTTTGTAACTGTTTAGCGGGTGAGGTATTGGGAAGTTGTCTTACTTGCCCATTACTGCAAGTAGCGAAGGCGCCCGTTTTAGCAGATTTTTCTGACGGTTGTACCGCTCTGGATCAATGTTTCGTCTCGCGGGCTGACGAAGAAACCAGTGGGAGTGAGCCTGCTCGCGAAAGCGGTGGATCAGTCAGCGCATGTGCAAGCTGATAAAACGCTTTCGCGAGCAGGCTCGCTCCCACAAGGGGATTGTGGAGTCTTTGAGAGTTCTACAGACAAAAAAACGCCCCGAACCAGTCGGGGCGTCAGTTTTGCGGCTTTGCGGTTAGCTTTCTATACGATCTGCAAAGGCCGTTTGCTCAGCGAAGCCGAATCAGTGGAACTGTTCTTCTTCAGTCGAACCGGTCAGTGCGGTTACCGAAGACGAGCCACCTTGAATCACAGTGGTCATGTCGTCGAAGTAGCCGGTGCCCACTTCCTGCTGGTGAGCCACGAAGGTGTAACCCTTGGCGGCGTCAGCGAATTCCTGCTCCTGCAGCTTCACGTAGGCCGTCATGTCGTTGCGGGCGTAGTCGTGCGCCAGGTTGAACATGCTGTGCCACATGTTGTGAATGCCGGCCAGGGTGATGAACTGGTGCTTGTAACCCATGGCAGACAGTTCGCGCTGGAACTTGGCGATGGTCGCGTCGTCCAGGTTTTTCTTCCAGTTGAAGGAAGGCGAGCAGTTGTACGACAGCAGTTGGTCCGGGTATTCCTTTTTGATCGCTTCGGCGAAGCGACGGGCTTCTTCCAGATCCGGCTTGGCGGTTTCGCACCAGATCAGGTCGGCGTATGGCGCGTAAGCCAGGCCGCGGGCAATCGCTTGATCCAGGCCGGCACGTACCTTGTAGAAGCCTTCCTGAGTGCGCTCGCCGGTCACGAACGGCTGGTCGTATGGGTCGCAATCGGAAGTCAGCAGGTCCGCAGCGTTGGCGTCGGTACGGGCCAGGATGATGGTCGGAGTTCCAGCAACGTCGGCAGCCAGACGCGCAGCGGTCAGCTTCTGCACGGCTTCTTGCGTTGGAACCAGTACTTTACCGCCCATGTGGCCGCATTTTTTCACGGAAGCCAGTTGGTCTTCGAAGTGAACGCCGGCGGCGCCTGCTTCGATCATGCTCTTCATCAGCTCGTAAGCGTTCAATACGCCGCCGAAACCGGCTTCAGCGTCAGCCACGATTGGTGCGAAGTAGTCGATGTAGCCTTCGTCGCCCGGGTTCTTGCCGGCTTTCCACTGGATCTGGTCAGCACGACGGAACGAGTTGTTGATGCGCTTGACCACGGTTGGAACCGAATCCACCGGGTACAGCGACTGGTCTGGGTACATGGATTCTGCGGAGTTGTTGTCCGCAGCCACCTGCCAGCCCGACAGGTAGATCGCCTGGATGCCGGCTTTAACCTGCTGAACAGCCTGGCCGCCGGTCAGGGCGCCCATGCAGTTGACGAAATCTTTCTCAGGACGGAAGGAAGGCTTGGCACCCTGGGTGACCAGGTTCCACAGCTTCTCGGCGCCCATTTTTGCGAAGGTGTGCTCAGGCTGAACCGAGCCACGCAGACGGACGACGTCAGCAGCGGAGTAAGTGCGTGTCACGCCTTTCCAGCGCGGGTTTTCAGCCCAGTCTTTTTCGAGGGCTGCAATTTGCTGTTCGCGTGTCAGTGCCATGGAGATAAACCTCGTCGCGTCTTTTATGAAAAGTTGTTCTGCGGTGGAAAATTCCTGCGCTCGCTGACCAGAAGCTTAGGTGGTCAAGTCGGATTCGGCGGGGTAGGCGACGGGATGAACGATGGGCTCGAGGGGAAGTGAGCAGGTAGTGGCGGACTGCGGGCGCATTCGGGCGTCGTGGGCCTTTATACGGTTTACAGTGTGAAGCCGGGTTACCTAATTACGCTTCCGTCCCTCGGGACAACTTCGTTCCAGTCGGCAACCTCGTCAAACACGCCTTGTGGGCGGTACAGACACGAAGCGGTTCGCGGGGTAGGTGCGAACGTCGCTTCGAAGGCCCTTGCCAGGGCCTCTGATTAGCGGGAGCGAGGCCATCATGCCTTCGCTTTTTTGCCTCGTCAAACGTTTTGTAGTGCTTTTTTTGTGGCACTACATCTTTCGTCTAATACGACTAATCAGTCAGTTTTTGGTGCTTTAGTCCAACGTATCGACTTTTACCCGCAAGGTCATGTCATCCCGGCCTTGAGTCGAGTAGCTGCGGGCCAGGCCCTGTTTATCGGCCTGGGTCTGGCTGTTGATGCCGGCGAGGGTGATCCATTCGCCGAGGCGCCCGCTGACGGTTGTGTCGGTGCTTTGCACGTTCACTACATCGGGACGCTCCTGGCTCATGCGGTCACGGTTGGTGCTGATCGCCAGGTGAACGATGTCGCCGGTGACGCTGGCGGTGACGTAGAAACCCTGAGTGACGTTGCGGTATTGGGTCTGGCTGTTGTACCCGCCGTAGGAATCGCTCTGCACATTGGTGATCGGCACGCTTTGCCCGACCTGGATCAAAGCCGGCGCGCCTTCGCTGGCCTGAATCTGCTGCACGCCGCCATTACGGCTGGTGGTGCTGCGACTGATGATGCGCGTCTGGTTGGGTTGTGCGCCGTTGACCGAATAGCCTTCATCGCCACGGCCATTGTTTTCGTTGGTGTCGACGGTGATCAGCAGGCGTTTGGGCGCGGTGTCGAGTTGGGTGATCAGCGCCTTGAGTTCCTGAATCTTGTCCGGTTCGGCCTTGATGATCAGTTGATTGCCATAGGCGCTGACCTGACCGTCCTTGCCGAGGAAGTCTTGCGCCATCGGCAGCATGTCAGTGCTGGTGCGGTAATTGAGAGGCACGATTTCTGTGGCTGCCATCACCGAAAAACTGCAGCCGAGCAGCAGGGTGGTGAGCAGGGTGCGTAGGGACATGTCCGTTATCTCCGCTTTCGAAAGGCTTGATATTGCCAGTTTGTCGGCCTCGGGTGGGGCAAGTTGAATCGTAGACAGCAAAACGCCCCGGCATCCGAAAATGGCGGGGCGTTTTGTGGTGTGCTGGCGGGCCTCTTCGCGAGCAGGCTCGCTCCCACACTAGATCTCCAGCGGACACAAATTGTGCGTCAGGCACAGATCCCTTGTGGGGGCGGGCTTGCTCGCGAAGGCTGCGCCACGGTCTTATGCCGAGTGGCGAACCATGTCGACATGCGGAATCCCGGCTTCAAGGAATTCCTCGCTGACCAGGCTGAAGCCCAAGCGCTCATAAAACGCTGTGGCCTGCACCTGCGCGCTGAGCATCTGCTGTTTCAGGCCGCGCGTTTCCGCTTCGGCAATGACCGCTTGCATCAGTGCATCTCCGACCTTCATCCCGCGCCAGTCTTTCAGCACCGAAACGCGGCCGATGTGCCCGTCGGGCAGCAGGCGCGCAGTGCCAATCGGAAAGTCGCCTTCAAACGCCAGGAAATGCACGGCGGTTGCGTCGTCCGCGTCCCACTCCAGCTCGGGTGGCACCGATTGCTCGGCAATGAACACCGTTTCACGAATGCGCCGGATCTCGGCGATGTCCTTCTGCCAGTCTGCGACACGAACGCGAATTTTATTCATCGGCGAACCCCAGGCTACCTTGCTTGACCAGCTCGCACAGCAGGCCGCGACCGTCTTCGTCGTTCAGCCACTCACCGAGGTTGTCGGTGTGCAGGGCGTCAGCGGCGCAGATCAGCTTCAGCAGTTCGCGCAGTTTGCCCGGCAGGTAACGGCTCTGGCCGCTGGCGAACAGCAGCAGATCGTCATCGACTTCCGACCAGGCCAGGCGCGCGCTCGGATTGCGGATCAGCACGGCGCCGTCCTGCAGAGCGCTGAGGAAGTCTTCCTCTTCGACGTCTTCCGGGCCAACCACCAGCTCTGGATAGCGTGGCTCGGTCATGTACTGACCGAACCAGGTCAGCAGCAGGCGTTCGTCGCTCATGTGCTCGGCGAGCAGGCTTTTCAGGCGATCCAGCGCATCGTGTTGAATCTGATGCGGGTCAGTGGCTGGCTGCGCGTCTGCATCGGTGTAGCGCTCTTCATCGGTCAGGAACTGGCTGAGGAAGTCGGTGAAGTGGGTCAGCACTTCGGAAGCACTTGGCGCGCGGAAGCCGACCGAGTAGGTCATGCAGTTGTCGACGGCCACGCCGCAATGGGCCAGGCGCGGCGGCAGGTAGAGCATGTCGCCCGGTTCCAGCACCCACTCTTCGGTCTCGTGGAATTCAGCGAGGATGCGCAGGTCCGCGTGTTGCAGCAGCGGGCTCTCGGAGTCGCACATCTGGCCGATTTTCCAGTTGCGCTTGCCGTGGCCTTGCAGCAGGAACACGTCGTAGTTGTCGAAGTGCGGGCCAACGCTGCCACCTGGGGCGGCGAAGCTGATCATCACATCGTCGACGCGCCAGCTCGGCAGGAAACGGAAGTTTTCCAGCAGTTCGCTGACTTCCGGAACGAACTGGTCAACGGCTTGCACCAGCAGCGTCCATTCTTTTTCCGGGAGTTTGCTGAACTCGTCTTCAGCGAACGGGCCGCGACGCAGTTCCCATGGGCGCTCGCCGTGCTCGATCACCAGGCGCGATTCGACTTCTTCTTCCAGGGCCAGGCCGGCCAGTTCGTCGGCGTCGATCGGGCTTTCGAAGTCAGGAATCGCCTGACGGATCAGCAGTGGCTTTTTCTGCCAGTAGTCGCGCAGGAATTCGCGTGCTGTGAGGCCGCCCAGAAGTTGAAGAGGAATATCGGAATTCATATGTAACCTATTGAAAAAAAGCACTTTTCAGACGGGAATAAAAACGCCCGGCGCGGCCGGGCGTCTCAAACGGGTCAAGCGGTCGATCAGATGCGTTTGGCTTGCGCTACAGCGTTGCCGATGTAGTTGGCCGGAGTCAGTTGCTTGAGCTCGGCTTTCGCGTCGGCAGGCATGTCCAGGCCGTCGATGAAAGTCTGCAACGCTTCAGGGCTGATGCCCTTGCCGCGGGTCAGTTCTTTCAGCTTCTCGTAGGGGTTTTCGATGTTGTAGCGGCGCATCACGGTCTGGATCGGCTCAGCCAGCACTTCCCAGCAAGCGTCGAGGTCAGCGGCAATCTTCTGCTCGTTGAGCTCCAGTTTGCTGATGCCTTTGAGGCTGGCTTCGTAGGCGATCACGCTGTGGGCGAAGCCGACACCGAGGTTGCGCAGGACGGTGGAGTCGGTCAGGTCGCGCTGCCAGCGGGAGATTGGCAGTTTGCTCGCCAGGTGCTGGAACAGCGCGTTGGCGATACCCAGGTTGCCTTCGGAGTTTTCGAAGTCGATCGGGTTGACCTTGTGCGGCATGGTCGACGAACCGATTTCGCCGGCGATGGTGCGCTGCTTGAAGTAGCCCAGGGAGATGTAGCCCCAGATGTCACGGTCGAAGTCGATCAGGATGGTGTTGAAGCGTGCAATCGCGTCGAACAGTTCGGCAATGTAGTCGTGCGGCTCGATCTGCGTGGTGTACGGGTTGAAGCCCAGGCCCAGCTCGTCTTCGATGAAGGCGCGGGCGTTGGCTTCCCAGTCGATCTGCGGGTAGGCCGACAGGTGAGCGTTGTAGTTGCCGACAGCGCCGTTGATCTTGCCCAGCAGCGGCACGGCGGCGACCTGAGCGATCTGACGCTCGAGGCGGTACACCACGTTCGCCAGCTCTTTACCCAGAGTGGTCGGGGAGGCCGGTTGGCCGTGGGTGCGCGACAGCATCGGTACGTCAGCGAAACGGATGGCCAGTTCGCGGATGGCGTTGGCGGTCTGGCGCATCAGCGGCAGCATCACGTCGTCACGGCCTTCGCGCAGCATCAGGGCGTGGGACAGGTTGTTGATGTCTTCGCTGGTGCAGGCAAAGTGGATGAACTCGCTGACCTTGGCCAGCTCCGGCAACTTGGCCGCCTGCTCTTTGAGCAGGTATTCAATCGCTTTGACGTCGTGGTTGGTGGTGCGCTCGATCTCTTTGACGCGCTCGGCATGCTCCAGCGAGAAGTTTTCAGCCAGTTCATTGAGAACGGCGTTGGCCTCGGCGGAGAAGGCTGGCACTTCCGGGATGCCAGCGTGGGCGGCCAGGCGCTGGAGCCAGCGCACTTCAACCAGAACGCGGGCACGGATCAGGCCGTACTCGCTGAAAATCGGGCGCAGGGCCTGGGTTTTGCCGGCGTAGCGGCCGTCAACAGGGGAAACCGCAGTGAGCGAAGAAAGCTGCATGGGGTGTTCTCGGACAGTCGGGCAACGAAATGGGGCGCGTATCATACATGAAAAAATCCGCCGGTCCGTTGCCAACTGACCGGCGTATTACGCGTTACAGACTACAAAGCTTTTATTGCGCGGCGTTTACTCGCTGCGCATCAACGGATACAGCTCTTTGAGCAGCTTGCGCCGGCTGATCACCAGCTGCCAGCGATGGCCGCCGAGCTGTCGCCACAGGCGTGCTGAACGAATGCCGGCAAGCAACAGGGCGCGAATTTTCGAGGCGTTGCTCGGTTGCTGCAGGTTGCGCATGTCGCCATGCACCTGAATACGTTGGCGCAACGTGCTCAGGGTGTCCTGATACAGCGCGCCGCAAGCGGCCACCACGTTTTCGTGGGCCGGGCCGAAATGTTCGACCTGCGACTGAATCTGCGGCAGACGCTTGCCGATCGTGTCGAGCATGTCGTCGCGCTTGGCCAATTGACGTTCCAGGCCGAGCATCGACAGGGCATAACGCAGCGGTTCGCGTTGCAGGGTGCTCGGGTCGCGTTCGAGGGCGCCGATCAATGCTCGGTAACCTTCGCGCAGGTTGAGGTCGTCACCGCCGTAAACGTCCAGCGTGTCCTTCGGGTCACGTACCAGCAAACTGCCGAGCATGCAGGTCAGGCCGGCCTCGCTGGTCTGGCCGGTCTTGGCGATCCGGTCGACCAGTACAGCGGCGAGAAACACGCCGCCGAGCGCCGTCAGTTGCTCCTGAGTCGGGCTCATGCCTGGCCGCTCCACGGCTCGGCGACTTCGATCACGCCGCCACCGAGGCAGATTTCACCGTCGTAGAACACCACGGACTGGCCCGGCGTCACCGCGCGTTGCGGCTCGTCGAACACGGCTCGGTAGCCGGTCGCGGTTTTTTCCAGGGTACAAGCCTGATCGCTCTGGCGGTAACGCACCTTGGCGGTCAGGCGCAGCGGCTGGCTCAGGTCGATCGGGTTGACCCAATAGATTTCCGAGGCGAGCAGGGCGCCGGAGAACAGCCACGGATGGTTGTTGCCCTGGCCGACGATCAGTTCGTTGGTGTCCAGATCCTTGCGCAGCACGTACCAAGGCTCATCGCCGGCATCTTTCAGGCCGCCAATGCCGAGGCCCTGACGCTGACCGATGGTGTGATACATCAAGCCATGGTGACGGCCGATGACTTCGCCTTCGGTGGTCTTGATCTCGCCCGGTTGCGCCGGCAGGTATTGTTTGAGGAAGTCGCTGAAGCGACGCTCGCCGATAAAGCAGATTCCGGTGGAATCCTTCTTCTTGGCGGTCGCCAGCTCGTATTTCTCGGCAATCGCACGGACTTCCGGCTTTTCCAGTTCGCCGACCGGGAACAGGGTCTTGGCGATCTGCTCACCGCCGACGGCGTGCAGGAAGTAGCTCTGATCCTTGTTCGGATCGAGGCCTTTGAGCAATTCGGTGCGGCCATCGAGGTCACGGCGGCGCACATAGTGACCGGTGGCAATCAGGTCGGCGCCGAGCATCATGGCGTAGTCGAGGAACGCCTTGAACTTGATCTCGCGGTTGCACAGGATGTCCGGGTTCGGCGTGCGACCGGCCTTGTACTCGGCCAGAAAGTGCTCGAACACGTTGTCCCAGTACTCGGCGGCAAAGTTGGCGGTGTGCAGCTTGATACCGATCTTGTCGCAGACAGCCTGGGCATCCGCCAGGTCGTCCATGGCGGTGCAGTATTCCGTTCCGTCGTCTTCTTCCCAGTTCTTCATGAACAGGCCTTCCACTTCATAACCCTGCTCGATCAGCAGGAGAGCGGAAACGGAAGAGTCCACGCCGCCGGACATGCCGACAATGACGCGCTTCTTGGATGTGTCAGAAGGGGCTGGATCAGGCATAGGGATTCAATGAGTGTCTTGAAAAAGGACGCGATTCTAGCAGGCTCGCGGCCTCAAGGCTAAAGAGAAGGGCGGATCAGTTCGAGGCTGAAGTGATGACCGGCCAGATAATCGTCGATGCAGCGGATGATCAGCTCGCTGCGCCAGTTGTCGCGGTGAGTCATTAATTCGTCGCGGGTCAGCCACTTGGCGCCGACGATGCCGTCGTCGAGTTGATAATCGGGGTGGTGTTGCACGGCTTTGGCGCTGAAGCACACGCGTTGGTAGGTCACGCCGTTGCTGGGTGCGGTGTACAGGTAAATGCCGATCACGCCGGTGGGTTCGACGTCCCAGCCGGTTTCTTCGAGGGTTTCGCGCACGGCGGCATCGATCAGGGTTTCATTTGGGTCGAGATGGCCGGCGGGCTGGTTGAGTACGTTACGCCCGCCTTTGTGCTCTTCAACCATCAGGAAGCGACCGTTGTCCTCGACGATGGTGGCGACGGTGATGTGGGGGAGCCACTCCATAAAACCTTCCTCAATCTATTGGTTGAAACCCAATCCCTTGTGGGAGCGGGCTTGCTCGCGAAAGCGGTTTGTCATTCAAAATCTTTATTGGCTGAACCGACGCATTCGCGAGCAAGCCCGCTCCCACATTGGTTTGTATTTCACAGATAAATGGGTGCAAACGCCACAAAAACAAACCCCGGCACTCGGCCGGGGTTTGTTTACCGCGCTACAACCTTAAACCAGCGCAGCAATCGCCGCGTTGAGGGTTGCGCTTGGGCGCATGGCCTTGCTGATCAGCTCGGCATTGGCGTGGTAGTAACCGCCGATGTCGACTGGCTTGCCCTGAACGGCGTTGAGCTCGGCAACGATGGTTGCTTCGTTCTCGGTCAGAGTCTTGGCCAGGGTCGCGAACTGCGCTTGCAGTGCAGCGTCTTCAGTCTGGGCAGCCAGGGCCTGAGCCCAGTACATCGCCAGGTAGAAGTGGCTGCCACGGTTGTCGATGTTGCCGACTTTGCGCGATGGCGACTTGTTGTTGTCGAGGAACTGGCCAGTGGCCTGATCCAGGGTCTTGGACAGAACCAGGGCTTTCGGGTTGTTGTAGTTCACACCCAGATGCTCAAGGGACGCTGCCAGTGCGAGGAACTCGCCCAGCGAATCCCAGCGCAGGAAGTTCTCTTCAACCAGTTGCTGCACGTGCTTCGGAGCCGAACCGCCGGCGCCGGTTTCGAACAGGCCACCGCCGTTCATCAGCGGGACGATCGACAGCATCTTGGCGCTGGTGCCCAGTTCCATGATCGGGAACAGGTCGGTCAGGTAGTCGCGCAATACGTTGCCGGTCACCGAAATGGTGTCGAGGCCGGAGCGGGTGCGCTGCAGGGTGTACTTCATCGCGTCGACCGGTGCCATGATCTGGATGTCCAGGCCCGCAGTGTCGTGATCCTTCAGGTAAGCCTGAACTTTCTCGATCACCACGCCGTCGTGAGCGCGCATCGGGTCGAGCCAGAAGATCGCCGGCGTGCTGCTGGCGCGAGCACGGTTGACGGCCAGTTTGACCCAGTCCTGGATCGGCGCGTCTTTGGTCTGGCACATGCGGAAGATGTCACCGGCTTCAACAGCCTGTTCCATCAGCAGGTTGCCCTTGCTGTCGGTGACGCGAACCACGCCGTCAGCCTTGATCTGGAAGGTCTTGTCGTGCGAGCCGTACTCTTCGGCTTTCTTCGCCATCAGGCCAACGTTTGGCACGCTGCCCATGGTGGTCGGATCGAACGCGCCATTGGCTTTGCAGTCTTCGATCACGGCCTGATAGATGGTCGCGTAGCAACGATCCGGGATCACGGCCTTGGTGTCGTGCAGTTGACCGTCGGTGCCCCACATCTTGCCGGAGTCACGGATCATTGCCGGCATCGAGGCGTCGACGATCACGTCGCTCGGCACGTGCAGGTTGGTGATGCCTTTGTCGGAGTTGACCATCGCCAGCGACGGACGAACGGCGTAGACCGCCGCCATGTCGGCTTCGATCTGCGCTTGCTGCTCAGCCGGCAGGGCCTTGATGCGCGCGTACAGATCGCCGATGCCGTTGTTCAGGTTGAAGCCGATCTCGGCCAGCACGTCAGCGTGCTTGGTCAGGGCGTCTTTATAGAACTCGGCAACGATCTGGCCGAACATGATCGGGTCGGAGACCTTCATCATGGTTGCTTTCAGGTGCACCGAGAGCAGCACGCCTTGAGCCTTGGCGCTTTCGATTTCAGCAGCGATGAACGCACGCAGGGCGTTTTTGCTCATCACGGCGCAGTCGAGGATCTCGCCGGCCTGAACGGTGGTTTTTTCTTTCAGAACGGTCGCGGTGCCGTCTTTGGCGATCAGCTCGATCTTCACGGCGTCAGCGGCGTCGATCAGGGCAGCTTTTTCGCTGCCGTAGAAATCGCCGGTGCTCATGTGAGCGACGTGGGACTTGGAGTCTTTGGCCCAGGCGCCCATTTTGTGCGGGTGCTTGCGTGCGTAGTTCTTCACCGACAGCGGTGCGCGACGGTCGGAGTTGCCTTCACGCAGGACCGGGTTCACGGCGCTGCCCTTGACCTTGTCGTAACGCGCCTTGGCGTCTTTGTCGGCGTCGCTGGTCACGGTCTCCGGGTAGTCCGGCAGGTTGTAACCCTGCGCCTGCAGCTCTTTGATCGCCGCTTGCAGTTGTGGCACCGAAGCACTGATGTTCGGCAGTTTGATGATGTTGGCTTCAGGCGTAACGGCCAGGTCGCCCAGTTCGGCGAGGTGGTCGGCTACGGCTTTGTCGCCCAGTTGCTCGGGGAAGCTGGCCAGAATGCGCGCTGCAAGAGAGATATCGCGGGTTTCCACGGCGATATCGGCCGAGGCGGTGTAAGCCTCGATGATCGGCAGCAGGGAATAGGTGGCGAGGGCTGGAGCTTCGTCGGTGAAGGTATAGATGATCTTCGAGCGGGTGGGCATATTCGGATTAACTCTCTCTTCTTTGCTAAAGCGTGCGCAGAAACTCGAGGGGCGCCGGGTAAGCGCGTTCGTTCAAAGTCATCCATGAACCGAATGTCGAGATTCTTCGCGGTGATGTTGGGTGCATCAGTAGAGCGTCAAGCAGTCAGGCTGCGGTAACAACCCGACCAATCAGGCGGAAAGTCTCGTGCTAGAGAGGCCAGCCGTCGTGACCCTGTGGTCAGCGGGCGGCATTATACATAGGTAGCTGGCAATCTGCCGATGGTTCATATGCAACGTTTCTCGTCCATTGGTCTAAAGGTCGCAGGGCGGGGTGGGGCGTAGAGTCGTCGCGAATGCTTGAGTTTGGCGCTTTTCCCTTTGCTTTCAGGGTTGTACGAAACGAGATGTGGCCGCGCCACGAACAGAGGGTTTGCGTGTTGATTTAACTGGGTTACGCTCGAACCAAGCCAGATGTTCAATCCAAACAATGGAGTTCAGCATGGGTTACAAGAAGATTCAGGTTCCAGCCGTCGGCGACAAAATCACCGTCAATGCAGACCATTCTCTCAATGTTCCTGATAACCCGATCATCCCCTTCATCGAAGGTGACGGCATTGGTGTCGACATCAGTCCGGTGATGATCAAGGTTGTCGATGCTGCAGTTCAAAAGGCATACGGCGGCAAGCGCAAGATTTCCTGGATGGAAGTCTACGCCGGGGAAAAAGCCACTCAGGTTTACGATCAGGACACCTGGCTGCCTCAGGAAACCCTCGACGCAGTCAAGGATTACGTGGTTTCCATCAAAGGCCCGCTCACGACACCGGTCGGTGGCGGCATCCGCTCGCTGAACGTGGCCCTGCGTCAGCAACTCGACCTCTACGTCTGCCTGCGCCCGGTGCGCTGGTTCGAAGGCGTGCCAAGCCCGGTGAAAAAGCCTGGCGACGTCGACATGACCATCTTCCGCGAGAACTCCGAAGACATCTATGCCGGTATCGAGTGGAAGGCCGGTTCGCCGGAAGCCACCAAGGTCATCAAGTTCCTTAAAGAAGAAATGGGTGTCACCAAAATCCGTTTCGACGAAAACTGCGGCATCGGCGTCAAGCCGGTTTCCCGCGAAGGTACCAAGCGTCTGGCGCGCAAGGCCCTGCAATATGTGGTCGACAATGACCGCGATTCGCTGACCATCGTGCACAAAGGCAACATCATGAAGTTCACCGAAGGCGCCTTCAAAGAGTGGGCCTACGAAGTGGCCGCCGAAGAATTCGGTGCGACCCTGCTCGATGGCGGCCCGTGGATGCAGTTCAAGAACCCGAAAACCGGCAAGAACGTTGTGGTTAAAGATGCTATCGCCGACGCCATGCTCCAGCAGATTCTGCTGCGCCCGGCGGAATACGATGTGATCGCGACCCTGAACCTCAACGGCGACTACCTCTCCGACGCCTTGGCGGCAGAGGTCGGCGGTATCGGTATTGCGCCGGGTGCGAACCTGTCCGACACCGTGGCGATGTTCGAAGCCACTCACGGCACCGCGCCGAAATACGCTGGCAAGGACCAGGTCAATCCGGGTTCGCTGATTCTCTCGGCCGAGATGATGCTGCGCCACATGGGCTGGACCGAAGCGGCGGATCTGATCATCAAGGGCACTAACGGCGCCATCGGTGCCAAGACCGTGACTTATGACTTCGAGCGTCTGATGGAGGGAGCGAAGCTGGTTTCGTCGTCGGGCTTCGGGGATGCGTTGATTTCGCACATGTAAAAACGCGGGCACACAAAAACCGCCTGACTCTTCATTGAGTCAGGCGGTTTTTATTGTCTGGATTATTCAGGTGAAGTCAGTCATTTCACGCTTTGGCCGTAGCAGCCGTAGCAGCCGTAGCAGCAGCGGCACTGGATGGTTCGGTGGTGACAGACTGGATGTCGACGGCATGCAGCCCCTTGGGGCCTTGAATAATACTGAAAGCCACCGCTTGTCCGGCCTTGAGGGTTTTGTACCCCTCCATCCTGATCTGAGAAAAATGAGCAAAGAAGTCGATCTCTTTCCCATCCTCATCTCGGCCTTCGCGGGCATCGGTATTGATGAAGCCGAATCCCTTGGCATTGTTGAACCATTTCACCTTGCCGACAGCCATGCTCAAATCCCTCTGCAACAGACTCCATCGCTGGAGTATCATCCAATTCATCCGCAATCTTATTCGTGAAAAGAATTGACTCCGCGGATCTTTTTTACCCACTGTGGGCTCTATTGGTTGTAACACCGTTTTCCCGATAGTCAAGGTGACCGGGCAGTCGGAGTTGAAAAGGTGCACAGCCGCCCCCACCACTGTATTTGCACAACTGACGAACCTTTCTTTCCATGCATGCAATCAGCCAGATTCGACTAACATTCAATCAGGATCGCCCGACTTTCCAAAAGGATCACCCGGAGGAACACGACGACGATTCGGCGGGCGTTGCGGTTCAGGAAGCAAAGCCTGCATTACAGGCGCCGCCGATGTACAAGGTGGTTTTGTTCAATGATGACTACACACCGATGGATTTCGTCGTCGAAGTGCTCGAGGTGTTTTTTAACCTGAATCGCGAGCTGGCGACCAAGGTCATGCTGGCCGTCCATACAGAAGGACGGGCAGTATGTGGAGTGTTTACCCGCGACATCGCCGAGACAAAGGCCATGCAGGTCAACCAGTACGCCAGGGAAAGCCAGCATCCGCTACTCTGTGAAATCGAGAAGGACGGTTAATCGCCGACCACTTGGGTATGAGGTGAAGCTATGTTAAACCGCGAGCTCGAAGTCACCCTCAATCTTGCCTTCAAGGAGGCTCGTTCGAAGCGTCATGAATTCATGACCGTCGAACACCTGCTGCTGGCGCTATTGGACAATGAGGCTGCCGCCACCGTTTTGCGCGCCTGCGGCGCAAACCTCGACAAACTCAAGCATGACCTGCAGGAGTTCATCGACTCCACCACGCCTTTGATCCCCGTCCACGACGAAGATCGCGAAACCCAGCCAACCCTGGGCTTCCAGCGTGTATTGCAGCGTGCTGTTTTCCACGTACAGAGCTCGGGCAAACGCGAAGTGACTGGCGCCAACGTGCTGGTTGCAATCTTCAGTGAGCAAGAGAGTCAGGCAGTGTTCCTGCTGAAACAGCAGAGCGTTGCGCGCATCGATGTCGTCAACTACATCGCTCATGGCATTTCCAAGGTGCCGGGGCATGGCGATCACTCTGAAGGTGAGCAAGATATGCAGGACGACGAGGGCGGTGAGTCTTCTTCTTCAGGCAATCCTCTGGATGCTTATGCCAGCAACCTCAACGAACTCGCACGCCAGGGTCGCATCGATCCGCTGGTGGGGCGCGAGTCCGAAGTCGAGCGTGTCGCGCAGATTCTTGCGCGCCGTCGCAAAAACAATCCGCTGTTGGTGGGTGAGGCAGGCGTGGGTAAAACTGCGATTGCCGAAGGCCTGGCCAAGCGCATTGTCGACAATCAGGTGCCGGATCTTTTGGCCAACAGCGTCGTTTATTCCCTCGATCTCGGTGCTCTGCTCGCGGGCACCAAGTATCGCGGTGATTTCGAGAAACGCTTCAAGGCGCTGCTCAATGAATTGAAAAAGCGCCCGCAGGCGATCCTGTTCATCGATGAGATCCACACCATTATCGGTGCCGGCGCTGCGTCGGGCGGGGTCATGGACGCGTCGAATCTGCTCAAGCCGCTGCTGTCTTCTGGCGACATTCGCTGCATCGGGTCGACCACGTTCCAGGAGTTTCGCGGCATCTTCGAGAAGGATCGTGCCTTGGCACGTCGTTTCCAGAAGGTCGATGTCGTCGAGCCATCGGTGGAAGACACCATCGGCATTCTGCGTGGTCTGAAAGGGCGTTTCGAGCAACACCACAGCATCGAATACAGCGATGAATCGTTGCGCGCCGCTGCTGAACTGGCCTCGCGCTACATCAATGACCGGCACATGCCGGACAAGGCCATCGACGTGATCGACGAGGCGGGCGCCTATCAGCGTCTGCAGCCTGTGGAGATGCGTGTCAAACGCATCGAAGTGCCGCAGGTTGAAGACATCGTGGCAAAAATTGCACGAATTCCGCCGAAGCACGTCACCAGCTCCGACAAAGAGTTGCTGCGTAACCTTGAGCGTGACCTGAAGCTGACGGTGTTTGGTCAGGACGCGGCGATCGATTCGCTGTCGACTGCGATCAAACTGTCCCGTGCCGGCCTCAAGTCGCCTGACAAGCCAGTCGGTTCGTTCCTGTTCGCAGGTCCGACCGGTGTGGGTAAAACCGAGGCTGCGCGGCAACTGGCCAAGGCGTTGGGGATCGAGCTGGTTCGCTTCGATATGTCCGAGTACATGGAGCGCCACACCGTATCGCGTCTGATCGGTGCGCCTCCAGGCTATGTCGGCTTTGATCAGGGCGGTCTGTTGACCGAGGCGATTACCAAGCAGCCGCATTGCGTATTGCTCCTTGATGAGATCGAGAAGGCGCATCCTGAAGTCTTCAACCTGCTGTTGCAGGTAATGGACCACGGTACGCTGACCGACAATAACGGGCGCAAGGCTGACTTCCGCAACGTGATCGTCATCATGACGACCAACGCCGGGGCCGAAACAGCGGCGCGTGCTTCGATCGGCTTCACTCATCAGGACCATTCGTCCGATGCGATGGAAGTGATCAAGAAGAGCTTCACGCCGGAATTCCGTAACCGTCTGGACACCATTATCCAGTTTGGTCGCCTCAGCCATGAGGTCATCAAAAGTGTGGTGGACAAGTTCCTTACCGAACTTCAGGCGCAGCTGGAAGACAAGCGAGTATTGCTGGAGGTAACCGACGCGGCGCGCAGTTGGCTCGCGGCGGGTGGTTACGACTCGGCGATGGGTGCACGTCCGATGGCACGGTTGATTCAGGACAAGATCAAGCGTCCGTTGGCAGAGGAGATTCTGTTTGGCGAGCTGGCCGAGCATGGCGGTGTGGTGCACATCGACATCAAGGATGGCGAGTTGACGTTTGACTTCGAGACCACGGCTGAGATGGCCTGACGGCTTGATGTTGATTCGAAAGGCGCCTTCGGGCGCCTTTTTGTTGCCTGATGTTTTTGGGTTTTGTGTGTATATCCGTTGCTGCGGTAAGGGTGGACCTGTCCCGTGACAACGGATGGCCCGCTCGCTGGGGCTCGGGGTTCCTTCGTTTCGATGTCGCCCGTGGATCAAGATCAAGAGCAGGCGAGCCCTTTCCCGAGGAAGAGGGGGCCGATTTGTGGGCTTTTCAAAATTTGCGTTCAGCGCGGTATCGCACGTCTGCGTACCTCATCCAGACACCTCGGTCAGTCCCCTCTCCCTCGGGGAGTGGGTTCGGGTGAGGGGCTTTTGACCTGGCTTTTGATCTTTTGCCCCATCGGCAGGCCGAGCGGAGGTGTTCATCAAGGGGGGGGGAGGCGACGCCCCCAAACCCAAAACCCCAAAACGCAGATACAAAAACGCCCGGCACAAACCGGGCGTCTTGTATTAACTTGATTAACGAGCGCGGTAAGTAATGCGCCCTTTGCTCAAGTCATAGGGCGTCAGCTCGACGCGCACTTTGTCACCGGTAAGAATACGAATGTAGTTCTTGCGCATCTTGCCGGAAATATGCGCGGTTACGACGTGCCCATTTTCCAACTCCACACGAAACATGGTGTTGGGCAGGGTGTCGACGACAGTGCCTTCCATTTCGAAGCTGTCTTCTTTCGACATGCAGTAAAGCCCTCGGTATCCAATGAATGGCCCGGTGCAACTGCGCCAGGCAAAAGCGGCGTGCATTGTGCCCGAAAAATGGGGTTTACGCCAAGGGGTTTAGGGCTCGGGTTTAGTTCAAGACGACCCAGCGCTGATTAATCAGCAGTTCGATGGGGCGATATTGGGTCTTGTAGTTCATCTTTTTGCAGTTCTTGATCCAGTATCCGAGGTACACCGCCTCAAGCCCAAGGCGCTGGCTCTCGGAGATTTGCCACAAAATCGCGAAGCGTCCCAGGCTGCGGCGCTCTTGCGCCGGCTCGTAGAACGTATAAACCGCTGACAAGCCATTAGGCAGCAAATCGGTCACGGCCACAGCCAGCAACCGTCCGTCGAGGCGGAACTCGTAAAAGCGTGAGAAGGGCAGGTCACGCACCAGAAACGTCGAAAATTGATCGCGGCTCGGCGGGTACATGTCGCCGTCGGCGTGACGCTGTTCGATGTAGCGCTGGTACAGATCGAAATATTCTTCGCTGAATTGAGGCTTGGTCGGACGCACCTGCAAATCGGCGTTGCGCTTGAAAATGCGCTTCTGCTGACGATTGGGGGTGAACTGCGCCACCGGAATGCGCGCAGGCACGCACGCATTGCAGTTCTGGCAATGTGGCCGATACAGATGATCGCCACTGCGACGAAAGCCCATTTCCGACAGGTCTGCGTAGACATGCACATCCATGGGCTGACTCGGGTCGAGAAACAGAGTCGTGGCCTGTTCCTCAGGCAGATAACTGCAAGAGTGAGGCTGAGTGGCATAGAACTTCAAACGCGCCAACTCGGTCATGATCAACCCTCGGGATAAGCTGGTGAATTAAGTGTAAGCCACGCGCGCAAAAGTCGCTCAGCAAACCCAGGTGGCGCGATTGGGTTGATCCAGGTGCCGGGCCAGATAATCGGCGAATTGCTGACGAGGAATCGCCCGGGCGCCGAGGCTGTGCAGGTGATCGGTTGGCATCTGGCAGTCGATCAGCACAAATCCCGATTCTTTCAGGTGACGCACCAGGGTGGCAAAGCCGAATTTCGAGGCGTTGTCGGCGCGACTGAACATCGACTCGCCAAAAAACAGCTGGCCCATCGCCAGACCATACAGGCCGCCGACCAGTTCGCCTTGGTCCCAGACTTCCACCGAATGGGCGAAGCCGCGTCGATGCAACTCCACATAGGCGTCCTGCATGGCTTCGGTGATCCAGGTGCCGTCGGCGTAATCCCGTGGTGCGGCGCAGGCACGGATCACCGCATCGAAATCCTGATCGAAGGTCACTTGATAGCGTTCTTTGCGCAACAGTTTGCCGAGACTGCGTGACACATGCAGTTCGTCGGGAAACAGCACGGTGCGGGGGTCCGGTGACCACCAGAGAATCGGCTGCCCCTCGGAGAACCATGGAAAGCAGCCATGACGATAAGCCTGGATCAGGCGATCGGCGGACAGGTCGCCACCTGCGGCAAGCAGTCCGTTGGGGTCGCGCATGGCCTTTTCCAGTGGTGGAAAAGTCAGTGAATTACGTTGTAACCAAGTCAGCATGGCATCCAGGCTTGCAGAAGGGGAGGGCAGTGCGGGCGGTTTGGCCCACGCTAAAGTGTGCCGTCAAATGACAGGAATGTCGTCCAGATACTTCTCGGCATCCAGTGCAGCCATGCAACCGGCCCCGGCGGAGGTCACCGCTTGGCGGTAAACGTGGTCGGCCACATCACCCGCTGCGAAGACTCCGGGAATGTCCGTGGCAGTGGCATCGCCGTCGCTGCCGCCCTTGACCTTCAGGTAGCCGTCACGCATTGGCAACTGGCCGCTAAACAGGTCGGTGTTGGGTTTATGGCCGATGGCGATGAACACGCCGGCCAGCGGCAGCTCGCGGGTTTCCCCGGTATGGCTGTCACGCAGGCGCGCACCGGTCACGCCGCTGGTATCGCCCAGCACTTCGTCAAGGTTCTGGTTCCAGTGCAGGCGCACATTGCCGTTGGCGGCTTTTTCGAAGAGTTTGTCCTGAAGGATTTTCTCCGAGCGCAATTTGTCGCGACGATGGATCAGGTGCACTTCCTTGGCGATGTTCGACAAGTACAGCGCTTCCTCCACCGCCGTATTGCCGCCGCCGACCACGGCGACCACCTGGTTGCGATAGAAAAAGCCATCACAGGTCGCGCACGCGGAAACACCTTTGCCGGCGAAGGCTTCTTCCGAGGGCAGGCCCAGGTATTGCGCCGAGGCGCCAGTGGCAATGATCAGCGCATCACACGTGTAGGTGCCGCTGTCGCCGATGAGCTCGAAGGGGCGTTGCTGCAACTTGGCGGTGTGGATGTGGTCGTAAACGATCTCTGTAGCAAAGCGTTCGGCGTGTTTCTGCATGCGCTCCATGAGGGCCGGGCCAGTGAGGCCTTCGACGTCGCCGGGCCAGTTGTCGACTTCGACCGTGGTGGTGAGCTGGCCACCGGCCTGCAGCCCGGTGATGACCACGGGTTTGAGGTTGGCGCGGGCGGCATACACGGCGGCGCTGTAACCGGCCGGGCCGGAGCCGAGAATGATCAGGCGTGAATGCTTCGTTGCGTTCATCAAATACACCTCATAAGCCTTTGTCACAAAAGGTAATGCATGCTCAAATTGAGTCGCAGGTTCTGTACGCCTGACTATGCTCAACAGCGGGGTTGGAAGCATGGCATCGCACGCACAAACCCGTACAATGCCGGCTGTTACAGAATATTCGCGGCGCGCCATGTTTATAAAAAGCGCGGTGCAGTGTTAAAAGTAGTCCCGGTTGTGCCCGTTCACTTTTTTACCTGCCTGGATTGGGCAGTTTTTATCGTCATTCAATAGATGGACGCGCCTCTGGCGCAGGAAAAGAAGCGTTTTGAAGAAATCCACCGAAGCACCAAAAACAGTCGTCCCGCTCTGGCGCCAACAGTTGCACTACCGGCTCAAGGAAGGTGCATTGATCGCCATCGGCGCCTTGTGCCTGTTCCTGATGATGGCCTTGCTGACCTACGGCAAGGACGATCCGGGCTGGAGTCACAACAGCAAAATCGACGACGTACAGAATTTCGGCGGCCCGGCGGGCTCTTACAGCGCCGATATCCTGTTCATGGTGCTTGGTTACTTCGCCTACATCTTTCCGATACTGCTGGCGGTCAAGGCGTACCAGATCTTTCGTCAACGCCACGAACCGTGGCAATGGAGCGGCTGGCTGTTCTCCTGGCGCCTGATCGGCCTGGTGTTTCTGGTGCTTTCCGGTGCAGCGCTGGCGCATTTGCATTTTCAGGGCACGTCCGGTCTGCCGGCCGGGGCTGGCGGCGCCCTGGGCGAAAGCCTCGGTAATCTGGCGAAGACTGCACTGAACATTCAGGGCAGCACGCTGCTGTTCATCGCGTTGTTCCTGTTCGGCCTGACGGTGTTCACTGACCTGTCGTGGTTCAAGGTGATGGACCTCACCGGCAAGATCACCCTCGACCTCTTCGAACTGTTCCAGGGCGCGCTCAACCGTTGGTGGTCGGCGCGCACCGAGCGCAAGCAACTGGTGGCGCAACTGCGTGAAGTGGATGACCGCGTGCACGATGTGGTCGCACCGACGGTGTCGGACAAGCGCGAACAGGCCAAAGTCAAAGAACGCCTGATCGAACGTGAGCAAGCGCTGAGCAAGCACATGTCCGACCGCGAGAAGCAGGTGCCACCGGTTATCGCCCCGGCACCGGCCAAAGCGCCTGAGCCAAGCAAGCGCGTGCAGAAAGAGAAACAGGCGCCGTTGTTCGTCGACAGCGCCGTGGAAGGCACCTTGCCACCGATCTCGATCCTCGATCCCGCGGAAAAGAAGCAACTCAATTACTCGCCCGAATCCCTGGCAGCGGTCGGCCATTTGCTGGAGATCAAGCTCAAGGAGTTCGGCGTCGAGGTCACGGTGGATTCGATCCATCCAGGCCCGGTCATCACCCGTTACGAAATCCAGCCGGCTGCTGGCGTCAAGGTCAGCCGTATCGCCAACCTCGCCAAAGACCTTGCGCGTTCGCTGGCCGTGACCAGCGTGCGGGTGGTCGAAGTGATTCCGGGCAAGACCACCGTCGGTATCGAAATTCCTAACGAAGACCGGCAGATCGTGCGTTTCTCCGAAGTGCTGTCGACGCCTGAATACGACAACTTCAAATCGCCGGTCACCCTGGCGCTGGGCCATGACATCGGCGGCAAACCGGTGATCACCGACCTGGCGAAGATGCCGCACTTGCTGGTGGCCGGTACGACCGGTTCCGGTAAGTCGGTGGGCGTGAACGCGATGATCCTCTCGATTCTGTTCAAGTCCGGCCCGGAAGACGCCAAGCTGATCATGATCGACCCGAAGATGCTGGAACTGTCCATCTACGAAGGCATTCCGCACCTGTTGTGCCCGGTCGTCACCGACATGAAGGACGCCGCCAACGCCTTGCGCTGGAGCGTTGCCGAGATGGAGCGCCGCTACAAGCTGATGGCGAAAATGGGCGTGCGCAACCTGTCCGGCTTCAACGCCAAGGTCAAGGAAGCCCAGGACGCCGGCGAGCCGTTGAGCGATCCGCTGTACAAGCGTGAAAGCATCCACGACGAAGCGCCGCTGTTGCAGAAGCTGCCGACCATCGTCGTCGTCGTCGACGAATTCGCCGACATGATGATGATCGTCGGCAAGAAGGTTGAAGAACTGATTGCCCGTATCGCCCAGAAGGCCCGTGCGGCGGGGATTCACTTGATTCTCGCGACCCAGCGGCCATCCGTGGACGTGATCACCGGTCTGATCAAGGCCAACATTCCGACGCGTATGGCGTTCCAGGTGTCGAGCAAGATCGACTCGCGAACCATCATCGACCAGGGCGGCGCCGAACAACTGCTGGGGCACGGTGACATGCTGTATATGCCACCGGGCACCAGTCTGCCGATCCGGGTCCATGGCGCGTTCGTTTCCGACGATGAAGTCCACCGTGTGGTGGAAGCGTGGAAGCTGCGTGGCGCACCGGAATACAACGATGACATCCTCAACGGTGTCGAAGAGGCGGGCAGTGGCTTTGAAGGCAGCAGCGGTGGCGGCGATGGTGATGATCCGGAAGCCGACGCGCTGTACGACGAAGCCGTGCAGTTCGTCCTCGAAAGCCGTCGCGCCTCGATTTCTGCGGTACAGCGCAAGCTGAAAATCGGCTACAACCGTGCCGCACGGATGATTGAAGCCATGGAAATGGCCGGCGTCGTCACCTCGATGAACACCAACGGTTCCCGTGAAGTCCTGGCTCCTGGCCCGGTTCGCGACTGATCCAGCAACCCCGAATCAGCCCTGCAAGGATGGCGCAATGACGCGCCGTCCCCTTCAAACGAATATTCAAGAGGACTCCCATGCGTCTTATCCGCATGCTGCTGCCAGTACTGGCTTTGACCACCCTCACGGCCCACGCCGATGACAAGGACGTGGCGCGTCTGACCCAATTGCTGGAAACATCCAGAACCCTGAGCGCGAACTTCTCGCAGCTGACCCTCGATGGCAGCGGTACCCAGTTGCAGGAAACTACCGGCGACATGACCTTGCAGCGTCCCGGCCTGTTCTACTGGCACACCAATGCGCCAGCCGAGCAGACCATGGTCTCCGACGGCAAGAAAGTCACCCTGTGGGACCCGGACCTGGAACAGGCCACGATCAAGAAACTCGACGAGCGTCTGACCCAGACCCCGGCACTGCTGCTATCCGGCGACGTGTCGAAGATCAGCCAGAGCTTTGATATTTCCGCAAAAGAGGCGGGCGGCGTGATCGACTTCACCCTCAAGCCGAAGACCAAAGACACCCTGTTCGACAACCTGCGCCTGTCGTTCCGCAACGGACTGCTCAATGACATGCAACTGATCGACAGCGTCGGCCAGCGCACCAACATCCTGTTTACCGGGGTCAAGGCCAACGAGCCGGTACCGGCCTCCAAGTTCAGGTTCGACATCCCCAAGGGTGCCGACGTGATCCAGGAATAAACGCAAAACCCTGTGGGACAATGATCTGCTCCAGATCAAATAGAGGTTTCAACGCTACGTGATGGATCTGTTTCGCAGTGCACCGATTGCCCAGCCACTGGCCGCGCGTTTGCGTGCGACCAATCTGGACGAGTACGTCGGTCAGGAGCACGTGCTCGCTCGCGGCAAGCCTCTGCGTGAGGCGCTGGAGCAGGGCGCGCTGCATTCGATGATCTTCTGGGGCCCGCCAGGTGTCGGTAAAACCACCTTGGCGCGGTTGCTTGCGGAGGTCTCGGATGCGCACTTCGAAACGGTCTCGGCGGTACTCGCCGGGGTCAAGGAGATCCGGCAAGCCGTTGAAATCGCCAAGCAGCAGGCCGGCCAGTACGGCAAGCGCACGATTCTGTTCGTCGATGAAGTGCACCGCTTCAACAAATCCCAGCAGGATGCGTTCCTGCCTTACGTTGAAGACGGCACGCTGATTTTCATCGGCGCCACTACCGAAAACCCTTCGTTCGAACTCAATAACGCCTTGTTATCGCGGGCCCGCGTCTATGTGCTGAAAAGCCTCGACGAAGCCGCGTTGCGCAAACTGGTGCACCGCGCACTGACCGAAGAGCGCGGGCTGGGCAAGCGCAACCTGAGCTTGAACGACGAAGGCTTCCAGATGCTGCTGTCGGCCGCCGATGGCGACGGTCGGCGTCTGCTCAATCTGCTGGAAAACGCCTCTGACCTGGCCGAAGACAACAGCGAGATCGGCACCGAACTCCTGCAAAGTCTGCTCGGCGACACCCGTCGACGTTTCGACAAGGGCGGCGAAGCCTTCTACGACCAGATTTCGGCGCTGCACAAATCGGTGCGCGGCTCCAATCCTGACGGTGCGCTGTACTGGTTTGCGCGGATGATCGACGGCGGTTGTGATCCGCTGTACCTCGCCCGGCGCGTGGTGCGCATGGCCAGCGAAGACATCGGTAATGCCGATCCACGCGCCCTGAGCCTGTGTCTGGCGGCGTGGGAAGTGCAGGAACGTCTCGGCAGCCCGGAAGGCGAGTTGGCCGTGGCTCAGGCCATCACTTATCTGGCCTGTGCGCCAAAAAGCAATGCGGTGTACATGGGCTTCAAGACCGCTTTGCGCGCCGCTGCTGAAAACGGTTCGCTGGAAGTGCCGCTGCACCTGCGTAACGCACCGACCAAACTCATGAAACAATTGGGCTACGGCGACGAATATCGCTACGCCCACGATGAGCCGGACGCCTATGCCGCCGGTGAAGACTACTTTCCTGAAGAGCTCGAGCCGATTGCGTTCTACCAACCGGTGCCGCGCGGCCTGGAGTTGAAGATCGGCGAGAAGCTCAACCACCTCGCTCAACTGGATCGTTTAAGCCCTCGGCAACGGAGAAAATAGTGCTTCCATTGATCATCGCGGTCTCCGCCGGCGGCATGGCCGGCACCTTGTTGCGCTTCGCCACCGGCAATTGGATCAACGCCAATTGGCCGCAGCACTTCTATACCGCGACGCTGGCCGTTAATATCGTGGGCTGCCTGTTGATTGGCGTGTTGTACGGCCTGTTTTTGATACGCCCGGAGGTGCCGATCGAGGTGCGTGCCGGGTTGATGGTCGGCTTCCTCGGGGGGCTGACGACTTTTTCATCCTTTTCACTGGATACGGTGCGCCTGCTGGAAAGCGGGCAAGTGCCGCTGGCCCTGGGCTATGCGGCACTCAGCGTATTCGGCGGGCTGCTCGCGACATGGGCTGGCCTGTCCTTGACCAAACTTTGATAACGAGAAACCGACATGCTCGATTCCAAACTGTTACGTAGCAACCTTCAGGACGTAGCGGACCGCCTGGCTTCCCGTGGCTTTGCCCTGGACACCGCGCGCATCGAAGCGCTGGAAGAACAGCGCAAGACCGTCCAGACCCGCACCGAAGCACTGCAGGCTGAGCGTAACGCGCGTTCCAAATCCATCGGTCAGGCCAAGCAGCGCGGCGAAGACATCGCGCCGCTGATGGCGGACGTCGAGCGCATGGCGGGCGAACTGAGCGCCGGTAAAGTCGAACTGGACGCGATCCAGACCGAACTGGACTCGATCCTGCTCGGCATTCCCAACCTGCCACACGAATCCGTGCCAGTCGGCAAAGACGAAGACGACAACGTCGAAGTGCGCCGCTGGGGTACGCCGACTGCGTTCGACTTCGAAGTAAAAGACCACGTTGCCCTGGGCGAGAAGTTCGGCTGGCTGGATTTCGAAACCGCCGCCAAGCTGTCCGGCGCGCGTTTTGCCCTGTTGCGTGGCCCGATTGCCCGCCTGCACCGCGCCCTGGCGCAGTTCATGATCAACCTGCACGTCAACGAGCACGGTTACGAAGAGGCGTACACGCCTTATCTGGTCCAGGCTCCGGCGCTGCAGGGCACCGGTCAACTGCCGAAGTTCGAGGAAGACCTGTTCAAGATCGCCCGCGAAGGCGAAGCCGATCTGTACCTGATCCCGACTGCCGAAGTGTCGCTGACCAACATCGTTGCCGGCGAAATCGTCGACTCGAAACTGCTGCCGATCAAGTTCGTGGCGCACACCCCGTGCTTCCGCAGCGAAGCCGGCGCGTCGGGCCGTGACACGCGCGGCATGATCCGTCAGCACCAGTTCGACAAAGTTGAAATGGTCCAGATCGTTGAGCCGTCGACCTCGATGGAAGCGCTGGAAGGCCTGACCGCCAACGCCGAAAAAGTCCTGCAACTGCTCGGGCTGCCTTACCGCACCCTGGCGCTGTGCACCGGCGACATGGGCTTCAGCGCGGTCAAGACTTACGATCTCGAAGTGTGGATTCCAAGCCAGGACAAGTACCGCGAAATCTCGTCGTGCTCGAACTGCGGCGACTTCCAGGCCCGCCGCATGCAGGCGCGTTTCCGTAACCCGGAAACCGGCAAGCCTGAGCTGGTGCACACCCTGAACGGTTCCGGCCTGGCCGTTGGCCGTACCCTCGTTGCCGTACTGGAAAACTACCAGCAGGCCGATGGTTCGATCCGCGTTCCGGACGTATTGAAGCCCTACATGGGTGGCCTTGAGGTCATCGGCTAAATGAAATATCTGCCGCTGTTTCACAACCTGCGCGGCAGTCGTGTGTTGGTCGTCGGTGGGGGGGAAATTGCCTTGCGCAAATCCCGCCTGCTGGCCGATGCCGGTGCGCTGCTGCGGGTGGTCGCACCTGAAATCGAAACGCAACTGCGCGAGCTGGTGGTTGCTAGCGGTGGCGAATGCCTGCTGCGCGGTTACGTCGAAGCGGATCTGGACGGTTGCGGGCTGATCATCGCCGCCACTGACGACGAAGCGCTGAATGCACAAGTGTCCGCCGATGCCCATCGGCGTTGCGTGCCGGTCAACGTGGTCGATGCGCCGGCCTTGTGCAGCGTGATCTTCCCGGCCATTGTCGACCGTTCGCCGCTGATCATCGCGGTTTCCAGCGGCGGCGATGCTCCGGTGCTGGCACGCCTGATTCGCGCCAGGATTGAAACCTGGATTCCATCGACCTACGGCCATCTGGCCGGCCTCGCTGCGCGTTTCCGCAATCAGGTGAAAAACCTGTTTCCGGATGTGCAGCAGCGTCGCGGATTTTGGGAAGACGTGTTTCAAGGGCCGATTGCCGAGCGGCAACTGGCCGGGCAGGGCGCCGAAGCCGAGCGTTTGTTGCAAGCCAAGATTGATGGCGAAGCGATGGTCACCACCGGTGAGGTGTATCTGGTCGGGGCGGGGCCGGGTGATCCGGACCTGCTGACCTTCAAGGCCTTGCGTTTGATGCAGCAGGCCGATGTGGTGTTGTACGACCGTTTGGTCGCGCCGGCAATTCTTGAGCTGTGCCGTCGCGACGCCGAGCGTGTCTACGTCGGCAAGCGTCGTTCCGACCATGCTGTGCCGCAGGATCAGATCAACCAGCAACTGGTCGATCTGGCCAAGGCCGGTAAACGCGTGGTGCGGTTGAAGGGCGGTGATCCGTTCATCTTCGGCCGTGGCGGCGAAGAGATCGAAGAACTGGCCGCCCACGGCATTCCGTTCCAGGTCGTGCCGGGGATTACGGCGGCCAGTGGTTGCGCGGCGTATGCCGGAATTCCGCTGACCCATCGTGATCACGCGCAATCGGTGAGCTTTGTCACCGGGCATTTGAAGGACGGTTCCACCGACCTGCCGTGGGCCGACCTCGTCGCGCCGGCGCAAACGCTGGTGTTCTACATGGGGCTGGTGGGATTACCGGTAATCTGCGAGCAGTTGATCAAGCATGGTCGCTCGGCCGAAACCCCGGCGGCGCTGATCCAGCAGGGCACCACGGTCAATCAGCGGGTGTTCACCGGCACGCTGGCCGACTTGCCGCGACTGGTGGCGGAGCATGAAGTGCATGCACCGACACTGGTGATTGTCGGTGAAGTGGTGCAGTTACGCGAAAAACTGGCGTGGTTTGAAGGAGCCCAGGCGCAGGTCTGAAAAACCGGGTCGCCTCTTTCGCGGGCAAGCCCGCTCCCACACTGGATCTGTGTCATGCACAAATCCCCTGTGGGAGCGGGCTTGCTCGCGAAGAAGCCTTCAAAAACACCACATCAATCAACCCCGACGCCACACCCCTTTCCCAGCCAGCCGCGCCCGATCATGGGCCACCGTGAAATCCTGCTCCGGTCCTTTCGGCACAACCCCGGTCGGGTTGATGGTCTTGTGACTGCCGTAGTAGTGATGCTTGATGTGCTGGAAATCTACCGTTTCGGCAATCCCCGGAACCTGATACAGCTCACACAGCCAGTTCGACAGGTTCGGGTAATCGGCGATCCGCCGCAGATTGCACTTGAAGTGACCGTGATACACCGCATCAAAGCGAATCATCGTGGTGAACAGGCGCACATCGGCTTCAGTCAGGTACTCCCCACTCAAATAGCGATTGGCACCTAACACGCGCTCCAGGTGATCCAGTTCGGCAAACACCTCATCGAACGCTTCTTCATAAGCCTGTTGCGACGTTGCAAAACCTGCGCGGTACACACCGTTGTTCACCGCCGGGTAGATACGCTCGTTCAGCGCATCGATTTCACCGCGCAACGGCGCCGGATAGAAGTCCAGCTCATTGCCGGTCAAACCATCGAACGCGCTGTTGAACATGCGGATGATTTCAGCTGATTCATTGCTGACGATGCGTTGCAGTTTCTTGTCCCACAACACGGGCACCGTGACGCGGTCGGTGTAATCGGCTGTATCAGCGGTGTAGCGCTGGTGCATGAAATCGAAACCGTCGAGTTTGTCGCCGGTCGAGCCGAGCGCCTTGTCGAAGGTCCAGCCGTTTTCCAGCATCAGCCAGCTGACCACAGACACGTCGATCACACCTTCCAGGCCTTTGAGTTTACGCAGGATCAATGTGCGATGCGCCCAGGGACAGGCGAGGGAAACGTAGAGGTGATAACGTCCGGCTTCAGCGGCAAAACCGCCTTCGCCACTGGGCCCGGGCTGACCGTCAGCGGTCACCCAGTTGCGGCGTTGTGCCTGTTCGCGCTGAAACGCGCCGTCCTTGCTGCTTTCGTACCACTTGTCCTGCCAGCGGCCATCGACGAGTAAACCCATGATCAAGACTCCATAAACCAATAATCGTTGGAGTCGAGTCTATTCCGATGAGTTCGAACAAAAAGCGCAAAGATCGGGCGTGAATGATCGGTTAAATCGATTTGTTCCGCGCCGCCCAGAATTGCTCGGCGGTTTCGAAGGCTTGCTCACGGCTTTGGCCGAGACCACGCAACGCCAGGGCCATCGTCGAAATCAGCGCCATTTGTGGATAGCTGTCGACCACATCGCCACGCCAGACGGCTTTCAGATGTTCAATGTCCAGGGTCGCCGGTTTGACGTGGCGCTGGGCCGACATCTGTGGCCATTCTTCATCCCAGCTCTCGCCACCCGTGGTGCCGTAGAGATGGCTGGCAGCATCCGGGTTGATCTCGATCTCGCCGCCGTCGCCCTTGACCACAATCGCCGTGTCACCGAGCAAGCCGCTGGCATCGCGATGCACCGCCTGATAGCCGGGGTGGAAAATGCTTTGCAGCCCGCACCTTGCACCCAACGGGTTGAGAATTCGCGCCAGCGAATGAATCGGCGAACGCAGACCGAGCGTGTTGCGCAGGTCGATCATTTTTTGCAGGGGCGGCGCCCAGTCCACCAGCGGCATGAACGCCAGACCACTGTTGTCCAGCGCCGCGCCGACCTGTTGCCAGGTGCGACACAGGGGTATGTTCAATTCGCCGAGCAGTTGCTCGCTGTACAGACGCCCGGCGGTGTGCGCGCCGCCGCCGTGCATGAAGATGCGCACGCCGTTTTGCGCCAGGCACTTGGCCGCGAGCAAATACCACGGCAGATGACGCTTCTTGCCGGCGTAGGTCGGCCAGTCGAGGTCGACGTTCAGCGCCGGCGCCTGCAAGCGCTGGCGCAGGGCTTCGGTGAAACCGGCCATTTCCTCGGCGCTTTCTTCCTTGTGCCGCAGCAGCATCAAAAACGCCCCGAGCTGGGTGTCTTCGACCTTGTCGTCGAGCACCATGCCCATCGCTTCCCGGGCTTCTTCGCGGGTCAGGTCGCGGGCGCCGCGTTTGCCTTTGCCGAGGATGCGCACGAACTGGGCGAACGGGTGTTCGGCGGGCGTTTCGAGGGTCAGCGCTGGAAAGTCGGTCATAAACAATTCGTCGGTTTGGGCAGGCCCGCCAGTTTTGCGGCGAGTTTGGCAGGGGTGCCTTTGAACAGTCGGTTCAGGTGCAGGCTGTTGCCTTTGTCTGCACCGAGTTTCAACGCGGTGTACCTGATCAGCGGGCGCGTGGCCGGCGACAGCTGGAACTCGGCGTAGAAGCTGCGCAGCAATTGAAGGACTTCCCAGTGATCCGGGGTCAACTCGATCTCTTCGGCGGCGGCGAGGGCGCTGGCGACGTCTGCCGACCAGTCGCTGAGGTCGACGAGAAAGCCGTCCTTGTCGAGTTCGATGGCGCGGGTGCCGACGGTCATGGAATTCATAGCCAACTGTTGACCTTGTCGTGACGGATCGACAGCTCGACGAAGCCCGGATAATCGACGAGTTCGGCCCAGTCCGGGACGTTCACGGCGCGAGCCTGTGCATCCTCGGTCAACACGAACAGTGGGATGCGGCGGCCTTCCAGCGCGGCGAACGGCGCGGTGCCCGGTTGCAGCGCGTAGACAGCGTCACCGGACAACAACACAGCATCAGCACTGCCGAGCAGACGCAGGCAGCTGTTCAGGCGTTCGTCGCCAAACGGGGAGTGGGAGAGCACATGCAGAGTCGACATCAGAGGGTGATCACTTGGTCGTAACGGTCAATAAGGGCGGTGATTTGCTCGGCGGCAAGCGGCTCGGCTTCGTCCAGCGACAGGTCGGCGAGGCCGCGAGCGCTGGCGCTCTGCGCACAGTAGAACAGTGCTTCAACGCCAAACATCGGCAGCGCTTGCAGGTTGGCACTCAGGTCTTTTTGTTGCAGGGCCTTGGCATTCTGCCCGGCGGCCAGTTGCAGCACGCCGTCATCGAGAAACAACAGGCCGATCGGCAGATCGAAAGCGCCTCCGGCCAGTACGATGTCCAGGGCTTCGCGAGCAGCGGGACCGGACCAGGGCGACTGCCGGCTGATGAGCAACAGGGATTTGGCCATCTTACGCGCCTCCGAAACAGATCAAGCGGTCGGCATCTTGTATCGCGTCATGCAACTGGCCGAGCCCGGACAATTCCCACGGCGCGTTGACGCAGACGGCGTCACGCTGATAGCGCTTGGCTTCTTCGCCATTCAGCGTGCCACGACGCAGGGCTGCAGCGATGCACACCACACCGTCCAGTTGTTGCTCGCTGATGAAGGTGCGCCATTGTTTGGGCAGGTCCAGCTCATCCTGCGGGGTAACCACCGCGTCGGAGGCGTTGTAGACGCCGTCCTGATAGAAAAACAGCCGGACGATCTCATGCCCACCGGCCAGCGCAGCTTGCGCAAACAGCAGGGCGCGGCGCGAGGAGGGCGCATGGGCGGCGGAAAACAGCGCAATGGCGAACTTCATGACGGACTCGATCAGCAAAACTGCGGCCATGATAAAGCTTTATCGAGGCCGCCGCGAAACCTTGTAGGAGTGAGCCTGCTCGCTCCTACCGAGATTTTTGTTGTCCTCGGTTAGCGGGGCATGTAGCCCAGTTGCCAGCGCCGCGGGATTTTCAGGGAGAGCAGGCCGATCAGCGCAGCCAGCGAACCGCTGACAAACATCGCCTGGAGCCCCAAATGGTGTTCCAGCACCGCCCCCAGAATCGCGCCGATAAACATTCCGCTCCATGGCACCAGCTGCACCCGCCAGCCGCTGCGCCGTTCGCCAAGCATCCAGCGGCCCAAGCCTCGTCCGAATCGCGACAAGGCGCCGGTGACATAGGTGAGACCGACCGGTAAGCCATTCACTTCTTCTACTGACGCGTTGAGCATGCCCATTGCGATGATTGCCGCCATGAGGGCCGGCAGTTGTGTGTCGAATGGCCAGGCCGCCGCCGCGCAAAGGAGGGTGGCGATGCACAGCAGCAACGGTAGCGCCCGGCGCCCGCCGAATCGAGCCACGACCACGCCCAAGGCATTGCCGACGATAAACGTCGCAATGAGGATCAACAAACGCAGGGTTAGCCCGATATCGCCATCGCTGATTGCCACGGCAAGTCGGGTGGTGTTGCCGCTCATGAATGAGACGAAGTCGCCGCTGGCCATGAAGCCGATGGCGTCGGTCATGCCGGCCAGTACCGAGAGGCTGGCCACCAGCGCCAGACCAATCCGCCCGCGCCACTTCCGGGTGTGCAGGTGGCCGGGGCTGGCGCGGTCAGTCGAGGCGGATGGCAGCATCAGGGGCGGTGTCCTTTGGCGGCGGTGACGGTTCTATGCCATACAGATCGCAATATTCCAGCCAATCCATCCCGGCCATTTCCGCGACTTCACGGTGTACTTCAAGGCGCTGCGCCTGATACTCCTCAGGCGAAGCCGCCGTCAATTGCAAGGTCAACTCCCAGGCGAACAGCCCGAGACTTTCCGCTTCGGCTTCAAACGCTTCATGCAGGCGTTCTTCACGATACTGAGCCTGAGTTTCGCCCTTGGCCTGGGCCAGCAACGGGTTGAGATGGTCGAGTGTTTCGCGCAACTCGGGGCGCGCATCGAGAAACACTTTCAGGGCGTGTTCATGTCGCTGGTCGGTGGGCGCCATGTGTTTTCCTTGTGAGGCTGATGACCTTAGGTTGCCGCAGCGGCGTGCGCCTGTCTCGCTATAAATGCAGTAAAGCAGAACGATTTCTGCCGCTGCGATGATACAGTCCGCTTTTTTCTGAATGAGCGAATGCAATGCGAATTCTGATGGTAGCGCTGGCTGCGACACTGCTGGCCGGTTGCGCAGGCTCGGTAATGGACGATGCTCGCACGAAAACTCCCTATAAGGTGTTGACCTCGGACAAAGCCGAAAAAGACGTGGCGCGCTGTGTGCAATTCGGCTGGCAGGACGAAGCGGTGTTCGGCGTGGATGCGGCAGCGTATCTGGAACCCCGTGAATCGGGCGGGACGACGGTCTATACCCGTTCGGCGGAGTCGTTTGTCGACGTGATCACCGAGGTTTCGGGCACGGTATTGAACTACTACGCGCAGCAGGACGACTTTGTCGCCAAGCGCCGGTTGGCGGCGTTGGCGACCTGTCTGTAGGGCCAGTGGTTGCGGTGACGTTCAAGCCGCCTTCGCGGGCTTGCTCGCGAAGGGGCCAACGCAGTCAACGGATAAGCCGCTTTTGGAAGAAATGCCGCTTATGTCCCAGTGGGTAATCCAGAATCTCTCCGCATTCGCTAAATCCAAGCTTCCTGTAAAACTCAGGTGCCTGGAAGGAGAAGGTGTCGAGCCAGATGCCGACGCAGTCTTTTTCTCGCGCCAGATCCTCCGCCCTCTGCATCAACTGCGAACCAATGCCCTTTCCGCGGCCCTGTTCCGGCACCGCCAGTAGCTCAATGAACAGCCAACGATAGAACGTGTGGCCATACAATCCACCAAGAATAGCGTCGTGTTCGTCACGCACTAACAGAGCGATCGGCTCGAATGTCGAAGGTCCGGCGTTGGCAACGTTGTGCGCGCGCAGCGGCGCGAGAATGGCTGTGCGTTCTTCCTCGGTAGGGTTTTGTGACAGCTCGATTCGCAGGTTCATGCCCGAGTTCCTTGTGATGTGAGCCCGCAGCCTATCCTGCCCGGCAGTGATCTTCCAAGCCCCTCTCAACCCGGTGGAACTGCCGCTCATGCGCCGGGGTCTAGCCTTTACAGCGTCACTCCAGCACGCGGTTGATGAGGAAACCCCATGAATATTTTCGAAGCCCTTCGCGAAAGCCATGATCGCCAGCGTAGCTACGCCAAGACCCTGATCGAAACCAGTGGCGATACACCGGAGCGGGTCGAGGCCTACAAACAGCTCAAGGCAGAGCTCCAGGCTCATGAAACTGCTGAGGAGCGCCATTTCTACATTCCGTTGATGGAACTTGATGAGGGTGTCGATCTGAGCCGCCATGCCATCGCCGAACACCATGAAATGGACGAGATGATGGAAGAACTCGACGAGACCGAGATGTCCAGTCCGGCGTGGTTGGCAACCGCGAAGAAGCTGTCGGACAAGGTTCATCATCATTTGAAAGAAGAAGAGCAGAAGTTCTTCCAGATGGCCGGCAAGTTGCTCAACGAAAAACAGAAAGAACAGCTCGCCGGGCAATACGAAAAGGAGTTCCGGGCACAGTTGTCTTGAGTACTGAATGGCAGTGTTTGCAGTTCGGCGTGTAATCCTTTGGCGTCATCTGGGGTGGGCGTTATCGCAAATGACTGGATATACATCCAGTGTTTTCGGTGTTTTGCTGTCCGTCACTCGCTGACTGCGACAAAACCGCCCCATGGACAAAAAATTCGCCTCCGTTAGCTTGAAGGCCTCTCCTCGGACAGGAGAGTTCTTTAATCAACGGAGTGAAAAACATGAATCAATCTCAAGCACATACCCAACTGCGGCACGGCCGCGTCATTTCCCCGGCGAGCCGCGGGGCGGTGGCCATCGAGCAAGGATTGCTCGGCGCCTGGCAGGTCAACGAGATGGAAGGCGGGAAGAACTTCCCGGCGCTGGCAGCGGGACCGTTTCCGGCGCCATACCAGAGTGACTCGGACAGTGTCACGCCTCCAGCCGACGGCTACATTCTCAGCGGTGGCAAGAGTGATGCCCGCGACTGCGTGAACTTCACCAATGAAGAGATGAGCAAGCAGCTCGCTCGACCGTTTACCTGGCCGCTGCTCAATGTCTCGCCGGGACAAACCCTCGAAATCAAGTGGCAATACACCGCGCCGCACACCACTCGCGGCTATCGCTGGCTGATTACCAAGGACGGTTGGGATCCGAAACAGCGCATCACTCGTGCGCAACTGGAACCCCAACCGTTCTTCGAGGACTTCTACACTCAGGTGCCGTATTACAGCTATCCGAATGAGCTGAAGGCCAAGGTCAGTCACGCGGTGCAATTGCCGTCCAGCAAAAAAGGCCATCACGTGATTGTGCTGATGTGGATTGTCGCCAACACCGGCAACGCCTTCTATCAGGCGTTCGACGTCGACTTCAAATAACGGCGCCGCGTCGCCAAACCCAAACGTTCTGAAGGATTAGAACATGGCAAACATCGATTTTTCTTTAGTGCAAAACGCCGCGAGCGATGCCGCCTCCCTGATGCCGGGCATTGCCGGCAAGAAGATTCTCATGGGCTTCTGGCACAACTGGCCCGCAGGCCCGAGCGACGGTTACCGTCAGGGCCGCTTCGCCAGCCTGTCGCTGGAGGACGTGCCCAAGGAATACAACGTCGTCGCGGTAGCCTTCATGAAGGGCAGCGGGATTCCGACCTTCAAGCCGTACAACGTTTCCGATGCCGAGTTCCGCCGCCAGGTTGGCGTGCTCAACAGCGAGGGGCGAGCCGTGTTGATTTCCCTCGGTGGCGCTGATGCGCACATCGAGTTGCGCAGCGGTCAGGAACAACCGCTGGCCAATGAAATCATCCGCCTGGTGGAAACCTACGGATTCGACGGGCTGGACATCGATCTTGAACAGAGCGCGATTGATTTCGCTGCCAACAAGACCGTCCTGCCGGCCGCGCTGAAACGGGTCAAGGATCACTACGCAGGCCAGGGCAAGCACTTCATCATCAGCATGGCCCCGGAGTTTCCTTACCTGACCAGCAGCGGCAAATACGTCGGCTACCTGCAAGCACTGGAAGGCTACTACGACTTCATCGCCCCGCAGTTCTACAACCAGGGTGGCGACGGCGTCTGGGTGCCGGAAGCCAATAACGGAGCAGGCGCCTGGATCGCGCAGAACAACGACGTGCTGAAAGAGGATTTCCTCTACTACCTGACAGAAAGCCTGGTCACCGGCACGCGTGGATTCACGCAAATTGCGGCGGACAAGTTTGTGATCGGCCTGCCGGCCAACAACGATGCTGCCGCTAGTGGTTATGTGATCGACAAGACCGTCGTCGGTAACGTCCTCAAACGTCTGGCGATCAAGGGGCTGGCGATCAAAGGCCTGATGACCTGGTCGGTGAACTGGGACAACGGCACCAGCAAGGAGGGCGTGCCTTACAACTGGGAATTCAGCCGGCGTTATGGGCCGTTGATTCACGGGGTGAGTACCGTTGAGGCGAATGTCGAGGACAGGTTGTCGCACATCGCTCGTTAGCTGCAAGTCAAGAAGCCCGGTAGCGCTGCCGGGCTTTTTTTGTTGGCGCAATTATTCGACCATGGCGGCTTATTCAGGAAAACAGGAACACGCGTCATGTCCAACACAGCCGAGCGGGTCAGCATCGTCGACACTCAGGTGTTGTCCCACGACTGGTACCTGCTGAAGAAAATCACCTTCGACTATCACCGCAACAACGGCGAGTGGCAGCGTCAGACCCGTGAGGTCTACGACCGCGGTAATGGCGCAGCGATCCTGCTGTTCAACCGCGAGCAGCGCACCGTGGTGCTGACCCGGCAGTTCCGCTTGCCGGTGTTCGTCAATGGCCATGATGGCTTGCTGATCGAAGTGGCGGCCGGCTTGCTCGAAGGTGCTGCGCCGGAGCAACGGATTCGTGATGAAGCCGAGGAGGAAACCGGTTATCGCGTGCACCATGTGAAGAAAGTGTTCGAGGCCTACATGAGTCCGGGGTCGGTGACCGAGAAGCTGCACTTTTTCATAGCCGAATACGACGCGGCATCGAAGGTCAGCGACGGTGGCGGTCTGGAAGAAGAGACCGAAGAACTTGAAGTGCTGGAGTGGGGCTTCGACGAAGCGCTGGCGGCGTTTCAGCGCGGTGAGATCTGTGACGCCAAGACCATCATGCTGTTGCAGTATGCGGCGATGAATAGCTTGTTTACCTGATAAATCAAAAGATCGCAGCCTTCGGACGCTCCCGCAGGAAACGCCTTCCAGGGAGCTGCCGAAGGCTGCGATCTCTTGATCTGTTTTAACGGACTAAAACAGATCCCCGGTTTTGCCAGCCTGCGACCAGTCGCCCCCCTCCAGTGTCAGCAGGTGCTCTTTGGCCTTCAGACCTCCGGCAAAACCAGTGAGTTTTCCTGACGCGCCGATCACCCGGTGACACGGCGCGACAATGGAAATCGGGTTGCGCCCATTGGCTGCGCCCACCGCGCGAACCGCCGCGGGATGACCAATTTGTTCGGCGATCTGGCTGTAGCTGCGGGTTTCGCCAAACGGAATGGTCAGCAGCGCCGCCCAGACTTTTTTCTGGAAGTCGGTGCCGACGAAATCCAGTTCCAGTTCGAAGCCATTGCGCGTGCCGGCAAAATATTCTTCGAGCTGTCGTGCGGTCTTCTGCAGAACCGGATTGTCCGCCGCTTGACTCATGGGGCCCAGGCGTACCCGGTTTGGTTTGTCGTTTTCCCAGAGGATGGCCGCCAGTCGTGAACCGTTCGCGACCAGCTTCAGCTCGCCGACCGGCGAGGGCAGGGTGATGAACGTGTAGGGCATTTCGACAGACTCCGGCACACAGTGTGAACGGCGTCCAGCATACCGCCGGAGCCGGGAGGCGCAATACGCAAAGCCGACCATACTGCTTGTTGCTCCTGATGCGTTCCGGCTGTTTTGCACAGGCCCTGAAAACAAAAAAGAGACCGACTCATGAAGTACGAACCTTTTGCCAAATCGCTGATTGCGACCTCACTGGCGCTTAGCTGCCTCATGGCCCACGCCGCATCGGTGGCTCCGGTCGCCGCCGAGAACGGCATGGTGGTCACCGCGCAACATCTGGCCACTCATGTCGGCGTCGATGTATTGAAGAGCGGTGGCAATGCCGTCGATGCCGCAGTGGCGGTAGGTTATGCGCTGGCGGTGGTGTATCCCGCAGCGGGCAATCTCGGTGGTGGCGGATTCATGACCATTCAACTGGCGGATGGGCGCAAGACCTTTCTTGATTTCCGCGAAAAAGCCCCGTTGGCGGCGACCGCCAACATGTACCTCGACAAACAGGGCAACGTCGTTCCCGAGCTGAGTACCCGTGGCCATTTGGCTGTCGGCGTGCCGGGCACCGTCTCAGGCATGGAGCTGGCGCTGAGTAAATACGGCACCAAGCCGCGCAAGGAAATGATCGCCCCGGCGATCAAACTGGCGGAAGACGGCTTCACCCTGGAGCAGGGTGATGTCGAGCTGCTGGAATACGCCACTGACGTGTTCAAGAAGGACATGCGCGATTCCGGTTCGATTTTCCTGCACAACGGCGAGCCGATGCAGGTCGGGCAGAAACTGGTGCAGAAGGATCTCGGAAAAACCTTGCGCACCATTTCTGAAAAGGGCGCGGACGGCTTCTACAAAGGCTGGGTGGCTGACGCCATTGTCACTTCCAGTCAGGCCAACAAGGGCATCATCACCCAGGCCGACCTCGACAAATACAAGACTCGGGAGCTGGCGCCGGTGGAGTGCGATTACCGCGGCTACCATGTGGTCTCGGCACCGCCGCCAAGCTCCGGCGGGGTGGTGATCTGCCAGATCATGAACATTCTCGAAGGTTATCCGATGAAGGATCTGGGCTTCCATTCGGCCCAGGGCATGCACTACCAGATTGAAGCGATGCGCCATGCCTATGTGGATCGCAACAGCTATCTGGGTGATCCGGATTTCGTCAAGAACCCCATCGAGCATCTGCTCGACAAAAACTACGCGACCAAACTGCGTGACGCGATCCAGCCGCAGAAGGCCGGAGTCTCGGCTGAACTGAAACCCGGCGTGGCACCGCACGAAGGCAGCAATACCACGCATTATTCGATTGTCGACAAGTGGGGCAACGCGGTATCGGTGACCTACACGCTCAATGACTGGTTCGGTGCGGGTGTGATGGCGAGCAAGACCGGGGTGATCCTCAACGATGAGATGGACGACTTCACCTCCAAGGTCGGCGTGCCGAACATGTACGGCCTGGTGCAGGGCGAGGCCAATGCCATCGCTCCGGGCAAGGCGCCGTTGTCGTCGATGAGTCCGACCATCGTCACCAAGGATGGCAAAGTGGTGATGGTGGTCGGCACGCCGGGTGGCAGCCGTATCATCACCGCGACGCTGCTGACCATGCTCAACGTCATCGACTACGGCATGGGCCTGCAGGAAGCCGTGGATGCGCCGCGTTTCCACCAGCAATGGATGCCTGAGGAAACCAACCTGGAAGACTTCGCGGCCAGCCCCGACACGAAGAAAATCCTCGAGAGTTGGGGGCACAAGTTTGCCGGCCCGCAGGATGCCAACCACATCGCGGCGATTCTGGTCGGCGCGCCGTCGCTGGGTGGCAAACCGGTGGGTAAAAACCGTTTCTACGGCGCCAACGATCCACGGCGCAACACGGGCTTGTCACTGGGTTACTGAAGGGCGTAAAACGGGGACGGGCTTACGTCCGCCCCGGTTTCAAGGACTGATCAAGGAAGGCTCACCATGACCACCGCATTGCTGATCATCGACGTCCAGCGCACCCTCTGCTCGGGTGAATACCAATGCCACGACATCCACCGCGTGATCGACACCATCAACGATCTCAGCCGCCGTGCGCGCAAGGCTGACGTGCCAATCGTGCTGATCCAGCATGAGGAAAAGGACAGTCCGCTGGCCTATGGCGCTGAGGGCTGGCAACTGGCCGAAGGGCTTGAAACCTCACCCAAAGACTTGCGCGTGCGCAAGACCACCCCGGATTCGTTCTACCAGACCGACTTGCGCAAACTGCTGCCGAGTGAGGACTTCGAGCGTTTGGTCATCTGCGGGCTGCAAACCGATTACTGCGTCAACGCCACCGTGCGCCAGGCCCATCATCTGGGTTACGACGTGGTGCTCGTCGGCGACGCGCACTCCACCGTCGACAACGGCAACATGACTGCCGAAGACATCATTGCCGAACACAACAAGGATCTGGCGCATCTGACCGGCGCTACTGCTCGCGTCGACGTCAAACCCGCAGCCGACATCACGTTCTGATCACGACCCTTGCAGGAGCAAAGCTTGCTCCTGCATTCCGACATCACTCTTTCAATCACCAGGTCGCAATCGCGAGGCGGGGCTATGAATATTCAGGTACAGCGAGCCGATTCGACCCACCTGGAGGCCGTGGCGCAATTGTTCGATGCCTACCGGGGCTTTTATGAGCAACCGTCGCCTTTACGAATCCCTGGGTTATGTGCGCGATACCGGTTACTACACGTACCTGCTCGATCTGCGTCAGGGCTGACCGTACTCGCGCAGCAACCCCTCGATCTGCGCCAGCTCCCAGGTACTGAGCAGGCTCACCGGGTCGGTGCCGTAACGCTGCCATGACGCCAGTGAACCTTCATGGTCATCGGCATTGCGGGCGAATTCGCAGTGATGGAGGCGTTCGCCTTCGAAGTCCAGCAGCAGGCGCCAGCCCTCGATATCGACCATGACCATTGCGGTTTCGGCAGGCGCTTCACAGACCTTCAACACCAGCACGCCCAACGCCGCGTCACGCAAACGCTGCGACACTTCGCGGGCAGTCAGAAAAGATGACATGGTTGCACTCAGTGGATATTCAAGCGCGCCAGCATAAAGCGCAGATCGACAAGTGTCAGTGTTCACTGGCCCGATCCGCGACAATTCCGTAACATCCGCAACCTTCTTTTTTCCGAACATCTGCAGCTGCGCTCGACGGCTGCTCAATCAGGTAAGCCATGAAACCGATTCGTCTGCGCGCCGATGTCCTGGCCGGACTCACCACCTCGTTCGCCCTGTTGCCCGAATGCATTGCATTTGCGCTGGTGGCTCACCTCAATCCACTGATGGGCCTGTACGGCGCCTTCATCATCTGTACGTTGACCGCGTTGTTTGGCGGCCGTCCCGGCATGGTCTCCGGTGCCGCGGGTTCGATGGCGGTGGTGATTGTCGCGCTGGTGGTGCAACACGGCGTGCAGTATTTGCTGGCGACGGTGTTGCTCGGCGGTTTGATCATGGTGGCGTTCGGGTTGTTACGCCTGGGCAAACTGGTGCGCATGGTGCCGCACCCGGTGATGCTCGGATTCGTCAACGGTCTGGCGATCATCATTGCGCTGGCACAACTGGAGCATTTCAAGAGCGGTGAAGACTGGCTCAGCGGCACGCCGTTGTACCTGATGACCGGGCTGGTGGCGCTGACCATGGCCGTCGTCTACATCCTGCCGCGTCTGACCAAAGCGGTGCCGCCGGCATTGGTGGCGATCCTCGGCGTCGGCCTGCTGGTCTACCTGTTCGGCCTGCCGACCCGTACCCTCGGCGACATGGCGCACATCGCCGGCGGCCTGCCGACCCTGGCCTTGCCGGACATCCCGTGGAATCTGGAAACCCTGCGTATCATTGCGCCTTACGCGATTCTGATGGCGCTGGTTGGTCTGCTGGAAACCCTGTTGACCCTCAACCTCACCGACGAAATCACCGAAACCCGTGGCTACCCGGATCGCGAGTGCGTGGCGTTGGGCGCGGCGAATATGGTGTCGGGGGCGTTCGGTGGCATGGGCGGCTGCGCGATGATCGGCCAGACCGTGATCAACCTCAGCTCCGGCGGTCGCGGACGCTTGTCCGGTGTGGTCGCGGGTGTGCTGATTCTGCTGTTCATTCTGTTTTTGTCGCCGCTGATCGAGCGTATTCCGCTGGCAGCGCTGGTGGGCGTGATGTTCGTAGTGTCACAGCAGACCTTCGCCTGGGCCTCGCTGCGGGTGATCAACAAAGTACCGCTCAACGATGTGCTGGTGATTATCGCCGTGACCACCATCACCGTCTTCACCGATCTGGCCACCGCGGTGCTGTGCGGGATCATCATCGCCGCGCTCAACTTCGCCTGGCAGCAGGCCCGCGAACTGTACGCCGATGAGCATCTGGAAGCCGACGGCAGCAAACTCTATCGCCTGCACGGCACACTGTTCTTCGCCTCGACTACGCCGTTTCTCAATCAGTTCGACCCGGCCAACGACCCGCAGAAAGTGACGCTCGATTGCCGGCATCTGAGCTTTGTCGATTACTCGGCGATTGCCGCGCTGAAAACCCTGCGCGAGCGCTACACCAAGGCCGGCAAGCATCTGCAGGTGTTTCATCTGTCGGAGCGCTGCAAGAAACTGCTCAAACGTGCCGGCGTCGATCACGACTGACTGGGACGTCGATCAGTCCTTGAGCCAGGTTTTGCCCAGGATGCGCGAGACCTGCTCGGCGGAATAGGGCTTGGGCAGGAACTCATAACCTTCGTAACCGCTGCGCGCCAGTTCTTCGCTGTAGCCCGAGGTCAGCACCACGGGCAGATCCGGGCGTCGGCGGCGCAACTCCCTAGCCAGCGCGACGCCGCTGATGCCCGGCATGACCACGTCGGAAAACACCGCGTCGAACGCCATGGCATCGGCGCCCGCCAGTTGCAGCGCTTCTTCGGCGTTAGTGGCCCAGAGGGTTTCGTAACCCAGATCCTCGAGAATCTGCTGGGCGAAACGACCGACTTCCAGATTGTCCTCGACCACCAGCACCCGCCGCTGGATATCCACGGGCGGCAGTTTCCCGGTTTCGCTACCCTGCGGCGCGGCCACCACGCTGGCGTCGACTTGCGGCAGGTACAGGGTAAACACCGTGCCCTCGCCGACGACGCTTGAGACGTCGACGTTGCCACCCGATTGCTTGGCAAAACCGAACACTTGCGAGAGCCCGAGGCCGGTGCCTCTGCCGACAGCCTTGGTGGTGAAGAATGGTTCGAAAATATGCTCAAGGGTTTTCGCGTCGATGCCGATGCCGTTGTCGGCCAAAGTGATCGCCACGAACGGCGCGCTTGAGCCGGCATGCGCACGGATCACCGGTAATGGCTTGCCGCCCTCCAGGCGCAGCTTGAGCAGACCCTGACCGTCCATGGCATCGCGGGCATTGAGGGCAATGTTGATCAGCGCGGTCTCGAACTGGCTCAGGTCGGCGCGGATATAGCAGGGCTGGCTCGGGCGTTCGACGCTGATGTGAATTTTCGCGCCGGTGACCGATTCGAGCATCTCGCCAATGTTCGCTAGACGCTCGCCGGCATCGACGACTTCCGGGTTCAGTGGCTGGCGCCGGGCGAAGGCCAGCAACTGGCTGGTCAGTTTCGCGGCGCGCTCGACGGTGTCGGACACCGCGCGCATATAGCGCTGGCGCCGCTCGTCCGAGAGGTTCGGCAGCCGCAGGAAATCCACCGAAGAACGAATGATCGTCAGCAGATTGTTGAAGTCATGGGCCACGCCGCCGGTGAGCTGGCCGATGGCTTCGAGCTTTTGCGACTGGCGCAACGCCGACTCGGCGTGGGCCAGACGCACGCTGCGTTCCTCGACCCGTTGTTCCAGCGTGGCATTGAGTTCTGCCAGCGCCAACAGCCCCTGACGTACTTCGGCGTCGGCACGCACACGTTCGATGTGCGCCCAGCAGCGCTCGGCCACTTCGCTCAACAGCGCCTGCTCGAACGACGACCAGGTGCGCGGCACCTTGTCGTGAATGGCCATCAGCGCGGTCAGCCGGCCCTGCTTGATCAGCGGCACGCAAATGGTCGCGGCGAGGCCGATATCCTGGAACGTTGCCGACTCCTCTGGCGGCAGTTCGGCGCGATTGTCATGAATCACCAGCGGCTGGCCGGCGCGCAGCAAGGTCACGGCTTTTTCGCCGAAGTCGCGCAGGCTGTAGTGCCCGACGATGCTCGGGGAGCCGGCGGCGGCGAAGTCACCACGAATGGTGAAGCCGTCTTCGTCGGCATCCATGTCGGCGTAGGCGCAATTGGACAGGTTGAGTTGCTCGACCATCAGACGCGTGCTCGCGGCGAGAATCGACCTGGCGTCGCTGGCGTTGGTCACCGCGCTGCCGATTGCCTCCAGCACGACGAGGCGCTGGTTGAGAAAAACGGTATGGGTGGTTTCCGTGACGGTGTCGAGCAGGCCGACCACGCGGCCGAGGGAGTCACGGATCGGGCTGTAGCAAAAGGTGAAGTAAGCCTGTTCCGGGCCGCTGCCGCGTTCCACTATCAAGGGAAAGTTTTCGATGTAAGTGGCTTTACCGGCGAACGCCGCCTCGGCAATCGGACCGATGTCGCGCCAGGCTTCTTTCCAGATCGTGCTGAACGGACGCCCCAGCGCCGGCGGCTTGCGACCGAGGATCGGCTTGAACGCGTCGTTGAAGATCGTGATCAGTTCAGGGCCCCAGACAATCGCCTGCGGAAAATGCGAAGCGAGACTCAACGAAACGGTGGTCTTGAGCACATCAGGCCAGTGTTCCAGCGGGCCAAGGGGCGTGTTCGCCCAGTCGTGACCGCGAATCTGTTCGGCCATCTCGCTGTTGTCTTGCAACCATTGTGTCATAGGGGGCGTGTCGTTCCTGACGTCAGCATGTGTAGAAAGACCGTTACGGGTGATCAAGGTTTCAGTACGCCGGAGGGCGTCCTTGCACTGCAGTGGATTCGGGTCTTTGTACATCATGGCACGATGTGCAAGACAAAACGATTTGTGGCGAGGGCGCCGGCGTCCTCGCCACAGGTTTCGATCAGGCGTTTGTCACGCGTCGATGGCGGGGAAGTCAATGTCCGTCAGCGCGGTGTTGTTCAGGTAGTTGGTCAGGGTCTGAACCGCTACCAGGGCGATCACTTCGATCATTTTAACGTCATCGATACCGGCGGCGTGGGCGGCGGCAATCTGCGTGTCGCTCAGGTGGCCGCGGCGCTCGGTCAACTGGCGGGCGAGTGCGGCATAAGCATTGAGTTCGCCCTCGCGCGCAGCGACGATGTCCGGCGCCGACAGACCCGACTTGCCGGCAAACAGCGTGTGCGCCGCGAGGCAATAGTCGCAGCCGTTGACTTGCGACGTCGCGAGGTACACCGCTTCTTTTTGCTGGGCGCTCAGCGAGGTCTTGCCGAGGATGGCCGAGGCTTGCACATAGGTGTCGAGGGCAACCGGCGCTCTGGCCAGTGTCGCGAACAGGTTCGGCACAAAGCCGATCTTCCTTTTCACGCCTTCCAGCACGGTGCGGGTGGCGTCGGTGGCGGTGTCGAGGCTGATGACGTTGATGCGGCTCATGGTGATGCTCCGAAAGTCCGGTGCGAAGTGCGCCGGCGATGGAGTGAATGGTAGGCACGGCGGGTAGCGCTTTGGCGGCAAATCGTCGACGATATGCGACAGATCGTCCAGACATGTCGACGGGAGTCACCCATGGATCGTTTGTCCACGTTGCTCAGCCATTTCGGCGTAAACGCCGGAACCTTTCACAGCGGCACGTTCTGCGGTGTCGCTCTGCATGAGGGCGAACCCGTCGGCCATGTGCATCTGTTGCAAGCGGGTGAGTTGCTGATCAAGGCGGGCAATGAACGCGAGATGCATCTGACTGAACCGTCGCTGATTTTCTTTCCCCGACCGTTTGCCCATCGGATGTTTGCTGACGAAGCCATGCACAGCCAGGTGGTGTGCGCGACGCTGACCTTTGACGGTGGCTCGGGCAATGCCCTGGCCGCCGCACTGCCGGATTATCTGGTGCTTGAACTGACTGAAATCCCCGAACTGGCCAGCACGGTCGAGTGGCTGTTCAGGGAAGCCTTCGAGGGGCATTGCGGGCGGATGGCGGTGATGGATCGGCTGTTTGAGCTCTTGGTGATTTTGCTGTTGCGTCATCTGATCAGCAGCCGTGAACAGCAACCGGGCATGATCGCCGGGCTGGCGGATGTACGCTTGTCCCGAGCCTTGAACCTGATGCATGAGCAACCGCACACGCCGTGGAGCGTGGCTGAGCTGGCGAGCGTCGCGAATATGTCCCGCGCCAGTTTTGCCGAGCAATTTCGCCGCGTGGTCGGGCAGACGCCCGCCGATTACCTGCTGAGCTGGCGGGTCAGCCTGGCGCAGAAGCGACTGCGCGAAGGCAAGCCGATTGCGTTGATCGCCGAGGAGGTCGGTTACGAAAGTCCCTCGGCGCTGGCGCGGGCGTTTCGGCGCAAGACCGGGCTCAGTCCACGGGAATGGAAGGCCGGTGCCTGAGGATCATTTGGCGAATTTCTTTGCCCCGGCGACGCACAGGATCACGCCCAGCGTCACCGCGAGCATGCCGAGGCTGACCTGTTCATGCAGCAAGGTTGCCGCCAGGGCCAGGCCGAAAAACGGTTGCAGCAACTGCAACTGACCGACTGCAGCGATCCCGCCCTGGGCCAGACCGCGATACCAGAACACGAACCCGATCAGCATGCTGAACAACGACACGTAAGCCAGGCACAGCCACGCCGACAGGCTGATCTGCCTGAGCGAGACGGGTGCCAGCCAGACACTCGACAGCGCCATCAGCGGCAACGACAGCACCAGCGCCCAGCAAATCACCTGCCAGCCGCCGAGGCTGCGCGACAGCTTCGCGCCTTCGGCATAGCCGAGGCCGCAGGCGAGAATCGCCGCCAGCATCAGCAAATCGCCAGTGGGCGAAGCGGTCAGGCCTTGAGCTGATGCGTAACCCACCACCAGCGAACTGCCCAGCACGGAAAAAAACCAGAACACCGGCCGTGGCCGCTCGCCGCCTCGCAGCACGCCGAAAATCGCCGTGGCCAAGGGCAGCAATCCGACAAACACAATCGAATGTGCCGACGTGACGTGTTGCAGCGCCAGCGCTGTGAGCAGCGGAAAACCGAGCACCACGCCCAGCGCCACGATCAACAATGACAGCCACTGATTGCGCGCCGGACGTCGCTCGCGAAACAACCACAACAGCGCAACGGCCAAAACGCCGGCGATGGCCGCGCGCACCACCGTGAGAAATACCGGGTCGAATTCCAGCACCGCCAGCCGCGTCGCTGGCAGCGAGCCGCTGAAGATCACCACGCCGATAAAGCCGTTGATCCAGCCGCTGGTTTTTTCCAGGGCCGGGGTGGTCAGGTTCGAGGTTTGTTCCATGTCAGGTCGCGCTCGGCAGTGGGGTTGCGTTGCGATCATCGTAGGATCGAGAATCAGCACAATCAAAAAATTGTCATGGATACATCGAGCATGCCGCGTTCGCGCTACAAAAACATCGTTGATGCCTACGCGGCAGATATTCGCGGCGGGCGCCTTGCGCCGGGTACGCGCTTGCCGACTCACCGGCAATTGGCGGCGCAGGAGGGGCTGGCGTTGGTCACAGCGTCGCGGGTCTATGCGGAGCTGGAGGCGATGGGCCTGGTCAGCGGCGAAACCGGGCGCGGCACCTTCGTGCGCGAAACCGTGTTGTCGCCGGGGCAGGGCATCGATCAGAAAGACGTGGCGGTGGGCATGATCGACCTCAACTTCAACTACCCATCGTTGCCTGGTCAGGCGGAGTCATTGCGCACCGCGTTGCGGCAATTGGCGTTGTCCGGTGATCTGGAAGCTTTGCTGCGATATCAGCCCCACGCCGGTCGCAGCCACGAGCGCGCGTCGGTGGCGCGGCATCTGCTCGCGCGCGGCGTGCAAGTCGATGCCGCGCAAGTGCTGATCGTCAACGGCGCCCAGCAAGGGTTGGCCGTGACGCTGATGGCGTTGCTCAAACCCGGTGATGTGATTGCCGCCGATGCGCTGACCTATTCCGGCTTTAAAGTGTTGGCTGAGGCGCTGCACCTGGAAGTCGTGGCGATCCCGGTCGGCGCCTATGGGCCGGATCTTCAGGCCCTGGAAAAACTCTGCCGCAGCCGCTCGGTCCGCGCCGTGTACAGCATGCCGACCCTGCATAATCCGCTGGGTTGGGTGATGCCGTTAGCGGCGCGCGAACACTTGGTGGCAATCGCCCGACAGCATGATCTGACGATTATCGAAGACGCGGCCTATGCGTTTCTTGTGGAAGATCCACCGACGGCGCTGGTGCAATTGGCGCCGGAGCGCACCGTGTACGTGTCCGGTCTTTCGAAGAACATCGCCACCGGTCTGCGCGTCGGCTTCATCGCCGCGCCGCAGCCCTCGGTGCCGGCGCTGGAGCGCATCATCCGCGCCACCACCTGGAACACCCCCGGCGTGATGACGGCCATTGCCTGTGGCTGGCTCGATGACGGCACGGTCGGCGTGCTGGAAGAGCACAAACGCAGCGATGCCAAGGCGCGGCAAGCACTGGCGGCCAACGTGCTGAAGGGATTGCCGTACATCGGTCATCCGGCTTCGTATTTCCTGTGGCTGCCCTTGCCGGAAGACGTGCGCGCCGATCAGATCGTGGTGGCGTTGATGCACGAGCAGATTTCCGTCACCACCGCCGAGCCGTTTGCCGTATCGGCGAATGTGCCCCACGCGATTCGTCTGGCGTTGGGTTCGGTGGAGATGGAGGTTCTGCGCCAGGCCTTGACCAAGGTCAGACAGATCATCGGCGCTTACCTGTAAAAACAAATGCTACCCTTGCGCCGCCCGATTTACGCCGAACCGGAACACTCGATGAAAAACACCGCACGCCTGTCCCTCGTCCTGTTAACCGCCGTGCTGTTCAGCCCGCTCAGCCACGCTGCGGGTGATCCTCAAGCCGGGGCGAAAATCTTCCCGCGCCTGTGCGGTGGCTGCCATCAGGTCGGTGAGTCAGCCCGTCCAGGTTTCGGCCCGCCACTCAATGCCATCATCGACCGGCCCGCTGGCACATCGGCGAACTATGTGTACTCGGATGCGATGAAAAACTCGGGGCTGACCTGGAACCGCGAAACGCTGATCGCTTATTTGAAAGACCCGAAGGGCGTGGTGCCGGGCACGCGGATGATTTTCTGGGGCCTGAGTGATGAGGAGAAAGTCGAAAACCTGCTGGCTTATCTGCAGAGTTTCGATGCCGACGGGCACGCTCCGGACAATATTCCTCAACCGTGAAAGCTGTGGGCCCGGCGGTGCAATCGTCAGACTGGTCTGGCCGCTTTTTTTGCGCTATTGCTAACGCACCGGCACACCGCCGCTCACTGGGAGCACACCATGAAATCATTGCTGTTGGCCGCGCCGCTGTTACTCGCCACCGGATTGGCCCAGGCCGCGATCCCGATGTTCAACGCCACCTGTCCGGGCAAGATCGAAGTCCACGCCGATGAGGGCGGGCCGATCTACATCAACGGCAAGGAAGGCAAGCTGAAGAAATTCAACGACAACTACTTCGAAGCCAAGGGCGCTGGCGTGACCATTTCCTTGAGCATCAATCCCGATGGTTCGGCCGGGGTGTCGTACACCGGCAAGAACAGAGCCAACGGCATGTGCGAGGTGAAAAAGGGCTGATCACGCCACCTGATTACGGCCTGCAGCTTTCGCTTTGTACAACTGCTGATCGGCGCGCTTGATCAGTGCTGCGTGGCTGTTGTCTGCCGGATCGGCGAGGCCGACGCCGATGCTCACCGTCACCCGTTCGACAACGGGGAAGATAGCATCGGCAATCGCCGCACGAACCTTTTCGGCGACCACCTCTGGCGTGTCCGGTTGAGCGATTTCCGGAAGCAGCACGGCAAACTCTTCGCCGCCGTAACGGGCGACGAAATCGGTGGTGCGCAGGCTGCTTTGAATCAGCGCTGCCAACTGCTTGAGCACGTCATCACCGATGGCATGTCCGTGGGTATCGTTGATCCGTTTGAAGTGGTCGGCGTCGATCAGCAGCAGCGCAAACGGGCGACCGGTGCGTCGGGACAGCAGCGTGTATTCGGTAAGTTTTTCGTCGAAGCGGCGACGGTTGTAAACGCCGGTCAAGCCATCGTGAACGGCCAGACTCAGCAGCTCAGCGTTGGCCTGGGTGAGGGCGGCCGTGCGCTGTGCGACAGTGTCCTCCAGCGAGGCGTTGGCCTCTTGCAGCTCACGCTCTTTGCCGAGCAGCGATTGCGTCATGGCATCGAGTGACTGGCCGAGCTGGGCAATTTCCTGCACGGGATGGTCCAGTGGAAAACGCGCACCGGGTTCATTGCGTTGCACCTGTTTGGCCGAACGCGCGAGCTGCTCGATCGGGCGGCTCAGGTACAGCGCCAGGTAATACGCCACCAGACCGAAGAGCACGGCTGCAGCGACGCCCAGAATCAGCAATTTATACATGAGCAGGCGCGCCGGCTGCAGCGCGGTTTCCAATGGCTGGCGCACGGCAATCGACCATGACAGCGCGGTGCTCGAGGGTGTCGGCACAGTGACCATGCTGGTCAGGTAACCGTTGCCCACCGACCAGCCCGGCGCAGGTGAATTATTCGCCGCCAGTTGCTGGCCCATCAGCGCTTCGGGGTACAGCACCTTGCCGTCGTGATCGACGATCAGCGCTTCGATGTCCGGTGCGGAATTCTTGTGGGAGAACGCCGCCGACTCGACAATCCGCGTCACCCAGCTCCAGTGCGCGTGGGCGCCCAGCACGCCGATCACCTGACCCTCGGCATTGTGAATCGGCGCGGCGAAATCGATGAAACGCAGCGGTTCACCATTCGTCATGTCCGGCAGCAACTTGGCCAGCAGCACGGCTTCATGAGGATCGCCGGTGTATTCGCCACGCAGGCCAGCCTGAAACCACGGGCGCTGTTGCACTGATTGACCGACCAGCAAGTTGTTCACGGCTTGATGCACGTTGCCGTTGGCGTCGGTCACGCCCATCCACGCATACTCGGTGCGGGCCTGAGTGCGCAATTGCATCGATTTCAGAATCGCCGGGTTATCCAGATCACCCCGTTCCAGATGCGGAGCGCGGCTGAGCAGATAAACCTCCAGTTGCCGCTCGCGCAGTTGCTCACCCAGCAACGAGGCGGCTGAACGGGCGGTGTTGAGCAAGGCATTGCCACTGGCCTGTTTCATTTGTTCGGTGGCGATATGGCCGACGTAGAAACCCACGCTCAATAGCGTCAACAGGGACAAACCGGCGAACCAGAGGGTGAGGTGGCTACGCAGACTGGCTTTGAGCATGGGCGATGAGGGTCTGTCTTGATTGGCGTAGCGCCATGGTATGCGACATGGCCGACGGGCTGCCAGCGAAGCGGCAAAATGAAAGTTGTCGGGATTGATACCAGTACGCCATCATTTTCGGTAAGGTGTGCGCCGCCCGAGAGACGGATCACGGGCGTTTTCCTATGGAGTTTTTTCAGTGAAATACCTCAGCAAAGTAGTCGCCGCTGCACTGTTCGGTGCGGTTCTGGCAGGTTGCACCGGCACCCCGATGAACACCCAGCATTACGACAGCAACCAATACACCGTGATCGGCCACAGTGAAGCAACGGCCACCGGCCTGCTGCTGTTCGGCGTTATTCCGATCCAGCAGAACAACCGCTTCGTGCGCGCCCAGAACGCCGCGATCAAAGCCAAGGGCGGCGACGCCATGATCAACACCCAGGTTCAGGAAAACTGGTTCTGGGCCTGGGTCCTGACCGGTTACACCACCAAGATTTCCGGTGACGTGGTCAAGCTCAAAACCGTGCAATAAGCACCGGTTGAACGCAGAAAAGCCCGGCTGATCAGGCCGGGCTTTTTCGTTGGGTTGCGGTAAAGCTATCGAGTCATGCGACGCGGCGTTCGATCAGCCGATCCGAACCGCCCTCGGCCACACGGCGTTCGATCAGCCGATCCGAACCACCCTCGGCCACACGGCGTTCCAGCAGCCGATCCGAACCGCCCTCGGCCACACGGCGTTCGATCAGCCGATCCGAACCGCCCTCAGCCACACGGCGTTCGATCAGCCGATCCGAACCACCCTCGGCCACACGGCGTTCGATCAGCCGATCCGAACCGCCCTCGGCCACACGGCGTTCGATCAGACGATCCGAACCGCCCTCAGCCACACGACTTTCAATCAACTTGTCCGAACCGCCTTCGGCGATCAGGGTATGCGCCGGGGTGGCGGCAAAAGCGTTAACTGCGAAAACCGAGAATGCGATGCCGAGAAGGGTTTGGCGTTTCATGATCGTGTGCTCCAGAAGTGTTGTTTGGTTGTCTGGAGCCGATGTTACGCCGTGGATTTTTTATGAGAACTTCATTGACATGATGGTGACTATCGACGTCAGCAATGTTTGCCACAACCCCCGATTCAGAGCGCTGGCGCACGCACACACAGCTCGCCGGTGGCGCGGGTAAGCGCCAGTTCATGCAATGCATCACCGCTCAAACCGCTGCGCGCCTGTGCCAGCCATGCCGGGCAGTTGGGGTCGCGACGATACGGCACGAACTCGGCGTACTGCTGCAACAGCCGGGTTTGCAGTTCATCCAGACGCGGACGAATCTGCTGACCCAGATCCGGGCGCGGCGTGTCCGGCGCGGCACCCGCCGCTTGCCATTGCGCGAGCAGACCGTATTGCACCAGTTTATTGGCCTCCATCTGCGCCGCGAGCAACTGCGCAACATCCTCCACATCAAGCTTGCGCTCCGCCGCCAGCGTGCGCGCATTGGCGATGACCTGCGCTTCACGCGGGCTGTCCTGGATCGGCTTGCCGCTGTCCCATTTGGTCAGCGCGACGAGGTCACCGATGTTCAGGCGTTCGTTGAGGGTCTGCAGCAACGGCGCCAGGCTTTCAGGTGGCGCGGCAACGGGGGCTGCGTGAGCATTGGTGCCGAGCAGGGCGAGCAGAGTGCCGGTCAGAAAAATTGGAACGTGGCGCATGAACAGGGCCTCACAGATGAAAGGGCAAAAGGCTGTTGTTTACCACAGCCATCGCCCGACACCTACCTGCCGATGTTTGCGAGGCCCCCATCAACACGGATCTGAAATGTTAATTGCACCCCGCGAGCAACTCACCGAAGCTATCCTCCATTAGCCTCCCGCCGTCGAGATGGACCTCCATTCAATGCAAACCGCCGCTGTCACCAGGCCCCTCTGGCAAACCTACCTGCTGTTTCTCGCGCCGATGGTGTTGTCGAACTTCCTGCAATCGATGTCGGGGACGGTCAACAGCATTTACATCGGGCAGATGCTCGGCACCCAGGCGCTGGCGGCGGTATCGGGGATGTTTCCGGTGGTGTTCTTTTTCATCGCGCTGGTGATCGGCCTGGGCGCGGGTGCTGGTGTGTTGATCGGTCAGGCCTGGGGTGCGCGGGAGTTGCACAGGGTCAAGGCGATTGCCGGGGCGACGCTGTTGCTCGGGGTGTTGATCGGTCTGATGGCGGCGGTGCTCGGCAGTGTATTTGCGCGGCAGGCGCTGACCGGCTTGGGCACACCGGCGGACGTTCTCGACGATGCGGTGGCGTATGCCCATGTAATGATGTGGATTTTGCCGTCGATGCTGGTGTTCGTGCTGTTCACGCAATTGCTGCGCGGGGTCAGTGACACGCTGTCGCCGCTGCTGGCGCTGATCGTCTCGACCAGTGTCGGGCTGGCGCTGACGCCGGCGTTGATTCGCGGCTGGTTCGGTTTACCGCAGATGGGCATTCAAAGCGCGGCGTATGCCGGGCTGGCGGGCAATCTGGCGGCGATGGCATGGCTGGCGTGGCGGCTGATCCGCAAGGGCCATCCGCTGGCGCCTGACCGTGAGTTCTTCGCGGCATTGCGGCTCAACCGTGCAATTCTTGGCAAGGTCTTGCGCATCGGCCTGCCGACCGGGGTGCAGATGATTGTGCTGTCGCTGTCGGAGCTGGTGATTCTGGCGCTGGTCAATCAGCACGGTTCGCAAGCGACCGCGGCGTATGGAGCGGTGACGCAGATCGTCAATTACGTGCAATTTCCGGCGTTGTCGATTGCGATTACCGCGTCGATCCTTGGCGCCCAGGCCATCGGTGCCGGACAGCTGGAGCGCATGGCGCCGATCCTGCGCACCGGGCTGTTGATCAACGTCTGCCTGACCGGTGGTTTGATTGTGCTGGGTTATCTGCTCTCGCACTGGTTGCTTGGACTGTTCCTCACCGAAGACTCGACGCGGGCAATGGCCGAGCACTTGCTGCACATCATGTTGTGGAGCCTGCTGGTGTTCGGTTTTCAGGCGATCATCGGCGGCATCATGCGCGCCAGCGGCACGGTGCTGGTGCCGGTGATCATCGCGATTGTCTGCGTGGTCGGCGTGCAGTTGCCGGCGGCGTACTGGCTGGATGGGCATTACGGTTTGCAGGGTGTGTGGATGGCGTTTCCGATAGCGTATCTGGGCATGTTGCTGTTGCAGACGCTGTATTACAAACGGGTCTGGCAGCACCAGAAGATCGAGCGGCTGGTGTAGCCGCTGGCGCAAGCGGCGGATGTTTGCTTAAGTCAATCGAGGCCCTCGACGGCAAGCGCTGCCCGGAGAATCCCATGTCGATCCGATTGCTGCTGGTTGCCGCGTGTTGGCTGTGCGCCGTTCCTGCCGCGCAAGCCGTCGAGTACACCCGGGTCAACACCGAAGCCAGTCAGATCAGTTTCACTTACAACCAGATGGGCTCGCGGATGTTCGGCACCTTCGGCCAGTTCGAGGCGTCGCTGAACTTCGATACCGACAACCTCAGCAGTGCCCATACCACCTTGCACATCGACCTCAACAGCATCAATGCCGGCAGCGAGGACGCCAATACCGAGCTGGTGAAACCGGCGTGGTTCGACACCAGGAACTTCCCCGTGGCAACTTTTCAATCGCGCCGGTTCACCCAAGTGGGCCAGCATCGCTACCTGATCGACGGGCAACTGACCCTCAAAGGTATCACCCGCAATGTGCAGGTGCCGGTGGAATTGAAACCGGATAGCGCCATTGGCATTTTTGATGGCGAGCTGGTGCTCAAGCGCGATGAGTTCGGTTTGGGCGCAGGGGAGTGGGCGGACACCGTGGTGTCCAAAGACATCGCCATCAAGTTCAAGGTGGTCGCGCCGCAGCAGTGACAGTGGTGACGCCCACCTTTTCGATCATGGCCCAAGGGTGGGTTTTTGCGAGGCAGCTGCCGGGCGCAGGCATCAGACGCGGTATGATGTCGCGGTTTTCCGCCGGAGTTCAGCCGCCATGCCACGCATCACCCACTACAAAACCCCTTGCCCTGAAAGCGTCAACAGCCAGATTCTGCAAATGGTGGTCGACTACCTGACGGACATCAGCGCGGTCGGGCTCGGCCCGAGCAACCTGCTGTACAACGTCTATCAGTACGCAGTGGGCTATGAGGTGCATCTGTATCTGGAGGCGTTGAACGGCGACAAGGGCACCGAGGTGGAATTGCTGGTCGCGACCGCTGAAGACGACCCGGATCTGGTCATCGGTTTTGTGCTGTATCTGCCGGTGCAGGGCGATTGGGAAGCATGCAGCGTCGCCTACATGGCGGTGCGCGAAGGCCATCGGCGGCAGGGCGTGGCGCGGGCGCTGCTGGGCGAAATGGTCGGGCGTTATCCTCACGCCGAACTGGCGTGCACGGTGGGCAAAGTCCCGTATTTCGAAGCCTTGGGTTTCGAGGTGATCGGTTCGCGTGAAACACAAGTGCTGATGAGCACCCGCAACTACCGCAGCAACGGCCTGCGCGGTTTCATCGACACCACGCCGATTTACCGCTCGCTGGAAGTCCAGCAGATCCACACATACCTGCTGCAGAAAAACAGCAAGCGGGCCATGCTCGACGCCGAGAAACAGCGCGACCGCCATCTGGATCAGACCACCCGCCAGGTCGAAGAATTTGTCCGCCGGCGCCTGACCGTGCACTGATCTGACTGCAACAAAACAAGCCCTTGGTGCGAATTCGCAGCAAGGGCTTTTTTGTCGCCGCGCTGTCAGCCGGGTTTGACGTTCAGGGTGATGCGCGGGGTGAACAGGTTGTTGCCCCGGGTTGCGGCTCGCGGCAGCTCCACGGATCAAGCGCGAGGGGGCCAGCCTGCTCTGCCGAGGGCGGCGTGCTCGCCTCTCGATGGGCCGTTCGATGCCGTTCACGCCCACCCATTCTCTGATTCAAACCGATCACACTGCAGGACGGTCAGGCAGTGCGCTGGAAAACCAACGCTTTGAGGCCGCTTTGCGGGTCGATATCCGGAAACTCTGGCGGATTCTCCAGCCGCCGCTCGAATTGCAGACTCGGTGCTTGCTCGGTCACGCCATCAATCAGGAAATCCGGACCAAATGCCGGGTCATTCATGCACGCCAGCACCGTGCCTTGCGGCGTCAGCAGTTCCGGCAAGCGGCGCAGCACGCGCTGGTAATCCTTGGTCAGCAGAAAGCTGCCTTTCTGAAACGACGGCGGATCGATGATCACCAGATCATAGGGGCCGCTGTTGATCACCTTGCCCCACGACTTGAACAGGTCGTGGCCAAGGAAGCTGACTTTGCTCAGGTCATGGCCGTTCAAACGGTGATTGTCGCGCCCGCGACTCAGGGCTGCGCGGGACATATCGAGATTGACCACATGGCTTGCGCCGCCCTCGATGGCCGCCACGGAGAAACCGCAGGTGTAGGCAAACAGGTTCAGCACACGCTTGCCGCTGGCGTGTTCGCGCACCCAGTTACGCCCGTAACGCATGTCGAGAAACAGCCCGGCATTCTGCTTGCGGCCCAGGTCGACGCGATATTGCAGGCCGCCTTCGACGATGGTCATTTCGTCGATCTCGTCACCCAGCAACCATTCGGCCGTACTCTGTGGCAGGTAGCGATGCTGGATCAACAGGGTGTGCGCGCCGCACTGCTGCCACTCGGCCGAAACGCTGATCGACAGCAGCAAGGCCTTGAGATTTTCCAGCTGCTCAGGGGCCGGTTCCTTGAACAGCGAGACCAGCACCACGCCTTGCAGCCAGTCCACGGTCAGTTGCTCCAGGCCCGGCCAGCAGCGTCCGCGCCCGTGGAACAGGCGACGGGTTTCGCTCGGCGCCGTCGCAAGCGCGGGCAGCAAATGGGCGTGGAGGGTGGCGAGGGCTTCAGGGTTCATCGGTCACGGTCGGCAAGCAAAAGGGCCGGCATTTTAACCACAAATACGCCATCGCGAACGGTTGTCGCGGGCCGCCGAATACGCCGTTTCGGAAAAGAGCTGTATCAAAAATGAATTTCTGCAGAGCGGGCTGCTCATACCAGATAAGCAGCGGATTGAAGCCGCTAGATCGTTAATGCAATTTCAGGGAGTTCCGTTCCATGTGCCCAACACCGACAGCGGACACGCACCTTCCTGGCGGGTTGATTCTGGTCGTTGAAGATGATCCGTTGATTCTGGAGTTTCTCTGCGAAATTCTTCAGGAGGAAGGTTTCAAGGTTGTATCCCATGAGAGTGCCGACGCAGCATCACAATACCTTGAGGAGCACGCGCCGGAAGTGGCACTGCTGCTCACCGACATCACCATGCCCGGCACTCTCAATGGCGCTGATCTGGCGAACCTTGTGGGCGATCGCTGGCCGGACAAGCCGGTGATGGTCATGTCCGGTTATGAAACGCCAGAAAGTTCCGGGGTCAAGCATTCGGTGGCGTTCATCAAAAAGCCCTGGGCCATAGGCCAACTGCTCGACTGCGTAGACAGCGCGTTCAAGTCCAAGGCTCCGCGTCTGCACTGACAAGTGCTACATTGCCGGGCAAATTCTGCCCGGCCCCTTGCCAGAGGATGCGACCCTTTGTCTGCTCACGATGCTCTGTTCAACCGCGCGTTCGGCGCGTTTCTGTTTGACATGGACGGTACTGTCCTCAACTCCATTGCCGCGGCCGAGCGCATCTGGTCTGCCTGGGCCGTGCGACATGGTGTGGACGTTGCGACGTTCCTGCCGACCATTCACGGTGCGCGGGCCATCGACACGATCAATCGGCTGAACCTGCCGGGGGTCGACGCGCAGGCGCAAGCGGCGTTCATCACCGAGGCTGAAATCGAAGACGTGGAAGGCATCGTTGAAATCCCCGGTGCGGCGGCATTTCTCAACTGCCTGCCGGCGGATCGCTGGGCGATGGTGACCTCGGCACCACGGGATCTGGCGTTGCGGCGCATGGCGGCAGCGGGGATTCCCGAGCCGGCGGTGATGATTACCGCTGAAGACGTGAAGGCTGGCAAGCCTGATCCAGCGGGCTATCGTCTGGCCGCGAAACGCCTTGGGCTGGAACCGCGAGATTGCCTGATTTTCGAAGACGCCACGGTGGGCATTCAAGCCGCCGAGGCGGCCGGGGCGCCGTTGATGATCATCACCAACACTCATCAGCATCCGCTGCAAACGGCACACGCGACATTGGCGAGCTATGAAGCGCTCAGCGTCACGGTCGACAGCGACGGCCAGTTGCGCCTGCAACCCATCCCCTGACATCCAGGGGATCAAAGGTGCCCTCAATACCGAAAGTCCACCACAAAACCTGTGGGAGCGAGCTTGCTCGCGAAGGCGTCAGATCATTCAAGATCACCTTTGACTGATCCAGCGCTTTCGCGAGCAAGCCCGCTCCCACAGGGGGGGCATTTCAAGGTTGGATTCAGGCGTTTTCGATCAGGCTCTGCCGGCAGTCGAGCAACAGTTTGGCCCCGCCCAGATCGCTGCCGCCGACTTCAAGACTGAAGCCATGCAAGCTGACAATCGCCGCCACAATCGATAGCCCCAAGCCAAAGCCGCTTTGCGGCTGTCCACCCTCGGCGCGATAGAAACGCTGGAATACCGCCTCGCGTTCGGACTCGGGAATCCCCGGGCCTGAGTCGTGCACTTCTATTCGCGTCTGCCCACCCGCGTTGACCCCGCGCAACATCACCGTGCCGCCGGGCGGCGTGAACTTGATGGAGTTGCTCAGCAGGTTCGCCAGCGCCTCGAACAGCAACGCGCGGTCGCCATTGAGCAGCGGCAAGGTTTCGGGCATGTTCAGCTCGAAACGCAGTGCGCCTTCTTCTGCCAGCGGCAGATAAAACGCGTGCAGTTCTTCCAGCAATTGCACCGGATCGAGTTCGACGAACCCGGAGCGGCGCTGGCGATCCTCCAGCTCGGAAATTCGCAGCAAACCGCGAAACCGCGCCATCAGCGTATCCGCTTCCGCCAGCACCAGATCCAGTTGCGCCGCTTCCTGCGAGCCTTCGCTGGCCTGCTGTTGCATGCGATACAACTGCGCGCGAAGACGGGTCAGCGGCGTGCGCAAATCGTGGGCGATGTTGTCGCAGACGCCTTTGACTTCATTCATCAAGCGCTCGATGCGTTCGAGCATGGCGTTGACGATGGCGGCGAGCATGTCCAGTTCATCGCGGCGATTGGACAGCGGCAGGCGATGAGTCAGGTCGCCGGCAACAATTGCCTGGGCGCTGTCCTGAATCGCCCGAATCCGCCGCAGTGGCCGACGCCGCAGCAGATGCCAACCGGCAATCCCCGGCAGAATCGTCAGCGACACGCCCCAGAACAACGCATGCAAAATGATCCGCGTCACCGCAAACAGCGAGCCGTTGTCGCGCAGCAATACCAGCCAGCGACCGTCGCGGGTTTGCGTGGCGACGGCGTCGCAGCTGTCATTGGGCAGGGTCGGGTCGTCGGAGTTGGCGCATTCGGCGAGCATGTGGATCTTGCCGTCCAGCGGCAGGCCTTCGGGGATCTGCTGGAGCGCGCCGCCGAGGTAAACGCCCTCGGCATCGAACAGGCCATAGGCGTCGATACCGCGAATGTCGAAGGTCATGCTGGCGGCGAGCGCTTCTTCCAGTTGTTCGCCGCGAAAGTGCGAAAACAGATGCTGACGTTGCATCAGCGAATGTTTGGCGAGGTTGTCGAGGTAACCGGACACCTCGTAGTACATGACCCCCATGAGGATCGCGCTCCAGGCCACGAACAGCGAACTGTACAGCGCCAGTAAACGACTGCTGGAAGAACGCCAGCCGTCAGACGGGTTCGGCAATGACATAACCCGAGCCCCGTACCGTGCGGATCAGCGGAACGTTGCCCGCTGCGTCGATTTTCTTGCGCAGACGGCCGATGTGCACGTCGATCAGGTTGGTCCCCGGGTCGAAGTGATAGCCCCAGACCTCCTCGAAAATCATCATTCGCGAGAGAATCTGGCCGCTGTTGCGCATCAGGAATTCGAGCAACTTGTATTCGGTCGGCAACAGCGTCAGCACCTGCTCGGCGCGGCGAGCTTCGTGGCTGATCAAATCCAGCTCGAGGTCAGCCACCTGCAACGTCGTTGCCTGGGTTGCGACGCTGTTCTGCCGGCGCAGCAAGACTTCGACCCGCGCGGCCATCTCATCGGTGGCGAAGGGTTTGGTCAGGTAGTCATCGCCCCCGGCGCGCAAACCGCGCACGCGTTCATCGACATCGGAAAGGGCGCTGATCATCAGGATCGGCGTGGCCACGCCCAGGGTACGCAGGGTGGTGACGATGGCGAGGCCATCGAGCTCGGGCAACATGCGGTCGAGAGTGATCAGGTCGTAGTTGCCGCTCACGGCACGGTCGAGGCCTTCGCGGCCATTGTCGACCCAGTCGACGTCGAGCCCGTGGCTGCTCAGTTCGGCGACGATTTCCCGCGCGGTCACGGCGTCGTCTTCGATGGTCAAGATACGAGTCATAGGCAGGCCTGCTGATCGGTTCAAACGGAATGGCTGCATTTTGCCAAGAAAATCCGCGCACGCTTTAAATTAACTTTCATGTTGAGCTGTCACAAACGCAAATTTCGGCGCCTGTTGACCTTTACCGCCAGTGCATAAAACCCGCTGCTCGGAGGCCCTTGTTGCAATATGCATGGTCCTGGGAAGTTCATCTTTTCTAACTGATTGAAATACAAGGATTTATTTAATTTCTGAGACTGGCACGGTCACTGCAATTCCTCCGATGACGAGTTGTAACACTATTTTTCATGCCTGGAGCAGAACAACAATGAATAGATCTTCTGATGGTTTTTATCCTGCCGCCGAAGAGTCGAGCAGCGTTTCGGGCGTGTCCTGGGGCGCGATTTTCGCAGGTGCGGCGGCTGCCGCAGCGCTGTCGATGATTCTGGTCCTGCTCGGGTTCGGTTTGGGTTTCTCTGCCGTTTCACCATGGGCCGGGGAGGGCGTCAGCGCCAAGGGCCTGGGTATTTCGACAATCATCTGGTTAGCGGCGACGCAGATCATCGCTTCCGGCATGGGTGGCTACATTGCCGGTCGTCTGCGGGTGAAGTGGGCAAACATGCACGGTGATGAGGTGTATTTCCGCGACACCGCGCACGGCTTCCTCGCCTGGTGTGTCGCTACGCTCGTGACCGCCGTGCTGGTCGTCGGGTCCGTCAGTAGTGTCATCAGTGGTGGCGTGCAGGCCGGGGCAAGTCTCGCCGGCGGTGCAGCCGGTGCCATGACGCAAGCGGCCGGTACTGCCGCCGCCAACACCGACAGCAATCAGTACGGTTACTACATCGACAGCCTGTTCCGCGATGATCGTCCGGCCTCGGTCAGCGATGACGCCGCACACGGCGCAGTCGCCCGCATCTTCGCGCAAAGTCTGGCTAACGGTCAGCTCAGCGCCGAGGATCGTGCCTACCTCGCACAACTCGTGGCCCAGCGTACCAACCTGAGTCAGGCCGACGCCGAACGTCGTGTCGACGAGATCTATGCGCGCACGCAGAAAGCCCTCGCCGACGCCAAGGTAAAAGCCCAGCAAGCCGCTGATACCGCCGCCAAAGTCGCTGCCTGGACTTCGCTGTGGATGTTTATCTCGCTGTTGGCCGGTGCTTTCTTCGCCAGTTTTGCTGCCACCTTCGGCGGTCGTCGTCGGGATGCCGTCGAGTACGTCGAAGTCGACACCTACACCACGACCACTCCAGTCCGTTAAACAAGGAGCTACACCATGCGCTCATTACTGCTGTTTTTCCTCGGCGTACCGATCCCGATCATTATCCTGATCGCCCTGTTCGTGCACTGATCCCTCTGAGGCAGGATGCCTCTGCCGCTTTTACCTTCGGGTCAAAGCGGCTTTTTGCTTTCTGGCGGTCGCATTGAACAATCCGACGGTTTTCACTGGCCTGGATCAATATTTCGTGGGGGGATATCGCCTAACGTGAATGATCCAGGCCTTTGCTGAGGCATGAGCTACAGTGCTTGTCGCGCACCTTGTTGCGCTGACGAAGTACCTGCGTCGACGCACCCATCACAGCAACAATAAACACGTCGACACGGTGTAGTGCAGCAAGGAGCTGACACAACCTCAACCGAACCTTCACGGATGAAATCGCAATGCACTGCCTAGAAAGAACCTTCGATATCCAGCCTTTGGCGCAGGCGGATATGACCGTGCACATCAACGGTCAACCCGTCATCGCCGCCATCGGCGAAACCGTCCTCAGCGTGATCCAGTCCCTTGGCTTGCGCCAGATCGCCCGTAACGATCACCACCAGATCAGCGGCGCCTATTGCGGCATGGGCGTGTGCCAGTGCTGCCTGGTGAAAATCAACGGTCGGCACAAGCGTCGCGCCTGCCAGACCGTGGTGCGCGACGGCATGCAGATCGAAACCCAGGTCAACCGCATCACCGCGCAGGAGGTCGTATGAGCCTGCAACCGGTGATCGTCGGCGGTGGCCCGGCGGGTATGGCGGCGGCCATCGAACTGGCGCGCCACGGCGTGCGCTGTACCTTGCTGGAAGAAGCTTCGCGCCTTGGCGGCGTGGTCTATCGAGGGCCGCTGCGTGACGGCGTGCAACTGGATTATCTGGGGCCGCGCTACGCCGAAGCGCTGGGCAAACTGCACGGCGAATTTCAGGCGCAGTCCGGGCTGATCGATGTGCGCCTCAACCATCGCGTGGTCGGCGCCGAAGGCACCCGCGCACTGGTCGTGCTCGACGGCGATGAGCAACTGCACGAAATCGAATACCCACAGCTGCTCTTGGCTGCCGGTTGTCATGAACGCAGCGTGCCGTTCCCCGGCTGGACCTTACCGGGAGTGATCATGCTCGGTGGTCTGCAATTGCAAATCAAAAGCGGCGTGGTCAAGCCGCAAGGGCCGGTGATCATCGCCGGCACCGGTCCGTTGCTGCCGCTGGTCGCAACGCAACTGCACGCCGCGGGCGTCAGCGTGGCCGGTGTCTACGAGGCCTGTGCGTTCGGCAAGATCGCCCGTGAAAGTCTGGCGCTGCTGAACAAACCGCAGTTGTTCCTCGATGGCTTGAGCATGCTTGCCTACCTGAAACTCCATGGCATTTCGATGCAATACGGTTGGGGTGTGGTCGAAGCCCACGGCGAGGGCGAATTGAAGAGCGTCAGCGTCGCGCCGTACTCGACCACGTGGGAACCGGACATGTCTCGCGTCGAGCGTTTCGAGGCGAAGACGCTGGCGGTCGGTTACGGCTTCATTCCGCGCACGCAACTCAGTCAGCAGATGGGCCTCGATCACGGTTTCAGCGACGACGGCTACCTGCGCGCCAATGCCAATGTCTGGCAACAGAGTAACGAACCCCACGTGCATCTGGCCGGTGACATGGGCGGGATTCGCGGCGGTGAAGCGGCAATGCTCGCCGGCAAGATCGCCGCCACCTCGATCCTCCTGCAACGCGGCTTGCTCGAAGAGAATCTGGCGGTCGTGCGCCGCGACCGCTACCTCGGCAAGCTCAAAACCATCGTGCGCTTTCGCGCGGCCGTGGACCGCTACACCGAACGCGGTGTCGGCCAGACCGCTTTGCCCGCCGCCGACACGGTGATCTGCCGCTGCGAACACGCGACCCGCGCGGACATCGACCGGGCGCTGGAGCAGGGCGTGCAAGACATCGCCAGCCTGAAAATGCGTACCCGTGTCAGCATGGGCGATTGCCAGGGCCGGATGTGCGTCGGCTATTGCAGCGACAGGCTGCGCCAGGCCACTGGACGCGAGGATGTCGGCTGGCTGCGTCCGCGTTTTCCGATTGATCCGATTCCTTTTTCCGCGTTCCAGTCCGTCGGCACGGAGGCCGCTTCCCATGAGTAAGTTCTACGACGTGGTCATCGCCGGGGGTGGCGTGATCGGGGCGTCCTGCGCCTATCAATTGTCCAAGCGCCACAATCTCAACGTGGCACTTATCGACGCCAAGCGTCCGGGCAACGCGACCCGTGCTTCGGCCGGTGGTCTGTGGGCGATTGGCGAGTCGGTCGGCCTTGGCTGCGGGGTGATTTTCTTCCGCATGATGTCGGCCAACCGCAAACGCGAAACCCAGGGCGCAGCGGTGGCCGTCGATGCGAGCACGCCGCACATTCTGCCGCCGTCATTCTTCGAATTCGCCTTGCAGTCCAACGCCCTGTACCCGGCGCTGCACCGCGAGCTGAAAGACAATCACGGCATGGATTTCAAGTTCGAAAAGACCGGGTTGAAATTTGTCATCTATGACGATGAAGACCGCCTCTACGCCGAACATATCGTCGGCTGCATTCCGCACCTGGCCGATCAGGTGCGCTGGCTCGATCAGGCTGCACTGCGCGAGTCGGAGCCCAGCGTCAGCCACGAAGCACGCGGGGCGCTGGAGTTTCTGTGTGATCACCAGGTCAGCCCGTTCCGGCTCGCCGACGCCTACATGGAAGGTGCGCGGCAAAACGGCGTGGATATTTTCGTGAACACCAACGTCACCGGCGTGTTGCATCACGGCACGCGCGTGACCGGTGTGCAGACGGCCGAGGAGGGCGTGCTCCACTGCAAGACCCTGATCAACGCGGCGGGCGCGTGGGCGGCGGATCTGAGCGAGTGGGCCACCGGGATTCGCATCCCGGTCAAACCGGTCAAAGGCCAGATTCTGCTCACCGAGCGCATGCCGAAGATCCTCAACGGTTGCCTGACCACCAGCGATTGTTACGTGGCACAGAAGGACAATGGCGAAATCCTGATCGGCAGCACCACCGAAGACAAAGGCTTCGACGTCACGACCAGCTACCCGGAAATCGCTGGGCTGGTGCAGGGCGCGGTGCGCTGCTTGCCGGAGCTGAAGGACGTCAATCTCAAACGCACCTGGGCCGGGCTGCGTCCGGGCTCGCCGGATGAGTTGCCGATTCTCGGGCCGATGCGGGGCGTGGAGGGTTATCTGAATGCCTGCGGACATTTCCGCACCGGGATTCTGACCTCGGCGATTACCGGCGTGCTGCTGGACAAACTGGTCAACGATGAACCGCTGCCGCTGGACATCACACCGTTTCTGGCGGATCGCTTTGAAGTGGCGCCGGTCGAGCAGGCGCGCACGCTGGAGATGGCCTGATTCAAGAAGCATTGATGCCGAATGGGCTGCCGCCATCGCTGGCAAGCCAGCCCCCACAGTGATCGAGTCGTCCCCCTCTTCTGTATACGACGCCGAACCCTGTGGGAGCGGGCTTGCTCGCGAAGGCGCCAGTCCGGCCAGCCTCACATCTGGATCTGTGCAAAGGGCTCAAGCCTTGCCCGATTCCTCTTCCAGTTGATCCGATTCAAACAACCGCGCCAATTCCGCCCGGGCTTCCTGGGCGGTTTGCAGGACTTTCGCCGCGTCATCGTAGACCGCGTGCTGCGCCTCCAGCACCTGTTCGTCGTGATGCTTGAAGCGCTTGATCCGCGCATCGGCCTGGGCCTGGGTCAAACCGAGGCCCACCAGCGTGCGCCGGCTCATCTCCAGACTCGAATAGTAGGTTTCACGAATCGGATCGGCGCCAACGTCGACCAAGCGGTGCACATGCTGCCGGTTACGTGCGCGGGCGATGATCTTCATGTGCGGATACAGCTTGCGCACCACCTCGGCCGTCTTGATGTTGGTCTCGGGATCATCCGTGGCAATGACGAAATATTCCGCCTCGCCGACCTTGGCTGCATTGAGGATTTCCGGGCGCATTGGGTCGCCGTAGAACACCGGCACTCCGCCAAAGCTGCGCGACAGTTCGATGGTTTCCACGGAGGTGTCCAGTGCGACGAACCTGATGTTCTGCGCGCGCAGAATCCGCGCCACGATCTGCCCCATCCGGCCCATGCCGGCAATCACCACGCGCGGGGTTTCGGTGTCGATCTCACGATATTTTTCCGGCACTTCCACCGGCTGCACTTTCGGGCTGACCAGCCGCGCGCAGATCAACAGCAACAACGGCGTCAACGCCATCGACAGGGTGATGGTCAACACCAGCAGGTCGTACAGACGTGGTTCGAACAGACCCTGATCGCGACCGATCTTGAACACCACGAAGGCAAACTCACCGCCCGCCGCGAGGACGATGCCGAGGCGGATCGCACTGATCCTGTTCAAGCCACCAGCCAAGCGCCCCACCACAAACAGCAACGGCAATTTCAGGCCGATCAGCAGGAGCGTCAGCCCCAATACAGTGATCGGCGCGCTCAGCAGCAGACTCAGGTTCGCGCCCATGCCGACACTGATAAAGAACAGCCCGAGCAGCAGGCCCTTGAAGGGTTCGATCTGCGCTTCCAGCTCATGGCGATATTCCGAATCCGCCAGCAGCAGACCGGCGAGAAACGCCCCCAGCGCCATCGACACACCGACCATATCCATCAGCCACGCCGTGCCGATCACCACCAGCAATGCGGTGGCGGTGGACACTTCCGGCAGCCCGGTTTTCGCTACTACGCGAAATACCGGACGCAACAGATAACGCCCGCCGACCACGACGACAGCGATGCCGCCCAATACCTGCAACGCATGATTCAGGCTCTCGGCGTTGCTGGTGTCGTGCGCGCCGCCGGCCAGCATCGGCACCAGGGCAATCAGCGGAATGGCGGCGATGTCTTGAAACAGCAGAATCGCAAACGCCAGACGCCCGTGGGGGCTGGTCAGTTCTTTGCGTTCGGCGAGGCTTTGCAGGCCGAACGCCGTGGACGACAGCGCCAGACCCAGGCCCAGCACAATCGCGCTATTGAGCGGCTGACCGAACACCGACAACGCCAGAACGCCGATCACCGAAGCCGTCAGCAGCACCTGCGCCAGACCCACGCCGAACACCGATTTGCGCATCACCCACAGTCGTCGCGGCGACAGCTCAAGACCAATGATGAACAACAGCAGCACCACGCCCAGCTCCGAGATATGCGCCACGCTCTGCGGGTTGCCGATCAGGCCCAGCACGGAAGGGCCGATGATCACCCCGGCAAACAGATAACCGAGCACGGCCCCCAGTTGCAGGCGTTTGGCCAAAGGCACGGTGAGCACCGCCGCGAACAGAAAGACGACAGCGGCTTGCAACAGATTGCCTTCATGGGGCATGGGTTTACTCCTGACAACGGTACGGCGGGGGGTGACAAGGATAAGGGCTACAGCGACTTTTCATCCACCGAAGATCCCCTGTGGGAGCGAGCTTGCTCCCACAGGATTATGTGGGAACTGTATAAAGTTGCATCAATTGGTTACATTCATGCTCTCTACGAATCAATCTCTCCGAGTCCCGCCATGGCCATCAACTTCGACCTTAACGACCTGCAAGCCTTTCGCGCCGTGGTCGAGCAGGGCAGTTTTCGCAAGGCCGCCGACACCGTGCGCCTGTCACAACCGGCGCTGAGCCGACGTATTGAAAAGCTCGAAGAGGCCCTCGGCGTGAAGCTGTTCGAGCGCACCACGCGCAAGGTCAGCCTGACCCAGGCCGGACGCGGCTTCATGCCCAGCGTGGAACGGCTGCTCGATGATCTGGACGTGGCACTGCTCGGCATCAGCGAAGTCGCCTCGACCCGATTGGGCCACGTCACCGTCGCCTGCGTACCCTCGGCGGCGTACTACTTCATGCCCCGCGTGGTCGCGCGCTATCACCAGCAATTTCCACGCATCAAAGTCAAAGTCCTCGATTCCAGCGCCCACGATGTATTGAGCGCCGTGGTCAATGGCGAGGCGGATTTCGGTTTGAGTTTCATGGGCACGCAGGATGCCAAAGTCGATTTCGAAGCGCTTGTGCAGGAGTGCTACGTGGTCGCCTGCCGCCGCGATCACCCGTTGGCCGGGCGTAATAGCGTGACGTGGGACGAGTTCTATCAGCAGGATTACATCTCGCTGGACAAGACTTCGGGCAACCGGTTTTTGCTCGATCAAGCCTTGAGCACGGTGGTGCCGCAGCGTCAGAGCATCTGCGAAACCAAGCATGTGACGACCATGATCGGTCTGGTCGAGGCGGGGTTGGGCGTGGCGGCGGTGCCGATGATGGCGCTGCCGGGGCCGGATCATCCGATCCTGACGCGGGTGCCGCTGACCGATCCACCCGTGATGCGCAGTGTCGGCATCATCAAGCGCCGGGGTCGCACGTTGACCCCGGCGGCATTGGAACTGGAGCGGCTGGTGGTGGAAATGAAAGTCCAGCCGCCAACGATCAACGCTTGACCGAATCCAGCCCGGTGGCCTGCACGTCAGCCTGGGCGGCCGGTGCGGCGAGGTAGGCGAGCAAGGCTTTCGCCTCTTGCGGATGCTGCGCATCGACCGGAATGCCCGCAGCAAATCGTGTCACCGATTGCACCGATTCCGGAATCTTCGCCACGAAACTCACGCCCGGCACCGGCAGCAATTCGCTGACCTGCTGGAAGCCCAGTTGATAGTCGCCGGTCGCAACCACCGAACCCACGGGGACTTTTGGAATCATTTTCGCCTTGGGTTTCAACTGCTCTTCGATCCCCAGTTTCTTGAACAACTGCTGCTCGATGTACACGCCGCTGGCGCTGTCGGAGTAAGCCACCGACTGTGCGTCGAGCAAGGCTTTCTTCAGGCCGTCGACGCTGCTGATGTCCGGTTTCGGCGCGCCTTCACGCACCACCAGACCGATCCGCGAATCCGCCAGTTCCACACGGGACGCCGGGTCGACCTTGCCTTGCTTGATCAGCTCATCGAGGGCGTAGCCGACCATGATGACCACGTCGGCGTGTTCACCGCGTGCGAGACGATTGGGTATCGCCTCGGGAGCCTTGCCCATCGACGGGCCGAGTTGGGTGTCGAGGGTATTGCCGGTGGCGGCGGCGAATTTAGGACCGAGGATTTTGTAAGCGGCAGTGAAGCCTCCCGAGGTCATCACGTTCAGTTGTTCTGCGTGTGCCAGGGCGCTGAAAGCGAAGAGGGCGATGGCGCTGAGATTGATGATTTTTTTCAAGGTGATTGCTCCTTAGGCGGCAACCGGTTGCAGACGGCCGCCTGCGCGGCGATAGAGGTACAGCGTCGCGAACAGCGCACACACGGCACCGATGCTCATCCAGTAACCCGGTGCGGCTTTGTCACCGGTGTACTGAATCAGGAAGGTCGACATCGCCGGCGTGAAGCCACCGAAAATGGCCGTGGCCAGGCTGTAGGCAAGGGAGAAACCAGCGACGCGAACTTCGACGGGCATGATCTCGGTGAGCGCCGGAATCATCGCGCCGTTGTACAGGCCGTAGATGAACGACAGCCACAGCAGCGACAGCAACATGTGACTGAAGCTCGGCGCTTGCACCAGGTACGACAGCGCCGGATACGTGGTCGCCAGCGCCAGCAACGACATGGCGATGAGCACCGGACGACGCCCGATGCGGTCGGACAACATGCCTCCAATCGGCAGCCAGAAGAAGTTCGACACACCGACCAGCAAGGTCACCAGCAAGGCGTCGGAGGTGCTCAGGTGCAGCACGGTTTTGCCGAAGGTCGGCGCGTACACGGTGATCAGATAAAACGCCGTGGTGGTCAGCGCGACCATCAACATCCCGCCCAGTACCACGCCCCAATTCTGGCCCAGGGTGCGGAACACTTCGCGCATGCTCGGGCGGTGTTTGCGTGCGGCGAACTCTTCGGTTTCGGCGAGGTTGCGACGCAACACAAAGATGAACGGCACGATCAGGCAGCCGACGAAAAACGGAATCCGCCAGCCCCAATCGGCAATCACGTCCGGCGCCATCCACGCGTTCAACCCGTAGCCCAGAGCAGCGGCAACGATGATCGCCACTTGCTGACTGGCCGACTGCCAAGCGGTGAAGAAACCTTTGCGGCCCGGGGTGGCGATTTCGGACAGGTAGACCGAAACACCGCCCAGTTCCGCGCCGGCGGAGAAGCCTTGCAGCAGACGCCCGATCAACACCAGCGCTGGCGCAAACAGACCGATGGATTCGTATCCGGGGACCAGCACGATCAATATCGTGCCGCTGGCCATGATCGACAGGGTGACGATCAAGCCCTTGCGGCGGCCGACATCATCGATGTACGCACCGAGCACGATGGCCCCCAGCGGACGCATCAAAAAGCCTGCGCCGAACACCGCAAAGGTCATCATCAGGGAAGCGAACTCACTGCTCGCCGGAAAAAACACCGCCGCGATCTGCGTGGCATAGAAACCGAACAGAAAGAAGTCGAACTGTTCGAGGAAGTTGCCCGAGGTCACTCGGAAAATGGCACCGGCCCGCGAGCCGCCGTGTGGGATTGAGGCTGTCATAACAAAGGACTCCACCGCTTTTATGACGTGCGCCACGGAGAGTCAGCGCACGGTTCTTATTGGGGTGGATGGTGGCTCAGGTGTAACAGGATGTTAATTGCATTATTGGCATGCATTGATGTGCAAAGCGGATCAATCCTGAAAACACCGTTTAACCTGTGGGAGCGAGCTTGCTCGCGAAGGCGTTGTGTCAGGGGAAGAAGATGTTGACGCTGCCGGCCTCGTCGCGAGCAGGCTCGCTCCCACATTTTTCGCGTTGCTGGAAGTGCCGGTCCTTTAGCCTGCACTCTCATTCAGGCTCGTTCCCGTGTCGGGTTCTGTGACCAGAAAGGGTGGCAGCGGGCAATCGAGCAGATCCGCCACCGCACGAAACAACTCGGCTTTCGCCACGGTGATCACCCCGTCATGCATCACACGGCGGGTCATGGCATTGAGCAGGGCGGGGCCCATCAAAAAAACGAGCAGCACCGAGCGGCGCTTGGCCTGGCGCTGGTGCTGGAAGAAATTCATCGTAATGTCCGGAAGGTGTCGGGTGCGCCTGTCGCATCGCGTTCAGGCGGGCTGGCGGTTACTGCGCGGACGTCGCAGTAAAGTGGCCGTCCCATTGCGGATCGATCCGCCGGATACGTACGCTCAGATCGGGATGGGTAGCGAACATGCGACTCAGCGTGGTCGAGACGCCTGTGCTGAAGTACAAATGACTGTACTCACCGGCCCGGGCAGCGCTGATTGACGAACCTTGAGCGCCGATTTTTTTCAGGGCGCCGACGAGCGCCTGAGGGTTGCGTGTGAATTGCACCGCACTGGCATCGGCCAGAAACTCGCGCTGGCGACTCACGCCAGCCTTGACCAGATTGCCAAAAAGATTGCCGATGAAACCGGCCAGACACAGCAAAAAGCCAGCGAACAACGCCAGCAGCATCAAGCGCACGTCGCGCTTTCCCCCCTTGAGCAGGCTTGCCATCAACAGACCGCCGGAAAGCCCTAGCACCAGAAGGCCGTGTACCACTGCCACAAGTTGCGTGTTCAGGCGCATATCGCCATTGAAGATGTGACTGAACTCATGGGCAATTACCCCTTGCAGCTCTTCGCGAGTCAGTTGGGTGACTGCCCCCTGGGTCACGCCGATGACCGCGTCCTCAGGCGTAAATCCTGCGGCGAAGGCGTTGATACTCTGATCCGGTAACAGGTACACCGCTGGCATTACGCTGCCAGAGGCAATAGCCATTTCCTCGACAACGTTCATCAGCCGTTTCTCGCCCGGCGTCATTGCAAATCCGTTGAGCCAACGCCCGCCAAGCTTCTCGGCCACCACTTTGCCGCCCGCCCGTAATTCCCGGTATTTCAGGAGACCGCCGATCACCACGATGCCGCCGACAATTGTTGCGATAACCCCCAGCGCCATAAAGGCATCCAGCAGGTTCCCGGTACCGCTCAGATAATCCTCAAAACCACTGAAGACGAAAGGCAGACTCGTCAGACCGATCAACATGACAATGGACAGGATCATCATGTTGATCAGGCGCGCGGTCTGGTTTTTCGCCTGGCGTTGTTGTTCGAAGAAGTTCATCGGGCCTTCCGTGGGCAAGGGGGGTTAGAAAGAAACGTTGGGAGCCGTCTTGATCGCCAGAGTGTCGGCAAATTTGAGCGGTGCAGCATCATCGCGATGGCCGAAGCTGGGGGCTAACAGCACTGCCGGAAAACTCTGCTTGAGGGTGTTGTAGGTCATCACCGCATCGTTGTAAGCCTGGCGGGCAAAACTCACTCTGTTTTCAGTACTGCTCAATTCTTCACTCAACTGCAGCATGTTCTGCGAGGCCTTGAGATCGGGATAAGCCTCCAGCGTGACATTCAGACGATCCACGGCAGTATTGAGCGCGCTGTCGGCCTGACCCAGATGTTCGATGTTTTGCGCGTTACCCGGTTGTGCCTGCGCGGCCTCAAGTACGGCCACTGCGGCATTGCGTGCCGCGATCACGGCTTCAAGGGTTTCGCGTTCGTGGGCCAGAGCGCCCTTGGCAATGGCAACCAGATTGGGGATCAGGTCGTAGCGACGCTTGAGCTGTACTTCGACTTGCGCGAAGGCGTTCTTGATTTCGTTGCGGCGTGCAACCAGCGAGTTGAATAAGCGCACCGCGTAGAGGGCGCAAAGACCGAGCAAAACCAGATTGACGACGAGATAGGTGCTCACGGTGATGTCCTTGTTCACACGGCGGAATGGGGCGCGGCATATTAGCGCAAAAGCACGCAGTTGAGCCCGGATCCTGTAGGAGTGAGCCTGCTCGCGAAGGCGGCCTGCCTGCCAACGACAATCCCCAGCCAACCCAAGCAAAAAAACAAGGAATGATTGCGTGACGCCGCAGTCGGAGTTCAGGTATCACACATTTGAAGGAGGTTCACCGATGAACAGCAAAACCCTAATCGCCAGCCTGGCCCTCGTTGCCGGCATCGCCGGGATCAACCCACTTGTTCAAGCGGCGCAAACCTCGAACGAACCTGCCGTCCAGTCGCCGACCAGCGACCGTGAATTGAAGGTCAACGACCGGGCTCCAGATGTTTATCAGCGCAGCGACAAAGCGTTGAAAAACTGGAAACAGAAAGGCTTGAAAGCACCAGTCGAACAGGCGCAGTGGGTGCAGATCAACGACAAGTACGTGATGGTCATGATCACCAACGGCACCATTGTCGAGATGCAGCCTGTCGAGCGTTAAGCACTTCGGCAACGATTGGCCATGGACGGTCGATTTGCATTCGGGCGCCATTCGGGTCTAAACGCGAAGGGCGTTTCGAGTGACTGGATGTCAGGAGCATTCGTTGGAAAAGAAACCGCTTTATCGCAAGGAAAACACCCGCACGTGGGGCGTTCGACGTAATGAGTCGGTCGCGCACTATCGGCATGAGCGTAATGGCAAGATTGAAAGTCGCTCATTGCCAATGTTGCACCCATACTTTCAATGGTGTCGTATTTGGCTTGCCTCCTGACTGAGCGGCTCCACTCGACCCTGATTTAATACTTGCCCACCCCCCAGCCGATACTGATTATTGCCACTGCGCTTGGCCTCATACATCGCCAGATCGGCAATGTGCAGCAATCGATCCATCGCCGTCGTGTGATCCGGAAACACCGCCACTCCAAGGCTGGTGCCGATGTGGCGTTGGTCATTGCCGATGCTGATCGGTGGGGACAGTTCGACGAAAATTTTCTGGCAGATACGGCGGGCTTCATCCTGCAGGTTGAGGCCGGGCGCCAGGCCTTGCAGGATCACGACGAACTCGTCGCCGCCAATCCGTGCGACGGTGTCGGTGCTGCGCAGGATACGTTTCAGGCGAGAGGCGGTCGTGATCAATACGCGGTCGCCGGCGGCATGGCCGTAGTGGTCGTTGATGGTTTTGAAACCGTTGAGGTCAACGAACACCAGCGCGACGCGGGTTTCGGTTTGTCGCGCCTGATCCAGCGCTTCGGACAGCCGTTCTTCCAGCACCAGACGATTGGGCAAACCGGTCAGCGGGTCGAAGTGGGCGAGGTGTTTGAGGTAACTGGCCGAGGCCTTTTCTTCAGTGATGTCGCGTACCACACCCATCATTTTGATCACGGCATCGTGGTCATTGCGCACCACGTTGCCGGTCTCGCGCAGCCAGCGAATCGTGCCGTCGGGCCAGACCACGCGGTATTCCTCGTCGTGGTTCTCGCCGGTTTCCAGGCAACGCAGTTCACCGTCGCGCACCCTGACACGGTCGTCCGGATGGACGCAGGAACAGAAGAGCGCATAGGACGGGGTGATTTCACCGATCTTGAAGCCGAACATGCCGTAGATCGCATCCGACCAATACAGCCGATCCGTATCGACTTCCCAATCCCAGGTGCCAATGCGCGCGAAATACTGGCTGCGCTTGAAGCGCTCGGCGTCGCCGTCCGAATGGATGTTGCGTCCTTCAACGGCGCGGCTGAGCAGGTCGCGGTATTCGCCGAGCTGGCGGCGTAAATCGCGTTCGCGGCGGATCAATACGGCGATGACGGCCAGCAAAATCCCGCCCGTCACCAGGCCGATCCAGAGCTCAATCATCGGGAGTTTGCCGGCATTGTGAGTCGATCCGTAGAGTAGTGGCGGATAGCTATGTTAATGGTTCCACACTCGCTTCGGATACAGCAATGATCTTCGCGCACGGGTTGCCAACCACCGGCAATTCTGGGAAAACGGCGGCCTGGTGAACAATAGAGTGAATGTTATGAATGATGAACTGCAGGTAATCGATCTCCAGGTCGGCGAAGGCAAAGCCGCCGTCAAAGGGGCGCTGATCACCACGCAATACACCGGGTGGCTGGAAGACGGCAGCGAGTTCGATTCTTCCTACAGCCGTGGCAAACCTTTTCAGTGCGTGATTGGCACTGGCCGCGTAATCAAGGGGTGGGATCAGGGACTGATGGGCATGCAGGTGGGCGGCAAGCGCAAACTGCTGGTGCCGGCGCACCTGGGTTATGGCGAGCGAACGATGGGCAAGATCCCGCCGAATTCGAATCTGGTGTTCGAGATTGAGTTGCTGGAGGTTTTGACGCGGGAAGATTGAGTACAAACGCCGCTGTCCGTTTCTCACCATCAGGGATAGACCAATGGATGTATGGCATGCAGTTTCTCAGATAGCCGATTGGCTGGTGGAAAAACACGCAACGCGTCGAGGCTCGGATTACAACTACATGTTTGTGGTTTACGCCGCCGCAGGCATCGGTAGCTGGGTCGTGGGTAAAGAACTGCTCGCCAAGCGCACGGCGCTCAGGGCAAGCGTCAAGCAAGCACTGCAGGATGCGCCGATAAGTGCGACATCGTTTGCCGAAGAGGCGGGACAGAAAGTTAAATTCACTGCTTCATTAATTCACGGGGATGGGGCTTACATCGTCACCGTGACTCGTCAGGACGATGCAGGGAGTGTTCAGTCATCCAGCGAATCGTTGTGCTCGCTGGATGATGTCGAGGTTTATTTGAGAGCCAGTACGCCTTTCATTCTTTCGGATTTTCGCCCGAGCACGGGTTGAGCTCTTTACTGACAGGATCCCCCCCCAAAAAAACCGCACAAGCCGGCGGATTCTGGCGTGGTTGCAGGCAAAGGTGCAAGGCGCTGTAGCCTGCTGGGGACGCCGAAATGATGCTGCGTTTTTCCGTCCGCCACCGCCGAGGCCGTCACTTCCCGACACCACAAAAACCTGTGGGAGCGGGCTTGCTCGCGAAGGCGGCGGGCCTGACTGCACAGATGTTGACTGTGCTGGCCCGTTCATCGCATCGCGTTGATCCCCTGGAGACTGAGTGACATTGCGGTTATCGGCGCAATCGACGATCATCGCCTCCATATAGGGGTAGGGGGTATAGGTATGTCGCACATTCACGAACACAAAGACGAACTGCTCAACCGTGTACGGCGCATTGCCGGGCAGGTTCAGGCGGTCGAGAAAGCGCTGGAGGGTGACGCCGACTGCGCCAGGACGTTGCACCTGGTGGCGGCGATTCGTGGGGCGGTCAACGGGCTGATGGAGCAATTCATCGAGGCCCACGCTCGCGAGCATGTCGCGCACCCCGACCTCAGTGATGAGGCGCGCGCCCAAGGCGCGGAAGATTTACTGCAAGCTATCCGTCGCTACTCCAAATAGAGCACAAACCTCATGGCCCTGACGCCCAAGGCAGACCGCTTCGCGCACGATCACCAGTTTCTCGGTGCCTCTCATGATGAAAATGCCCGCCGAACCTTGTGGGTCGTCGTGCTGACCTTTGTAATGATGATCGTCGAGATCGCCGCCGGTTACCTCACCGGTTCGATGGCGTTGCTGGCCGACGGTTTCCACATGGCAACCCACGCGGGCGCGTTGAGCATTGCAGCGGCGGCGTATGGTTTCGCCCGGCGCAACGCCAATAACCGTCGCTACAGCTTCGGCACCGGCAAGGTCGGCGACCTCGCCGGTTTTGCCTCAGCGATGATTTTGGGCGTGATCTCACTGGGCATTGCCGGTGAATCCGTTTTACGTTTATTCCAGCCGACCACCGTGGCGTTTGGTGAAGCGACCGTGATCGCGGTCGCAGGCCTGGCGGTGAACCTGGTCAGCGCCTTCCTGCTGATGGGGCACCACGGGCATGACCACGGACATTCCCATGATCATGGCCACGATCACCCTCACCATCATGACAACAATCTGCGCTCGGCCTATGTCCATGTACTGGCCGACGCACTGACCTCAGTGCTGGCGATTGCCGCACTGCTGGCCGGGCGTTATCTGGGCTGGGGGTGGCTGGACCCGGTGATGGGGATTGTCGGCGCCATCGTCATTGCCAAGTGGGCCTACAACCTGATGCGTGACAGCGCGGCGGTATTGCTCGACGCCACCGATGAGCCGGTGGCCGAAGAGATTCGCCAATTGCTCGAATCCACGAACGACGTGCGCATCAGCGACCTGCACGTCTGGCAGGTCGGTCCGCAGGCGCGGGCGGCGATCGTCAGTGTCGTGGCGGTGGCAGGTGTCACGGCGGACGCCATTCGCGAGCGGCTGGCGCCCGTGCATGAACTGTCCCACCTGACCGTCGAACTGCATAGCGCTTAAGCCGAGACCTTGCTGAGCAGCGGGATACGCCCGTCAAGAGGCGGGCGGTAATCGCTCATTGCTGATGGCGATCAAACAGCGCAACTCGGTTTTTGACCTTGAGCTTCTGTCCGACGAGGTGCGCTTCTATCAGCTTGTAACCCAAAGCCCTACGCTATACTGTATATCCAAACAGTAAAGAGCCTGCGCCATGCAAATCATCGACAAGCTGAGCATTCTCGCCGACGCCGCCAAGTACGACGCGTCCTGTGCGAGCAGTGGCGCGCCCAAACGCAGTTCCGAAGGCAAGAGCGGGCTCGGTTCGACCAATGGCATGGGCATCTGCCACAGCTACACGCCGGACGGGCGCTGCGTTTCCTTGCTGAAGATCCTGCTGACCAATTTCTGCCTTTACGATTGCCAATACTGCGTCAATCGTCGCTCCAGCGATGTGCCTCGCGCACGCTTCACGCCGGAGGAAGTGGTGACTTTGACCATGGATTTTTACCGACGCAACTGCGTCAGCGGCTTGTTTCTCAGCTCTGGAATCATCCGTTCGGCGGACTACACCATGGAGCAACTGGTGCGGGCGGCGAAACTGCTGCGCGAAGAGCATGAATTCCGTGGCTACATTCACCTCAAGACCATCCCCGAGGCTGACCCGGCGCTGATCGAGGAAGCAGGCCGCTACGCTGATCGCCTCAGCGTCAACATCGAGCTGCCCACCGATGCCAGCCTGCAGACCCTGGCACCGGAGAAGCAGATCGGTTCCATCAAGCAGGCGATGCAGACCATCTACACCGGCGAGCAGACCGTACTCAACGAACCCCGTGCGCCGAAATTCGCCCCGGCGGGGCAAAGCACCCAAATGATCGTTGGCGCCGACGATACCGACGACAGCACGATTCTCCACGGTGCCCAGACCTTGTACGGCAACTTCCGTTTGCGCCGGGTCTACTACTCGGCGTTCAGCCCGATTCCCGACAGCCCCAAAAGCGTGCCATTGGCCGCGCCTCCGCTGATGCGAGAGCACCGCTTGTATCAAGCCGACTTTCTTCTGCGCAGCTACGGCTACAGCGCTGACGAATTGCTCAAGGGGCCGGGCAATCTGGCGTTGGACATTGATCCGAAACTGGCCTGGGCGCTGCAGAATCGTGAAGTTTTCCCGTTGGATCTGAACCGCGCCGACGCCTCACTGATCGCACGCATTCCCGGCATCGGCCTGCGCACCACTGAACGGCTGGTCGAGTTGCGCCGGCAACGGCGAATTCGCTACGAAGACGTCGCGCGCATGCGCTGCGTGCTGACCAAGGCCAAGCCTTTCATCATCACCAGCGACTACCACCCGCAACAGGCGGAAGTCACCAGCCATATGCTCTATCAGCAGTTGCGTGACCGGCCAATGCCACAGCAGATGGGGTTGTGGGGATGATCAATCTCGATTGCGACGATCTGTTCGACACCTGGCGTCAGCAGGCGCGCTGGCTGCTCAGCCATGAAGTCGACCCCAGCCTGGTGAGCTGGGCGTCGCAAGGCGAGGGCGACCTGTTTGCCAGTGATCTTTCAGTGCCTGAGGGGCAGGGGCCGTTTCTGGCGCGCATCCCGCGCTCGCTGCTCGATACCCTGGAACAAGCCGCGCAATACCGCGGTGATCAGCGCTGGAGTCTGCTCTACGAAGTGTTGTGGCGCGTCAGTCACGGTGATCGCACGGCGATGATGGCCGGAGACAAGCTCGGCAGTGAACTGCAGCGCCGGATCAAACAGGTGAATCGTGAAGCCCATCACTTGCACGCCTTTGTGCGCTTCATCGAGCGCCCGCAATCGAGCGTCGGCCCGCAATACGTGGCATGGCACGAGCCTGCACACGACATCCTGCACAGCGCCAGTGCGCACTTCATCGGTCGGATGGGCCGCCATCGCTGGCTGATCGCCACGCCGCGTGACGGGGTTTATTACGATGGCGAGCAACTGATTCATCAACGCGAATGTCCGGTGCAATGGCAGCAACTGGCGCAGAACGTCGACGATCCCCACGGCGATCTGTGGCTGACGTATTACAGTCATATCTTCAACCCGGCGCGGCTCAACGAGAAGGTCATGCAAGGACATTTGCCGGTGCGCTTCTGGAAGAATCTGCCGGAGGGCGAATTGATCCCCGGGTTGATTACCCAGGCGCGGATGGGCAAACAGCAGGATGGGCAGGCGAGCGGGATTTCCACGCGGGCGGGCAAACGGATTGCCTTGAAGAGCTAAGAGCTCACCCTCACCCCAGCCCACTCCCGGAGAGCGAGGGGGCTGATCGAGGTGTTCTCGCGTACTACATCGACCTGAACGATCAGGTCGAACTCAGGTTTTCAACGGCACAATGATCGGCTCAGGTGGGGGGAAAGGATCTCCAGCCTTACAAAAAAACCAACACAATCAAAAAAGCCCCCCATCGATCACTCGATGGGGGGCTTTTGAGCAACAGCGGCGGTCAGATCAAACCTTGACGATCCAGCCGGCTGGCGCTTCGATGTCGCCGGTTTGCACGCCAGTCAGCTCTTTGTAGAGTTTCTGGGTGACCGGGCCGACTTCGGTTTCGCTGTGGAACACGTGCAGATGATCGTTGTAGCTGATACCGCCAATCGGCGTGATCACGGCAGCCGTACCGCAGGCACCGGCTTCCTTGAAGTCCGACAGTTTGTCGATCAGTACGTCGCCTTCAATCACTTCCAGGCCCAGGCGGGACTTGGCCAGTTCGATCAGCGACAGGCGGGTGATGCCTGGCAGAACCGACGGCGAGTTCGGGGTGATGAACTTGTTGTCGTGGGTGATCCCGAAGAAGTTGGCCGAGCCGACTTCTTCGATTTTCTTGTGGGTCAGCGGGTCCAGGTAGATGGCGTCAGCGAAGTGCGCTTTTTTGGCCTGGGAACCTGGCATCAGGCTGGCAGCATAGTTGCCACCGACCTTGGCAGCACCGGTGCCTTGCGGTGCGGCACGGTCGAAGCTGGAAATCTGGAAGTTGTGCGGGGTCAGTCCGCCCTTGAAGTACGCGCCGACCGGGATCGCGAACACCGAGAAGATAAACTCCGGTGCGGTGCGCACGCCGATGTTGTCGCCCACGCCGATCACGAACGGACGCAGGTACAGCGCGCCGCCGGTGCCGTAAGGCGGGATGAAGCGCTCGTTGGCGCGAACCACTTCTTTGCACGCCTCGATGAACTGCTCGGTGGACACGTGCGGCATCAGCAGGCGAGCGCAGCTGCGTTGCATGCGCGCGGCGTTCTGGTCCGGGCGGAACAGGTTGATCGAGCCGTCCTTGCAACGATAGGCCTTCAGGCCTTCGAAGCACTGCTGACCATAGTGAAGGGCAGTCGAGCCTTCGCTGATGTGCAGCACGTTGTCTTCGGTCAGGGTGCCTTTGTCCCACTCGCCATCGCGAAAGTACGACAGATAGCGTTTGTCGGTCTTGATGTAGTCAAAACCCAGCTTGTCCCAATTGATGCTTTCGTTACCCATGACACCCTCTATCACTGAACAACCGTCGAAACGGTTCAAGGCTTCTGACGTTTTTTGGATGGGCACAACAATACTTCATTCTTGGGCGGTTTCGCAGCCCGGACTATCGGATGACACACAGATAAATCGCACGGGTCGCAAGAATTCGCGAGCAAGCCCGCTCCCACATTTGAAATGCATTCCCCCTGTGGGAGCGGGCTTGCTCGCGAAGAGGCCATCACCGCCGCCGTGCATCACAGATGCAACGCATGCCCCAAAGCCCGCAACGCCGCTTCCTGCACCGCTTCACCCAAGGTCGGGTGTGCATGGATGGTGCCGCCGATGTCTTCCAGCCGTGCGCCCATTTCCAGGCTTTGCGCAAACGCTGTCGACAACTCGGAAACCCCCACGCCCACCGCTTGCCAGCCGACAATCACATGGTTATCCCGACGAGCGACCACCCGCACGAAGCCGCTTTTCGATTCCAGCGTCATCGCCCGGCCATTGGCGGCGAACGGGAAGCTGGCGACGATGCAGTCCAGCCCCGCAGCCTTGGCCTCGTCCGGGGTCTCGCCGACCACCACCAGCTCCGGGTCGGTAAAGCACACGGCAGCGATGGCGGTGGGGTTGAATTCACGAGTTTTACCGCTGATCAACTCAGCAACCATTTCACCCTGAGCCATCGCGCGATGGGCGAGCATCGGCTCACCGCTCAAGTCGCCGATGGCGTAGACGTTGCGCATGCTGGTCTGGCAGCGGCTGTCGATCTTGATCGCCGAGCCGTTCATGTCCAGATTCAGCGCTTCGAGGTTCCAGCCCTGGGTGTTCGGTTTGCGACCGACCGCGACCAGCACCTGGTCGGTTTCCAGGTTCAGGGTTTCGCCCTCGGGATCGCGCACCTGCAAAGTGCCGTCGAACCCCAGCACGCTGTGCTTGAGGTAGAGCTTCACGCCCATTTGCTTCAGCGCGTCATGCACCGGTTGCGTCAGTTCGGCGTCGTAGGCCGGCAAGATACGATCCTGCGCCTCGACCACACTGACTTCAGCACCGAGCTTGCGATAAGCAATGCCGAGTTCCAGGCCGATGTAACCACCGCCGACCACGACGAGGCGTTTGGGCACGGATTTCGGCGCCAGCGCTTCGGTGGAAGAAATGATTGGCCCGCCAATCGGCAGGATCGGCAAATTGACGCTGGTCGAACCGGTGGCCAGCACCAGATGCTCGCACTGAATGCGCGTATCGCCGACTTCAACCGTCTTGCCGTCGATCACCTTGGCCCAGCCATTGATGACCTGAACCTTGTTTTTCTTCAGCAGCGTTGCAACGCCGGTGGTCAGGCGATCAACGATGCCGTCCTTCCACTCGACGCTTTTGGTGATGTCGAGGGACGGCGCGGAAACGCTGATGCCCAGCGCGGAATGCTGGCTGTGGTGTTGCGTCTGGTGAAACTGCTCAGCCACATGGATCAGCGCTTTCGACGGGATGCAGCCGATGTTCAGGCAGGTGCCGCCCAGCGACTGGCCTTCGACCAGAATCGTCGGGATGCCCAGTTGCCCGGCGCGGATCGCGGTCACATAACCGCCGGGGCCGCCGCCGATGATCAGCAGCGTAGTGTTCAGAGCTTGCATGCGCGCCTTACTCCACAAATAAAGTGGCAGGTTGTTCGATCAAGCCACGAATGGCCTGGATGAAGAGCGCCGCGTCCATGCCATCGACCACGCGGTGATCGAAGGAACTGGAGAGGTTCATCATCTTGCGGATCACCACCTGGCCTTTGACGACCATCGGGCGTTCGACGATTTTGTTGACGCCGACGATGGCCACTTCCGGCAGGTTCAGCACAGGGGTGCTGACGATGCCGCCCAAGGCCCCGAGACTGGTCAGGGTGATGGTCGAGCCGGACAGCTCATCGCGGCTGGCCTTGCCATTGCGGGCAGCATTGGCCAAACGGGAGATTTCGGCGGCGCTGTCCCACAGGCTGCGCGCCTCGGCATGACGCACCACGGGCACCATCAGGCCGACATCGCTTTGCGTGGCGACGCCGACATGCACCGCACCGAGGCGGGTGATGACCTGGGCTTCGTCGTCGTAACGGGCGTTGATTTGCGGGAAGTCGCGCAGGGCGACGACCAAGGCGCGGACGAGGAACGGCAACAAGGTCAACTTGCCGCGGTTGGCGCCGTGTTTTTCGTTCAGGTGCGCGCGCAGCTCTTCAATCGCGGTGACGTCGATTTCTTCGACGTAGCTGAAGTGCGCGGCACGCTGGGTGGCGTCCTGCATGCGCTGGGCGATCTTGCGGCGCATGCCGATGACTTGAATCTGTTCTTCGTCGTTACGCTGGGCGTAAGCAGCAGCACCCGGCGCCGAGGCGTTCGACTGACCTTGCGCCAGATAAGCGTCCAGGTCTTCGTGCAACACGCGACCGGCCGGGCCCGAACCGCGCACCAGGCGCAATTGAATCCCCAGATCCAATGCGTGTTTGCGCACGGCCGGCGACGCGAGAGGGCGTTCATTTGCTTCGCGGGCAACCATCGGGCCCTGGCAAACGGCAGCCGGGCGTGGTGCGGCCGGTGCGGGTTTGCTCTCGACAACGGCTTCAACTTGCGGCGCAACAGGCTCTTTCGTCACAACCGGAGCGGCGGATTCCTTGAGGTTGCCGGCCCCCTCGACTTCAATGCTGATCAGCACACTGCCGACCGCCATCACTTCACCCGGTTGCCCCCCAAGAGCAATCACCTTGCCGTGCACCGGTGACGGAATATCGACCATCGCCTTGTCGGTCATCACATCCGCCAGCACCTGATCTTCAACCACCAGATCACCGACCTTGACGTGCCACTGCGACAGTTCTACTTCTGCGATGCCTTCGCCGATGTCCGGCATCTTGATAACGTGCGTGCCCATTCAGACCTCCATGACCCGTTTCAACGCCGCGCCCACTCGGGACGGCCCAGGGAAATACGCCCATTCCTGCGCGTGCGGGTAGGGGGTGTCCCAACCGGTGACGCGTTCGATTGGCGCTTCCAGGTGATGGAAACAATGCTCTTGCACCAGCGACACCAGTTCGGCGCCGAAACCGCAGGTGCGGGTGGCTTCGTGCACCACCACGCAACGACCGGTTTTCTTCACCGACTTGACGATGGTTTCCAGGTCCAGCGGCCACAGGCTGCGCAGGTCGATGACTTCAGCGTCAATGCCGGATTCTTCGGCGGCCACTTGCGAGACGTAGACGGTGGTGCCGTAGGTCAGCACGGTCACGTCCTTGCCTGGACGGGTGATCGCGGCAACGTCCAGCGGCACGGTGTAGTAACCGTCCGGCACCTGGGCTTGCGGGTGTTTCGACCACGGCGTTACCGGGCGGTCGTGGTGACCGTCGAACGGGCCGTTGTACAGGCGTTTCGGCTCAAGGAAGATCACCGGGTCATCGTTTTCGATGGACGCGATCAACAGGCCTTTGGCGTCATACGGGTTGGACGGCATGACGGTGCGCAGACCGCAGACCTGGGTGAACATCGCCTCGATGCTCTGGCTGTGGGTCTGGCCGCCGTAGATGCCGCCGCCGCACGGCATGCGCAGGGTCATCGGCGCGGTGAACTCGCCAGCCGAGCGATAACGCAGGCGCGCTGCTTCGGAAATGATCTGGTCGGAAGCAGGGTAGACGTAATCGGCAAACTGAATCTCGGCGACCGGGCGCAAACCGTAAGCGCCCATGCCGACGGCTACGCCGACGATGCCGCTTTCCGAGATCGGCGCATCGAACACGCGCGAGGTGCCGTACTTGGTCTGCAGGCCTTCGGTGCAACGGAACACGCCGCCGAAGTAGCCGACGTCCTGACCGAACACCACCACGTTGTCGTCACGCTCAAGCATCACATCCATGGCCGAGCGCAGGGCCTGGATCATGGTCATGGTGGTCGTGGTCATGGCGGTTTCCAGCTGAATATTGTTGTTGTGATCGTTCATGTCAGATCCCCAACTGCTGACGCTGGCGCTTCAAGTGCTCCGGCATCTCTTTGTAGACGTCTTCGAACATGGTCGCGGCGCTTGGAATCTGGCCGCCGGCGAGGGTGCCGTACTGTTCAGCCTGTTTCTGCGCGGCAATCACTTCGGCTTCGAGCTCGGCGCTGACGGCGGCGTGCTCTTCTTCCGACCAGTGGCCGACCTTGATCAGGTGCTGCTTCAGGCGGGCAATCGGGTCACCCAGCGGGAAGTGGCTCCAGTCATCGGCAGGCCGATATTTCGACGGGTCGTCGGAGGTCGAGTGCGGGCCGGCGCGGTAGGTGACCCATTCGATCATGGTCGGGCCGAGGTTGCGCCGGGCGCGTTCGGCAGCCCAGGCGGAAGCGGCGTAGACCGCGTAGAAGTCGTTGCCGTCGACCCGCAGCGAGGCGATGCCACAACCGACGCCGCGTCCGGCGAAAGTGGTGGCTTCGCCCCCGGCGATGGCCTGGAAGGTCGAGATCGCCCATTGGTTGTTGACGACGTTGAGGATCACCGGCGCGCGGTACACGTGAGCGAAGGTGAGGGCGGTGTGGAAGTCCGATTCGGCGGTGGCGCCGTCACCGATCCACGCCGAGGCGATTTTGGTGTCGCCCTTGATCGCCGAAGCCATGCCCCAGCCCACGGCCTGAATGAACTGGGTGGCGAGGTTGCCGGAGATGGTGAAGAAACCCGCGTCCTTGACCGAGTACATGATCGGCAACTGGCGGCCCTTGAGCGGGTCGCGCTCGTTGGACAGCAACTGGCAGATCAGGTCGACCAGCGGCACTTCGCGGGCCATGAGGATGCTTTGCTGGCGGTAGGTCGGGAAGCACATGTCGTCGATGTTCAAGGCCAGGGCCTGAGCACTGCCGATGGCTTCTTCGCCGAGGCTCTGCATGTAGAACGACATCTTTTTCTGACGCTGGGCGACCACCATGCGGTTGTCGTAGATCCGCGTCTTGAGCATGGCGCGCATGCCCTTGCGCAGGATGTCGACCGGCACGTTTTCGGCCCAGGGGCCGAGGGCGTTGCCCTGATCGTCGAGCACGCGAATCAGCCCACGCGCCAGGTCGGCGGTGTCGGCAGGTTCGACGTCGATGGAAGGTTTGCGCACCGTGCCTGCATCGGTCAGATGCAGGTAGGAAAAGTCGGTTTTACAGCCGGGACGGCCCGAGGGTTCAGGGACGTGCAGGCGCAGCGGTTCATACGCTTGGGTCATGGCTTCTACGCTCGATCTTGTGAATTTCTTGTAGTGAGCTGGCAATCATTCTTGGGTGAAAGAAATCTTGTCCTACAACAATCATAGGCCCGGGCTAGAAGAATATTTATCTCTGTTTCGTTGCGTCGGAGACGATTTGCAGATAGAAATTCTGCATAAACATAAAAAGCAGGTGGTTTTGTCTCATGCGCAAACTGGACCGTACCGACATCGGCATTCTCAACAGCCTTCAGGAGAACGCGCGCATCACCAACGCCGACCTCGCCCGCTCGGTGAATCTGTCGCCTACACCGTGTTTCAATCGGGTCAAGGCGATGGAGGAATTGGGCCTGATTCGCGAACAGGTCACGCTGCTGGATGCCGACCTGCTGGGGCTGCATGTGAATGTGTTCATCCATGTCAGCCTGGAAAAACAGGTCGAGGAGGCGTTGCAGCATTTCGAAGAGGCGATTTCCGATCGACCGGAAGTCATGGAGTGCTATCTGATGGCCGGAGACCCGGATTACCTCATCCGGGTCCTGGTGCCGACGATTCAGTCGCTGGAACGCTTCATGATGGACTTCCTCACCAAGGTCCCCGGTGTGGCGAACATCCGTTCGAGCTTTGCGCTCAAGCAGGTGCGCTACAAGACTGCGTTGCCCTTGCCAGCGAACGGCCTGACGCTGGGTAACTGAATGTCAGACGTAGTCATACTGGTAATCGAGCTCTGCGGTGGAGAGGGTTTGTCGGACGGTAAAGGTTTGCGTCCAGGGCGCCAGTTCATTGGCCGGATGAAAGATCAGGACAGTTTCGTTCGTATCTACCGAGCCAGCCTCATCGGTAAAGCCTGGAGTTCCAGCATGCTGATGTTTCCAGCGTTCCCACAGCAAGTCGAGGTAGCAGTGGTGCAGGAAGAATATCGGATCGTTGGGTGAGGAGGCTTGTGCCATGTTGCCGCCGATCCAGGCATGTACCGGATTGTGCAAAAGGCTTTCCGAGAGGTTTTCCCAGCCGTTTTCTTCCATCCAGTAAGGCGTTCTGTTAAGGGTCGAAATAACATCCAGCGGAGTGGGCAGTGCGCCGCTTGCCCCCAGATTTCGACGAATGCCGGTGTTGCCTGTGCCCTCGTCCCAGACCCTGACATCGAATTGTGAGTGTTCCCTGGAAAACGGGCCGTTGGTGACACGCTGATCCTGCAGGTTGTCACCGTTTGAACCCATGAAGTTTGACGTGAAGGGGTTGTCGGCTCCGGTCAGTTGCCAGTTCCAGTAAGGCAGGGTGATGGTCGGATCATTGGCGGCGGATTGCAGGGCCCGTTCGAACTGGCGAATCAGAATTCGATGCCATGGATAAAACAAAGGGCTGCGATGGGGATTGGGTATCAGCGGATTGGCCCCACCCATCGAGTTTTTGTGAATTTGCACAAAGTCATCGTAGCGACTTTGCTGTCCGGGACGCAGGACGCTGTCGACGTTGTTTTTCAGTATCAGTATCGCTTCGACGAACGCGGACTTCTGTTGCAGCGTCATGTCGCGGTGATTACGGCGAATATCCATATTGCGAAAACTCCATTGATTGTTTGCCCAATGGAGTCTGATCGTTCAGGGGATTTTCGCCAGTTCATCACTATCGCCGGCGTTCGTAGGAAAAATAATCTGGCGGTGGTCCGAGCGACTTTTTCCTATAGAGAATTGAGCGGAATCTTCAGATACACCACACCGTTGTCCTCCGCCGGTGGCAGATTCCCCGCCCGTACATTTACCTGAATTGCCGGCAGCAGCAATGTCGGCATGCCCAATCCGGCATCGCGTTTGGTGCGCATCTCTACAAACGCCGCTTCATCGATGCCGTCATGCACATGAATATTGCTTTTGCGCTGTTCACCGACCGTGGTCTGGCACTGCGCGGCGCGGCCCTCGGGCGGGTAATCGTGGCAGACGTAGAGTTTCACGCTGGCCGGGAAGGCCAGCAGTTTGTGAATCGAGTTGAACAGCTGATGGGCGTTGCCGCCGGGAAAGTCGCAGCGCGCGGTGCCGACGTCGGGCATGAACAGCGTGTCGCCGACCAGAATCTGTTCGCCGTCGATCAAGTAGGCCATGTCCGCGGGGGTATGCCCGGGAACGTGAAGGGCGGTGGCCTTGAGATTGCCGATGCGGAATGACTCGTTCGGCGCGAACAGGTGATCGAATTGCGAACCGTCGACGCAGAATTCCGGCTCCAGATTGAACAGCGCCTTGAACACGTTCTGCACTTTGCTGATTGATTCACCGATGGCGATCTTGCCGCCCAGTTCGCGGCGCAAGTAAGGCGCGGCGGACAGGTGGTCGGCGTGGGCGTGGGTTTCCAGCAGCCATTGCACCTGCAGGCGGTGTTGACGCACGAAGGCGATGATTTTGTCGGCCTGCACGGTACAGGTGCGACCGGCAGCTGCGTCGTAATCGAGTACCGGATCGATGATTGCACACTGCCCGCCATCGGCTTCATAGACCATATAGCTGTAGGTCGAGGACGCGGGGTCGAGGAAAGCTTCAATCTGCGCGGGCATGGACATCAACCTGAACTTGGGAAATGGGTTGCAACACTTTATCTAAAAACATAATGTTCGCAGCTTAAGTGACGTTGAAGGCATCGTGCAAATGCAATCCAGTCTGACCGAATGTGAAGTCGCCCAACTGCGCGCCTCGGCCTCCAAGGCCTGCGCGTTGCTCAAGGCCCTGGCCAACGAAGATCGCCTGTTGATCCTGTGTCAATTGACCCAGGGCGAACGCAACGTCGGCGAACTGGAAACCATGACCGGCGTGCGCCAGCCTACGTTGTCCCAGCAACTGGGCATCCTGCGGGACGAAGGTCTGGTCGCGACCCGCCGTGAAGGCAAATACATTTTCTACGGGCTGGCCAGCCACGAAGTGATCCAGGTAATGAAGACCCTGTCCGGACTCTATTGCGGAGCCGTGTTGAAAAGTCTGGGCCATCAATAAATGCCAGCCATGACACGGGTTCCATGTGTTGGCTAGAACAATCCTTGCGTGCAGCAAAAGGAACAAGCAATGAACGATCAACACTGGGGCTCATCCATCAGTGCAGATATCGTGGTCATCGGTGGCGGTACGGCCGGTATGGGTTTTGTCGCCAGTCTGCTCAAGCGTGATCCGACCCTGAGCATCACGGTCATCGAGCCGAGCACTCACCATTACTACCAGCCGGCGTGGACGCTGGTCGGCGGTGGCGTCTATAACGTCAAGGATACCGTCCGGCCTATGGTCAAAGTGCTGCCGCGCCAGGCCACTTGGGTTCAAGCCGCCGTCACGGGCATCGATCCCGACAATAAACGACTCACCCTCAACGACGAGCGCACGGTCAGCTACCAGAACCTGATCGTCTGCCCCGGCCTGCGCCTGGCGTGGGAGAAAATCGAAGGCTTGCAGCAAAGCCTCGGCCAGCATGGCGTCACTTCCAATTACAGCTACCAGCACGCGCAATACACGTGGGATCAAGTGCAGAAACTGCGCGGCGGTAAAGCGCTGTTCACCCAACCGGCGATGCCAATCAAATGCGCCGGTGCGCCGCAAAAAGCGCTGTACCTGTCCTGCGATCACTGGCGTAAAAACGCTGCGCTGAGCAACATTCACGTCGAATTCAATCTGGCCGGCGCCGCGCTGTTCGGCGTGGCGACTTTTGTCCCGCCGTTGATGAAGTACATCGAGAAATACAACGCGAAACTGGCGTTCAATTCGAACTTGGTCAAGGTCGACGGCCCGGCGAAAACCGCGTGGTTCGAGATCAAGGACGCCGAGGGGAACGTCAGCCGCGAGGCGAAAACCTTCGATCTGTTGCATGTCGTGCCGCCGCAGGTTTCCCCGGATTTCATTGCACAAAGCCCGCTGGCCGATGCCGCTGGCTGGTGCGAAGTCGATCCGCACAGCTTGCAGCATCCGCGCTATGCCGAGGTGTTCGCGCTCGGCGATATCTGCGGCACCAGCAACGCGAAAACCGCAGCGGCAGTGCGCAAGCAGGTCGTGGTGGTGGCGGAAAACCTGCTGGCCCTGCGCAAGCAACAACCGCTACCGCTGAAGTACGACGGCTACGGTTCCTGCCCGCTGACGGTGGAGAAGGGCAAGGTGATCCTTGCCGAGTTCGGCTATGCCGGTAAGTTGCTGCCGACGTTCCTGCTGGACCCGACGGTGGCGCGGCGCTCGGCATGGTTTCTCAAGGCAACCTTGCTGCCGTGGTTCTACTGGAACGGCATGCTCAAGGGCCGCGAGTGGCTGACGCGCCTGTCCAAGGTCGACTGAGAAAACCCTATGTTGCTGGCAAGTGTGTTTGGCGTGGTAATGGGGCTGATCCTCGGTTTGACCGGGGCTGGCGGCGGCATTCTTGCGGTGCCGGCGCTGGTGCTCGGGCTCGGCTGGACAATGACGCAAGCGGCGCCGGTCGCCTTGTTTGCGGTCGGCAGTGCGGCGGCGGTTGGCGCCATCGATGGTTTGCGTCATGGTCTGGTGCGTTATCGCGCGGCGCTGTTGATTGCGGCGCTGGGCGCGGTGTTTTCGCCGCTGGGGATCTACTTCGCGCATCAGTTGCCGGAGAAAATCCTGATGGTGCTGTTCAGCCTGCTGATGGTCATGGTGGCCTGGCGCATGCTGCGTCGTGAGCGTCAGCAGGCAGGGCCGAGCGATCATGGTCACGCCAGTTGGGGCCAGAAGAACTGCATGCTCAACGAAGAAACCGGGCGCTTCGACTGGACCGCCAAATGCACGGCCACGCTGGCAGCGTTGGGCGCGGTCACGGGTGTGGTGTCCGGTTTGCTCGGCGTCGGCGGCGGCTTTTTGATTGTGCCAGCGTTCAAGCAACTGACCGATGTGCAGATGCGCGGGATTGTTGCGACGTCGCTGATGGTGATCTGTCTGATTTCAGCGATTGGCGTAATCGGATCGTTTCACGCCGGTGTGCGGATTGACGGGCAGGGCGTGGCGTTTATCGTCGCCAGTGTCGTTGGCATGATCATCGGGCGCAGGCTGTGCGCGCGGGTGCCGGCGCGGGCGTTGCAGGTGGGATTTGCCAGTGTCTGTCTGGTGGTGGCGGGGTACATGTTGTTGCGGGCGTAAAGCAAAATCGCAGCCCTGACGGGCTGCGATCCGTTTTCGGCTTACAACACCAAATGCGGCAACCACAGCGAAATCGCCGGAACGTAGGTGACCAGAAGCAACACCAGGAACAACACCGTGTAGAACGGCAGCAACGCTTTTACAGTGCTTTCAATACTCACTTTGCCCACCGCCGAACCGACAAACAGCACCGCGCCCACCGGCGGCGTTATCAGTCCGATCCCCAAATTCACCAGCATGATCATGCCGAACTGCACCGGGTCAACGCCGATGCCGAGAATCACCGGCATCAGGATCGGCGTGAGGATCAGGATCAGCGGCGCCATGTCCATCACCGTGCCGAGCAACAGCAGCATGACGTTGATGCACATCAGGATCACGTAGCGGTTGTCCGACAGGGTCAGGAACAGCGTGGTGATCTTTGCCGGAATCTGCATGAGCGTCATGATGTAGCCGAAGCTCGCAGCGAAGCCGATCAGGATCATCACAATCGAAATCGTGCGCACGGTGCGGTGCATCAGTTTCGGCAGTTCGCTCCATTTGTAGTCGCGGTAGATAAACATGGTGACGAAGAACGCCCAGAGCACGGCAATCGCCGCCGACTCGGTCGCGGTGAAAATCCCCGAGAGAATCCCGCCGAGGATGATCACCATCGCCATCATGCCCCACAGTGCTTCACCGCAAATTTTCAGCGCCTGGCGCAGTGGAATGACCTCGCCTTTCGGGTAGTCGCGTTTTTTCGCGAAGATCAGGCACAGCACCATCAGGCACGTGCTCATCAGCAGGCCCGGAACCACGCCGGCCATGAACAGCGACGCGATGGAAACGGTGCCGCCGGCCGCCAGCGAATAGAGCACCGAGTTGTGGCTTGGCGGTGTCAGCAAGGCCTGCACCGAACCGCTGACAGTCACCGCCGTGGAGAACTCGCGCGGATAGCCTTTGCGCTCCATTTCCGGAATCAGCACCGAGCCCACCGACGCGGTGTCGGCCACTGACGAGCCGGAGATCGCGCCGAAAAACGTCGAGGCCATGATGTTGACCAACGACAGGCCGCCGCGCACAAACCCGACCAGCACCCCGGCAAACGCCACCAGCCGCCGCGACATGCCGCCCTCGGCCATGATCGCCCCGGCCAGCACAAAGAATGGAATCGCCAGCAGCGAAAATTTGTTCACCCCGCCCGCGACCTGAATCATCAGCGCCTGAAACGGAATGTCGATCCACCACGCGCCAATCAGCGCCGACAGTCCGAGCGCGTAAGCGACTGGCATGCCGATCAGAATCAATACGATAAAACTGCCCAGCAGAATCAGTGCGTCCATCAGGCAGCCCCTTCGTTTTCTTCAACCAGATCGAAGCGCACAACGCGACGGTTGCTTTGGTCGCCCATAAAGAGTTTTTCCAGCACGAACACCAGCGTCAGGGTGCCACCAATCGGGATCGGCATGTAAGTGATGCCGACGCGCAAGGTCGGCAGGGCGCTCATGAACTGGTTCCACGTCGAGGCGCACAACTTGGCGCCCCAAATGGTCATGAACAGGCAAATGGTGCCCATCAGCAACTGGGAGATGATGCTCATGGTTCGGCGCAAGTTCGGTGGTAAACGGTCGGTGACCATCGCCACGGCCATGTGTGCGCCAGCGCGATAACTGGCAGCAGCGCCGATGAAGGTGAAGACGATCATCAGCAGGATCGCGGTGGGCTCCGGCCAGCTCGAACCGGTGCCGAGTGCGTAGCGGGCGAACACGCCCCAGGGAATGATCAGGGCGATGGCCAATACCGACAGGCCAGCGACCCAGATGCAGGTCATGTACAGCAAGTCGTTGAGGCGCAGCAGCGAATTCTTCATCGGGTTCCACCGTAACCGGGCAGTCGCAGGTGTCGATGGATGCCTGCGCTGCCGGGCCTTTCATTGAGGGCTGGGAGGGTTACTGCACGGCTTCGATGCGCTTGATCAGGTCGGCGTAAGGCGCGCCGTATTTCTCGCGAACCGAGGCAGTGGCCTCGTAGAAGGGTTTCTTGTCGACAGTGATGAACTCGACGCCGGCAGCCTTGAGTTTCTCTTCGCTGCTGGCGGACTTGGCATCCCACAACTTGCGTTCTTCAAGTTGTGCATCCTTGGCGGCTTTCTTCACCAGGGTCTGCTGGTCAGGGGTGAGTTTTTCCCAGGTGATTTTCGACATCACGATCGGCTCGGGCAGGATCAGGTGCCCGGTCAGGCTGTAGAACTTGGCGTTCTGGAAGTGGTTGTGTTCGAGCAGGGTGGGCGGGTTGTTTTCCGCACCGTCGATCACACCGGTTTGCAGGGCGCTGAAGATTTCCCCGGTGTCCATGGCGATGCCGTTGCCGCCCATCGCGTTGATGGTTTCGATGAACATCGGATTGCCTTGCACGCGGATTTTCATGCCCTTGAGGTCTTCGAGTTTGCGCACGGGTTTCTTGGTGTAGATGTTACGCGTGCCGCCATCCATCCAGGCCAGCGCGACCAGACCGAATTCCGAGTTGGTGATCTTGTCGAGGATCGCATCGCCGACTTCGCCGTCGATGACCGCGCGCATGTGCGCCTGGTCGCGGAAGATGAACGGCATGTTGAACACGTTCACATCCGGCACCACCGGACCGACGATGCCGAGGCTGACGCGGGTCATCTGGATTGCGCCGACCTGCGCCTGTTCGATGACTTCCTTTTCCGAACCGAGCACACCGCCCGGGAAGTACTTGAAGGTGAGGTCGCCGTTGGTTTCCTTGGTCAGGGCATCGCCCATGCTTTTTTCAGCGACCACGGTCGGATAACCGGCGGGGTGAATATCGGCGAACTTGATTTCCAGCGCCTGGGCGGCACCGGTGAAGGTGAACATCAGCGGGAGTGCAGCGGCGAGCAAGGTGCGTTTGAAGTCCATGGGGGTGTCTCCAGTCTTGTTATTGTTGTGTTCAAGGCACAGCGATGCAGCAGAAGCGGGTTACAGCAAAGCGTCGAACAACGGTTCCGGCAGGCCTTTGACGCCGGTGTTGAGGGCGAACACGCCGCCGGCCAGGGAGTGCGGGTCGTGGTCGTCGCCGGGGCGGATCGAGGCGACGAACAAGGTGTCCATTGCGCTGCCACCGAAGGCGCACATGGTCGGTTTTTTCACCGGCACCGGCAGTGAGTAATCGAGGCGTCCGTCCGGCGTGAAGCGATGGACGAGGCCGGCGTCGTTGGCGCAGATCCAGTAGCAACCGTCGGCGTCTACTGCCGCGCCGTCGGGGCGACCGCAGTAATCGTTCATGTCGACAAACACCCGGCGGTTCGAGGGGGTGCCGGTGTCGGTGTCGTAATCGAACGCCCAGATCAGTTGCACGTTGGGGTGCGAGTCGGACAGGTACATCGTCTTGCCGTCGGGGCTGAAGCCGAGGCCATTGGGCACGATGAAGCCGTCGAGTTGCGCCTCAACCACACCAGACTGCCCGGCGCCGTAACGATAAAGTCGCCCTTCGGGGGCATTCAGGCCCATGTTCAGCACCATGCTGCCAGCCCAGAACCGGCCCTGACGGTCGCAGCGACCATCGTTGAGACGCATGTCTTCGCGGCGGTGTTCGACGCTGGCCAGCAGTTCACTGTCGAGGCTGCCATCGGTGTGCGGCTGCAGGTGAAAAAAGCCGTTTTCCATGCCGGCGATCCAGCCACCACGGCTGTGGCGGGCGATGCAGGCAAGCATTTGCGGGGCTTTCCAGGCATGCACATGCCCAGTGTCGGCGCTCCAGCGTTGCAGGCCACCGTTGGGAATGTCGACCCAGTACAGCGCGTTTTCCTGCGGCACCCACACCGGGCTTTCGCCCACGGCGTTGCGAGCATCGACGATCAATTCGGCTTGCATGTTCATCCCCTTGTGTCGTTGTCAGAGTGATCAGTCGCCGAACGGGCCGGCCGCGACGAACGCGCCACCCTGATAAATCCGCGCCGGGTCATCGGCGGCCGGCAGCGGCTGCGCTTCGACCTTTTCGCGGAACACTTCGGAACTGTCTTTGGCCTCGAAACCGAGGTGACTGGCAAAGCGATTGTCCCACCAGACGTCCTTGTTGGCGGACATGCCGTAGACGATGGTGTGGCCGACGTTGGGCGTGTACAGCGAGCGCTCGAGCAGTTGCGTGAGGTCGTCGAAGCTCAGCCAGGTGTGCATCATGCGGCGGTTTTGCGGCTCGGGGAACGAGGAGCCGATGCGGATGCTCACGGTCTCGATGCCGTAGCGATCAAAGTAGAAACTGGCCATGTCTTCGCCGTAGGACTTGGACAATCCATAGTAGCCATCCGGGCGGCGCGCCGAGGTAGCGTCGAGTTTTTCGTCCTGCTGGTAGAAGCCGATGACGTGGTTGGAACTGGCGAAGATCACCCGCTTCACGCCATGCCGGCGCGCGGCTTCATAGAGGTGAAAGACGCCGCAGATGTTGGCGCCGAGGATCTCTTCGAATGGGCGTTCAACGGAGACGCCGCCAAAGTGCAGGATCGCGTCGACGCCTTCGACCAATTGGTGCACGGCCTGTTTGTCGGCGAGGTCGCAGACGACGATTTCTTCACGGTCATCAACCGCCGGGGCGAGGGCGGCGATGTCGGACAGACGCAGAACGTTGGCATAAGGGCGCATACGTTCGCGCAGGACCTTGCCCAAGCCACCGGCGGCGCCGGTCAGCAGCAGGCGATTGAATGGAGCGCGGGGAGTAGAGGTAGACGTCATGGCAATCCCTGAACACATTGTTATTAGGTTTGTTGTAGGTTGTCGTATGACTGCGCTGAAGTATCGGTAGGGTTTCCAGAACTTGTCAACGCGACTTTCGGTGTAAATGACGGAAGGGCCGATTGATGTTCCATCAGCACAATGCCCTCTTTGCAATGCGGTTCCACCTGTGGGAGCGGGCTTGCTCGCGAAAGCGGTGTGTCAATCAACATCAATGGTGAATCTGCCGCCGACTTCGCGAGCAGGCTCGCTCCCACAGGGTCAAAAGAGATCTGCTTACAACAACGAAATCGGATAACTGATAAAGATCCGGTTCTCGTCGAACTCGTTGGTGCTGAAGTCCCGGCGAATCGTCGCATTGCGCCATTTCACGTTGAGGCTTTTCAGCGGGCCGCTCTGCACGGTGTAGGCCAGCTCCGACTCGCGCCCCCATTCCTTGCCATCAGTAATCGTCCCGGTGTGCACGTTGTCGCCGCTGATGTAGCGGTTCATCAGGGTCAGGCCGGGGATGCCGAGGGCAACGAAGTTGTAGTCGTGGCGCAACTGCCAGGAACGCTCTTTGGCGTTGTCGTAACTGGCGTTGTAGCTGTCGTTGGCCAGGGTGCCGCCGCTGGTGCCGTTGACCCGCATCCACGCGTCGTCGCCACTGAGTTTTTGCAGGCCGACATAGAAGGTGTTGCCACCGTATCTGGCCGAAAGCAGGGCGAACGCGGTCTTGTTGTCGAGCTCGCCGGCCTGAGCGCTGCCGTCTTCCTTGCCGGTGAAGAAACCGAGGTTGGCGCCCAGGGTCCAGTCGCCCATTGGCTGGCTGTGGCTGAGGTTGAAATACTGCTGTTGGTAGATGTCGCTGAGTTCGGCGTACCACACGCCGACCAGAGTGCGCTTGTCGTTGAAGCTGTATTCGCCGCCGCCGAAATTGAAGCGATCCGAAGTGAACGCGCCGCGGCCATTCATCGTCATGTCTTCCATGCTTGCGTCGTTGCGCGGGCTGTTGCCACGGAACTGGCCGCCGTAGACGGTCAGGCCGTTGATCTCGGTGGAGGTGATCTGGCCGCCACGAAAGGTCTGCGGCAGCGAGCGGCCATCATCAGAGCGCAGTATCGGTAGCACCGGCATCCATTCGCCGACTTTCAGTTCGGTCTTCGACACCTTGGCTTTCAGCGCGACCCCGAGGCGACCGAAGTTGTCTGCCGGGCGCCCGTCATCGTGGATCGGCAGCAATTGCGTGCCGCCCGTGCCTTTGCCGCCATCGAGCTTTTGCGAGTACATCCCCAGCACGTCGAGGCCAAAACCGACGGTGCCTTGGGTGAAGCCGGATTTGGCATCGAGAATGAAGCTTTGCGTCCACTCTTCGGCCTTGCCCTGCGGATAGGCCGGGTTGACGAAGTTGCGGTTGAAGTAGGCGTTGCGCAAGTTCAGCGTGGCCTTGCTGTCGTCGAGAAAACCTTCGGCATCGGCGCTCATCGGTAAGGCCAGGGCGAGGCTGCCGCAGCCGATCAGGCCGAGGGTGGTACGCGGGCGCAGCGTGGCAAAGCGGGAAAGGCGGACGGAATTGCGGACGAGTGTGCTCACTGTGACGCTCCCTGATTCGTTTGTTGTTTTTATTATTTGTTATACGTCGTCGTACAACATCGAGGCGGATATTTCCTAGGTTTTCCGGGAATGTCAACAGTAAGTTATACGATGACTTCGCGCCGTAGCTAATCTCCTTGTGAGAGCGGGCTTGCTCGCGACGCGGTAAATCAGAATCGGAAGTGCCGCCTGACACACCGCATTCGCGAGCAAGCCCGCTCCCACATTTGATTTGTGTTGTCCATGGGATGTGTGTTGCCGATGAATTTGCGGCAAACTTCACCCACGTTCCGCCCAAGGCCTTTCAATGGATCAATACGCCCCGCGCCACTGGCAGCCACACGAGAAGCCCAGCCTGCCCGGTTCCCCGTCGACGCCGCTGCACTCCAACCCCAAGCGCCTGGCCTATGCGCTGGTCGGTTTGCTGGTAGCGGTGACCGGTGGCCTGGGCAACTCGCTGGTGGTCGCCAACCTGCCTTACCTGCAAGGCGCGCTCGGCGCGACCACGGCGGAGATGGCCTGGCTGCCGGCGGCGTATGTGATGACCAACGTGTCGATGAACCTGCTGCTGGTGAAGTTTCGCCAGCAGTTCGGTTTGCGTGCATTCACCGAGGTGTTTCTGGTGCTCTATGCGCTGGTGACGTTCGGCCATTTGTTTGTCAACGACCTGAATTCCGCCGTGGCGGTGCGGGCGGCGCACGGCATGGTCGGCGCGGCGCTCAGTTCGTTGGGTCTGTATTACATGGTCCAGGCATTTCCGGCCAAATGGCGACTCAAGGCGCTGGTGCTGGGGCTTGGCGCTTCACAACTGGCGCTGCCGCTGGCGCGCCTGTTCTCCGAAGACCTTTTGCAGATCGCTGAATGGCGCGGCTTGTACCTGTTCGAATTGGGTATGGCCTTGCTGTCGCTCGGCTGCGTGCTGCTGCTCAAGTTGCCACCGGGGGACCGCTTCAAAACCTTCGAACCGCTGGATTTTCTGACCTTTGCCATCCTTGCCAGCGGCGTGGCACTGCTCTGTGCGGTGCTGTCTCTGGGGCGCATCGACTGGTGGCTGGAGGCGAACTGGATCGGCTACGCGCTCGCCGCCTCGATTGCCTTGATCCTCGCGGGCCTGGCGATTGAACACAATCGCAGCAATCCGATGCTGATGACCCGCTGGCTCGGCAGCGGGACGATGATCCGCCTGGCGCTGGCGGTGACGTTGATTCGCATGGTCACTTCTGAGCAATCCACCGGTGCAGTGGGTTTCATGCAGAACCTGAACATGGGCTATGAGCAGTTGCACAGCCTGTACGTGGTCATGCTGATCGGCAGTGTCGCCGGGCTGTTGACCAGCGCGCTGACCATCGACCCCAAACACCTGTTGATGCCGCTGATCATCTCGCTGGCGCTGATGGCCACCGGCTCGGTGATGGACAGTTATTCGAACAACCTGACCCGCCCGGAAAACCTCTACTTCAGTCAGTTCCTGCTGGCCTTCGGCAGCACGTTCTTCCTCGGGCCGACCATGGTCTTCGGCACGCGCAATGTGCTGACCAATCCGCGCAATCTGGTCAGTTTTTCGGTGTTGTTCGGGATCTGCAACAACCTCGGCGGCCTGCTCGGCGCGGCGCTGTTGGGCACGTTCCAGATCGCGCGCGAGAAATTTCATTCCAGCCACCTCGTCGAGCACCTGACGCTGTCCGATCCGCTGGTGGCTGCTCGGGTGCAGAGCGGCGGCTCGGCTTACGGTTCCTTGCTGGCCGACCCGGGCCTGCGCAATCTGGCCGGGATTCGCAGTCTGTCCAACGCGGCGACCCGTGAAGCCAACGTGTTGGCCTACAACGATGTGTTCATGCTGATCGCCGTGATTGCGGTGCTGACCATGATCTGGCTGTCCATTCGTGCGCTGTGGCTGATGAGCACCACCAAAGCCGTCGACCCAGCGCCTCCCGTACCTCCTAGCGGTGCTTCTCCTTCATGACCGAACCGACCACCACAACCACCAATGCCATCGCTGCCACGCCTGAAGGTGTGGCGCCGCCATCATCGCCGAACACCGAACCGCGCTCGTTGCGGGTGCGGATCATCTCTTCGCTGGGTTTTGCCGCGATTGCCATCGTTGGCGTGTTGATCGTCTTGTACGCGTGGCAATTGCCGCCGTTCAGCAGCGCGGTCGAAACCACGGAAAACGCCTTGATCCGCGGCCAGGTGACGATTATCGGCCCGCAGCTCGCCGGGTATGTCCATGAAGTGCCGGTGCAGGACTTCCAGTTTGTGAAGGCCGGGGATCTGCTGGTGCGTCTGGACGACCGTATCTATCAGCAGCGTCTCGACCAGTCGCTGGCACAACTGGCCGTGCAGAAAGCCGCGCTGGCCAACGTCGTGCAGCAGCGTAACAGTGCCGAGGCGACGATTAAATTGCGCCAAGCGGTGCAGGCCGACAGCGAGGCGCAGTTGCGCAAAAGCGAGGCGGATCTGCGCCGAAATCAGGCGTTGGTGCGCGACGGTTCGGTGTCCAAACGCGAGATGGATGTAGCGCTGGCGGCGAATGCGCAGAGTGTTGCGGCGGTGGCGCAGGCCAAGGCCAATCTGGAAATCGCCCGTCAGGACCTGCAAACGGTGATCGTCAATCGCGGCTCGCTGGAAGCGGCGGTGGCGAGCGCTGAAGCGGCGGTGCAACTGGCGCGCATCGATCTGTCGAACACGCGCATCGTCGCTCCGCGTGACGGGCAACTGGGGCAGATCGGCGTGCGCCTCGGCGCCTACGTCAACTCCGGCGCGCAGTTGATGGCGCTGGTGCCGGATCAGAAATGGGTGATCGCCAACATGAAGGAAACCCAGATGGACAACGTGCGCGTCGGGCAACCCGTGCGTTTTACCGTCGATGCGTTGAACCACCGCCAATTCACCGGGCATGTGCAGCATATTTCGCCAGGGACAGGGTCGGAATTTGCCTTGTTGCAGGCAGATAACGCGACGGGTAACTTCGTCAAAATCGCCCAGCGCGTGCCGGTGCGAATCACCATCGATCCGGATCAGCAGGAAGAGGAACGGTTGCGGCCGGGGATGTCGGTGGTGGTCAGCATCGACACTGCCGCGGGCGACACTCAGCCGCACTGATCCACACAATTCGCCTACATTGGATCTCCATGATCTTTAGGCAGTGATCATCGGCGGTAGAGTGCCCAGCAGTGAAACCGCCGCCACTGCGCCAATCCCCAGCAACCATTCCAGCATCACGCTGCGCCTGAGCGTCTCCATCCGCTGCTCGCAATCATTAATCCGCAAGCGATTGAACAGCGCCAATCCGAGCATGGCCAACACCAGCATCGCCTTGATCAGCAGAATCAACGCAAACCCGCTGAAGAGCGGTGTCGGCCACCACTGGCCGGTCAGCACGCGGACGTTGATCAACCCGCTGATCAGCAGACCTGCGACCAACGCGTATCCGATCCCGCTGAAACGTCGCAACACAGCGGCCACCGGCTCAGTCGGTTGGCGCAGGATCAGCACCAGCAACAACAATCCACCCAGCCATGCGGCCACGCAGGTCAGATGAACGATCTGGTTGAGAATCAGCAGTTGTCCGCTCAAACCATCGAGCATCGCCCCATGCCCGACCGGCGCCAGTGTCGCCAGCAGCAGGGTGCTCAGGCCCAGTCGCCATGGCAGGCTTGATCGCCAGGGGGTAAACAACAAGATCAGCAGCACCGCGTTGATCAGCAGATGCCAGCGCCAGACCTGACCGAAAAATGTGGTGCCCAGAACCAGCCCAACGGTGTGCGGATCAAACGCTGCCGCTGCCGAGTCGGCCATGCTCGCGGTAATCAACAGCGTCCAGGCGATGCCGCTGAGCAGTGCCACAGCGCTCAGCCAACACGTCAGGCGCGCCTGGTGCCGATCCAGTTCCGGCGCTTCACCCTTGAGCAGCAACGGCCTGAACAGCCAGGCCCCGAACAGCATCAACACCACGGTGAAATGCAGGAAACGGCACAGCACCAACGCTTCACTCATGAATTACAGGCCGACCTTGAACTGATAGGCGCCTTCGCTTTTGTGCGTGTCAACCGACAGCGCGTGCCATTCGACTTTGTACTCACCGGCCGTCAGTGGTGCTGCGGGAGTGACGATCAGGGTCTTCTTGTCGTTTTCAGTGGTCAGGGCTTTGACAGCGACCGGCGCGCCATCCTTGGTCAACGTGACTTTGGTGAAACTGGTTTCTACGCCTTCGGAAAAGGTCAGGCGCAAATCGGCCGGGGCGGTGACGGTACTGTCGGCGGCCGGGGTCTGGCTTTTCAGGTGGGCGTGGGCGAATACCGAGGATGCGGCGAACAGCGAAGCGAGCAGGGCAGTGGTGGTCATGACGTTCTTGAACAGCATCGTGTGTACCTCTGAGGCAGGATCGAAGAGCCTCAGTTTAGCCATCCCGCCACGTCAGCAAGAAGTTTTGTTTGCAGCGTTCGCCCGCGCACCAGAGCGGATGCTAGTCTTGGGCAACGTTGTTGTCAGGGAGCCCACATGGGCAATCACAAGATCGAGATTCGTCGCAGTAACGTCGAAAAAATTCTTCTGGCGGCGGAAAAAGTATTCGCCGAGAAAGGCTTCGGCAGCACGGCGATGGCTGACATTGCGGCCGAAGTCCAGCTGCCGCGCTCCAACCTGCATTACTATTTTTCAACCAAGAGCGAGCTGTACAGCGCGGTGCTGTTCGACTTGCTCGAAGTGTGGAAGCAGGATGCGCTGTGCTTTGAGATGTTCGACGATCCGCGCGTGGTCTTGAGCAGCTACATCCGCGCCAAGATGAACCACTCGCGCAGCCGGCCCTACGGCTCGAAAGTCTGGGCCAACGAGATCATCCACGGCGCGCCAACGTTGGGCGAGGCGCTGGATGTCAGCCTGTATGACTGGGCGAAAATGAAGGAAGCGAAGATTCGCCAATGGGTCGAGGACAAGCGGATCTTGCCGGTGGAACCGTCAGGCCTGCTGTACATGATCTGGGCGTCGACGCAGCACTATGCGGATTTTGATCACCAGGTGAATATTCTCAATGATCATCAACCGCTGTCGGATATGCAGTTCGAGCGGGCGGTGCAGACGGTGACGAGTGTGATTTTGCGCGGGATCGGGCTGGAGCCCTGAAGCAAAAGCTGACCCGCCCCAGCCCTCTCTCTTTGGGAGAGGGTTAGGGTGAGGGCCTTCCAGGATCAGCCGCCAATTCAGACCGCAACGTGATACGGATTCCTCGGATCATGATTCCAGTCCAGGAACGGCTTGCCCGTCTCCATCGGCACCATCTCGATGCAATCCGCCACCGGGCAGGTGATCTGACACAGATTGCAGCCCACACACTCGTCATCGATCACTTCATATTTATGCGTGCCGTCCGCCTGCTTGAGACTGCTGATCGCCTGGTGTGAAGTGTCCTCGCAAGCAATGTGGCAACGCCCGCAACCAATGCACGCCTCCTGATCAATCTTCGCAATGACCTGATAGTTGATGTCGAGGTACTTCCAGTCCGTGGTATTGCCCACCGCACGCCCCGAAAACTCGGCGATGCTGGCGTAACCCTGACTGTCCATCCACCGCGACAGGCCGTCTTTCATCTCCTCGACAATGCGGAACCCATGCAACATCGCCGCGGTGCACACCTGCACCGCGCCGCTGCCCAGCGCCATGAATTCCGCCGCATCGCGCCAACTGCCGATGCCGCCAATACCGCAGATCGGCAAGCCCTGGGTCTGCGGATCGCGGGCGATTTCGGCGACCATGTTCAGCGCAATCGGCTTCACCGCCGAGCCGCAGTAACCGCCGTGGGTGCTTTTGCTGCCGACGGTGGGCAGGGCGACCATGTGCTCGAGATCGACGCTGGTGATCGAGTTGATCGTATTGATCAGCGACACCGCATCGGCGCCACCGCGATGGGCGGCGCGGGCGGCGACGCGGATGTCGGTGATGTTCGGCGTGAGCTTGACGATCACCGGCAGCGAGCAATAGGTCTTGCACCATCGCGTCACCTGCTCGACGTACTCCGGCACCTGGCCGACCGCCGCGCCCATGCCGCGCTCGGGCATGCCGTGGGGGCAGCCGAAATTCAGCTCGATACCGTCAGCGCCCGTGGCTTCCACCAGCGGCAGGATATGTTTCCACGACTCCTCGACGCACGGCACCATCAGCGAAACGATCAGCGCGCGATCCGGCCAGTCCTTCTTCACCTGAGTGATTTCGCGCAGGTTGATCTCCAGCGAACGGTCGGTAATCAGTTCGATGTTGTTGATGCCGAGCACTTCGCGGTTGTTGCCGTAATGCGCCGAGTAACGCGAAGACACGTTGACCGCCGCCGGGTCCTCGCCAAGGGTTTTCCAGACCACGCCGCCCCAGCCCGCCTCAAAGGCGCGGACAACGTTGTAGGCTTTATCGGTCGGCGGCGCGGAGGCCAGCCAGAACGGGTTCGGAGCTTTGATGCCGGCGAAGACAATCGAGAGATCGGCCATTTACGCAGCCTCCACGTTGAGCATCAGTTGAGCGTTGATCGCCTCGGCGGCGCGTTTGCCGTGCTGCACGGCTTGTACGGTGAGATCCTGATCGAGGCTGGTGCAGTCGCCGCCGGCATACACACCGGGGATGCTGGTGCGCAGGTTTTCATCGACGAAAATGCGTTCGCCCTGACGCTTGAGCTCACGCGCCAGCGGATCGGCGAGGGCGCTGTCGTCCAAGGCCTGACCAATGGCTTTGAAGATCGCATCGGCGGCCAGCTCGAAGGTTTCGCCGGTGGTTTGCAGGTGACCGTCGACCAGCGTGGTGCGGGCGAAGCGCATGCCGCGCACGTGGCCCTGGGCGTCGAGCAGCACTTCCTCGGGTTGCGCCCAGGTCAGCAGGCGTACCTGATTGGCTTTGGCGATGTCCTGTTCATGGCCGGTGGCGCCCATGTCAGCGGCACCACGGCGATACACCAGATTCACATCCCGAGCGCCGAGGCGCGCCATCTGCACGGCCATGTCGATAGCGGTGTTGCCGGCGCCGAGGACGATGCAGCGTTCGGCCAGTGGCAATTGCGTGAGGTCCTCGGCCTGGCGCAGTTCGCGAATGTAGTCGGTGGCGGCGAGCAGGCCCGGCGCCTCTTCGTGAGGCAGGCCGAGTTGCTTGCTGGCGTTGAGGCCGAGGCCAAGGAACACCGCGTCGAACTGCTGGTGCAGTTCGCTGAGGGTCAGATTGTCGCCGAGCGTCTGCCCGTGACGAATCTCGATACCACCGATTTGCAGGAGGAAATCCAGCTCCTTTTGCGCGTAGTCGTCGACCAGTTTGTACTTGGCGATTCCGTATTCATTGAGGCCGCCAGCCTTCTCTCGCGCTTCGAAAATCACCACGTCATGCCCGTGCATGGCGCTGCGATGGGCGCAGGACAATCCGGCCGGCCCGGCACCGACCACGGCGATGCGTTTGCCCGTCGCGGTGGCGCGCTGGAACGGGTGTTCAGTGAAGTGCGCATTGTCCACGGCGTAGCGTTGCAGCAGACCGATCAGCACCGGCGCGCATTCCTGAGCGTTGTTGCGCACGCAGGCTTGCTGGCAAAGGATTTCCGTCGGACAGACCCGGGCGCAACTGCCGCCAAGGATGTTGGCCGAGAGAATTTTCTGCGCGGCGCCGGTCACGTTGTCCTGATGAATGTTGCGGATGAACGACGGGATGTCGATCTCGCTCGGGCACGCGTTCACGCACGGCGCGTCGTAGCAATACAGACAGCGCGAGGCTTCCAGATGCGCCTGCCGGGCGTTGAGTGGCGGCGCCAGGTCGGTGAAATGACCGGCGAGGGCGGCCGCACTTTCGTGCGGGTGGGGGAGATGGTTCAGGGTCTCGATCACGGTTTTTTGCCTCATGGCTAATTGAGGTGCTGCCTCTGATGGGCATTGGTTTTTGTGTGGCCTGGACCGGCCTCTTCGCGAGCAGGCTCGCTCCCACAGGGGAATGCGTTTCAAATGTGGGAGCGAGCCTGCTCGCGAAGGCCGAAGGCCTGGATTTCAGCGTTTCACAGCAGTCGGTTTGTGCAACTCAGCCCGTTTGCTCAGCAAATCAAACACCGCCGGATACGCCGGCCGTTCGATGTACCGGCCGGCACCACGCTCGGCACGCAAGTCGCCATTGGCCCAGACCAAACGGCCCTGGCTGACGGTGTGGCTCGGCACCCCGCGCACGGTCTTGCCTTCGAAGATGTTGAAGTCCACCTGCTGATGGTGGGTCTTGGCGGAAATGGTGCGCGTGCCTTGCGGGTCCCACAGCACCAGGTCGGCATCGGCGCCAACGCGAATCGCACCTTTGCGCGGATACAGATTGAAGATCTTCGCGGTGTTGGTGGAGGTGAGGGCGACGAAGTCCTGCATCGACAAGCGACCGGAATTGACGCCCTCATCCCAAAGCACGGCCATGCGATCTTCGATGCCGGCGGTGCCGTTGGGGATCTTGCTGAAGTCATCGCGGCCGGCGGCTTTTTGTTCGGCGCAGAAGCAGCAGTGGTCAGTGGCGGTGGTGTGCAGATTGCCGTTTTGCAAGCCGTGCCAGAGCGCCTCTTGATGGCCGCGCGGACGGAACGGCGGGCTCATCACGTAACCGGCGGCGGTCTGCCAGTCCGGGTGTTGATAGACGCTGTCGTCAAGCAGCAGATGCCCGGCGAGCACTTCGCCGTAGACCGGCTGGCCCTTGCTGCGCGCATAGGTGATTTCGTCGAGGGCTTCCTTGGTCGAGACGTGCACCAGATACAGCGGCGTGCCAATGGTTTCGGCGATGCGAATCGCCCGGCTTGCCGCTTCACCTTCAACCTGCGATGGCCGCGACAGCGGATGCGCTTCCGGCCCGGTGATGCCCTGGGCCATCAACTTGCGTTGCAGGTGATAGACCAGTTCACCGTTTTCCGCGTGCACGGTCGGCACCGCACCGAGCTCCAGGCAGCGTTCGAAGCTCGCCACCAGGGTGTCATCGGCGGCCATGATCGCGTTCTTGTAGGCCATGAAATGCTTGAAGCTGTTGATCCCGTGATCGCTGACCAGCTCGGCCATTTCCTCGCGCACCTGCTCGCTCCACCAGGTGATCGCCACGTGGAAGCCATAGTCGGACGCCGACTTTTGCGCCCAGCCGCGCCACTGGTGAAACGCTTCCATCAGCGACTGCTGCGGATTGGGAATCACAAAATCGATGATCGATGTGGTGCCGCCGGCCAGACCCGCAGCGGTGCCGCTGTAGAAGTCTTCGCTGGCGACGGTGCCCATGAACGGGAGTTGCATGTGAGTGTGCGGATCGATGCCGCCGGGCATCAGGTATTGGCCGCTGCCGTCGAGCACTTCGGCGCCGGCGGGAACATCAAGGTTTTCACCAATGGCCTTGATCACGCCGTCAGCGCAATAAACATCGGCGCGATAACTTTCATCATGGGTAACAACGGTGGTGCCACGGATCAACAGAGACATTCCGAGTTCCTCGCAGGCATGACCGGCTTGTGCCGGTTCTAGATGTTTTATTGATGTACAGCGTTGCAGGTCGTATTCCTGTCAGTGCTGTCAGGAATAGAAACTAGTCGTAGAACTGCAATAGATCAAGATTATTTTTTATAAGCTTATTCATGTTTTAAGTGCATGAAAAATAACGATAAAAACCACAAATCACCAAAATGGTGAGGCCGTTCACCATTTTGACGCACTTGACAGGATGGAAATATGAGCAAGATTTTGTATGTGAAATCAGCCGCTTGAAGTTGAGCTGCGGCTGCTCGCTCACAATGAAAATAAATGCAGTGCACCAGATTGAGTCCTGACAGTTCGAACAACTTGCCCGACGTTTGGCCTGAGCGTTCAGACAAGTTTTCGCGGGCCCTCCAGGTGAATAATTAAAACTGATAGATATCAGAAAGTTGCAAAACGTTTGCAGTACCGCCCGATGTGAATGCGGGGCACCCGGCACGTTTATTGATGCCGCCGCTGACACCATGGCCGGTGCACGAAAGTTGTCAGTTCCTCCGGCCATCGTCCGGTTTGCACCTTCATGTGCCAGCCGCCTGATGAGCAAAAAATAATCAGAAGAACAGTGGAGCGGCCATGCAACAGAACAGATCGCAAGTGACCGAGCGCGACGGCTTGTTCGAACTCGAAGCCGGCAGCGACGTCCTCGACAGTCCCCGTTACAACCATGACATGGCACCGACCAAGGTGCGCGAACGAACCTGGAACACATGGCACATCACCGCGCTGTGGGTCGGCATGTCGATTTGCGTGCCGACCTACACCCTCGGCGGCGTGCTGACGGCGTACTTCGGTTTGAGCGTTGGCGAAGCGCTGCTGGCGATTCTGTTCGCCAACATCATTGTGTTGATTCCGCTGACGCTCAACGCGTTTCCCGGCACCAAGTACGGCATTCCGTTTCCGGTGTTGCTGCGTTCCTCCTTCGGCATTCTTGGCTCCAACGTACCGTGCCTGATCCGCGCGCTGGTGGCGTGTGGCTGGTTCGGTATTCAGACGATGTTTGGCGGACTGGCGATTCACCTGTTTCTCGGCTCGGTGTTCGAGGGCTGGAAATCCCTCGGCGGCACGGGGGAGGTGATCGGCTTCATGGTGTTCTGGGCGCTGAACCTGTGGGTGGTGATTCGCGGCGCCGAGTCGATCAAGTGGCTGGAAACGTTATCCGCGCCGTTGCTGGTGGCGGTCGGCATCGGCCTGCTGATGTGGGCGATGCCCAATGTGTCGATGACAGAGTTGATGGCGATCCCGGCCAAACGCCCTGAAGGTGCCAGCGTTTACGGCTACTTTGCTGCCGGACTGACGGCGATGGTCGGTTTCTGGGCCACGCTGTCGCTGAACATTCCTGACTTCAGTCGCTATGCCAAAAGCCAGAAAGACCAGATTCTCGGACAGATCATCGGCTTGCCGTTGACCATGTTCCTGTTCGCTGCGCTGGGCGTGGTGATGACGGCGGCCTCAGTGAAACTGGTCGGTGTGACGGTGTCCGATCCGGTGACGCTGATCGGTCATATCCAAAGCCCGGTGTGGGTCGCAGTGGCGATGGCGCTGATCATCATCGCAACGTTGTCGACCAACACCGCCGCGAACATTGTCTCGCCGACCAACGACTTCCAGAACATCGCCCCCAAGGTGATCAACCGCACCAAAGCAGTGTTGCTGACCGGGTTTGTCGGGCTGGCGTTGATGGCCCATGAACTGCTGAAAAAACTCGGCTGGATCGTTTCCGACGTGAGCCTGGAAAGCGTCTACTCCAACTGGTTGCTGGGCTATTCGAGCCTGCTCGGGCCGATTGCCGGGATCATGGTGGTGGACTATTTCCTGATCAAGAAACAGCAACTCGACCTTGCCGGGCTGTACCGCGACGACGTCTACCCGGCGTGGAACCGGGCCGGTTTCGTTGCGTTTGGTGTGCCGGTGGTGCTGACCGTGATGTCGCTGGGCAGCGATGCGTTCAGCTGGTTTTACAGCTATGGCTGGTTCACGGGTTCGGCACTGGGCGGGATTATTTATTACGGGTTGTGCGTGATGCGTGCGCAGCCTTCGGTCGTTAAGTCGGCGGTGTAGCGGATGGCCCTTTCGCGAGCAGGCGATCTACCCGACACCAAAGAATATCCATAAGAAAAGCAGCCTGAGGAGATCCCCATGAACGCAGCCGTAGACGTTCTGCAATCGACCCATCAGCACATCAATCGCGACCGCCTCTGGGCCTCGCTCATGGAACTGGCCAGGCTCGGCGCCACGGTCAAGGGCGGGGTCTGTCGCCTGGCCCTGACCGACCTCGACCGCCAGGCCCGCGACCTGTTCGTGCAATGGTGCAAGGACGCCGGATGCAGCGTCACGGTCGACGCCGTCGGCAACATTTTCGCCCGCCGTCCAGGCCGCAATCCCGACCTGCCGCCGGTGATGACCGGCAGCCACATCGACACCCAACCCACCGGCGGCAAGTTCGACGGCTGCTTCGGCGTACTCGCCGGCGTCGAAGTCTTGCGCACGCTCAACGACCTCAAAGTGGAAACCGAGGCGCCGCTGGAGGTGGTGGTCTGGACCAACGAAGAGGGCTCGCGCTTCGCTCCGTGCATGATGGGCTCCGGCGTGTTTGCGGAAAAATTCACCCTCGAAGAAACCCTGGCCAAAGTCGATGCCGACGGCGTCACGGTGGGCGAAGCACTGAACGCCATCGGCTACGCGGGCTCGCGCAAGGTCAGCGGGCACAAGGTCGGTGCCTACTTCGAGGCGCACATCGAACAAGGTCCGATCCTCGAAGACGAACAGAAAACCATTGGCGTCGTCCTTGGCGCGTTGGGGCAGAAGTGGTTCGACCTCAAGCTGCGCGGCGTCGAAGCCCACGCCGGCCCGACCCCGATGCACCTGCGCAAGGACGCCCTGGTCGGCGCCTCGGTGATCGTCGGCGCCGTCAATCGCGCCGCCCTCGGCCACCAACCCCACGCCTGCGGCACGGTTGGCTGCCTGCAAGCCTATCCCGGCTCGCGCAACGTCATTCCCGGCGAAGTGCGCATGACCCTCGACTTCCGTCACCTGGAACCGGCGCGCCTGGACTCGATGATTGCCGAGGTCAAACACGTCATCGACGTTACCTGCGAAGAACACGGCCTGACCTATGAGCTAACGCCGACCGCCGACTTCCCGCCGCTGTATTTCGAAAAAGGCTGTGTCGAAGCCGTGCGCGGCGCGGCGCAAGGTCTGGGCCTGTCGCACATGGATATCGTCAGCGGCGCCGGCCACGACGCCATCTTCCTCGCCGAACTTGGCCCGGCCGGGATGATCTTTGTGCCGTGCGAAGGCGGGATCAGCCACAACGAAATCGAGAACGCCGCGCCAGATGATCTGGCGGCGGGGTGCGCGGTGTTGTTGCGGGCGATGCTCGCCGCTTCGGCGATGGTAGCGGCAGGGCAACGCGCGGCCTGAAGGTCAAAGGATCGAAGCCTTCGGCAGCTCCTGCGATGAGTGCTCTGATCGTGCCCGGCGCTCATCGCCACCCGGATTGCCGGCATCCACCAACCGCCGTTCGACCAGGACGTTCTCCAGCGCCTGGCGCTCGAACGGCGCCATCTGGTGTTCACGTTTTTTCAGCTCCAGCAGAATCGGGCTGGACCAGGTGCGATAAACCTGTTCGATGTTGCGAGGCGATGTCATCAGTCTCTCCTTGATCAAGAGCCCGGTCTTGCTGGCAGGGGCTCAGTCCGATGAGGGAGTAACCTTAGTCGACAAAGCCGGAAGTCGCGAATGTCCGAGCCCTGCGGCAGCTCATGCATGATCGATGTTTAGCGGGGTAGCTGGCGGCACGATCAGAAGTGGCTGCGGTCGTACTCTTCACATGGCGTATCACTCGTGGAGATCCAATGAGCCAGGAAGTCCTGACCACCGAAACCAATCGCCGCCAGTTGCAGCAGATCATCGCCGGATTATCCGACGGCGTGATTCTGCTGGAGCTGGATCAGAGCGTTCTCTGGGCCAACGAAGCAGCGCTGGCCATGCACGGGGTCAGCCGAATCGGTGACCTGGGCCGCAACGCCACCGAATACGCGCAGCGCTTCAACCTGCGCTATCGCAATAACCACACGCTGGCGCCGGAGAATTATCCGATCAGCCGCGTGGCTCGCTGCGAGGCGTTCAATGATGTGCTCATCGAAGTGAATGCCGTGGATGACCCGGAACGGGTCTGGGTTCACGACGTGCGCAGCATGATTCTGACTGATCGCGAAGGCCAGCCCGAGTCGCTGGTGCTGATCATGAACGATGTCACCGACTGGGCCAACGCCGAGCAGCGCTTCGAGAAAACCTTCAACGCTAACCCGGCGCCAGCGGTGATCTGCCGCCTCAGCGACTTGCGCTATATCAAGGTCAATCCGGGATTTCTGGAGATGACCGGTTATACCCGCGAGCAGGTGATCGGCACGTCGGCCTATGAAATCGATATCTACGAGCAAGCGGAGAAACGCGAGCTGGCCATCCAGCGTTTGCGCGACGTGGCGACCATTCCGCAGATGCAGGCCGAACTGCGCCTGCCCGATGGCAATCGCAAGCAGGTGATCGTCGCCGGGCAACCGCTGGTGCTCAACGATGAGGATTGCATGCTGTTTTCCTTTGTCGACATTGACCTGCGGCACAAGGCTGAAGTGGCGCTGCGCCAGAGCGAAGAGCGCTTCGCCAAGGCATTCCGCCTGACGCCGGTGCCGATCCTGATCTGCAGCGCCGACGAGCAGCGGGTGATCGACGTCAATCAGGCGTTTCTCGACACCCTGACCTATGACAGCGATGAGGTGGTTGGCAAAGCCGCGATGGCTCTGGACTTCATCGACGACAAAGGTGCGCGCACACGGCTGTTGGCCGCGCTGGCGAACAACGGTCGGGTTGACCGGGTCGACATGCGCGTGCGCAAAAAGGACGGCGATCTGCTGGAGTGCGCGTTGTCCGCCGACACCGTCAATATTCAGGACGTGCCCTGCTACCTGCTGGTATTGATGGACATCACCGAGCGCAAACGCACCGAGCTTGAGCTGGTGGCGGCGATTGAAGAAGTGATGAAGGACGCCTCATGGTTCAGCCGCACGCTGATCGAAAAACTCGCCAACGTGAAGAAGGTCAATTCGCCGCAACTGCCGAGTGTGTCGTTCACCGATCTGACCGCCCGCGAACGCGATGTGCTGGGGCTGATCTGCGAAGGGTTGGCGGACAAGGAGATCGCCGCGCGTCTGAAGCTGGCGCCCAATACCGTGCGCAATCATGTGGCGACAATCTATTCGAAACTGGATGTGCACAGCCGTAGCGAAGCAATCGTCTGGGCGCGGGAGCGTGGTTTGTTCGCTGGCGAGTGGCGTAACAAGGGCCAGCGTTGAGGTGCAAATGCACTAGTCGGCCAGGTGCAAATGGAGGTGTTGATCGCGGGGTGCAGTTCTTAGCCTGTCGGAGTGCGATACGAGCCGATTGGCTTGGGATCGTGTCCCTTCGAAGCAGTTTAAGGAACAGTCTCCATGATGAATCTGGCGCAGTTGCGCGCGCGGCTTGAGCGCAGTTTTTCGCCGCTGGCGTGTGAGTGTTCGGTGGACGGTGATCATTCGTTGACGGTGAAGCTGTATCACCCGGTGTCCGGGCAGGTGGATTTGGTGATCAGTGGGTTGAAACTTGATCAGTTGCGCACGCCGGAGTCGGTGGAGGCGTTGATTGGCGAGTTGCGGTATGAGCTTGAGAGCAACGCTTTGCGATCATCCTGGGATTCGGCCCCGGCCAAATCCTGAGCCAAAGGCTGCAATCATTTGATCCTGCCGTTCGCAGGCGCTGAGCGTGCTCGCGAAAGCGATCTGCCTGGCAATGCGCACTCCCATCTGCCAACCCTGTGTGATTCCGGCGCAAAATCGACAGCCATATTCACCTGATGCGGCGGCTTTACTGGCGTATGCGGGAGGGTCGGCTATAAAGAATGAGTGGTCAGGTCTTCCGTGGTCGGTCAGGTCGCGGGAGTTTGTCTCCCTTTATCGCGGGTCGTCCTATGAATCATCCTGGGAAACGCGTGTTGCCGTTGGCTTTCTTGGCTGTGTTGCTGGCGGGTTGTGCCAGTCCGCCGCCCCCTCCACCTGTCGCGCCTGCGCCACCGCCGGAACGCACTTGTCAGGTGCTTGAAAACACCGAGGTCGCCGGTGATATGTACGGCGACGGGCAAGTCACTCGCCACATCACAACCACCCGTTGCGTCACGCAATAGCGCGGGCAGGGCGCAAGTTTCGGGTTGCGCGGGTTGTGCGGGCCCCTGACATAAAACCCATGTGGGAGCGGGCTTGCTCGCGAAAGCAGTGCGTCAGTCGCCAGGTCGTTGACTGACACGCCGCTTTCGCGAGCAAGCCCGCTCCCACACGCTTTTGAAGGCCGGCTGAATCAGGACAGGAACCCACCGTCCACATTCAGTGAAACCCCGGTGGTGTAGCTCGATGCGTCGCTCGCCAGATACAGCACCGCACCGGCCATCTCACTCGGATCGGCCACCCGCTTGAGCGGAATCTGCGTCAGTGCCTGCTTTAGAATCGCATCGTTCTTCACCAGTGCCGAAGCAAATTTGGTGTCGGTCAGGCCCGGTAACAAAGCGTTGCAGCGAATGCCGAACTGCGCGCATTCCTTGGCAAAGACCTTGGTCATGTTGATCACGGCGGCCTTGGTCACCGAGTAGATGCCCTGGAAGATCCCCGGTGAAATGCCGTTGATCGAAGCCACGTTGATGATGCTGCCGCCGCCGTTCTCGCGCATCAGCTTGCCGGCTTCGACCGACATGAAGAAGTAGCCGCGAATGTTCACATCGACGGTCTTCTGGAATGCACTGAGGTCGGTGTCCAGCACATTGCAGAACTGCGGGTTGGTTGCGGCGTTGTTGACCAGAATGTCGAGGCGGCCGAATTGTTCCTTGATCCCGGCAAATACCTGGCTGATCTGCTCCATTTCGCCGATGTGGCAGGCGACTGCGGTGGCTTTGCCGCCCGCTGCGATGATCGCGTCGGCGACGTGCTGGCAACCGTCGAGTTTGCGGCTCGATACGATCACATGGGCGCCTTGCTGGGCCAGCAGTCTGGCGATGGCTTCACCGATGCCACGGCTGGCGCCGGAGACGAAAGCGATCTTGCCGTCGAGGTCGAACAACTGAGTCTTGGACATAGGGGTTCCTTGGTGTGGGCCGTCAGAGGCTCGATTTCGCAATGACTTGCAGGCTCATTTGCTCCAGCAGTTTGTTCATGTGAATGAACTGCGCGAAGCGTTTGTCCTGGGTCTGGCCATGGTAGAAGCGGTAGTAGATCTGCTGCACGATGCCGGCCAGCCGGAACAGGCCGTAGGTGTAGTAGAAGTCGAAATTGTCGATCTGGATGCCCGAGCGTTCGGCGTAGTAATCGACGAACTCGCGGCGCGTGAGCATGCCCGGCGCGTGGCTCGGCTGACGGCGCATCAGTTGCACCGGTGCCGGGTCATCGGCCTGAATCCAATAGGCGAGGGTGTTGCCCAGGTCCATCAGTGGATCGCCCAGGGTGGTCAGTTCCCAGTCGAGCACGCCGATGATCTGCATCGGGTTATGCGGGTCGAGGATGACGTTGTCGAAGCGATAGTCGTTGTGGACGATGCTTGAGGTCGGGTGGTCAGCCGGCATCTTGTCGTTGAGCCAGGCCTTTACCGCATCCCAGTGCGGCGCGTCCGGGGTCAGGGCTTTCTCGTAGCGTTCGCTCCAGCCTTTGATCTGGCGGGCGACGTAACCTTCAGGTTTGCCCAGGTCGCCGAGGCCACAGGCGTTGAAGTCGACACGGTGCAACTCGACGAAACGGTCGATGAAGCTTTTGCACAGCGCTTCGGTTTTTGCTGAATCGAGGCCCAGTTCGGGCGGCAGTTCCGAGCGCAGAATGATGCCGTTGACCCGCTCCATCACGTAGAACTCAGCGCCGATCACCGATTCGTCGGTGCAGTGTACGTAGGCTTTCGGGCAGTACGGGAAGCCATCGCGCAATTGATTGAGGATGCGGAATTCGCGGCCCATGTCGTGGGCGGATTTGGCCTTGTGGCCGAACGGCGGACGGCGCAGGACAAATTCCTGCTCGGGGTATTCCAGCAGATAAGTCAGGTTCGACGCACCGCCGGGAAACTGGCTGATCGCAGGTGTGCCGCTCAGGCCCGGAATGTGCGCCTTGAGGTACGGATCGATCAGGCTGGCATCGAGTTCTTCGCCAGAGCGGATACGGGTGGACTGGTCAGTAAGCGCCATGCTTATCCCTTCTGCTTATTTTGGAGGCCAGACATCATTGGCTAATCTAATGGCGCCCTCGGGGCGCCACAAGCGCGAGTCGGTCTTATAGGCTAGCGTGTTGCCCGATAATCACCTTTGGAAATGTGCGCGAAAAGTCGCTGCGGACCCAGCTTTAGCGGTTGTGCCATGGGCGAAAGAAGGGCTGGGGCGAGCGCTCGACAAGTCGTTCGGCGTGCTTCAGTTCACGCGCTGGTTCTTGAGTTTCGGTGGCAAGGCAATGGGCGTCAGTACCGGTTCGCCCGAAAAAAACGCCACGAGGTTTTTGCCTACAAGCTCCACCGTGCCTTGAGTCGCTTCCGGTGACAGGCCGGCGACGTGGGGCGTCAGCAGCACATTGCTCAGGGTTTTCAGCGCGTCCGGCACTTGCGGCTCGTGGTCGAACACATCCAGTGCGGCGCCGGCAATACGGCGCTGTTCAAGGGCGATGATCAGATCTGCCGTGGCGATCACACTGGCACGGGCGATGTTGACGATAAAGCCTTTTGGCCCGAGTGCATCAAGCACCGGGCGAGTCACCAGATGCTGTGTACCGATGCCGCCAGGCGTGGCGATGATCAGGAAATCCGAGACTCGCGCCAGTTCGGTCGGCGTCGAGCAGAACGTATAAGGTACATCGCTGCGCACCTGACGGCTGTGATAGCTGATCTGCATGTCGAAGCCAAGGTTGGCGCGTTTGGCAATCGCCATCCCCACGGCGCCCAGCCCGAGAATCCCCAGATGCTTGCCGGCCATCGACGGACGCATGATCTTCGGCCATTCACTGCGGCGTACCGCTGCGTCACAGCGGGGGATGTCCCTGACCAGCGCCAGCAGCATCGCCATCGCATGGTCTGCCACCGACGAGGCATTGACCCCGGCGCCGTTGGTGACGGTGATGTCACGGTTGGCGGCAGCTTGCAGGTCGACCTGTTCGTAACCGGCACCGATGACCGCGATGATCTTCAGCGCGGGCAGGGCGGCGATTTCATCGGCGGTCAGGCCCAGCGGGCCGCGGGTCAGCACCGCGTCGATGCGGCTGCCGTGAGTCGCGATGGCTTGCGCACGTTCGGCCGGTGTGGGGGCCAGAATCAGGTGAAAACCCTGATGTTCGAGAATCGGCAAGTAGTCATTGATGGTTTCAACCAGTACCAGAACGGTTGCGGGCATTGCACGGCTCCTGTGAACGTCGGCGGGTTGGTCGCGAAGGTCGTTTCAGAGTGCTGAATCCGCAGCGGCTTGGCAATCGTTGTCATTAGCCCATTGGTGCTTTGATTCTGGACGGCTTCGGGCGAGACGCAAGGGGTGACAGCACACCGGTGATCCGGTGTGCTGTGGCCATCATTGAGCTGACCGGGCTTTGGTTTGTTCTGCCAGGGCAATCGGCTTGAAATCGTAGGTTGGATAAAACTCGGTGCTGTAACTGCCCCAAGCGGTGTTTTCCAGGGCCAGGTTCACTTCAGCCAACCGCGAGGCGGGAAAGCGCACGGTCACCACTTGGCCAATGCCCATCATGATGTTCCAGCTCACCACTTCGACCCCGGCCGGGGGAAAGGCTTTGTAAAAGCCTTGTTGCATGAGCTGGGCCTTGAGTTCGCTCAACGGGCGTGTCTGATCATGTTTGAGAAACACGGTCAGCATCATTGCGTTGTCGGCAGTGGCGACAGTCTGTGTGGCGGGTTGACTGGCGGTTTGCGCGTTGGCGCCGGTGCCATACACCGAGGAAGCCAGTACCGTCGACATCAGCAGGGTTTTAATTGTCTTTCGCATATTGAATTCCAGGTTTTAGTGTTTGATGGCGGAGGTGGTTTCTACGCTGCCGGTATACGGCGCGTGAACAACATGAATACGCACTGGAGGATTGTTGTTGACCATGTTGCGGGGGACTTCCCGGGAGTAAGTGAACTCACTGCTGTTCAATGTTTCCAGGCGTCTGACAATTGTTTTGGTCGGGCCGATATCGGGTACCAGGATGTGTTTTTTCTGGTCGCCGGTGACAAAGAAATAACCGCCTCCACCGTTGTTGTATTTTGACTCGCCTGTGTCGGTGTAAAAGAACTCATATCGATTACTCTCGGGGTCCCAGGTCGATATGCCTACGACGCCGGGATACTGCTCCTTGACGTCGGTTTCAGGAGCGCCGTCGATGTAGACCTTGGTGGTCAGCCACCGCGGTGAAGAAGCCAGTTCGCGCACATCGGCGCTGGCAAGCGGGGTAAAAAGCAGTGCGGCCAACAGCAGGCCCGGGATTGTGTGCTTTTGCATGCGTTGTCCTCTTCATCAAACTTCGAAAGTCATTTTTATTGGTCTCTCATCGTTCAGTGCGTGAAAAATATAGGCTTGGAAAAGAGGCGTTTTCAATGGTGCGTAGTTGCTTGTAACAAATGGCTGTAATCTGGATTTTGGTAATATTTCGTCGTGGTTTTATTGGGTGTTTTTAGTTGTAGGAATAATCTGAAGTTATTGTTCGTTGATGGGGTTTTTATGGGTGTTTTCTGTAGTTCATAGCGCTGGTGGCATTAAATTACTAACCGTAGTTGTAGGACAGAGGATAAAGTTACAAATCAGTATTTGACGCAACATTTGCTCCGCAAGGTGCTTCTACTTGAGTGCAGCAGATGAAGGACCAAGCGGAGAAACAACAACACTTCCTCCATTGCTGACGGGACGATGGTCTGGTAAATGGCTTTTTTCTGCGCCCGGTGTCGGGCAATCACGCCTTGTGCTGAAGCGTGCCAAAAACGACATCCTGATTATCTGAAACCGACAAGTTTTCTCTTGAAAACGACACTTCGCTGATCTGCTTCGCACAACCATTCCTCAGCTAAGTCTTTGCTTCTGTTGATTTATCGCGGAGAATCGCGCCCCTGTTTCGGCCGGAGCATGTCTGTCGGTTTTTTCCGACGCGTCCTGACCGAGTGGCAAGTGACCGGAATGCGGAGATCCGACCGGATGAATGATCAGGCCAATAGCGTCGAAGAGCGCTTTGATGCAGCAGCACCCGCTGAACTTTCGAGCTGGAATCGCCAGGACACCACCTGGATGTTGGGACTGTTTGGGACGGCCATCGGCGCCGGCACCCTGTTTCTGCCGATCAACGCAGGGCTCGGGGGCCTCTGGCCGCTGGTGATCCTCGCGCTGCTGGCGTTTCCGATGACGTTCTATGCACACCGTGGCCTGACCCGTTTTGTGCTCTCCGGTCGGGAAGGCGCCGACATCACTGAGGTGGTTGAGCAGCATTTCGGCATCAAGGCCGGTGCACTGATCACACTGTTGTACTTTTTCGCGATCTTCCCGATCCTGCTGATCTACAGCGTCGGCCTGACCAACACGGTCGCCAGCTTCCTCGAACATCAACTGCATATCACGCCACCGCCGCGCGCGCTGCTGTCGTTCGTGCTGATCCTTGGCCTGCTGGCGGTGGTGCGTTGTGGCGAGCAGGCCATCGTCAAGGCGATGAGCCTGATGGTTTACCCGTTCATCGTCGCGCTGCTGTTCCTCGCCGTGTACCTGATTCCACACTGGAACGGCGGCATCCTCGCCACCGCTTCGCACGTACCGGCCCCATCGGCGTTGCTGCACACGTTGTGGCTGGCGATTCCGGTGATGGTGTTTTCGTTCAACCATTCGCCGATCATCTCGGCGTTTGCGGTCGATCAGAAGCGTCGTTACGGCGTGCATGCGCAAGAACGCAGCTCGCAGATCCTGTCCCGCGCCCACGCATTGATGGTGCTGATGGTGCTGTTCTTCGTGTTCAGTTGCGTATTGACGCTGTCACCGGAGCAATTGGCGCAAGCCAAAGAGCAGAATCTGTCGATCCTGTCGTACCTGGCCAACCACTTCAGCAACCCGACCATCGCCTTTGCGGCGCCGTTGATTGCCTTTGTGGCGATCTCCAAGTCGTTCCTCGGCCACTACATTGGTGCGAGTGAAGGTCTGAAAGGCCTGATCGTCAAAAGCGGCAAACGTCCGGGCGCCAAGGCGCTGGATCGCATCGTCGCGGCGTTCATGCTGGTGATTTGCTGGATTGTGGCGACGCTCAACCCAAGCATTCTGGGCATGATCGAAACCGTTGGCGGCCCGGTGATTGCGGCGATTCTGTTCCTGATGCCGATGTATGCGATCCGTAAAGTGCCAGCGATGGCGCGCTATCGTGGCCAGGCGTCGAACGTGTTCGTTACCGCAGTAGGCCTGGTAGCGATTTCGGCACTGGTATACAAGCTGGCGGTCTGACCGGACTGTGCGACTGCGAGCCTGCCATCGCGAGCAGGCTCTGCTTGATACCCTCAATCTCAAACCTGTAAAGATCCCCACAATGTTTTGTGTGGCGCTGACAAAACAGGCATAAAAAAACGCCGCTCATCTCACGATGGGCGGCGTTTTTTATTGCGTTGCAGCGTTAGGCTTGAACGACCGGGATGTTGGCGTTCGCAGCAGCTTCACGGAACTCGGCGATCTGGTCGAAAGACAGGTAGCGGTAGATGTCGGCCGCCATGCTGTCGATCTTGCCAGCGTATTCCATGTACTCCTCGACGGTCGGCAGGCGACCCAGGATCGAAGCCACGGACGCCAGCTCAGCCGAAGCCAGGTAGACGTTCGCGCCGTCGCCCAGACGGTTCGGGAAGTTACGGGTCGAAGTCGACACCACGGTGCTGTTCGGCTCAACGCGTGCCTGGTTACCCATGCACAGCGAGCAGCCTGGCATTTCCATGCGTGCGCCGGCCTTGCCGTAGATGCCGTAGTAGCCTTCTTCGGTCAGTTGGTGAGCGTCCATTTTGGTCGGCGGCGACAGCCACAGACGGGTTGGCAGCTGACCCTTGACCTGATCCAGCAACTTGCCGGCAGCGCGGAAGTGACCGATGTTGGTCATGCACGAACCGATGAACACTTCGTCGATCTTCTCGCCAGCAACGCTGGACAGCAGACGGGCGTCGTCCGGGTCGTTCGGCGCGCACAGTACAGGCTCGCTGATGTCGGCCAGATCGATTTCGATGATTTCGGCGTATTCGGCGTCGGCATCGGCTTCCATCAGTTCCGGGTTGGCGATCCAGGCTTCCATCGCTTGAGCACGACGCTCCAGGGTACGCGCGTCGCCGTAGCCTTCGCCGATCATCCAGCGCAGCAGGGTGACGTTGGATTGCAGGTACTCGGTGATCGACTCTTTCGACAGCTTGATGGTGCAACCGGCTGCCGAACGTTCGGCCGAGGCGTCGGACAGTTCGAACGCCTGCTCCAGGGTCAGACCTTCCAGACCTTCGATTTCCAGGATGCGGCCGGAGAAGGCGTTTTTCTTGCCTTTCTTCTCGACGGTCAGCAGACCGTTCTGGATAGCGAAGTAAGGAATCGCATGAACCAGGTCACGCAGGGTGATGCCAGGTTTCATTTTGCCTTTGAAGCGCACCAGGATCGATTCCGGCATGTCCAGCGGCATGACGCCGGTGGCTGCGGCGAACGCGACCAGACCGGAACCGGCCGGGAACGAAATGCCCATCGGGAAACGGGTGTGCGAGTCACCACCGGTACCGACGGTGTCTGGCAGCAGCATGCGGTTCAGCCACGAGTGGATGATGCCGTCGCCCGGACGCAGGGAAACGCCGCCGCGGGTCATGATGAAGTCAGGCAGGGTGTGGTGGGTGGTCACGTCGATCGGCTTTGGATACGCCGCGGTGTGGCAGAAGGACTGCATCACCAGATCAGCCGAGAAGCCCAGGCACGCCAGGTCTTTCAGTTCGTCACGGGTCATGGGACCTGTGGTGTCCTGAGAACCTACGGTGGTCATCTTCGGTTCGCAGTAGGTGCCAGGACGAACGCCTTTGCCTTCGGCCAGACCGCAAGCCTTGCCGACCATCTTCTGCGCCAGGGTGAAACCCTTGGTGCTTTCAGCGGGCGCTTCAGGCTTCTTGAACAGATCGAACGGCGGCAGACCCAGTTCGGCGCGAGCCTTCTCGGTCAGGCCACGGCCGATGATCAGCGGGATACGACCGCCGGCACGGACTTCGTCCAGCAGCACAGGGGTCTTCATTTCGAAGGTGGTGATGACTTCGTCGGTACCGTGCTTGCAGACTTTGCCAGCGTGCGGGTACAGGTCGATCACGTCGCCCATGTTCATGTTCGATACGTCGAACTCGATTGGCAGTGCGCCGGCATCTTCCATGGTGTTGTAGAAGATCGGAGCGATTTTGCTGCCGAAGCAGAAACCGCCAGCGCGCTTGTTCGGCACGTAAGGAACGTCGTCGCCGAAGAACCACAGAACCGAGTTGGTCGCGGATTTACGCGAAGAACCGGTACCGACCACATCACCGACGTAGGCGATCGGGAAGCCTTGACCGCGCATTTCTTCGATCTGCTTCATCGGGCCGATAGCGCCCTGCTGATCAGGAACGATGCCGTCGCGGGCCATTTTCAGCATGGCCAGGGCGTGCAGCGGGATATCGGGACGCGACCAGGCGTCTGGAGCAGGGGACAGGTCGTCGGTGTTGGTTTCGCCGGTGACCTTGAAGACGCGCAGGCTGATCTTGTCGGCCAGGGTCGGACGGTTCTTGAACCACTCGCCGTCAGCCCAGGATTGCAGCACTTCTTTGGCGTGAGCGTTACCGTTTTTGGCTTTTTCCGCGACGTCGTGGAACGCATCGAACATCAGCAGGGTGTGCTTGAGTTGCGCGGCAGCGACTGGCGCCAGCTCGGCGTCGTCCAGCAGGTCAACCAGAGTGACGATGTTGTAGCCGCCCTGCATGGTGCCGAGCAGTTCTACAGCGCGCTTTTTGTCCAGCAGAGGGGAGGAAACTTCGCCCTTGGCCAGTGCAGAGAGGAAGCCGGCTTTGACATAGGCCGCTTCGTCCACGCCTGGTGGAATGCGATTGGTGATCAGGTCAACGAGAAATTCTTCTTCGCCAGCCGGAGGGTTTTTCAGCAGCTCGACCAGGCCTGCTGTTTGTTCGGCGTTAAGCGGCTGGGGAACGATACCCAGGGCTGCACGCTCTTCGATATGTTTGCGGTAGGCTTCAAGCACAGTTATTACCCTCATCAGTGGTCCCAAATGGGTGTCCGGGACGCTCATCCCGAAATGGTCGTACTCATGCGCTGCGTGGCGTTGTGGGCCACTTAGCCAGAATTACCGACCATTCCTTACAGAAGCTGCTTTCAAAGTTTTACGCCTGCAGAACGGGGAGCTGATGAGGGTTGGCGCTGGATTTTTCCCCGCTGGAAAAACCCCTCGCCAACACCGCTCTGAAGGAACGACTGTGCTCGTGACGCTTTGAAAACAGCTTCTAACGGACATTGGCGCCTTAAAAGGCTGGCTGATTCTACGGCAAAAAAAATTTAAAGGTAAGTTCGTCCCTGAAGTTTGAGGGGTGATGAATGTTAGACAAAGGGCTAACATGCCGACCTGTTCCGCGTTTCAGTGCCTTTGCCTACTTTATGCCCAATCAGACCATCAAGACTCCCTGCGTCGGCCTCTGCTCCACTGTTTACGGTGATCTGGTGTGCCGTGGCTGCAAGCGTTTCCACCACGAAGTGATCCATTGGAACGGTTACGACGAGGAAGAGAAACGTGCGGTGTGGTTGCGTCTGGAACAATTGCTGTCACAAGTGATGGCGGCCAAGGTCGAGATTTTTGATTCGGCGCGCCTGCGCGCTCAGCTCGAACAGCGCAAGATCCGCTTTGTGCCGCATCAGTCGGAATATTGCTGGGCCTATCAGCTGATCGCCCGAGGTGCGCGGGTGATCATTAATCTGGAAGCCTACGGGATGGTGTTGCTGCCGGAGTTCCGCGACTGGAACCTGCCAGAACTGCGTGATGCCATTGATCGGGAGTTCTTCCTGCTGTCGGAAGCGCACTATCAGCGCTATATCGCCCCCGGGTTTCTTAAAGACGCCTTTGGCGCCTGAAGATCAAAAGCTTCGCGAACAAGCCTGCTCCCACCTTGGATTGATGTCGTTCACAGATCCAGTGTGGGAGCGGGCTTGCTCGCGAAGAGGCCGGTTCAGGCACTGCAATAGTCAGTGTTTCACCGCCAGCTCAACCAGATGATCCTCAACCTCCTGCGGCTTGAGCACCAGCACATCGCTCTCGAGTTCATCCAGCACCACTTCTGCGGTATTGCCGATCAACGCCCCTGACAACCCCGTCCGCGCCACTGTGCCAATCACCGTCACCGCCGCCTGCAGCTTGTGCGCCATAAACGGAATCAACACGTCCGCCGGGCCTTCCTCGATGTGCAGGTGTTCATCATCGACATCGAATTCCGTCTGAAACGCCCGGCATTGCTCGCGATAGCGCGCCTCGATGGTTTCGCTCAGTTGCAGCGTCGGGTCGGCCGCCGACAACATCGGTGAGGGATGCGCCGCGATCACATGCAGATGCGCCTTGGCCAGACTGGCAATGTCATAACCGTGATCAATGATGGTCGTGTGCAAATGCCGGTGTTCGCCATCGGCATTGCCGACATCCACCGCCGCCAGAATCACCTTGTCCTTCCACGAGCCGGCAGTTTTCACCAAAAGCACCGGGGTAGGGCAGTGGCGCAGGAGCTTCCAGTCCGCCGGGGTCAGCAGGGCCTTTTTCAGTGAACTGTCCGGGAAGTGCTGTTTGATCACCAGCCCGCAACCCTCGGCCTGCTGCACATCGATGATGGTTTCGTGCAGGCTCTCGTTCCACGCCTGCTCGGTGGTCACGCTGTAACCGTCCGCCAGCAGCGCGGCTTTGAGCACACTCAGCATGGCGGCGTGGTCGTGCTTCCTGTCACACACCAGCAGGTGCAGATGGGCCTGGGTCACACCGGCGATCAACTTGGCGCGCTTGAGCGCCAGGCTTTCCGAATGTTCGGGGTTGATGACCACCAGAATGCTGCGAATGGCTTGCATGAGCGGAGTCTCCAGCAAAGAAAAGGCACGGCGTTGCACAACTATAGTTGCTGCTTGATCGTGCGCGACTTGATGCATATCAACGCCAGCGGCTGGTGGTCTGCGGACAGGCCGGTATAATCGGCGCCCTTCGCTCGAACACCATTAGCCGTGAGCCCCATGATCCTTCCCGAAATCCACGAATTCCTTGGCTGCCGCACCCCCGACGCCTGGGTTCAGGCTGCACTGGCCGATCAGGAAACCCTGCTGATCGACCACAAGAACTGCGAATTCAAAGCCGCCAGCACCGCCCTGAGCCTGATCGCCAAGTACCATTCCCATGTCGACCTGATCAACATGATGTCGCGCCTGGCCCGGGAAGAACTGGTGCATCACGAACAAGTCATGCGCATCATGAAGCGCCGCAAGATCGAATTGCGCCAACTGCACGCCGGTCGCTATGCCTCCGGCCTGCGCAAAGTGGTACGCAGCCACGAACCGGTGAAGCTGGTGGATACGCTGGTGGTTGGCGCCTTTATCGAAGCGCGCAGTTGCGAACGCTTTGAAGCGCTGGTGCCGCATCTGGATGAGGACCTGGGCAAGTTTTACTTTGGCTTGCTCAAGAGCGAGGCGCGGCACTTTCAGGGCTATTTGAAGCTGGCCTACCAATACGGTGACGCGAAGGACATTGCCCAGGTGATCGAGAAGGTTCGTGCAGCCGAGCAAGCGCTGATCGAATCGCCGGATGAAGAATTTCGCTTTCACAGTGGTGTGCCAGTGCAGGTCTGACAGCGGTACAGCACGGCGCTCAAACTACAGAAACCGCCGCCCCGGTTGACCGCCGGCGCCCCGAGCATCGCGGGGAGCGCTAAACAGCGCTGTTCAGATCAAAAGCACCTGATTGTTAAAAACTCTTAAGAGTATGAAACATCACCCGAAACCGGTCCCGGCGGCCGGTTTTTGCTGCCTGCTGTAAACGCCTTGCCCGCGATTGCCGCCATAATGTCGACCCCCTTAACACATGGCTCGGCAGACGGTATGGATAACCTCGGTTTTGGCAAGGTCCTGCTGGTGGAAGACGATGAGCGTCTGGCAGCGTTGATTGCGCACTTCCTCGAACAACACGGTTATGCGGTGCGCACGGTACATCGTGGCGATCTCGCCGTGGCGGCTTTTCTGGAGTTCCAGCCGAAAGTGGTGGTGCTTGACCTGATGTTGCCGGGGCAGAGCGGATTGCACGTGTGCCGCGAGATTCGCAGTGTGTCGGACACACCCATCGTGATCCTGACGGCCAAGGAGGACGACCTGGACCACATTTTAGGTCTGGAGTCCGGTGCCGATGACTATGTGATCAAACCGATCAAACCGCCGGTGTTGCTGGCCCGATTGCGTGCGTTGCAACGGCGGCAAACGCCGGACAGCAGCGTGGTCAGCATGCTTGAATTCGGAAACCTGAAGATCGACCGCAGTTGCCGTGAAGTGCGCCTGGCGGGCGAACTCATTGAAATGACGACGATGGAATTCGAATTACTGTGGCTGCTGGCGAGTGCGGCGGGCAAGACGCTGTCGCGTGATGACATCCTCAATCGCATGCGCGGTATTGCCTTCGATGGGCTCAATCGCAGCGTCGACGTGTACATCAGCAAGTTGCGCAACAAACTCAAGGACAACCCCCGCGAGCCGGTTTGCATCAAGACTGTGTGGGGAAAAGGCTATCTGTTCAATCCGTTTGCGTGGGAGTTGTAGATGCTGCGGTTATTCTTCGGGTTGTTTCTGGTGATGACGCTGGGGTTGGTGCTGGCCTTGCAGACGGTCGAGCGCACGTTCGACGCGTTGCTCGATTACCAGCAGCGCGATTACAACCGCGAGGCGGTGCGCGGTCAGGCCTGGACACTGGCGCAACAGTTGCGTGATCTCGACGGTACGGCCCGGGAGCAACAGCTCGAATCGATCCGCCCGCATTACGGCCTGGGGCTGACACTGGTCGATGGCGCGCAACTGAACCTCAGCAATACGGAAAAAACCGAACTGGCCCAAGGGCTGCTGGTGATTCGCGACAAGTACACCCAGTACATTTCAGCCATCGATGACGGCCCGCAACTGCTGAGCATTCGCCTGCCCGCCGAGCCGAGTCTGATGCCGTTCTACATCGCCGGCGCGTACCTGATGATTGCCGTGGTGATCGGCATCGTCCTGTTTTTCTGGGTGCGCCCGCATTGGCGGGATCTGGAGAAGCTGCGGCTGGCGGCGGAGCGCTTCGGTGATAACGATCTGTCGGCGCGCATTCAATTGTCGAAGCGCTCGAACATCCGCGATCTGGCTGAACACTTCAACCTGATGGCGGCGCGCATCGAAGGCTTGATCGCCAATCAGCGCGAACTGACCAACGCCGTGTCCCATGAACTGCGCACGCCCATTGCCCGGCTGTCGTTCGAGCTTGATCAGCTCAAGCAACAGCCGGATGCGAGCCAGAATCGCGAGCTGATCGCGGACATGTACGCCGATCTTGGCGAACTGGAGGAAATGGTTTCCGAGCTGCTGACCTACGCCAGCCTTGAACGCGGCGCCACGGTGATCAAGCGCGAAAACATTCAGGCGGCCAACTGGCTCGACAGCGTAGTCGGCAGTGTGGCGTTGGAGGCGGAAGCGGCGGGGGTGCAGTTGTTGATCGGCGACTGTCGGCTCGACACCGTGCGCATCGAGCCACGCTTCATGGCGCGGGCGGTGATCAATCTGCTGCGCAACGCGATTCGCTACGCCGAGCAGCGGGTGGAAGTGACGCTGCTGCGCGATGGCGATTATTACCAGGTGCAGGTCAACGATGACGGGCCGGGCGTGCCGGTCGATGGGCGGGAGAAGATTTTCGAACCGTTCTCGCGGCTGGATGCGAGCCGGGATCGGCGCACCGGTGGGTTTGGCCTGGGACTGGCGCTGGTGCGGCGGGTGTCGCAGTCCCATGGCGGGCAGGTTGAAGTCGGTGATTCGCCCTGGGGTGGGGCGTCGTTTCGGATGACCTGGGCACATCTGGACGAGTGAAGTGGTCGGTGCTGGCCCCTTCGCGAGCAAGCCCGCTCCCACAAGGGGATCGTGCGCCCCCACATTCTGGAATGCATTCCCCTGTGGGAGCGGGCTTGCTCGCGAAGAACGATAACGCGATGCCACTGGACGCACACCCGACACGCCGTCAGCATGTCCCCAAAAAAAGGCCTCTCAACCCATGCGCCGATTACCTTCGCTGGCCGCCCTCAGAACCTTCGAATGCGCCGCCCGCCACGCCCATTTTGGCCGTGCCGCTGCGGAGCTCTGTGTCACTGATAGCGCCGTCAGCCACCAGATCCGTCAACTCGAAGAACAACTCGGCGTCTCGCTGTTCATCCGCGAAGGCCGGCAGATTCGTCCGACCATCGCTGCCGGACGCCTGATGCAAAGCCTGCAACAGGCCTTCGAACTGATCGGCGATGCCTGTGATGAACTGCGTGATCCATCCTCACTGGCCGTGCTCAGGCTGGCCGTCACCGCAGAACTCGCGCAAAAGTGGCTGATGAGCCGTCTCAGCGATTTCTACGCGCGCTATCCGCACATCACTTTGCACCTCTACGAACAACCCATCGATGCGAGCGCGCCCGGCGAGGACATCGACCTCGCCATCACCTACGGCACCGGCCCGGCAGACAGCAGCGCCTATTTCGTCCGCCCGCTGCCGGCGCTGCAATTCTTCCCGGTGTGCAGCCCCGGCCTGTTCAACCAAGGCACCCTGAAAGCGCCGAAGGACCTGGTCCGGCACTGCCTGCTCCACGACGATCAGGACGGCAAGACCTGGACTGCCTGGCTGACCAGCCATGCCGGCGACCTGCGCCCGCAACGTCAGTTGTATTTTGCCCACGCCGGCCTGGCGCTGGAGGCCGCCGCGCAAGGACAGGGTGTGGCGATGGGCGACAACCTCACTGCGCAGGAAGACTTGCAGAGCGGACGTCTGGTACGGCCCTTCGCATCGAGCATGACCGCCCTCGGCCAATACGCGCTGGTCTGCGAACGGCTGCGCATGGAGCGCCCCGCCGTGGCGCAGATGCTCGAATGGTTCAACGATCAGATGACGGATTGATGAGTTGAATTCAACTGTTGCGCAATAATCATCGTTGGCGAGTGTGCCGCCACCGACCGTAGCCTGTGGTCATTCCCAACCCAAGACGAGGTTTGACCATGGCACGTTTGCTCGACTCCACCCCAAAACAGGATGGCTTCCGTCTGCCCGGCGAATTCGAAGCCAAGTCCGGCTGCTGGCTCGGCTGGCCGGAGCGTACTGACGTCTGGCGCAACGGTGCCAAGCCTGCGCAGAAAGTCTGGGTGCAGATCGTCACCGCCATCTCCCACAGCGAACCGGTCACCGTCTGCGCCTCCGCTGCGCAATTCGCCACCGCCCGCCGCCAGTTGCCGCCGCAGGTGCGGGTGGTCGAGATGACCTGTAACGACACCTGGTTCCGCGACAGCGGCCCGTGTTTCGTGGTCAATGACCACAGCGGCGAAGTGCGTGGCGTCGACTTTGAATTCAACGCCTACGGCGGCCTCGACGGCGGCCTCTACTACCCGTGGGACAAGGACGACCAGATCGCCGGCAAGATCCTCGAAATCGAACGCTTCGACCGCTACCGCGCGCCGCTGATTGCCGAGTTGGGCGGCATTCAGAGCGACGGCCAGGGCAGCCTCCTCACCACCGAACAATGCCTGCTCAACCGCAACCGCAATCAGCATCTGGGCAAGGATGAAGTAACCCGACGCCTGACTGATTACCTCGGTGCCGAACAGGTGATCTGGTTGCCACGCGGCTGCAAGTTCGACGAAACCGACGGCCACGTCGATGACCTTGCCTGTTTCGTCCGTCCCGGCGAAGTGGTGCTGCAGTGGACCGACAACCGCGACGACCCGCAGTGGGAAATCTATCAGGAGGCCTACGACATCCTGCGCAGCACGCGCGACAGCCGGGGCCGCGAGCTGATCGTGCACAAACTGCCGCAGCCGGACGTGCTGGAGTGGACCGCTGAAGAAGCCGACGGCCTCGACCGGCAGGACAGCACCCACACCCGCCAGGCCGGCACGAAAATCTGTGCGTCTTACATCAACTACTACGCCGGCAACAGCTCGATTGTGGTGCCGCTGTTCGGTGATCGTAACGACACGGTGGCCCTGGCGACGCTCGCCGAACTGTTCCCGCAGCACAAGATTGTCGGCATCGAAAACTCCCGGGAGATCCTTCTGGGCGGCGGCAACGTCGCGTGCATCACCATGCCGCAGTATGCCGGCCTGAAAAAAGGAGCCTGAACATGCGCCTGCACAAACTGACTCAAGCGTTATTGCTGGTGCTTGCACCCCTGTGTGTGCAGGCCGCCGACACCGCGAAACCGGTGGTCAACCTGTATATCTGGGGCGAGTACCTGGCCCCGGATACCTTGAAGAATTTCGAGGCGAAAACCGGGATTCACGTGGTCGCCGATCACTTCGATTCCCTTGAAACCGTCGAGACCAAACTGCTCACCGGACGCAGCGGCTACGACCTGGTGCTGACCGCCGGCCAGCACCTGTCGCGGGCCATCGAAAGCGGCGCCATCCAGCCACTGGACAAGGCCCAAGTGCCGCACCTGGCCGGTGTCGGTGAAGAGTTTCGCCAGCACATGGCGGCGTTCGATCCGGGCAACCGTTACGCTGGAATCTATGCCTGGGGCACTACCGGCGTGGGCTATCAGCAAGAGGCGATCAAGCAGCGCCTGGCGGACGCGCCCACCGACAGCTGGGCGATGTTGTTCGATCCGGCCGTGGTGTCGAAATTCGCTGATTGCGGAGTGAGTCTGCTCAACGACCCCAATGAAGTGTTCGCGGCGGTCATGAAGTACATGGGCCTGGACATCAACCGGCAGAACCTTGACGACCTGAAACTGGCCGAGCAGCAATTGGCAAAAATCCGGCCCTACATCCGCTACTTCGATAACGACTTGAACATCAGCGATCTGGCCAACGGCAACACCTGCGTGGCGATGTCGTGGAACGGCAACGTGGCGATTGCGGCGGGGCAGGCGGAGGCGGCGAACAAACCGTTCAAATTGAGTTACCACATCCCGAAAGAAGGCACGTTGATCTGGTTTGACGCGATGGTCATTCCCAAGGACGCGCCGCACCCGCAGGCCGGGCTCGCGTTGATGGATTATCTGATGACGCCGCAGGTGATGGCACCGATCACCGACACGATTCACTACGCCAATGCGATTACGGCGGCGGATGGCTTGGTCGATGCGTCGATTCGCAATGATCCGGGGACGTATCCCCCGGCCGAAGTCAGGGCCACGCTGTACAGCAAGAATGACAACGGCAAAGCCTTCAATCGGGCGTTGATCCGGGCGTTCAGTCGGTTGAAGTCCGGGCTGTGAACAGATGACCACCAGCCCTCTCCCTCCGGGAGAGGGCTACAGTGAGGGCGGCAGTTTCGGCACCCGCCACAAATACCACGCCGCTACTGTCCGATACGGCCGCCACGCCGCTCCGATCTCGGCCATCCGCCTGCTTGTCGGCTGCACCTCCAGGCCCTTCAACCGCCGATAACCCTCACGCACGCCAAAGTCATCCGCCGGCAGAATATCCATGCGCTCCAGGCTGTAGATCAGCAGCATCTCCACGGTCCAGCGGCCAACGCCGCGCAAACTGACCAGCCGTTCGATCAGCGCTTCGTCGTCCATGGCCAGCGCCGTGGCGTAATCCGGCACCACGCCGTCCAGCGTCGCCTGGGCGATTCCCTGCAAAGTGGCGATCTTGCCTGCGGAAAAACCGCAACGGCGCATTCGCTCAAAATCCGTTGCAAGAATCTGCTCCGGTCGAGGGAAGGTCTGGCCGGGAAACAACCCCACCAGTCGCCCGAGAATCGCATCGCCTGCCTTGGCATGCAGTTGCTGATAGGCAATCGCTCGCACCAGGGACTCATAGGGTTCGCGCGCCGGGTGCGCTTGGTGCAGGCACGGGCCGACGGCGCTGATGTGCCGCTGCCAGTCGGGATCAAGTGCGGCGAGGAACGCGCTGGCCGCTGGATAGCAATCGGACATGTTATTCAAGCAAACCGTTTACGTCGGCGTCGGCGTCGGCGCGAGCCTTGAGGTCGTGGGTGTCTAGCCCGTCGGCAAGGCCTGGCGGGGACAGCGGGGGAAAGCGGGGGCTCATCGAAAGTCCTTCTTGTGGATGAATCCAGAGGGTCAGAACGCCAAAGGTTGCGTGAGCTGCACGGCGGCGTTTTCCAGTCGCAGCAGAAACGCTTTGCGCGGTTGTCCTCCACCATAGCCGGTCAAGGCGCCGTCCGCGCCGATCACCCGATGACACGGCACCACAATCGCCACGCGGTTCTGCCCGTTGGCCAGACCGACGGCGCGACTGGCGCCGGGTTTGCCCAGCTCTGCAGCAATCGCCCCGTAAGTGCGGGTGTGGCCGTAAGGGATGTGTTGCAGCGCCGACCAGACTTGCCGGGCAAACTCGCTGCCCGGCAGGTGTAACGGCACGCTGAAGGCACTCAGCTTGCCGGCGAAATACGCCGGCAGTTGCTGCTCGATCTGCTGGAGATGAGCGTTGTGCCCCGGCGCCACCGCATAACCGTAGCGGTTTTGCAGCTCTTCGACTTCACGGGTCAGCGCCGGCCGGTCAAGAAACTCCAGTAACACCAGACCACGGCGCTCGGCCATGGCGATCATCGGGCCGAGCGGTGTGGTCAGGCGCGTGAACAATAGCGGCTCACTGCTGGCAGCGCGGCCCGGGGTGATGTGAAACGATTTCTGGAAGGCATCGCGAAAACCGCTGAGGGATTCATAGCCGGAATCGAAGGCAGCGTGATCAATCGAGGTGCCTTGCCTGATCCCGCCCAGCGCCATGCCCAGTCGGCGCGTGCGCAACCAGGCATGGAAGGTCATGCCGAAATGCTGCTTGAACCAGCGTCGCAACTTCAGCGGCTCGATGCCTTCGGCGAGCAGTTGCGCGTCGCTCCAGCGTTGCTCCGGATCGGCCTCGACCGCTTTGAGCAAGCGCTGCACCCAGTCCGGCGCGATGGCGGCGGCATCCAGCGGTTTGCAGCGCAGGCAGGCGCGGTAGCCGGCGGACAGGCACTCATCGGCGTGGGCGAAGAATTCGACGTTCTCCGGTTTCGGTTTGCGCGCAGTGCAACTGGGGCGGCAGAAAATCCCGGTGGTTTTCACCGCCGTGAAGAACACCCCTTCGTAAGCGGTATCGCGTTCGAGCATGGCGCGAACCATCTCGGCGTGTGGCGGCAGGACAGCGGTCTGTATGTTCATGGCTTGAGAGTAAATCCGCTTTGTCGATGGCTCCACCGAAAAATCGACAGCGAATTTTCCGCTCGCTGAACTATTGTGTGAGCTGCCGAAAGATTGCGAGGAATGCCTGATGCAGCCGTTTTCCATTCAACAGATCGACCACATTGTCCTGCGTGTCGAAAACTTGCAGCGCAGTATCGATTTCTACGCTCGGGTGTTCGGTGCCGAGGTGGTCAAACATAACGAGCCGCTGGGCCTGGTGCACCTGCGCGCGGGAACGTCGATGATCGATCTGGTCGACCTGGCCGGCGAACTCGGCCGCAAGGGCGGCGGCGCGGCGCAAATCGAGCGGCGCAACGTCGACCATTTCTGCCTGCGCATCGAGCCGTTCGATGAGCCGGCGTTGACCGCCCACCTGCAATCCTGCGGTTTGCACGTCGACAAAGCCGCCCGGCGTTTTGGCGCCGAAGGTTATGGCCTGTCCTTGTACTGCTTTGACCCGGATGGCAATCAGGTCGAGCTCAAAGGGCCGTCCGAAGCTTAGCGCTCAAGCGTGCCGAAAGCCGTATCGGGTGGCATTGCTGACCCACAGCAGGTTGTTCGGGCCGGGGGCCATGTTCAGGGCGAAGCAGGCCGACATGTCGCGCTACAGGCGTAATCGCTTCGAACTTTTCCGATTCTGCGGAACTCTGAACGGTCAGAGGCGGGTGGTTTCGTCAGAAAAAAACCATCTGACAGGTCAGAAAGGGCTCATGCCGTGTAATATCTGGCCCTCGATTAGCGAACCCCGCATGGCCCCAGGCGGCCCCACCAAGAGCGAAATACATGCAAGCAAAGGCCCGTGAAGTTTATGTGCCACTGGTGCTGCAAGATCTGCGAACCGGCACTGCCGAGCTGCACATCGCACTGGAAAAACGCCTTCCCTTTTTCTCCGATACCCTCGATTTGCACGCCTTCGAGCGACTCATGCAAGCCTATTACGGCTTCTATCTGCCGCTGGAGGATGCGCTGCTGAACAGCCATTCAATCCCGCCCGATCTTGATCTGGCCCCCCGCCTCAAAGCGCCCACCCTGCGTACCGATCTGCAAGCGCTGGGCATGTCCCCGGCAGCACTGGAACATCTGCCGCTGTGTCAGCAGTTGCCACGCATCGACTCCAGCGCCGCCTGCCTCGGTGTGTTGTACGTGCTGGAAGGGGCGACGCTCGGCGGGCAGATTCTGCGCCGTGAAGTTTCCGCCCGACTGGGCCTTGAAGCCAACAACGGCGCGGCATTTCTCGACATCTACGGTGCCGTCACCGGGCGCCGCTGGCGCGATTTCATCGAATACCTGGGTGGCTTCCCGCTTGCCGCCGACGAGCGCGCGGCGGTCGTCGAAGCGGCCCGCACCACATTCAGTTGTTTCGAGCGCTGGCTCGAAAGCCGGGAGGTACTGGCATGACCCCGCAAGACAAAGAAGCCTTTGAAGAACTGCTGGCCAACTGCGCCGACGAGCCGATCCGCTTCCCCGGCGCGATTCAGCCCCACGGTTTGCTGCTGACCTTGAGCGAACCGGGGCTGGAAATCATCCAGGTCAGCGCCAACGTCGAAACCTTGCTGGCGCGTGCGCCGCAGGAACTGATTGGTCAGCCGTTGTCTGCGCTCATTGGCGAGGCCCACGCCGGCGCCGTGACGCAAGCGTTGCGGCAACCCGCATTCTGCGACGCCGGCCCGCTGCACTTTCATCTGAACGGCACCGCGTTCGAGGGCTTGCTGCACCGCCACCAGGGTGTGCTGATCCTCGAACTGGAAATCCACGTGGAAAACTTCCAGCCGCGCAATGTCGCCGGGATCAACACCAACCTGGGACGGATGCTTCAGCGCCTGCAGTCGGCGACCACCTTGCAGGCGCTGTATGACATCAGCGTCAAGGAAATCCAGGCGATGACCGGTTACGACCGGGTGCTGATCTATCGCTTCGAAGAGGAAGGGCACGGCCAGGTCATCGCCGAAGCGTCCGACCCGTCGATGGAAGTGTTCAACGGCCTGTTTTTCCCCGCTTCGGACATTCCCGAGCAGGCTCGCGAGCTGTATCGCACCAATTGGTTGCGGATCATCCCCGACGCCGATTACCAACCGGTGCCACTGGTGCCGAAACTGCGGCCCGATACCCAGACACCGTTGGACCTGAGCTTCGCGACCCTGCGCAGTGTGTCGCCGATTCACTGCCAGTACATGAAGAACATGGGCGTGCTGTCGTCGATGAGCATTTCCCTGCTCAAGGGCGACAAACTGTGGGGCCTGATCAGTTGCGGCAACCGTCAGCCGTTGCATGTGCCCCATGAGCTGCGCAGTGCCTGCCAGACCATTGGGCAGGTGTTGTCGCTGCAGATCAGCGCGATGGAGTCGCTGGAGCTCAGTCGCCAGCGCGAAGAGAAAGTCGAGGCATTGGCGCGGCTCAATCAGGCGATGATCGACTCGCCGCAAAATGTCTTCGATGGCCTTGCCGGCCAGCCGCAAGTGCTGATGGCCCTGGCCGGGGCCGGAGGTATCGCGATCATTGAAGACAAGCAATTGCACCGCTACGGCAACTGCCCCGAGCCCGATGACATCCGCGCCTTGCACCGCTGGTTGCAGGACAGCGGCGAGGCGGTGTTCGCCAGTCATCACCTGGCGAGCGTGTACCCGCCCGCCGTGCAGTTTCAGCAAGTCGCCAGCGGCGTGCTCGCCATGAGCCTGCCCAAACCGGTGGACAACGGCGTGCTGTGGTTCCGTCCGGAGGTGAAGGAAAACATCAACTGGAGCGGCGATCCGCGCAAGCCACTGGATCTGGAGAACTCCGACGCCGGCCTGCGCCTGCGCCCGCGCACGTCCTTCGAAATCTGGAAAGTCGAGATGGCCGGGATCTCCACCAAGTGGAGCCATGGCGACCTGTTTGCCGCCAACGACCTGCGCCGTTCGGCGCTGGAAAACGATCTGGCCCGACAAGTCCGCCGCGAGCAGGACGCGGTGCGCGCGCGGGACGAATTGGTCGCGGTGGTCTCTCACGACCTGCGTAACCCGATGACGGTGATTTCGATGCTCTGCGGCATGATGCAAAAGGCCTTCAGCTCCGATGGCCCGCACACCTCGCGGCGGATTTCCTCGGCCATCGACACCATGCAGCAAGCGGCTGGGCGCATGAATACGTTGCTCGAAGACTTGCTCGACACTTCGAAAATCGACGCCGGGCGCTACATCATCATCCCGCAGAAACTCGACGTCAGCCAGATGTTCGAGGAGGCGCAAGCGCTGCTCGCACCGTTGGCGCTGGACAAGGACATCAGTATTTCCTTTGAGGCCGACCCCGATCTGCGTATCCACGCCGACCCGGAGCGGCTGTTCCAGGTGTTGTCGAATCTGGTCGGCAACGCGATCAAGTTCACCCCGCGACTGGGCACGGTCGGCGTTCAGGCCAAATTGGTCGGTCAGGAAATTGTCTTCACTGTGCGTGACAGCGGCGAAGGGATTCCCAAGGAACACCTGCCGCACGTATTCGACCGTTACTGGACGGTGAAGGAAGGCAACCCGACCGGCACCGGTCTGGGCCTGTACATCACGCAAGGCATCGTTGAGGCTCACGGCGGGCGCATCGTCGCCGACAGTGAACCGGGGCAGGGCAGCGAGTTTCGTTTCACCGTGCCGCGCGTGGACTGACTCAGGGCAGTTTTCTTCAATACCAGAAGCAGGGCGCTGGTTACCGTGGGCGCCTTGTTCCTCGTTCTGAAGCAGGTGTGCGATGAGTCTTATTGTTTCCATGGCGGCGTTTGCACTGGTCGCGTCCATCACGCCGGGACCGGTGAATATCGTGGCGCTGAGTGCCGGTGCGCAATACGGTTTTCGCGCCAGCCAGCGACATGTGGCGGGGGCGACGCTGGGGTTTGTGCTGTTGCTGGTGCTGATGGGCCTGGGCCTGCATGAAGTGCTGACGCTGTGGCCGTTCATGACCCAAATGGTGCAACTGGCCGGGGTGGCGTTTCTGTTGTTCATGGCCTGGAAACTGGCCACCGATGACGGGCGGTTGAACGCAGAGGACGCCGGGCGGGCGCCGTCGATGCTGTACGGCGCGATGATGCAATGGCTCAACCCGAAAGCGTGGCTGGCCTGCGTGGCGGGCATGGGCGCGTTTGTCGCCGACGGCGAGGCACGGCTGGTCTGGCAGTTTGCGGCGGTGTACCTGGTGATCTGCTATCTGTCGGTGGGTTGCTGGGCGTATGCCGGGACGTTTTTGCGCGGGTATCTGAGCAATGCGGCGGGGCTGCGCTGGTTCAACCGCAGCATGGCGCTGTTACTGGCAATCAGCGCAATCTACCTGCTGCTCACCTAACCTCTGGGGAACGGGCTTGCTCGCGAGTACGGCGGTTCAGTCGACTTGTTTATTGGCTGACACACCGCATTCGCGAGCAAGCCCGCTCCCACAGTTGAGCGGTGTTGTTTCAGATGAAGTGTTAGCCGCGATACTGGCCCGGTGTGGCCGCCAGATGCTGTTTGAAGGCCCGTTGGAAATGCGCCTGATCGGCAAAGCCGGCCTCCAGCGCCACATCGGCAATGAGCTGTCCGCTGCGCAGGCGTTCACGGGCAAATTGAATGCGCTGGTTCACCAGAAACGCATGTGGCGTCATGCCGAAATGCTGTTTGAAAGCGCGGATCAGGTACGACGGTGACAGCTGCGCCGCCGCGCAGATATCGTCCAGGCTGAGCAGTTCGGTGCAATGTTCGCGGATGAACCCGGCGGCGCGTTCCAGCTTGAAGTTTGGTTCGCGCAGCGTTTGTCCCGCAGGGTTCAGGCGCATTTGCAGATCGCTGAAAAACTCCACCGCTGCGCTCTGTTTACCCAGCACGTCCTGTTGCTCGTCGACCAGTACGTCATACAGCGCCATCAGGTCGCGAAACAGCTCGGCGTCCTGCAAGTGTGTAGCGCAAAAGCGCCGGAACGCCAGATCCTTGCCGAAACCCGCCTGATGCTGCAAATCCGTCAGCCACGGCGTCTCGACGTACAGCATCACGTATGACCACGGCTGATCATCAATCGGATTGCACGCATGCACATCACCCGGATTCATCAGCACGACGGTGCCCGCCGCGACCTCGAACTGCGCCTGCTCATGCACATAGGTGCTACGCCCGGCGGTGATTGCGCCGATGGAAAAATGCGCATGGGAATGCCGTGCATAGCAGACCTCGCGGCCATCGGCGATGGCCCGCGCCTCGATGAACGGCAGAGCGTCGTCGCGCCAGAAACGCGGGGATTGTTCAGGGTTTTTGGCGGCAGCGTGTTTCATGTCGAGGGTTCCAGGCAGGCCAGCGCTCGAGTGTATTAGCTTTGGCCGTGAAATTCCTGGCCGACCTTGCTGTTGTGGGGCAGGCCGGTGATTTTCGAGTGATTGAAGATCGAACAGTAGAACGTTGCGGCGGCTTCGGCCGCCACTGCCCCTCGAAACCGGCGAAGTTCTCTTCCCGCCAGCCGTCCAGATAATCGCCCTGCGCGTGGCAAAGCGAAAGTGAGGGTGTGCCCCCTCACTTATTCCGTGTATTGACTACTGCGGGATGCGCAGCTTGTCCAGCAGTCGGTTGACCAACAGCTCGTTCAGCATGATCACCTGTTGCAGCGCCAGCAGCGGTTTACGCTCCGGGCCTCCTGTCGAGTTGGCGATGTTGCCGGCCATGGAGTGGGCGTATGAAAGCGACTCACAGGCTTCGACCAACAGGGTTTCTTCATCCAGCGTAGGGTCGACCAGATAGACGGGGCGGAATTTGGGTGAGCCTGGCGGAGCGCTCAGGGCTTCGGGGCGCAGGTAGTAGTCGAGGGCGCGGTCGGTGGCTTCTTTGACCTTTTGCGGGTCAAGTGACGGATCGTGGGAAATTGGATCGGTTTTTGGTGGGTTGGGCGTGATTTTGAACATAGATGAAGTCTCGTATCGAAATGAACAGGAGCCATCACTCTCGCTACCAAACGAAGGGTGGCGGCCATGCGCGGGTTGGTAGACCGGTCGATACGGAAACCCGGCGCTCACGAATGAGCCCCACGCATGTCCACCATATAAAACACAGCCGCGAATAAAGAGACTGAATAAGGTGGCGCCATACGGCGGTACCGACGCGGGCTACCAAACCCGATCACTGTTTTGCAGTGACAGGCAAACGATATAGCCCGGCCCATAGCCGTGTAAGCCGGCGGATTCTGGCGTACACGTAGGTAACGACGCAAGGTGTTGTAGGGGAAGTGGCGTAACGGTTTGTGTGCTTTAAACGTGATAACCGGATGACGTTTACACATGGGTAATGCCGGTGGGTGGCGGCTTTCGGTTTTGCGTGAGTCTGTGAGATTTTTCCCCCTCACCCCAGCCCTCCCGAAACGTCGGACCGCCCCCAAGGGGGGGCGAGGGGGAAAGGGAGCTGATCTTTGTGCTCTTCAAACCTGAGTTCGACTCGGTATCTCAAGTCGGTGCAACTTGCACATTCAGCGCGGTCAGTCCCCTCTACCTCTGGGAGAGGGTTAGGGTGAGGGCTGTCGGGTAATTTCAAATTCTGAAGAGGAGGTGTGACATGAATCGATTGACCGGCGGTTGCCTATGCGGCGATGTCCGTTTCGAAGTGACAGGTCAGCCTTACCGCGTTGGCATCTGCCACTGCCTCGACTGCCGCAAACGTCACGGCACGCTCTTTCACACCTCGGCCATATTTCCCGAGGATGCGTTGAAGGTCACCGGCGAAATCCGCGACTACAACGGGCGCTTTTTCTGCCCGCGCTGCGGCTCTCCAGTGTTCGCGCGTTCCGAAGATGAAGTAGAGGTCAACGTCGGATCGCTCGATGAGCCTAATCGGTTCAAACCCACCTACGAACTCTGGACCATCCGCCGCGAGTCGTGGCTACCGGCGCTTCCACTGGCTCACCACTACGAACGTGATCGCGAGAGTACAAGTCGCACTGAGGAATGATGAACGCGAGCCCCATCACTTCCCCCTTGTGGGAGCGAGCAGGCTTGCTCCCACAGGGGGGATGTGTACGGCTGCCAATGATCTCAGCCGCGAATAAACGCCAATAGATCCGCGTTAATCGTCTGCGCCTCCGTCGTCGGCATCCCGTGCGGGAACCCCGGATACGACTTCAGCGTGCCATTGGGCAGCAACTTCGCCGACAACGGCCCCGAGTTCGCATACGGCACGATCTGATCGTCCTCGCCATGCATCACCAGCACTGGCACGGTGACTTTCTTCAAGTCCTCGGTGAAATCCGTCTGCGAAAACGCGACGATCCCGTCGTAATGCGCCTTCGCGCCGCCAATCATGCCCTGACGCCACCAGTTGGCAATGATCCCCTCCGAAGGCGTCGCCCCCGGCCGGTTGTAGCCATAAAAAGGCCCGGTCGGAATATCCCGATAAAACTGCGCGCGATTCGCCGCCAGTTGCGCCTGAAAATCATCGAACACCGATTTCGGCAGCCCACCGGGATTGCTCTCGGTCTGCACCATCAACGGCGGCACCGCGCTGATCAGCACACCTTTGGCGACGTTGTCCTGACCATGCCGGGCGATGTAATGAATGACTTCACCGCCGCCAGTCGAGTGACCGACGTGCACGACATTCTTCACGCCCAGGTGATTGACCACGGCCAGCGTGTCATCGGCGTAGTGATCCATGTCGTGGCCGTCCCAGACCTGGCTGGAACGCCCGTGCCCACGGCGATCATGGGCAATCACCCGAAAGCCTTTGCCGAGAAAGAACAGCATCTGCGCATCCCAATCATCCGAACTGAGCGGCCAGCCGTGGTGGAAGTGGATCACCGGCGCGTCTTTCGGGCCCCAGTCCTTGTAGAAGATTTCGACGCCGTCTTTGGTGGTGACAAATCCCATGTTCGCGACTCCAGACCAATGTGATGGATCACCCGCGCGGCAAGCGCGGACCGGTTTTGCTCAGGATGGATTTCTGTTACGCAGGCTCAGTGCGAGCCGTTATCAACTGTAGGATTAAAGTCGACATCTGCATGACCGGTGGTCGCAACGTCTGGCTTGCGGCGCAAATTAGGCTTTGCTGAAAGGGATAAGCCGAGGCGCGCACAGGCATTGATGGCCGTAGCGACGCCCCTTCAGAACACCGTGAGTCTGAGGAAATTCCCCGATGCTGACCTTGAATATCAATGGCAAGGATCAGGAGCTCGATGTCCCCGCGGACATGCCGTTGCTCTGGGTCCTGCGCGATGTCGCGCACCTGACCGGCACAAAATTCGGCTGTGGCATGGCCCAGTGCGGGGCCTGCACCGTGCATGTCGACGGGGCACCGTTGCGCGCCTGCATCACCCCGGCGACCGCTGTGGCCCACGGGCAGAAAATCCTTACCATCGAAGGCCTGTCCACCGACGGTTCGCACCCGGTGCAGCAAGCCTGGGCCGAACTCGACGTGGTGCAGTGCGGTTACTGCCAATCAGGACAGATCATGTCGGCCGCCGCGCTGCTGGCGAAAATCCCGAAACCCACCGACAGCGACATCGATCAGGCGCTCTCCGGCAACATTTGCCGCTGCGGCACCTATCCGCGAATCCGCGCCGCGGTGAAGCGTGCGTCGGAACTCGGCTGATGGCTTTTGAGGGAGATGATCGATGAACAGTCCTGTATCGCGTCGCGGTTTTCTCAAGGCCAGCGGCGTGCTGGGCGGCGGCCTGGTGGTGGCGTTTGTCGTCCCCGGCAGCCACAAGTTTGCCTATGCGGCAGAGAATGAAGGCAAGGTGTTTGCGCCCAATGCATTCCTGCGCATTGCGGCGGACAACAGCGTCACGGTGTTGCTCGGTCATTCGGAAATGGGTCAGGGCATCTGGACTGGCCTGACCATGTTGATTGCTGAGGAACTGGATGCCGATTGGTCGAAGATCCGCGTTGAACACTCGCCGGCCTCGGCGGCGGATTACGGCATGCCGGGGTTTGGCGGCATGCAGATTACCGGCGGCTCGACGTCGACGTGGATGGAGTTCGACCGCTATCGCCTGGCCGGCGCGACCGCTCGGCAGATGCTGGTGGAGGCGGCCGCGAAACGCTTCGAAGTGGCGCCGTCGGCCATTCGCACCGAAGCGGGCGTGGTGATTGCCGGCGACAAACGCGCCACCTACGGCGAACTGGCGGACGCCGCCGGGCAGTTGCCGGTGCCGGACCCGAAATCGATCACCTTCAAGGAGGCCAAGGACTGGAAGGTCATTGGCAAACCGACCAAGCGCCTCGACACCCCGGAGAAAATCACTGGCCGCGCGAAGTTCGGCATGGACGTACAGTTTGAAGGCTTGATGACGGCAATGGTTGCGCGCGCGCCAGTATTCGGCGCCAGCGTCAAATCCTTCGAAGGTGCTGAAGCGCTGGCCGTGCCGGGCGTGCATAAAGTGGTGCAGGTGCCGACCGGTGTCGCGGTGATCGCTGATCATTACTGGGCGGCGAAGCTGGGGCGTGATGCGCTGAAAGTTGATTGGGATCTGGGCCCGAACGCCGATCTCAGCAGCGCGAAATTGCTGGAAAGTTTCCGCAAACTGGCCGCAACGCAGGGCACGTCGGCCAGTCAGGCCGGCGATGCCAAGGGCAACTTCGGCAAGGCGGCGAAGAAAATCGACGTCGAATACAGCGTGCCGTATCTGGCCCATGCGCCGATGGAACCGCTCAATTGCACTGTGAAGATCAGCGCCGAAAAATGCGAGATCTGGACCGGCACGCAGTTTCAGACCCTCGACCAGATGGTCGCCGGCAAGATCACCGGGCTGAAACCTGAGCAGGTGGAAATCCACACCGAATTCCTCGGTGGCGGTTTCGGCCGCCGCGCCAATCCGACGTCTGACTTTGTCGCCGAAGCGGTGCAAGTGGCGAAAGCCGCCGCGATGCCGGTGAAAACCGTGTGGTCGCGTGAGGACGACATTCGCGGCGGTTACTACCGTTCGATGTTTTTGCATCAGGCGAAGATCGGTCTCGGGGGCGACGGTCTGCCGTCGAGTTGGCAACACGTGCTGGTCGGGCAGTCGATCATGACCGGAACGTTGATGGAGGCGATGATGGTCAAGAACGGCATCGATCCGACCTCGGTCGAAGGTGTTTCCGACAGCCCCTACGTCAAAGGCCTGGCCCATCATCAGGTCGACCTGCATTCGCCGCAGACGGACATCAATGTGTTGTGGTTGCGCTCCGTGGGCCATAGCCACACAGGGTTCGTCATGGAATCACTGATCGATGAAATGGCCACGGCGGCGGGCAAGGACCCGGTCGAGTACCGACGAGCCTTGCTCAAGGATCACCCTCGACACCTGGGCGTGCTCAATCTGGCAGTGGAGAAGGCCAACTGGAAAGCGCCGCTGCCGGATGGCCATGCCCTCGGCGTGGCGGTGCACGAATCGTTCGGCAGCTACGTGGCGCAGGTGGCCGAGGTGTCGCAGGACAATCTGGCGATTCGCGTGCATCGCGTCGTGTGCGCGGTGGATTGCGGGATTGCGGTGAACCCGCAGAGCATCGCTGCGCAGATGGAATCGTGCATCACCTTCGGTCTGGGCATGGCACTGCACAGCAAACTGACGCTCAAGGACGGCGCGGTGGTGCAGTCCAACTATCACGATTATCAGGTGCTGCGGCTCAACGAAATGCCGGTGGTGGAGGTGCACATCGTTCCCAGCACTGACAAACCCGGCGGCATCGGCGAGGCTGGTGTGCCGCCGACCGCTCCGGCCGTGGCCAACGCGGTGTTCGCCCTGACCGGGCAACGCTTGCGCGAGTTGCCGCTGCAACTGTCGGGGGTGTGAGATGAAACGACATCTAGTGTTGGGCACTGTGGTTTTGCTGGGACTCGGCGGCTACGCCTCGGATCTGTTCGCCGATGATCAAGAGGCGCTGAAAGCCTTCGCCACGGTGCAGAAAGTCTTCCAGAGCCCGCGTTGCCAGAACTGCCACATACCCGGTGATTCACCGTTGCAGTTCGATGCTGGCGTTCCCCATGCGATGAACGTGGTGCGTGGCATGGACGGCAAGGGCGCCGCCGGTTTGCCCTGTGCCACCTGCCATGCGCAAAGCAATCCGCCGGCCAGTTACGGCCCGCATGCGCCTCCGGGCGCGCCGCACTGGAGCCTGCCACCGGCGGCGCACAAAATGGCCTGGATCGGCCTGCCGCCGGACAAGCTCTGCGCGATGATCAAGGATCGCTCCAGCAACGGCGACCGGGACTTCGCGGCGCTGATCAAGCACGTCAGTGAAGACAAGCTGGTGCTCTGGGGCTGGAACCCCGGGGCAGGGCGCGCACCCGTGCCGGTGCCGCATGACATCTTTGTGAGCCAGTTCAAGCTCTGGGCCGATGCGGGCGGGCCGTGTCCGGTGGCTGGCCTTTGAGGAGGTGAGCCCTCGGAATTCGCGCTACGCTTGAAAGCATTGTTGCCAACGGAGTGTGCTAATGCTGGTTCCTGGAAAACCTGCCAATGAAGCAACGCGAGTTGAGGCGCTGCACGGCCTCAATCTTCTCGATTCGGCGCCAGAAGAGCGTTTTGATCGTCTCACCCGCCTGGCCAAGCGCCTGTTCAATGTGCCGATTGCGCTGGTGACGCTGGTCGACAAGGATCGCCAGTGGTTCAAATCCTCTGTAGGGCTGGAGGCCAGCGAAACCTCGCGGGATCTATCGTTCTGCGGTCATGCGATTCTCAGCAATGACCTGCTGATGGTGCCCGATGCCCGCAACGACGTGCGCTTTCACGACAATCCGCTGGTCACCGGCGCGCCGAACATTCGCTTTTACGCCGGCTATCCGTTGACCGTGCCCGATGGCAACAAAATGGGCACGCTGTGCCTGATCGACACCAAGCCCCGTGAGCTCGACGATGAGGAGCGCGCGTTGTTGCGCGATCTGGCGCAAATGGCCGAGCAAGAACTGACCGCCGTGCAGATGGCGAGCATGGACGAGCTGACCTTGCTGTCCAACCGTCGCGGCTTCAAGCAGTTGGCCCAGCATGCCCTCGACGCCTGCGTGCGGCTGGAGCGGCCAGCGACGTTGCTGTTTTTCGACCTCAATGACTTCAAGCAGATCAACGATCTGTATGGCCATGCCGAAGGCGACAGTGCGCTGAAAACCTTCGCCGACGTGCTGCGGATTGCCTTTCGCGAAAGTGATGTGGTCGGACGTTTGGGCGGGGATGAGTTCGTCGCGTTACTGACGGGCTCCAGCCATGTTGAAACCACACGGATCATGACGCGGCTCAAGGAGATTCTCGAGGAGCGCAATGCCACGTTGCACCGCGGCTATGCGATTCGCTTCAGCGTCGGCCAGATCGAATTCGACGCCAAACGCCATGAGAGCGTGGATCGCCTGCTGGCCGATGCCGACAGTGCGATGTATGCGCACAAGCAGGCCCTGAAGCGCTGTTAGTTCGCGGCTCACCGTACAACCCTGTGGGAGCTGGCCTGCTGGCGAAAGCGTCAGCCCGAACAATACAAATCTATTTGGCAAACAACTGCCCGATGTCCTTGAACGCCTTGAATTCCAGCGCATTGCCGCACGGATCGAACAAGAACATCGTCGCTTGCTCACCCACCAGCCCCTGGAAGCGAATTCCCGGCTCAATCACGAATTGCGTGCCCAGCGATGTCAGGCGTTCGGCGAGTGCCTGCCATTGCTCCATTCCCAGCACCACGCCGAAATGCGGCACCGGCACGTCGTGGCCGTCCACGGCATTGGTATGCGCAGCCTCCTGCGAAGCGTTTTTCGGCGCCAGGTGAATCACCAGTTGGTGGCCGAAGAAATTGAAGTCCACCCAGTGCGCACTGGACCGACCTTCCTCCAGCCCGAACACGTCACGATAAAAGTGGCGGGCGGCGGCCAGGTCGTAGACCGGGATGGCCAGATGGAAAGGGCTGAGTGACATGTCGTTATTCTCGATCAGGTTGGGTGGGTCGAGTTTACTGCTGTGATTCTTGATTGAAAGACGATAGTTTTTGCGTCGAGCTCAAATTATTTCGATCAGTCGAGGCGTCTATGCTGCGTGAACTCAAGACCTTTCTCGCGGTGGCGCGCCATGGCACATTCGCCGCTGCCGGCATTCACATTGGCCTGACCCAATCGGCCGTCAGCGCGCAGATTCGCAATCTGGAGCAGGCGCTGGGCATTCAACTGTTCGACCGGACGGGCCGGCAGGCAATCCTTAATCCGGCGGGGCAGCGGGCGTTGCCGATGGCGCGGGAGATGCTGGAGATCTTCAACCGGATGGCGGTGGGCGAGGCGGCGGGGGAGTTTCGCGGAGCCCTGAAGATAGGCGCCGTGGCCACCGCACAAACCGGCTTGCTCCCTGGCGCGCTGTTGCGGTTGCGCCAGCAGGCGCCCGGACTGGAGCCGAAACTGGTGCCGGGGGTGTCGTTGAATCTGTTGAGTCAGGTTGATGCCGGTGAGGTGGACCTGGCGATCATGATCAAGCCGCCCTTCGAACTGCCCAAGGAGTTGTCGGCACAGGTGATTCGCCGCGAGCCGTTTGTGCTGATCGTGCCGCCGTCGCTTGAGGGTGATGATCCGCTTCGATTGCTCGCGCAGCAACCGCATGTGCGCTACGACCGCAACTCGTTCGGTGGCCGCCTGGTGACGCGCTTTTTGCGTGAGCAGCGCATTGAGGTCAGCGTGGTGCTGGAGATGGATGAGCTGGAAGCGATTGTGAAAATGGTCGAGTCGGGGCTCGGTGTTTCTTTGCTGCCAAAAGCGGGGCTGTGGCTGGACCACCCGCTCAAGGTCAGGATCATCGAGCTGGGCGAACTGACGTTCTATCGCGAGATGGTCTTGCTGCAGCGGTATAGCCAGCGCAATCAGCCGATTCAAAAGCTGTTCGCGCAGTGTCTGGAATCACCCCAATCTCCCACAGGGGACAGTGCTTCGGGCAATAAAAAACCCGCCTGAACAGGCGGGTTTTTTATTGGCTAAGCGAAGATCACTCTTCGATGTTGCCCATGGCGGTGGTGTTGAAGCCGCCGTCTACGTACATGATTTCACCGCTGATGCCCGAGGCCAGGTCGGAGCACAAGAAGGCGCCGGCGTTGCCGACTTCGTCGATGGTGACGTTGCGACGCAGCGGGGTTTGCGCTTCGTTGGCGGCCAGCATCTTGCGGAAGTTCTTGATACCCGAGGCTGCCAGGGTACGGATCGGGCCGGCCGATACGCAGTTGACGCGGGTGCCGTCCGGGCCCAGGGAGCCGGCCAGGTAACGCACGCCAGCTTCCAGCGAAGCCTTGGCCATGCCCATCACGTTGTAGTTCGGCATGGTGCGCTCGGCGCCCAGGTACGACAGGGTCAGCAGGCTGCCGTTGCGGCCTTTCATCATTTCGCGGCCGGCTTTGGCCAGGGCCACGAAGCTGTAGGCGCTGATGTCGTGCGCGATGCGGAAACCGTCACGGGTGGTGGCTTCGGTGAAGTCGCCGTCCAGTTGGTCGCCCGGGGCGAAACCAACGGAGTGGACGATGCAGTCCAGGCCGTCCCACTTCTTGCTCAGTGCTTCGAAAACCTTGGCGATTTCTTCATCGCTGGCCACGTCGCACGGGAAGCACAGCTCAGGGCTCGAACCCCAGCCCTGGGCGAATTCTTCAACACGACCTTTCAGTTTGTCGTTCTGATAAGTGAAGGCAAGCTCAGCGCCCTCGCGATGCATGGCGGCAGCGATGCCGGATGCGATGGACAGCTTGCTGGCGACACCGACGATCAGTACGCGCTTACCGGCGAGAAAACCCATGTGTTGCTCCTCTTTCAGGTTATTGCGCAGTGGCTGGTGCCAAAAAAGCGGCTTCCAGCAACTGCTGTGTATACGGATGTTGGGGAGCGGCAAAAATACTTTGCGCGTCTCCCTGTTCGACCACTTGGCCATGCTTGACCACCATCAACTGGTGGCTCAGCGCTTTGACGACAGCCAGGTCATGGCTGATGAACAAATACGTCAGGTTGTACCTGGCTTGCAGTGAACGCAACAGCTCCACCACTTGCCGCTGTACCGTCCGGTCGAGCGCCGAAGTCGGCTCGTCCAGCAGGATCAGCGCCGGTTTGAGCACCAAAGCCCGGGCAATGGCGATTCGTTGCCGTTGCCCACCGGAAAATTCGTGGGGGTAGCGGTGCCGGGTTTCCGGGTCCAGACCTACCTCCTTCAATGCAGCAATAATCGCCGCCTCTTGTTCTTCGGCGGTGCCCATCCTGTGAATCCGCAGGCCTTCGCCAACGATGTCACTGACACACATGCGCGGGCTCAGGCTGCCAAACGGGTCCTGAAACACCACCTGCATCTCCCGACGCAACGGGCGAACCTCGTTCTGCGTCAGGCAGTCTAGCTGCTTGCCTTCAAAGCGGATCGCGCCCTTGCTGCCGATCAGGCGCAAAATCGCCAGACCCAGCGTGGATTTGCCGGAACCGCTTTCCCCCACGATCCCCAGGGTCTGACCCTGAGGCAGGCTGAAGTTGATGCCGTCCACTGCCTTGACGTGATCCACCGTGCGCTTGAACAGGCCTTTCTTGATCGGGAACCAGACTTTCAGGTCCTCGACTTCCAGCAGCGGCGCGCCGACTTTATTGGGCGCCGGGCCCCCGCTGGGCTCCGCGCCGAGCAATTCCCGAGTGTACGGATGCTGCGGCGAACGGAACAGCTCTTCGCACGATGCCTGTTCGACGATGCAACCGCGCTGCATGACACATACGCGATGCGCAATTCTTCGCACCAGGTTCAAATCGTGACTGATCAGTAACAGCGACATGCCCAATCGGGCCTGAAGTTCCTTGAGCAAATCGAGGATTTTCAGCTGAACGGTCACGTCCAGCGCCGTGGTCGGTTCGTCGGCAATCAGCAGTTCCGGCTCGTTGGCCAACGCCATGGCGATCATCACGCGTTGGCGCTGGCCGCCGGACAATTCGTGGGGCAGGGCTTTGAGGCGCTTGTGCGGCTCGGGGATGCCGACCATCTCCAGCAGCTCCAGCGTGCGCCTGGTCGCGACTTTGCCGGTCAGGCCCTTGTGGATGCCGAGGACCTCGTTGATCTGCTTCTCGATGGAGTGCAGCGGGTTCAGCGAGGTCATCGGCTCCTGAAAGATCATCGCGATGCGGTTGCCGCGGATATGGCGGATGGTTTTTTCGCTCAGACCCAGCAGGTTTTGCCCGGCATAGTTGATGCTGCCGGCCGGATGGCGGGCCATCGGGTAGGGCAGCAGGCGCAGGATCGAATGCGCGGTCACCGATTTGCCCGAGCCGGATTCACCGACCAGCGCAAGGGTTTCGCCACGCTTGATGTCGAAACTCACGCCTTCGACGACCCGGTGCACGCGCTCGCCGACACCGAACTCGACGGCGAGGTCGCGTACTTCGATCAGATTGTCCTGATTCATTTCACTTCCTCGGGTCGAAGGCATCGCGAGCGGACTCGCCGATAAACACCAGCAAACTCAACATCAATGCGAGCACGGCAAAGGCGCTCATGCCCAGCCACGGCGCTTGCAGGTTGGATTTACCCTGCGCGACCAGTTCGCCCAGCGACGGACTGCCGGCCGGCAAGCCGAAACCGAGGAAGTCCAGCGCGGTGAGGGTGCCGATGGCGCCGGTGAGGATGAACGGCATGAAGGTCATGGTCGACACCATTGCGTTGGGCAGGATGTGGCGGAACATGATCGCGCCGTTCTGCATGCCCAGCGCCCGTGCGGCGCGCACGTATTCGAGGTTGCGGCCACGCAGGAACTCGGCGCGCACCACGTCGACCAGGCTCATCCACGAAAACAGCAGCATGATTCCCAGCAGCCACCAGAAATTCGGCTGGACGAAACTGGCGAGAATGATCAGCAGATACAGCACCGGCAACCCCGACCAGATTTCCAGAAAGCGCTGCCCGGCCAGGTCGACCCAGCCGCCATAGAAGCCCTGAAGGGCGCCGGCAATCACGCCGATGATCGAACTCAGCACAGTCAGCGTCAGTGCGAACAGCACCGAGATGCGGAAGCCGTAAATCACTCGCGCCAGCACATCGCGGCCCTGATCATCAGTGCCCAGCAGGTTGTCCGCTGAAGGTGGGGCCGGCGCGGGGACTTTCAGGTCGTAGTTGATGCTCTGGTAGCTGTACGGAATCGGCGCCCAAAGCACCCACGCATCCTTGGCCTTGAGCAATTCGCGGATGTACGGGCTCTTGTAGTTGGCTTCCAGCGGGAATTCGCCGCCGAAGGCGGTTTCCGGATAGCGCTTGATTGCCGGGAAATACCAATGGTTGTCGTAATGCACCACCAGCGGCTTGTCGTTGGCGATCAGCTCGGCGCCGAGGCTCAGCCCGAACAGAATCAGAAACAGCCACAGCGACCACCAGCCACGTTTGTTGGCCTTGAACAGTTCGAAGCGGCGGCGGTTGAGAGGGGACAGGTTCATCTCAATGCTCCCGGCTTTCGAAGTCGATGCGCGGATCGACCAGGGTGTAGGTGAGGTCGCCGATCAGTTTCACCACCAAACCGAGCAGAGTGAAGATGAACAGGGTGCCGAACACCACCGGGTAATCGCGGTTGATCGCCGCTTCGAAACTCATCAGACCGAGGCCGTCGAGGGAGAAGATCACCTCGACCAGCAACGAGCCGGTGAAGAAAATGCCGATGAACGCCGACGGGAATCCGGCAATCACCAGCAGCATGGCGTTGCGGAACACGTGACCGTAGAGCACGCGATGGCGCGTCAGACCCTTGGCCTTGGCGGTGACCACGTATTGCTTGTTGATCTCGTCGAGGAAGCTGTTTTTGGTCAGCAGGGTCATGGTCGCGAAGTTGCCGATCACCAGCGCCGTCACCGGCAGCGCGAGGTGCCAGAAGTAGTCGAGGACCTTGCCGCCCATGCTCAGTTCATCGAAGTTGTTCGAGGTCAAGCCCCTGAGCGGGAACCAGTCCAGATAGCTGCCGCCGGCAAACACCACGATCAGTAGAATCGCAAAAAGGAACGCCGGAATCGCGTAGCCGACGATGATCGCCGAACTGGTCCAGACATCGAAGTGGCTGCCGTGGCGCGTAGCCTTGGCGATCCCCAGCGGGATCGACACCAGATACATGATCAGCGTGCTCCACAGCCCGAGGGAGATCGACACTGGCATCTTCTCCTTGATCAGGTCGATGACCTTGGCGTCGCGGAAAAAACTGTCGCCGAAATCCAGCTGCGCGTAGTTCTTGACCATGATCCACAGACGTTCCGGGGCCGACTTGTCGAACCCGTACATGTGCTCGATTTCCTTGATCAGCGCCGGATCCAGGCCCTGCGCACCGCGATAGGACGAACCGGCCACCGACACCTCGGCACCGCCGCCAGCAATCCGGCTGGTGGCGCCTTCGAAGCCTTCGAGCTTGGCGATCATCTGTTCCACCGGGCCGCCGGGCGCGGCCTGGATGATCACGAAGTTGATCAGCAAAATGCCGAACAGCGTCGGGATGATCAGCAGCAGTCGCCGAAAAATGTACGCCAGCATCTGATTACTCCGTGCCCACAGGATCGGCCTGCAGTTTGGTTTCGACTTCCATGGCCGGTTTGGCGTCAGGCTTGACCCACCAGGTGTTGATGCCGATGTCGTATTTGGGTGAGACCTTCGGATGGCCGATGTGATTCCAGTACGCTACGCGCCAGGTCTTGATGTGCCAGTTGGGAATCACGTAATAGCCCCACTGCAGCACGCGATCCAGTGCCCGGGCGTGGGCCACCAGACTGTTGCGCGAGTCGGCGTTGATCAGGTTTTCCACCAGTTGATCGACAATCGGATCTTTGAGCCCCAGGGTGTTGCGGCTGCTTGGTTTATCGGCGGCGGCGCTCATCCAGTATTCGCGCTGTTCGTTGCCTGGCGAGTTGGACTGCGGGAAGCTGCCGACCATCATGTCGAAGTCCCGCGAACGCACGCGGTTGATGTACTGCGAAACGTCGACGCGGCGGATCACCAGATCAATGCCGAGGTCGCTGAGGTTGCGCTTGAACGGCAGCAAAATCCGTTCGAATTCGGTCTGCGCGAGGAGGAATTCGATAACCACCGGTTTGCCCGTGGCGTCGACCATTTTGTCGTCGACGATCTTCCAGCCGGCCTCTTGCAGCAGTTGATAGGCCTCACGCTGTTGGGTGCGGATCATGCCGCTGCCATCGGTCTTCGGATTGTCGAACGCTTCACTGAACACCTGCGCCGGCAACTTGCTGCGGAACGGCTCGAGGATCGCCCGCTGATCGGCATCGGGCAGGCCGGTGGCGGCCATTTCCGAATTCTCGAAATAGCTGCGGGTGCGGAAGTAAGCCCCGTTGAACAATTGTTTGTTGGTCCATTCGAAATCGAACAGCAGGCCGAGCGCCTGGCGCACGCGCACGTCCCGAAACACCGGGCGGCGCAGGTTGAAGATGAAGCCCTGCATGCCGGTCGGGTTGCTGTTGGCGATCTGTTCCTTGATCAAGCGGCCCTCGGTGACGGCCGGGATGTTGTAGGCGTTGGCCCAGTTTTTTGCGGTCATCTCCAGCCAGTAATCGAATTGTCCGGCTTTCAGTGCTTCGAGGGCGACGGTGTTGTCGCGGTAGTAATCGGTGGTCATCGTGTCGAAGTTGTAGAAGCCCCGGTTGACCGGCAGGTCCTTGCCCCAGTAATCCTTGACCCGTTCGTAACGCACCGAGCGGCCAGCCTTCACTTCGGCGACCTTGTACGGGCCGCTGCCGAGCGGAATTTCCAGGTTGCCCTTGTTGAAATCCCGATCAGCCCACCAGTGTTTCGGCAGCACCGGTAATTGGCCGAGGATCAGCGGCAACTCGCGGTTATTGCTGTGCTTGAACTTGAACAGCACTTTCAGCGGGTCTTCGGCGATCACCTCGGAAACGTCGCTGTAGTAGCCGCGAAACATCGGCGAGCCTTCTTTGGTCAGCTTGTTGAAGCTGAACACCACGTCGTCGGCGCGCACCGGATGACCGTCGTGGAAGCGCGCTTCGGGACGCAGGTAGAAACGCACCCAGCTGTTGTCCGGGGCCTTTTCGATTTTGCCGGCGATCAGGCCGTATTCGGTGAACGGCTCGTCGAGGCTGTGCCTGGTCAGGGTGTCGTAGATTTGCCCGATGTCATCGGCGGGCACGCCTTTGCTGATAAACGGGTTGAGACTGTCGAAGCTGCCGAATCCGGCCTGGCGGAAAACGCCGCCCTTGGGCGCGTCCGGGTTCACGTAATCGAAGTGTTTGAAATTGGCCGGGTATTTCGGCGGTTCGTTGTACAGGGTCACGGCATGTTGCGGGGCGGCACAGGCCAGCCCGGCGAACAGCAAGCCGCTGGCCTGGACGAGCAGGGCGCGAATAGGGTTCATCGATCTTTCTCCGAAGACTTCAGCCACCACGCGCTCAGGCCCAGGGTGTAGGGCGGCGTGGTGACGAAGGCCAACCGGTTGCGGTAGGCCAGACGGTGATAATTGAGGTACCAGTTGGGAATGCTGTAGTGCTGCCAGAGCAGCACGCGGTCGAGCGCCTTGCCGGCGGCGACCTGTTCGTCGCGGGTGCGTGCGGCGAGCAGTTGTTCAAGCATGTGATCGACCACCGGGTTGGCGATGCCCGCGTAATTCTTGCTGCCCTTGACCCCGATCTGACTGGAGTGGAAGTACTGCCATTGTTCCAGGCCCGGGCTGAGGGTCTGACCAAGCGTCATCGAGATCATGTCGAAATCGAATTGATCAAGGCGCTGTTTGTACTGGGCGCGATCAACGGTGCGCAGGCGTGCGTCGACGCCAATGCTGTTCAGGTTCACGATGTACGGCTGGTAAAGACGCTCCAGATTCGGATTGACCAGCAGCAATTCGAACCGCAGCGGTTGCCCGTCGGCGTTTTGCAGGCGCTGGCCGTGGAGTTTCCAGCCGGCCTCGGCGAGCAACGCCAGGGCTTTGCGCATGGTTTCGCGCGGAATGCCCCGACCGTCGGTTTTTGGCAGGGTGAACGGTTCGGTGAACAGCCTGGCCGGGAGCTGATCCTTGTACGGCTTGAGCATCAGCCATTCATGCCCGACCGGCAGACCCGTCGCGGCAAACTCGCTGTTGGGGTAGTAACTGGTCGTGCGCTGGTAGGCGTCGCTGAACAGCGCGCGGTTGGTCCACTCGAAGTCGAACATCAGACCGAGCGCTTCACGGGTCTTGACGTCGTTGAAGGTTGCGCGGCGGGTGTTCATGAACAGGCCCTGACTCTGAGTCGGAATCTGGTGCGGGATCTGTGCCTTGATCACCTCGCCACGGCGGATGGTCGGGAAGTTGTAGCCGTTGGCCCAGTTCTTCGCCTGATGCTCGATGTAGATGTCGAACTCGCCAGCCTTGAACGCTTCGAAGGCCACATCGCTGTCGCGGTAGAACTCGACTTCCATGCGATCAACGTTGTACTTGCCGCGATTGACTGCCAGGTCCTTGCCCCAGTAATCCTTGACCCGTTCGAAGATCAGTTGCCGACCCGGCGTCACCGAGGTAATGCGGTACGGGCCGCTGCCCAGTGGCGGTTCGAAGGTGGTGGCCTTGAAATCGCGGCCTTTCCAGTAATGCTGCGGCAGCACCGGCAGTTCACCGAGGCGCAGGATCAACAGCGGATTGCCCGAGCGTTTCAGCACAAAACGGATGCGCTGCTTGTTGAGAATATCGACCCGCAGCACTTCCTGCAGAGCGGTACGGTACAGCGGATGGCCTTCCTTGAGCAGCGTCCGATAGGAGAACGCCACGTCGTAGGCGGTGATCGGCGTGCCGTCGTGGAAACGCGCCTCGGGGCGCAGATTGAACACCACCCAGCTGCGATCTTCGCTGTACTCGACCGTTTGCGCGATCAGGCCATAGCTTGACGCCGGCTCATCACCGGACGGCGAATACTGGCCGGTGCCGACCATCAACGGCTCGTTCAGCTCGTTGATGCCGTACTGGAGGAAATTCGCTGTGGTGACCGGGCTGGTGCCCTTGAATGTGTACGGGTTGACCGTATCGAAGGTGCCGAACGCCATCACCCGCAACGTACCGCCCTTGGGCGCTTGCGGGTTGACCCAGTCGAAGTGGGTAAATCTGGCCGGGTACTTGAGCGTGCCGAACTGCGCATAACCGTGACTTTCGGTAATCGTCGCGCTTGCGGTTGAGCTCAAGGCCAGGCTGATCAGGAGCAGGAGGAGGGGACGCTTCAAGTCAGATCCGATCCAGGCGGCTTGGGCTTTGTGGGCCGTACAGTAACAGCTTGTCTGGACAGGAAAAAGATGCGGGTTGATGTGGGCTTGATCGCCTTCGATTGCATTGGCTTCTGCTGGGAGCGGGCTTGCTCGCGAATGCGATCTGTCAGCCGCCCTTCAAGGTGACTGATCCACCGCATTCGCGAGCAAGCCCGCTCCCACAGAAGCAAAAAGCCCCTGAATACTCAGGGGCTCGTCTGTCAGTGCGGCTGATAAACCGTGAGCATCTGCCCCGGCTTCAACGCTTTACCCGCACCCGGATTCCAGCGTTTGAGATGCTGCATTTCAACGTTGAATCGCTTGGCCACAACGTACAGCGTGTCGCCGCGCTTGACCTTGTATCGGGTCTGCTGCTGGCTGTCGTCCTTGCCTTTGCTCTTGCTGTTGGCGGCAATCACCGTGTTGACCCGGCCGGACTTGCGCGTCGGACTGCGCTTGGTCTTGTCCTGCATGACCAGAGTCTGGCCGATCTTGAGGTTGTTGCCGGTCAGCTTGTTCCAGCGTCGCAGATCCTTCACCGCGACCTTGTTGGCCTTGGCGATGGAGCCGAGGTTGTCGCCACGCTTGACCCGATAGGCGCGCTTGAGTTGTGCGACCTCGGCTGGATCAGCGCCCTCAAACACCGGTTTCAGCGAACGCGGGCTGATCAACTCGTCAGGGCGCATGGTCTGCAGGCTGGCGGTGAGCAACTGCGCCTTCGAAGTTGGCACCAGCAAATGCTGAGGGCCGTCGATGGTGGTGCGTTGCTTGAAGGCCGGATTGAGCTGGAACAGTTCATCTTCGTCGATGTTGGCAACTGCCGCGACCTTGGACAGGTCCATGCGCTGGTTGATTTCGACGACCTGGAAGTACGGCTCGTTGGCAATCGGGTTGAGATTGACCCCGTAGGCTTCCGGTGCCAGCACCACTTGCGACAGGGCCAGCAACTTCGGCACGTAGGCCTGGGTTTCCGCCGGCAGCGGAAGGTTCCAGTAATCGGTGGGCAGGCCAAGCTTCTCATTGCGTTCGATGGCGCGGCTGACTGTGCCTTCACCGGCGTTGTAAGCCGCGAGGGCGAGCAACCAGTCACCGTTGAACATGTCGTGCAGGCGAGTCAGGTAATCCATGGCAGCGGTGGTCGACGCGGTAATGTCGCGACGGCCATCGTAGAAGCGGGTCTGACGCAAGTTGAAGTAACGCCCGGTGGACGGAATGAACTGCCACAGACCTACTGCATTGGCCCGGGAATAGGCCATCGGGTTGTAGGCGCTTTCAATCACCGGCAGCAGGGCCAGTTCCAGCGGCATGTTGCGTTCTTCGAGGCGCTCGACGATGTAATGAATGTAGAGACTGCCGCGTTCGCCGGCATTCTCGAGAAAAGAGGGATTGCTGGCGAACCACAGGCGCTGTTGCTCGATGCGCGGGTTCACGCCGAGGCCTTCCTGCAACTGGAAGCCCTGACGCATGCGTTCCCAGATGTCCTGGGGCACTTGCGGGCTGGGCTTCTCGGTCAGCCAGATCGGCTTCTGCTTGGCTCGCGCAGCAATGTTCGGCGTATGGGTCGCTTCAGTCTGCGGAGCATGGCTGGAGCAGCCCGCCAGCGTGGCGGACACAGCCACCGCGATGGCTTGCGCCAGGCGGGTCAATGCGTCTGAATTGACGGACTTACGTATGGATGACGACATTGGCTGGAAGTAAGTTCCGGGCAAAAATGTCGGGCGATTCTAGAAAGCGCACCCCCTGCGGTCAACCATTCAGAATTTTTGTACCAAGCGACGGGGTACTTAGAACTTATCTTTCCAAGCCCGCAGCACTGCAAATACCTCACTCGGCGCCCGGTTTTGAGCGCCTGCCCGTTCGTCCACTTTTTGTGTAACCAATGTTTCAGCGGTGCGCAAAAACGGGTTTGTCAGCTTTTCCAGCGCAAGGGTCGAGGGCAGCGTCATGACGCCGTGTTGCCGTTGCTGGCTGACTTTTTCCAGACGGGCGGCGATGTTCGGGTTGCCCGGTTCGACGGCAGCGGCAAACTTGAGATTGCTCAGGGTATATTCATGGGTGCAATAGACCAGCGTATCTTCAGGTAACGCGGCGAGACGGCTGAGCGAGTGGTACATCTGTTCCGGCGTGCCTTCGAACAGGCGCCCGCAACCGGCAGCGAACAGGGTGTCGCCGCAGAACAGCAACCCGTGGTGGTAATAGGCAATGTGTCCGAGCGTGTGACCGGGCACCGCATAGACGGCGAAGTCCCAGCCGAGCACGTTGATGCTGTCGTTGTCCTTGAGCGCGACGTCCCGCGCCGGAATGTTTTCGCTGGCCGGGCCGTAGACTTTCGCACCGGTCGCCGTTTTCAGGCGCTCGACACCGCCGACGTGGTCATGGTGGTGATGGGTGATCAGAATGTCGCTCAACACCCAGCCCTCATGGGCGTCGAGCCAGGCCTGCACCGGTGCGGCATCGCCCGGATCGACCACGGCGCAGCGTTGCGTGCGGTGGTCCTGTAACAACCAGATGTAGTTATCGGTGAACGCGGGCAGGGCACTGATCTGTATCATCGTCGGAATTCGCCAAGCGGGAAACATTGGCGCATCTTAGAGGTTCCTGGCGCGATGGAGAATGACATGACCGATAAAGCGTTCGCTCAGGCCGATCCCGACTGGCTGGCATTGACCGGCGCCGCCCGTGAATGGTTGTCCGGCCCGCTCGGGCAATTTCTGCTGGATGAAGAGCGGCGCATGCTTGAAGACGAGCTGGGCCGGTTCTTTGGTGGCTATCTGGTGCATTACGGTCCGTCGGCCGAAACTCCGCCGTCAGCGCCGCAGGTTCAGCGCAACGTGCGTCTGGGCGCGCCGTTGCCCGGGGTCGAGATCGTCTGCGAGGAGCAGGCCTGGCCGCTGAGCGAGCATGCCGCCGATGTGGTGGTGATGCAGCATGGTCTGGATTTCTGCCTGTCGCCCCATGGCTTGCTGCGTGAAGCGGCGAGCAGCGTCAGGCCGGGCGGACACCTGCTGATCATCGGCATCAACCCGTGGAGCACCTGGGGCCTGCGTCATGTGTTCGCCCACGACGCCTTGCGCCAGGCACGTTGCATCTCGCCTTCGCGGGTCGCCGACTGGCTCAACCTGCTCGGCTTTGCGCTGGAGAAACGCCGCTTCGGGTGCTATCGTCCGCCGCTCGCGTCGCCCAAGTGGCAGGGCCGGCTGGCCGGCTGGGAACGCAAGGCCGGTGACTGGCAACTGGCGGGTGGCGGCTTCTATTTATTGGTCGCGCGCAAGATCGTGGTCGGGCTCAGGCCATTGCGCCAGGAACGCCGCGAGCCCATGGGCAAGCTGATTCCGCTGCCGATGGCCAAGGTCAATCGCCGCCGCATCGAACCGTAAACCTTCTTTTTATCTGTGGCCGGACTCGCTCCGGCCTCGGCCATTGTCGATCCGTGATCGATGAGGCCACTATTTATTCTGGATTGAGTGGCATGAGCGAAAGCGTCGATAGCGTAGAACTGTTCACTGACGGCGCCTGCAAGGGCAACCCCGGCCCCGGCGGCTGGGGCGCGTTGCTGGTGTGCAAGGGTGTCGAAAAGGAACTGTGGGGCGGCGAAGCCAACACCACCAACAACCGTATGGAACTGCTCGGCGCCATTCGCGGCCTCGAAGCCTTGAAGCGTCCGTGCGAAGTGCTGCTGGTGACCGACTCGCAGTACGTGATGAAGGGCATCAACGAGTGGATGGCCAACTGGAAGAAGCGCGGCTGGAAAACCGCAGCGAAAGAACCGGTGAAAAACGCTGACTTGTGGAAAGAGCTGGACGAACAGGTCAATCGCCACAAAGTTACCTGGAAATGGGTGCGCGGGCACATTGGTCATCACGGTAACGAGCGGGCTGACCAGTTGGCTAACCGGGGTGTTGATGAAGTGCGCGGTTGCAAACAGAGCTGATTTCCCCGATAAACCGTGGTGTCTTCAATCGCCAGCAGGGCTGGCTCCCACAGGGGATTTGTGAAAGCCACAGATCCAGTGTGGGAGCTAGCCCTGCTGGCGATTGAGGCGACACGGTCTGACTGAAACACCCCGCCGAGCGTGCTAACATCCGCATTTTTTGCAAGAACGACCCGTTGAGAGCTGAGCACTGATGGCCACCAGATCCGTTGTACTCGATACCGAAACTACCGGCATGCCGGTGACCGATGGTCACCGGATCATTGAAATCGGCTGTGTCGAACTGATTGGTCGGCGCCTGACGGGCCGGCACTTTCACGTCTACCTGCAACCGGATCGCGAGAGTGACGAAGGCGCCATTGGCGTTCACGGCATCACCAACGAATTCCTCGTGGGCAAGCCGCGTTTCAACGAAGTGGCCGATGAGTTCTTCGAGTTCATCAAGGGCGCACAGCTGATCATCCACAACGCGGCGTTCGACGTTGGCTTCATCAACAACGAATTCGCCTTGATGGGCCAGCATGATCGCGCTGACATCACCCGGCATTGCTCGATCCTCGACACCCTGATGATGGCCCGGGAGCGTCACCCGGGTCAGCGCAACAGCCTCGATGCCTTGTGCAAGCGATACGGCGTCGACAACTCCGGCCGCGAACTGCACGGCGCGTTGCTCGACTCGGAGATTCTCGCCGACGTCTACCTGACCATGACTGGCGGCCAGACCAGCCTGTCGCTGGCGGGCAATGCCTCCGACGGTAATGGCACGGGCGAGGGTGCGGACAATTCCGCCACGGAAATTCGTCGTCTGCCGGCTGATCGTCAGCCCGCGCGAATCATTCGTGCCACTGAAGAAGAACTGGCGGCGCATCTGGCGCGTCTGGAAATCATCGCCAAGTCGGCGGGCGCCCCGGCAATGTGGACGCAGATTGCCGAGGCTGACGCCCAGGCCTGAGGATCTTTTGCGTCTGGCGGTGTGAAGCCAACTGGCCACCCTCGCCACATTCGCTGCAACCCTCTACCCTGAGTGCATTGGCGGACTCAATGCCGCCGCCTCAGGACACTGAGCCCCATGTACAAAGATTTGAAGTTTCCGGTATTGATCGTCCATCGCGACATCAAGTCCGACACGGTCGCCGGTGACCGCATTCGTGGCATCGCCCGGGAGTTGGAGCAGGAAGGCTTCAGTATCGTTTCGGCCACCGATTACACCGAAGGGCGGTTGGTGGCATCGACCCATCATGGCCTGGCGTGCATGCTGATCGCCGCCGAAGACGCCAGCACGAACTCGCATCTGTTGCAGAACATGGCCGAACTGATCGGTCTGGCCCGGGTGCGCGCCCCGGATCTGCCGATCTTTGCCTTGGGCGAACAAGTCACCCTGGAAAATGCTCCCGCCGATGCCATGGCCGAGCTCAATCAATTGCGCGGCATTCTGTACCTGTTCGAAGACACCGTGCCGTTCCTTGCTCGCCAGATCGCGCGGGCGGCGCGCAAGTATCTGGACGGTTTGCTGCCACCGTTTTTCAAGGCGCTGGTGCAGCACACGGCGGATTCCAACTATTCCTGGCACACCCCCGGTCATGGCGGCGGCGTCGCCTATCACAAAAGCCCGGTGGGGCAGGCGTTCCATCAGTTTTTTGGCGAAAACACCTTGCGTTCGGACTTGTCCGTCTCGGTACCGGAACTCGGGTCGCTGCTCGATCACACCGGGCCACTGGCTGAAGCGGAAGCGCGCGCGGCGCGCAATTTCGGCGCTGATCACACCTTTTTCGTGATCAATGGCACCTCGACCGCCAACAAGATTGTCTGGCACTCGATGGTCGGGCGCGATGATCTGGTGCTGGTTGATCGCAACTGCCACAAGTCGGTGTTGCACGCGATCATCATGACCGGCGCGATTCCGCTTTACCTGTGCCCGGAGCGTAATGAACTGGGGATCATCGGACCGATTCCGCTGAGCGAATTCAGCCGCGAATCGATTCAGACCAAGATCGACGCCAGCCCGCTGACCAAGGGCCGTGCGCCGAAAGTCAAACTGGCGGTGGTCACCAACTCGACCTACGATGGCCTCTGTTACAACGCCGAATTGATCAAGCAAAGCCTCGGCAACAGCGTTGAAGTCCTGCATTTCGACGAAGCCTGGTACGCCTATGCGGCGTTTCACGAATTCTTTGCCGGACGTTACGGCATGGCCACCTCGCGCAGCGCTGACAGCCCGTTGGTGTTCACCACCCATTCCACTCACAAGCTGCTGGCGGCGTTCAGTCAGGCGTCGATGATTCATGTGCAGGACGGCGGCGCACGCCAGCTGGATCGGGACCGTTTCAACGAAGCGTTCATGATGCATATCTCGACGTCGCCGCAGTACAGCATCATTGCTTCGCTGGACGTGGCGTCGGCGATGATGGAAGGTCCGGCCGGGCGTTCGCTGTTACAGGAAACCTTTGATGAGGCGCTGAGCTTTCGCCGGGCGCTGGCCAATCTGCGTCAGCATATTGCCGCCGATGACTGGTGGTTCTCGATCTGGCAGCCGCCGGGCGTCGAGGGCATTGATCGCGTACAGACCGAAGACTGGTTGCTGCAACCGGATGCCGACTGGCATGGTTTTGGCGACGTCAGCGACGACTACGTGCTGCTCGATCCGATCAAGGTCACGCTGGTCATGCCCGGGCTGAATGCCGGCGGTGCGTTGAGCGAGAAGGGCATCCCGGCGGCGGTGGTCAGCAAGTTTCTCTGGGAGCGCGGGCTGGTGGTGGAGAAGACCGGGCTGTATTCATTCCTGGTGTTGTTCTCGATGGGAATCACCAAAGGCAAGTGGAGCACGCTGCTCACCGAGTTGCTGGAATTCAAGCGCAGCTACGACGCCAATGTGCGCCTCGACACGTGCCTGCCGTGCGTGGCGCAACAAGACGCTGTGCGTTATCGCGGTATGGGCCTGCGCGACTTGTGCGACCAATTGCACGCCTGCTATCGCAGCAATGCCACGGCCAGACACCTTAAACGCATGTACACCGTGCTCCCGGAAATTGCCATGAAACCCGCCCACGCCTACGATCATCTGGTGCGCGGCGAAGTCGAGGCGGTGCCGATTGATGAGCTGGAGGGACGGATTGCGGCGGTGATGCTGGTGCCGTACCCGCCCGGCATTCCGCTGATCATGCCCGGCGAACGGTTCACCGAATCGACCCGCTCGATCATCGATTACCTGAAATTTGCTCGCACGTTCGATAGCAGCTTTCCCGGTTTTGTCGCGGATGTGCATGGATTGCAGCACGAAGATGAAGGCAGTGGACGGCAGTACACCGTCGATTGCGTCAAGGAATGAGGACTTTTCCCAGTATGCAACCGGTCATGAATCCGAAATATCCAGGGCTCTCGGTGCGGGTCGCCGATGAAGGCTTTGCGCCTTATATCTGGGGCAGCGACTTCAGCTTCGAGGTCGCTGCCTATGGCGCTGCGGTGATCGGCAAACCGGTCGAGCAATGGCCGGTGACGCCCATCGTGCCTTACCGCAAGTGCTACGGCATCGACCCCGAAGAGTTCAGCGCCTTTCACAATGCGCCTGACAGCGCGATCTTCATGGCCTATCTCGACGATGAGCCCGTGGGGCATCTGGTGATCAGCACCAACTGGAACGGTTTTGCCCACATTGATGAACTGGCGGTGCACGCCCCGGCGCGTCGCCATGGCGTGGCCAAGGCGTTGCTGGACGTCGCGCAGTTCTGGAGTCGGAAAAAGAAGCTGCCGGGCATCATGCTCGAAACCCAGAACAACAACCTCGGTGCCTGTCGGCTCTATGAGCGGTGTGGCTATGTGATTGGCGGTATCGACCAGTTGCGCTATCGCGGCATTGATCCGAACACCGCCGAAGTGGCGTTGTTCTGGTATCGATTGTTCGATAACCCGCTGGAAAAACCACTCAACTCGACAGCATCGCCTCGGCTTGTTCCGTGATGATGCCAAGCAAGGTCTGAATCGCCGGAGCGCTCGGTGCATGCCGATAGGTCAGCGCGTAAAGGCTGATCGGCACGGCCGGAGACAACGGGCAGACATCGAGGCCGGCGGTCCGGGCACCGAGGGCGGTGAACGGATCGACAATCGCCAGCCCTTCGCCGGCCTCGACCATGCTGCGCATCATCTGATGGGTTTGCACGCGGGTCTGGATGCTCGGTGCCGGGCGCAAGGCCTGGAGCTTGTGCTCCAGCGCCACGCTCAACGGGTCCTGACCTTCGAGGCCGACCATCGCCTGGCCGGCCAGATCCTGCACGGACAGGTATTTCTGCTTCGGTTGCAGCCAGCCATGGGGCGCGAGCAGTTGCAGCTTGCCCTGGGCCAGTGGCCGGCAATCAATGTCGGGATGTTCGGGATCGTGCAGACTCAGGCCCAGATCGCTTTCGCGCAACAACAGGCTGCGGACGATATCGCGGGTCGGCGTGCTGAGCAGGCTGCACGGTGCATCGGGCAGGCGTCGACGCAGGGCGGCCAGGCTTTGTGGCAGTAATTGTTGCGCCAGCGGCGGGGTGCTGATGATGCGCAGGGGCGGGGCGAGGTATTGCTTGAGGCTGCTGGCCAGGCGCTGCACCGGCTCCAGCGCTTCATAAACATGCGCGATTTCGACCTGCAATGCCCGCGCTTCGGGCGTCGATTGCAGGCGCCCGCGAACGCTGGCGAACAGCATGAACCCCAACTGACTCTCGGCTTCGCGCAAACGCTCTTCGACCTCGGTTACGGGCAATTGCAACCATTCGGCGGCGGTGCCCAGGTGACCGGTCTGCAAGAGCGCCTGAATCACTTCGATATGACGTAAACGCATGCGTGAAGTCCATGTTCAGCAGGTGGGGTCAGTGGCTGAATCCTACCCCAAGTCTGCGCATATGACTTCTGCTCATAACGGTGAGTTATGAAGCAACGGTTGGCTCAGGCTCGCGGGTCAGGGTAATGCCTGACTGAACCAGGAGAAACTCGGTGTCGCTGACCTTGTTGACGCGATCTCCAATGGCCAGTTTGTAAATCGGCTCCGAGCCAGTGGAACCGTCTGCCGACGGGTTGGATTCCTGGAACTCATGCACGGAATAAACGCGGCCTTCCGCATCTCTTGCATGGAACTGACCGACGAGTACTGCTGCCATCTGCTTAGAACCTCTGGAGATAAAACGCTTGATTTGCGGCTTGGTAGACCTTCAGCAAGCGCGGTAAGTTTTCCTATAGGAAAAAAATAATCAGCAGCCGGGAATTTCCCTCGTCTGCTGGTGGAATCGTCACCGGATCATCTATAACTACTGGCTCCTCCCAAGAACAGTCGAGAGTCGTTCATGAGCAATGTCTATAACGTCGCGGTAGTGGTCGGTAGCCTGCGTAAAGCCTCAATCAACCGCAAGGTCGCCCTGGCACTGGCGGAGCTGGCGCCGGCGAACCTCAAGCTGACGATTGTCGAAATTGGCGATTTGCCACTCTATAACGAAGACATCGACGGCGATTCACCGCCGGCAGCCTACAGCACTTTCCGCCAACAAGTCGGTTCATCCGACGCGGTGCTGTTTGTAACGCCGGAATACAATCGCTCCGTGCCGGCGCCGCTGAAGAACGCCATTGACGTTGGCTCGCGGCCTTATGGCAAGGCGGTGTGGAGTGGCAAGCCAGGTGCGGTGATCAGTGTGTCGCCGGGCGCTATCGGCGGGTTTGGCGCTAACCAGCATCTGCGCCAGTCATTCGTGTTTCTCAATGTGCCGTGCATGCAGCAGCCAGAGGCGTATCTGGGCGGCGCGGGTTCGGCGTTTGACGAGGCCGGCAAATTGAGCGAAACGGTGAAACCTTTCCTGCAAAGCTTTATCAATGCTTACGGACAGTTCGTAGAGCAACACAAAAAGTAGTTTCACCGAGAAAACAAATGTGGGAGCGGGCTTGCTCGCGAAGCAGTGTGTCAGCTGATCAATCAGCACCTGATGCACCGCCTTCGCGAGCAAGCCCGCTCCCGCATTTTTGGATCTCCACTCATTTGATAATTCAAGGCTGTTGCTGATGCTTGCTGCGTCACTGATTTTTCTGCTGACCATTACCCTTGTCATCTGGCAACCCAAAGGCCTCGGCGTTGGCTGGAGTGCGACGCTTGGCGCGGTGCTGGCGTTGATTTTCGGCGTTGTGCACCTGAGCGATATCCCGCTGGTCTGGCAGATCATCTGGAATGCCACCGGTACTTTTGTCGCACTGATCATCATCAGCCTGTTGCTCGACGAGGCCGGTTTTTTCGCCTGGGCGGCGTTGCACGTGGCGCGTTGGGGGCGCGGCAACGGGCGCAAGCTGTTCGCCTTCATGGTGCTGCTCGGCGCGTTGGTCTCGGCGCTGTTCGCCAACGACGGCGCGGCGCTGATTCTCACCCCCATCGTGATTTCCATGCTGCTGGCGCTGCGCTTCTCGCCGGCAACCACGCTGGCCTTCGTCATGGGCGCCGGATTTATTGCCGACACCGCGAGCCTGCCGCTGGTGGTGTCGAATCTGGTCAACATTGTTTCGGCAGACTTCTTCCACATCGGTTTCAACCGGTATGCGGCGGTGATGGTGCCGGTCAACTTCGTCAGCGTCGCCGCAACGCTGGCGATGTTGCTGTGGTTCTTCCGGCGCGACATTCCCAAGGCATACGACCCTGAACAACTGGCACGCCCGGCAACCGCGATCCACGACAAAGCGACGTTCTACGCCGGTTGGGTGGTGTTGCTGATACTCTTGCTCGGCTGTTTTGCCCTCGAACCCCTGGGCATTCCCATCAGTGCGATTTCGGCGGTGTGCGCGGCGCTGCTGCTGGGCATCGCCGCCCGAGGGCACAAGATTTCCACGCGCAAGGTGATGAAGGAGGCGCCGTGGCAGATCGTGATTTTCTCTTTGGGCATGTACCTGGTGGTCTATGGCCTGCGCAATGCCGGCTTGACCGGGTATCTGGCCGGATGGCTGGATGTCTTCGCCGTGCAGGGCGTTTGGGGCGCGGCGATGGGCACGGGGGTGCTGACGGCGCTGCTGTCATCGATCATGAACAATCTGCCGACGGTGCTGATCGGGCTGTTGTCGATTGATGCAAGCCAGGCGAGCGGGGTGGTCAAGGAGGCGATGATCTATGCCAACGTGATCGGCAGCGATCTTGGGCCGAAGATCACCCCGATTGGCAGTCTGGCGACCTTGTTGTGGTTGCACGTGCTGGAGCGCAAGGGGATTCATATTGGCTGGGGGTATTACTTCAGGGTCGGGATTGTGCTGACGGTGCCAGTGTTGCTGGTGACGTTGGCGGCTTTGGCTTTGCGGCTTTCAATCTAGACCCGGTCGGCTCCACTCGCTGGCAAGTCAGCGATGGGGCCGGTACAGGCGACACAAAAAATCAGGTCTGGCCCGGGACATTCGGCCAAAGGTCGGACACCAGAAACAACCGCTCGGCCTCTTCCCATTCCCCTTGCGCATTTTCGGTCAGTCGCACCATCAATTGCGCCGGTGCCAGCGGTTCGAGGTCTTCCAGCCACATCTGCAAATGTTCCGCCGCCCAGGTCTGCTCCGCCGGGTAGTGCGCCGGCGCCAGCCAGGCGTGGCGGGGCAGGGGTTGCCAGCGGCCCGGCGGGCGTTGCGCGACGAACGCCGGCCAGTCCTTCTGATGCAGCCAGCTGCCGCGCAAATGCTGGGGGTGCGCGCCATGGGGCGACTGAGACAGACCGGGCCACGGGTACAGCAGATAACCGCCGAGCCACAACTGCGCACTGAACGATTCGATGTCCAGCGCCGCCAGCACTTCACGGCTTTCCGGGCGGGCCGAAATCGGTAACTGATGTTGCGCCAGATGCGCCAGCTTGCGGTCGAGACGATCATGGCAACCCGGCCCCAGCCACTGCGCCGGATCATGGCCGTCGCCATTTTGCGGGCCGAGGTACAACTTGATCGCCAGTTCCTGATGGTGCACGCCATCGCGTCACGCAGCAGCATGTCCAGTTCGCCGAGCGTGTGGCCTTCGCGGCGGATCGGCAGATTGGCCGCGATCAACTCGATCCCCGGCGCATGCTGCACGGCGAACTGCCACAGCCGTTCGTAATACAGGCCCAGACGTCGGGTGCGCGCCTGGGACAGCCAGTGCAACAGTCCGTAACTGTCGCGGTCGAGCTGACGCAGCCAGCGCTCCAGGCCTTCCGGGTTGTGCACCCAGTCGCTGCCCGCCAGCGGATGGCGCTGCGGCCACGGCGTGACGGCGAGCATCGGCGGGGCAAGGATCACCCACGCCAGGTCCCGCACTTCCGGGTGGCGTAATTGATGGGGCAATTGCAGCAGGTCGGGAAACAGGATCATCCTGCGAGCATAGCCTGAAACATGAGCACGTCCTTGAGGCTGAAAGGATTTTGTCTATCTGGCGCTTTCGCCCATAATCGTGCTTTTCGCGTTTTCGATTGTCCGCAGAGGTCCCATGGAGCAATTTCGTAATATCGGCATCATCGGTCGCCTGGGCAGTTCCCAGGTGCTGGATACCGTCCGCCGACTGAAACGGTTTCTGCTCGACCGTCACCTGCATGTGATTCTCGAAGACACCATCGCTGAAGTCCTGCCGGGCCACGGCCTGCAAACCTCGTCGCGCAAGATGCTCGGCGAAGTCTGCGACATGGTCATCGTCGTCGGCGGTGACGGCAGCCTGCTCGGCGCCGCACGTGCGTTGGCCCGGCACAACATCCCGGTGCTCGGCATCAACCGTGGCAGCCTCGGTTTTCTCACCGACATTCGCCCGGACGAACTGGAAGTCAAAGTCGCCGAAGTGCTCGACGGCCACTATCTGGTGGAAAACCGCTTCCTGCTGCAAGCCGAAGTCCGCCGTCACGGCGAAGCCATCGGTCAGGGCGACGCGCTCAATGACGTGGTGCTGCACCCGGGCAAATCGACGCGGATGATCGAGTTCGAGCTGTACATCGACGGCCAGTTCGTCTGCAGCCAGAAGGCCGATGGCCTGATCGTCTCGACGCCCACCGGCTCCACGGCCTACGCACTGTCCGCCGGCGGTCCGATCATGCATCCCAAGCTCGACGCTATTGTGATTGTGCCGATGTACCCCCATACCTTGTCTGGGCGGCCCATCGTGGTCGATGGCAACAGTGAGCTGAAAATCGTCGTGTCCAAAGATATGCAGATCTACCCGCAAGTCTCCTGCGACGGCCAGAACCACTTCACCTGCGCGCCGGGCGACACCATCACTGTCAGCAAGAAAGCGCAGAAACTGCGGCTGATCCATCCGCTTGACCACAACTACTACGAAGTCTGCCGAACCAAGCTCGGCTGGGGCAGCAAGCTGGGCGGTGGAGGCGACTGATGCTCGATCCCGCGCGCAGTTATGACCTGATTGGTGACGTGCACGGATGCGCCCTGACCCTTGAACACCTGCTGGACCGACTCGGTTATCACAAGCAGGGCGGGGTCTGGCGGCATCCATCACGCATGGCCGTGTTTGTCGGCGATATCATCGACCGTGGCCCGCGCATCCGCGAGGCGCTGCACATCGTCCACGACATGGTCGAGGCCGGCCAGGCCTTGTGCATCATGGGCAACCACGAGTTCAACGCGCTGGGCTGGAGCACGCCGGCGCTGCCGGGCAGTGGCAAGCAGTTCGTCCGCGAGCACACGCCGCGCCACGCGCGCCTGCTGCACGAAACCCTGACCCAGTTCGAACAGCATCCGGGCGACTGGCACGATTTCCAGCGCTGGTTCTATGAGCTGCCGCTGTTTGTCGACGCTGGACGCTTCCGGGTGGTGCATGCCTGTTGGGATGCCGGTCTGATCGAACCGCTGCGCGCGCTGTTCCCCGATGGCTGCATTGATGAACATTTCCTTCAGGCCTCGGCCGTCCCGGACAGCTTTGCCTGCACCGTGTTCGACCGCCTGTTGCGCGGCACCGACATGCGCCTGCCGGATGGTCTGACCATGACCAGCGGCGACGGTCTGGTGCGCTCGTTCTTCCGCACCAAGTTCTGGGAGGACGACCCGAAAACCTACGGCGATATCGTCTTCCAGCCTGATGCACTGCCGGACCCGGTGGCGCAGAAGCCGCTGACCTCCAGCGAAAAAAACAACCTGCTGCGCTATGGCGTCGACGAGCCTCTGCTGTTCGTCGGCCACTACTGGCGCAGTGGCAAACCGGCGCCGATCCGCCCGAACCTCGCGTGTCTGGATTACAGCGCGGTGCTCTACGGCAAACTCGTCGCCTATCGTCTGGATCAGGAAACCCGCCTCGATCCGCATAAATTTGTCTGGGTCGATGTCGAGCGGCCGGAGGTGCTGCAATGAGTGCGGTAGCGGTATTGCGTCTGCCCCTGGCGGTGGACCTGAGCGGTTTCGTCAAACTGCTGCAACGCATGCAGGTTCCGCATCGGGTCAGCGAAGAGGCCGGCGAACAAGTGCTGTGGGCGCCAGCGGAGCTCAGCGACGACGTGCGTTCGCTGTACCAGCGCTTTCCGACGGGCGATCCCGATCAGCAACTGGACATCCCCGTCGCGCAGACCGTGAAGCGCCCAGGCTTCGCGGAGCAGTTGAAGTACGCCAAGGCCACCGGCTTGATTTTGCTGCTGTGCCTGATTGTCGGCGGCCTGACCTACCTCGGCGAAAACCTGCAGACGCTGCGGTGGCTGACCTTCCTCGATTTTCAGGTGGTCGGCGAATACATCCATTTCACCCCGTTGGCCGACAGTCTCGCGGCGGGTCAGTGGTGGCGCCTGGTCACGCCGATGCTGATTCACTTCGGCATCCTGCACCTGGCCATGAACGGCATGTGGTACTGGGAACTGGGGCGGCGTATCGAGTCGCGTCAGGGCAGCATCAACCTGATCGGTCTGACGCTGCTGTTCAGCCTCGTTTCCAACTACGCGCAATTTGTCTGGAGCGGCCCGACCCTGTTCGGCGGGCTCTCCGGCGTGTTGTACGGTTTGCTCGGCCACTGCTGGATCTTCCAGTTGCTGGCGCCGAACCCGGCCTATCGCCTGCCGCGCGGCGTGCTGGTGATGATGCTGGTGTGGTTGCTGGTGTGCATGTCCGGGCTGATCTCGATGATCGGCTTCGGCGAAATCGCCAACGCCGCCCACGTCGGCGGGTTACTCATCGGATGCTTCACCGGTTTGTTGGGCGGTTTGTACAACCGCCGTAAACTGGCCGTCTAATTTTTCAGTAGATAAAGAGCGCGGAGACCCTGATGTCCTCTTTTAACGACATGATCAAGAACATCACCCCGGACATCTACGAGAGCCTGAAACTGGCCGTGGAAATCGGCAAATGGTCCGACGGTGGCAAACTCACCGCCGAACAGCGCGAGTTGTCGTTGCAGGCGATGATTGCCTGGGAAATCCAGAACCTGCCTGAAGACCAGCGCACCGGTTACATGGGCCCGCAGGAATGTGCGTCGAAGTCGATCGAAGTGCCGAATATCCTGTTCAAGTCGGATGCCATCCATTGATCGAGATTGGCCGCGGTGCAATCAGTAAAATGTCGGCGCGCCTGGACGGGCCGAACGTGCAATACGCGTTTCGTCTGGATGACGTCGAGGTGCCGGTCAATCCGTTGATCGGCACCACGGTGCGTCTGGAGTACCTGGGGGCCATCCACTGCACCCATTGCGGGCGCAAGACCAAAACCAGTTTCAGCCAGGGTTACTGCTACCCGTGCATGACCAGACTGGCGCAGTGCGACCTGTGCATCATGAGCCCGGAGCGCTGCCACTTTGATGCGGGCACCTGCCGCGATCCGGCGTGGGGTGAACAATTCTGCATGACCGACCATGTCGTGTACCTGGCCAATTCGTCGGGCATCAAGGTTGGCATCACCCGTGCAACACAATTGCCGACCCGCTGGCTCGATCAGGGCGCGAGTCAGGCATTGCCGATCATGCGTGTCGCCACGCGGCAGCAGTCGGGTTTCGTTGAGGACCTGTTTCGCAGTCAGGTGGCGGACAAGACCAACTGGCGCGCGTTGCTCAAGGGCGATGCGGCGGCGGTGGATCTGACGCAAGTGCGCGATCAGTTGTTCGACCGTTGTGCCGAGGGCCTGCTCGGTTTGCAGGCGCGATTCGGCCTGCAGGCAATTCAGACAATTACCGATGTAGAACCGCTGGAAATCCGCTATCCGGTCGAGCAATACCCGTCCAAAATCGTCAGCTTCAACCTGGACAAGAATCCGATTGCCGAAGGCACGCTGCTGGGGATCAAGGGCCAGTACCTGATTTTCGACACCGGCGTGATCAACATTCGTAAATACACGGCTTATCAGCTCGCCGTGCATCAGTAAGGACTTCAGCATGCGCACCGAACAACCGAAGATGATTTATCTGAAGGACTATCAGGCCCCCGAGTACCTGATCGACGAAACACACCTGACCTTCGAGTTGTTCGAGGACCACAGTCTGGTCCACGCGCAACTGGTGATGCGCCGCAACCCGGCCCGTGGCGCGGGCCTGCCGCCGCTGGTGCTCGATGGCCAGCAACTGGAGCTGCTCTCGGTGACCCTGGCGGATAAAGAGCTGGGCGCCGCTGACTATCAGTTGTCCGAGAATCACCTGACCCTGCAGCCGGCCAGTGAAACCTTCACGGTCGACACCAGCGTCAAGATCCACCCGGAAACCAACACCGCGCTGGAAGGCCTGTACAAGTCCGGTACGATGTTCTGCACCCAGTGCGAAGCCGAAGGTTTCCGCAAGATCACCTATTACCTTGATCGCCCGGACGTAATGAGCAAGTTCACCACCACCGTGGTGGCCGAGCAGCACAGCTATCCGGTCCTGCTTTCCAACGGTAACCCGGTTGCCTCGGGCCCGGGCGAAGAGGGCCGGCACTGGGCGACCTGGGAAGATCCGTTCATGAAACCGGCGTACCTGTTTGCGCTGGTGGCCGGTGACTTGTGGTGCGTCGAAGACAGCTTCACCACCATGAGCAACCGCAACGTCGCGCTGCGCATCTACGTCGAGCCGGAAAACATCGACAAGTGCCAGCACGCGATGAACAGCCTGAAGAAGTCGATGCGCTGGGACGAAGAGGTCTATGGTCGCGAGTACGATCTGGACATCTTCATGATCGTCGCCGTAAACGACTTCAACATGGGCGCCATGGAGAACAAGGGTCTCAACATCTTCAACTCCAGCGCCGTGCTGGCCCGCGCCGAAACCGCCACCGACGCCGCGCACCAGCGCGTCGAGGCAATCGTTGCCCACGAATACTTCCACAACTGGTCGGGCAACCGCGTGACCTGCCGCGACTGGTTCCAGCTGTCGCTGAAGGAAGGCTTCACCGTGTTCCGCGATTCCGGTTTTTCTGCTGACATGAACTCGGCCACGGTCAAGCGCATTCAGGATGTGGCGTACCTGCGTACCCACCAGTTCGCCGAGGATGCCGGCCCGATGGCTCACGCCGTGCGCCCGGACAGCTTCATCGAGATTTCCAACTTCTACACCCTGACCGTGTACGAAAAGGGCTCGGAAGTGGTCGGTATGATCCACACCTTGCTCGGCGCTGAAGGCTTCCGCAAGGGCAGCGATCTGTACTTCGAGCGCCATGACGGTCAGGCAGTGACCTGCGATGACTTCATCAAGGCGATGGAAGATGCCAACGGTGTCGATCTGACTCAGTTCAAGCGCTGGTACAGCCAGGCCGGCACACCGCGTCTGGCCGTGAGCGAGTCTTACGACGCCGCCGCGAAAACCTACAGCCTGACCTTCCGCCAGAGCTGCCCGGAAACCCCGGACAAAGTCGAAAAACTGCCGTTCGTGATTCCGGTCGAACTCGGCCTGCTGGACAGTCAGGGCAACGAGATTGCCCTGCGTCTGAGCGGCGAAGCGGCGGCGCAAGGCACCACCCGGGTGATCTCGGTGACCGAAGCCGAGCAGACCTTCACCTTCGTCGACATCGGGGAACAGCCGCTGCCGTCCTTGCTGCGTGGCTTTTCGGCACCGGTGAAACTGAGCTTCCCGTACAACCGCGACCAGTTGATGTTCCTGATGCAGCATGACAGCGACGGCTTCAATCGCTGGGATGCCGGTCAGCAACTGTCGGTGCAGGTGCTGCAAGAGCTGATCGGCCAGCAGCAGAAGGGCCAGGCGTTGACGCTCGATCCACGGCTGATGTCGGCGCTGAAAACCGTGCTGTCGGACGAATCGCTGGATCAGGCCATGGTCGCCGAAATGCTCTCGCTGCCGGGTGAGGCGTATCTCACCGAAATCAGCGAAGTGGCTGACGTCGATGCGATCCACAACGCCCGGGAGTTCGCGCGCAAGCAACTGGCCGAAGGTTTGTTCGAAGCGCTGTGGCTGCGTTATCAGGCCAACCGTGACCTGTCGAAGAAAACCCCGTATGTGGCCGAGGCTGAGCACTTTGCCCGTCGCGCGCTGCAGAACATTGCGTTGTCGTACCTGATGCTCAGCGGCAAGCCGGAAGTGCTGGCGGCGGCGCTGGAGCAGTTCGACAGTGCCGACAACATGACCGAGCGCCTGACGGCGCTGGCGGTGTTGGTCAACTCGCCTTTCGAAGAGCAGAAGACTCTGGCACTGGCGAGCTTCGCCGAGCACTTCAAGGACAATCCGCTGGTCATGGATCAGTGGTTCAGCGTACAGGCCGGCAGCACCTTGCCGGGCGGTCTGGAGCGCGTCAAGGCGCTGATGCAGCACCCGGCGTTCAACATCAAGAACCCGAACAAAGTGCGTGCACTGGTCGGCGCATTTGCCGGACAGAACCTGATCAACTTCCATGCAGCGGACGGCTCCGGCTATCGTTTCCTGGCGGATCTGGTGATCGAACTGAACGGCTTCAACCCTCAGATCGCCTCGCGCCAACTGGCGCCACTGACCCGCTGGCGCAAATACGATAGCGCCCGCCAGGCCTTGATGAAGGCCGAGCTGGAGCGGATTCTGGCATCGGGGCAACTGTCGAGCGACGTCTACGAAGTGGTCAGCAAAAGCCTCGCGTAACGCGTAACAGAATGTGGGAGCGGGCTTGCTCGCGAAAACGGATGGTCAGAGACGAATATGTCGTCTGATAACCGCTTTCGCGAGCAAGCCCGCTCCCACATTGGTTTTGCGTTGAGTCCGTTACTTCAGGTCGAAACGGTCCAGGTTAGTGACTTTAGTCCAGGCCGCGACGAAGTCTTTCACAAACTGGTCCTTTGCATCCGCGCTGGCATAGACCTCGGCCAGTGCACGCAGGATCGCATTGGAACCAAACACCAGATCCACCCGCGTCGCCGTCCACTTCACGCTGCCGGTTTTGCGGTCGCGTCCTTCGAACTCGTCGGCATCCCTTGACGTCGGCTTCCACTCCACGCCCATGTCGAGCAGGTTGGTGAAAAAGTCGTTGCTCAGCGCTTCGGTTTGCGTGGTGAATACGCCGTGTCGCGATTGCCCGACGTTGGTGTTCAATACACGCAGCCCACCCAGCAACACGGTCATTTCCGGCGCGGTGAGGGTCAGCAGCTGTGCCTTGTCGATCAGCAGCGCTTCAGCCGAAACGGTGTATTTGCCTTTGCTGTAGTTACGGAAACCATCAGCGATCGGTTCGAGGAATCCGAACGATTCCACATCGGTTTGCGCTTGCGATGCATCCGTGCGCCCCGGGGTGAAAGGGACCGTGACGGAATGCCCGGCGTTTTTCGCAGCTTGCTCAATCCCGGCATTACCGGCCAGCACAATCAAATCTGCCAGCGAGACTTTCTTGCCGGATGCCCCGCCATTGAACTCGTTCTGAATGCTTTCGAGGGTTTGCAGAACCTTGGCCAGTTGCTCAGGCTGGTTCGCTTGCCAGGACCGTTGTGGCTCGAGGCGCAGACGACCGCCATTGGCGCCGCCGCGTTTATCCGAGCCACGGAAGGACGATACGGCTGCCCACGCCGTCGAAACCAGTTGCGAGACGGAAAGCCCCGACGCCAGCACTTTGTTTTTCAGCGCCGTGGCGTCGTTATTGTCGATCAGCGGGTGAGTGACCGGCGGAATCGGGTCTTGCCACAGCAGTTCTTCGTTGGGCAGTTCCGGGCCGAGGTAGCGCGACAGCGGGCCCATGTCACGGTGAATCAGTTTGTACCAGGCACGGGCGAAGGCATCCGCCAGTTGGTCGGGATTGGCGAGAAAACGCCGGGAAATCTGTTCATATGCCGGGTCGAAACGCAAGGCCAGGTCAGACGTGAGCATGGTCGGCGAGAGTTTCTTGCTCGGATCGTGGGCGTGGGGAACGGTGCCGGCACCGGCGCCATTCTTCGCAATCCACTGATGCGCACCGGCCGGGCTTTTGCTCAGTTCCCATTCGAAGCCGAACAGGTTTTCCAGGTAATTGTTGCTCCACCGGGTCGGTGTGGTGGTCCAGGTCACTTCGAGGCCGCTGGTGATGGTGTCGGCCCCCTTGCCGGAGCCGAAAGCGTTGCGCCAGCCAAGTCCCTGTTCTTCGAGACCGGCGGCTTCCGGCTCAGGCCCGACGTTGTCGGCAGGGCCAGCACCGTGAGTCTTGCCGAACGCGTGGCCGCCGGCGATCAGCGCCACGGTTTCTTCGTCGTTCATGGCCATGCGGCCAAAGGTTTCGCGGATGTCCAGAGCCGACGCCACCGGGTCAGGGTTGCCTTCCGGGCCTTCCGGGTTCACATAGATCAGGCCCATCTGCACGGCGGCGAGCGGGTTTTCCAGATTGCGCTCGCCCTGATCGGTACGGCTTTCCTCTTTGCCGTGCAGATCCGGTTCGGCGACTAGCGTGCCGTCACCCGGTTCCTGCATGGGTTCCTTGCTCTTGCCGTAACGACTGTCGCCGCCCAGCCATTCGTTCTCCGAACCCCAGTACACGTCTTCGTCCGGCTCCCACACATCGGGGCGGCCGCCGGAGAAACCGAAAGTCTTGAAACCCATTGACTCCAACGCCACGTTGCCGGTGAGAACGATCAGGTCCGCCCAGGAAATGTTGCGGCCATACTTTTGTTTGATCGGCCATAGCAGGCGTCGTGCCTTGTCGAGGCTGACGTTGTCCGGCCAACTGTTGAGCGGGGCAAATCGCTGCTGGCCGGAGCCTGCGCCACCACGGCCATCAGCGGTGCGATAGGTGCCGGCGCTGTGCCAGGCCATGCGCACGAAAAGCGGGCCGTAATGCCCGAAGTCCGCTGGCCACCAATCCTGGGAATCGGTCATCAGCGCGGTGAGATCTTGTTTCAAGGCCTGGAAATCCAGGCTTTTGAACGCTTTGGCGTAGTCGAAGTCCTTGCCCAGCGGATCGGACTTGGGCGAGTGCTGGCTGAGGATTTTCAGGTTCAGTTGATTTGGCCACCAGTCACGGTTCGTCGTACCACCACCGGCGGCGTGGTTGAACGGGCATTTCGATTCGTTTGCCATGTTCGGGTCCTTATCAGGTCTTCTATGGCCGGCTCGTGCCGACTTCGGACTTGTAAGGCTAGACCCGACTCGGCAAGTCAGCTAATAGCCCGACTATTGGACACTGATAGGCAAAGTCTTTTATCGCGCTGCACCGGTCAGGTGGATTGTGCAGCGTCTTCTTCTGGCACTTCGTCCAGCAAGTCCTCTTGCCCCGGCAGTTCGGTGACCACACTGAAATCCGTGACCTCGACAGCGCCGAGCCCATAACCGAGCAAATGGAACGAGAACGCCTTGCGCGGTTGCGGGTTCTCGAAGCTGAAGTCCATCTCCAGCGGTTGATCGGCCGTAGCGACCATTTCCGTCGGTAAGCCCAGTTGCACGTCCTGTTCAAACTCCTTGGCCTTGAGCTGAATGTACGCCGCTTGCTGTGGGTCGACCGAACGCACGGTCAGGCGCACACGGGTGTAGGAGCCTTTGGGCATTTCCAGGTATTGCGCGCCGATCAGGTTGTCGGCCCAATCATCCTTGATCTGCGCTTGCAGCGGGATGACGTTGGTGCTGCCGAACTGATAGCGATGATTGAGCGGAGTGCGCAGCAGCGACAGGTCCAGCGCGTTGGCGCGGGCGGCGATCTGCCGGGCCGGGTGACCGCTGTAGTTGCCTTTGTACTGAGCGCTTTCGGTGATGAAGCCGGCACTTTGGTAATAGCGGCAACGGCGCGGCATGTCACATTCGGTAAAGATGCCCTGGCCGTTGTGGTAGCGCAGTTTACCGTTGGTGAAGGACATGATTTCGCGCCCGGTCGCGTAGTCGCGGAACAGCGAGCGGCCACTGAGGGCGGACGGCACCGGCAGGTCGAAATAATCGAGAATCGAAGTGCTCAGGTCGACATGGCCATAGACCCCGGCATTCAGACGCGGCAGTTGTGTCTGTTCCGGCGCCAGGGTCAGGTTGAAGCCCCAGGAGGAAGCGAGGCGCACGCCATCGATGCCGTGGGATTCGTCCGAGGTGATCACCACCAGCGTGTCTTTCAGTACACCCTGGCGTTCGAGACCGCTGAGGAATTGCTCCAGTGCATCATCGAGATAACCGACAGCGGCTTGCTTGGGCGTTTCATAGCGCGCCAGATAATCTTCCGGCGCAGAGTAGGGCTGATGCGTGCCGACGGTCAGCAGCGTCAGCATCCACGGCTGGTTTTGTTTTTTCAGTTGGCCGACATAGTCCAGCGCGCCTTCGAAGAACGCCTTGTCATCCTTGCCCCACGGGAATTCCAGATAGTTGGCGTTGGTGAACCATTCCAGACCATGGGTCGCATCGAAACCGATGTGCGGCATGATCTTGTCTTTGGCCATGAACCGCAGGCCGGCGCCCTGCAGGTAGTGGGTGCTGAAACCGTGCCCACGCAATTGCGCCGGCAGACAGGCCTGATTGCGCTCGGTGAGGGTGAGCATTTCCACGCCTTTGGGCGTGCCGTTGTCGAGCTTGTCGTAATCACCGCAAAGCATCGCGTACAGACCGCGAATGGTCTGGTGCGTGTGCAGCACGTAGTCGGGGGTGTTCATGCCGCGCTCGGCCCAGCGGCTGAGGTTGGGCATCAGGTCTTCCTGATAGTGGCTGCCGATGGCCTCGCGGTTTGCGCGGATATAGGCGCCGGGAATGCCTTCGAGCGCGATGATCAAGATGTTGCGTGCCTGCCCGGGGCCCGCCAGCAGTTTTACGCCGTTGAGATCGACGTCAGTGAGCCCGGCCATCGCCGGCGCGACTTCTTCGACATCACCGTCCAGCCATTCCTCGGCCTGGATCTGCAGGTCGGCGACCTGACTGGCCGTCAATTGGTGGGGCAGGTTGTACTGGCGCCACGGATCGGCTTCGCTCGGCCACAGGTTCTGCACCCCCCAATGGGCCGCGAACAGCACCAGCGGGGCGCTCCACACCGCGCGGGGCAGGGCGGGGCGGGTGGTGCCCCGAGCTGTCCAGTGCGTGCTCAGCCACAACAACAGGGCCAGCAGCAAAGTGATGCCCAGCGCCGGATGGGCGAGGCCGCCGCCGGTGGAGTTTTCGACAAACTGCGGATCGATCAGATAGTGCAAATCGGCAGCGGTCGGCAGGCGCCCGACGGCGCTGACCAGTTCGGCCGTTGCGACGGCCAGCAAGCCCCAGAACAACAGCACCGGCAGCGCCAGCCACCAGGCCCGGCGATGCAGCAAGATCACCAGCAGGCTGCCAACGGCCAGATCCGATAAATAGCCCAGCGGTGCCGACCAGCCCAAAGCCGCACGCAGGCATACCGGCACCACCAGCACCAGAAAAATCAATGAAAAGAGGCGGGCATGCGGCTGCCGCAACCGGTTGAAAAGAGCGCTCACTAAAAAAAGACCTTCCAGCCATTAAAACGTCATAAAAGTGTGCGCGATGATATCAAGGGTGGGCTGTCTGATCGCCTTTTTAAACGCTCAGGTGATGCGCTGGCTGGAGGGTGTTTTGATTCCAAGGAACGCCTGTAGCCCTTATGGAACCGTGTGCCGCTCGAAAATCGGCGATTTTCCCGTCGCTGGTTTTATTGTTTCAGGCTGTTTAGCCCGTTCACAAATCCCTGTGGGCGAGGCTCAACATATCGCCGCGTCGTTGCACGCCTGTTTGCGCCTTTGAGCCGCAACGCTGCGCTTGCGAGCGGTGAGGGGAGTTTTCTGGACAGGGTGATGGCCACTCAGTAGCATTTGCGCCCAACGGATCTCCCTTTGCACGCCGTCCGGTGTGAACCTCGCAAGGAATCGACATGCGCGATGCTTCCAATGACGACAAACCCACGGTGGTGACGCTGGTCAATGGCGATACGACCCGCATCAGCTTCGGTTCGGGTTCCGTCAACCAAAACCAGATTCATGTGCACACGGCAGAGGGCAATCGCATCAATGTGCAGATGCCGGGCATGGACGTGACGCTGAATTTCGATCTGGATCAGGTGAGTCAAGTGCAAGCGGCCTCCGCGCAATCGCTCGCCGAATCCGAGAAGCCTCTCAGGCTGTTCACTTGCGCAAGCGTGCTGATCACGCTGTCGTTCCTGATCATTGTCGGTTCTGTTTCATTCTGGTTGGGTTTCTGCCTGGGAACCGGGTATTTCGGCTATCGCTGGTACCGGGTGAGCCGACAGAAGAAGTCATTGGCGGCGCGGCAGTCCGGGCCGCCGGCCCCCGCGAAGGATCAGGCGAAACAACCGGCGGGCGGGATGTCTCGGCAAAGCGTGCGTGACAGCCTGGCTCGCAAGCGTTGATCGCGCACTTTCAAGGAATGGACATGCAAGCGTTTATCTGCGACAAAACCGTCGTTGATTTCGGTGATTTCAGCGGTTCGATGGTTCGTCGCGAGCAAAGCACAACACCTGCGGGCGCACAGCAGTCGCGTTACTGGGTCAGGACTGCGGACGGTGATGTGCCGCTGGACCTCTTCAACAAGAGCTTGCTCGTCAATAAAGGCGACCGGATTTCGGTGCTCTACGGCCAGCTCCCGGGTGGCGAACTCAGAAGCGCGGTCTGCGTGTTCAATCACAGCGATTCAAGGCTCACCGTGCTCTCGGATGGCAAAGCGCTGTACGGCGAGCTTCTGCGCCGCAGCCCGAGCCCCGTGCCGTTTCTGCTCTGCATAACGACCTCCACCATAGCGGCCGGACTGTTCGACTGGTGGGGCGCGCCAGCGGGGGCGGTTGTCTACTTCCTGCTCAAGGCGCAAGAGGCCAAGCGCAAGATGCTGTTGATCAATGGGCTGGGCTCGCACATGGCAAAACTGGGCGAGCGTTATGTGCGCGAAGATTCCCGGCGCAATGTCAGCCGGTTGCTGGCGCGTACCGCCTGACAACGCGCGCGATTGCCTGGGCTCGCACGCCAATTTCATTCATCTAGGATCATATATGCAGGATTTCAACTTCGGCCGCACGCTCGTTTACTTTACTGAATGGGGTGGAGAGGTGGTTCGCGCTGACCAGCTCAGTGATCCGATGGAGCGAATCGAGGACGAAATCTGGATTCGATCTGCCGAGGGTGAAGAGACGGCAATAGATATCTCCGCCCTGGATTTCAAGGTGCGTCCGGGCGATCAGGTATCGATCATCAACGCCGGGGTCGACGGGAAGGATTTCGAGGTCTATGCGTTGCTGCACAACCATCGCAGTCACGAACGCGGTCTGCTGAATGACGGCGAATTCATCTATGACGAGCTCATCAAGAAACCAGCGCGCTTTTCACCGTTTTATTTCTCCCTTTCAATCGCGAGCATCGGCGGGTTTTTTCCGGATTCGTGGGGGTATTGGGTCTTGGCTGGCATCGTTTGTTATATTTGCCTGCGAGGACTGGTGACCATCAACAGGGCCTGTCTGATCGAAGAGCTTATGGCGTACATCCAGAAGCTGGGCATGCAAAACGCTGTGCGTGAAACCGTGCGCAGTGCCTTGGCACGCAATCTCTGAACGGCGAAGGCCTTGCGCCTTCGCCGTTTTTTATCGCCGGCCGGCGTCAGCCCTGGCGCTTGCCATCAGGCCGCCCCGTGGCTGTCTCAGTGGGTCAGATCAATGCATCTTGCTGTGATCGTGACCTTCCATGCTGGTCAGCGCGCGAACCGGCGCTTTGACCTCGATGGTTTCTTTCTCGCCCTTGGCGTTTTCCACGGTCAGGGTCAGCGGTACGCTTTCGCCTTCTTTGAGCTGGCCGTTCAGGCCCATCAGCATCACGTGGTAGCCATTCGGATCAAGCTTGACCGCTTTGCCGGCGGGCAGCTCGACGAACTTCACCGGGCCCATGCTCATGACGTCGTTTTTCATGGTCATTTCGTGGATCTGGACGTCTTTGGCCACCGGCGTCGCGACGCTGAGCAACTTGCTGTCGCTGTCGGCGGTGAGGGTCATGAATGCGCCGCTGGCGGACTGGGTCGGTACGGTGGCACGAACCCAGGCGTCGTCGACTTTGGTCTGCGCCGATACCTGGAAGGCCAGGCCCAGCAGGGTCATCGTCAGTGCGGCGCGTTTGATGTGGTTCAGAGCAGGGTGCATCAGCAAACCTCCATAACAGTAAGCAAATCTTCCGTGCATTGTTCTGCCGAAAGCGAGGTGGACAGGCCCAGGCGCAGCCCGCCGTTGGAGTCGTAAACGTAACTGGTGGCCGTGTGCGAGATGGTGTAGGTGTCGCCCGCCGGGACTTTCTCGTAGAACACGTCGAACTCCTTGGCGGTGGCCGCGGTTTCCTCGAGCGTGCCGTACAGCGCAACGAACGTCGGGTCGAAGGCTTTCATGTAAGCGTCGAGGATTTGCGGGGTGTCGCGCTCGGGATCGAGGGTGATGAAGATCACCTGCAAGCGGTCACCGTCGGCGCCCATCAGCTTCTTGATTTTTGCCGCGCGGGCCAGGGTGGTCGGGCAGACTGCCGGGCACTGGGTGAAGCCGAAGAACACCATCGGCATCATGCCGCGAAAGCTCGACAGCGTCATGGTTTCGCCATCGGTGTTCTTCAGTTTGAAGGTGCGTCCCATGATCTTGTTACTCAGATCCTTGCCGTACTTGTACGACAGTTGGCCACGGGTGTCGCAGCCGGCGAGCAGGCCTAGCCCGAGCACGCCCATTCCCGCAAGCACCTTGCGGCGAGTCAACAAAGCCGTCATCTAATACCGCCTTTTGCAGCCCGACAGTCGGCAGGACTGGCGGGGGGTTAACCGTAAAAGCGGCGCATGATACCAAACTGAGGGCAGCGCCCGGCCGCCGATCGCCGGACTGCGTGGGATCGAGCGACAAAAGGTGTAAGAAAAAGTGACTAGTGCCTGCAGCACCCTGCGCTCATCGGTCTGCCGGCCGCCGCCCGAATCTTTTCTCTGACCCGCCAAAGCTGAGCATGCGGTGATGGAGCGTCGGCGCAGAAGCACGTACTCTTGGCGCTTCGCATACCTAGACAAGAACAACAACAGGAGTCACCGATGCAACCGATCCGTCTCGGTCTGGTGGGTTACGGCAAGATTGCCCAGGATCAACACGTTCCCGCCATCCACGCCAATCCGGCGTTCCAGTTGGTGTCTGTTGCCACTCAGGGACGGCCGTGTGCCGGGGTGGAAAATTTTCAGTCGTTGAGCGAACTGCTGGAAAACGGCCCGGACGTTGATGCGATTGCGTTCTGCACGCCGCCGCAAGGGCGTTTCGCGCTGGTGCAACAAGCGCTGGCCGCCGGCAAGCATGTGCTGGTGGAAAAACCGCCGTGCGCCACCTTGGGCGAGGCGCTGGCCCTGGTTGATCAGGTGGCGGAGCAGGGCGTCAGCGGCCTGTTCGCCTGGCATTCGCGCTACGCTCCGGGCATTGCCGCCGCCCGTGACTGGCTGGCGAGCCGCACGTTGCAGAGCGTGCAGATCGACTGGAAGGAAGACGTGCGCAAATGGCACCCGGGCCAGGCGTGGATCTGGCAACCCGGTGGCCTGGGCGTGTTTGATCCGGGCATCAACGCGCTGTCGATTGTTACCCATCTGCTGGCGCTGCCACTGTTTGTCGCGTCCGCCGAACTGCGCGTGCCGAGCAACTGCCAGTCGCCGATTGCCGCATCGATCGCGATGTCCGATGCCCGGCAACTGCAGGTGCGTGCGGAATTCGATTTCGACCACGGCCACGACGAACTCTGGAGCATCGAACTGCGCTGTGCCGAAGGCGTTCTGCGCCTGGATAACGGTGGCGCGCTGTTGAGCATCGACGGCGTGCGTCAGGCGGTGTCGGAGGAAGGTGAATACGCCGCGGTGTATCGCCACTTCCAGCAACTGATTGCCGACCAGGCCAGCGACCTCGATGTGCAACCCCTGCGGCTGGTGGCGGACAGTTTCTTCGTCGGCAGTCGCCAGTCGGTCGAGCCGTTCTACGACTGACCCGCGTTGTCAGGTGCGCGGATGGCCGGCGGTCACTTCAACGCCAGCACGGCTGCTTTGGCAACCTGCGCATCCTGATCGGGTTTGACCCCGGACACCCCCACGGCGCCGATCACCTGTCCTTCGACAAGAATCGGCACGCCACCTTCAAGGGAGGTCAACAGCGGCGCAGAAAGAAACGCGCTGCGCCCGGCATTGACCATGTCCTCATAGCCTTTCGACTCGCGCCGACCGAGTGCGGCGGTGCGGGCCTTTTCCATGCAGAGGTAGGCGCCAATCGGTGCGCATCCGTCGAGGCGTTCCAGGGCCAGCAAATGCCCGCCGTCATCGACCACGGCGATGCTCACCTGCCATTGGTTGATCCGGGCTTCCTGGCGTCCGGCGGCGAGGATCACGCTCACTTCTTTCTGGCTCAGTACCGGTTTGCTGTTCATGGCGAATCCTGGGCGTGAAGGGACTCTTCGACCACTTCGATCCAGTGCCGTACCGGCGTGCGGCCCGCACTGTCGAGGTGAACCTGACAACCAATGTTGGCCGTGACGATGACGCTCGGCGAGCCGCTTTCCAGTGCGTTGATCTTGTTGTCGCGCAGTTGCCGGGAAAGCTCGGGCTGGGTGATCGAATAGGTGCCGGCGGAGCCACAGCACAAATGGCTGTCGGGCACCGCCGTGAGATGAAAGCCCAGCCGCGTCAGCACGCTTTCCACCGCGCCACCGAGCTTGAGCGCGTGTTGCAAGGTGCACGGGCAGTGGAACGCCAGACGCTGATCGTGATGGGCGCGAACCCGTTGTTCCAGCGGTTCGGCTTGCAGGATTTCGACCAGATCCTTGCTCAAGGCACTGACCCGCGCGGCTTTCACGGCATACGCCGGATCGTGCGCCAGCAAGTGGCCGTAATCCTTGATGAATGCGCCGCAGCCGCTGGCGGTCTGCACGATGGCCTGCGCGCCGTTTTCGATGGCCGGCCACCACGCATCGATGTTGCGCCGCGCCCGTTGCAGCCCGGTCTGCTGGGCGTCGAGGTGATAATCGATGGCGCCACAGCAGCCCGCCAGGCTGATTGGCGTGATGCTGATGCCCAGACGGTCGAGCACCCGTGCGGTGGCTGCGTTGGTGTTCGGCGACAGGCTCGGTTGCACGCAGCCTTCGAGCATCAGCATCCGGCGCGCATGCGTGGGGCTAGGGCGCGGTTTGGCCGGTGTGATGTGGCGCGCCAGTTTCAGTTGCAGGGTGGGCGGCAACAGCGGGCGCAACCACTCGCCGATCTTCAGCAAGGTCTTGAACAGGGAGGCATGGGGCAGCACCGTTCGCAAACCCTGGCGCAGCAAACGTTGCCCGCTGCTGCGCGGCGTTGCGTCATCGACCACCGCGCGGCCGATGTCGAGCAAGTTGTGATAGTCGACACCGGACGGGCAGGTGGTTTCGCAGTTGCGGCACGACAGGCAGCGATCCAGATGTTGCTGGGTCCTGGCGCTGACTTCATGGCCTTCCAGCACTTGCTTGATCAGGTAGATGCGCCCGCGCGGGCCGTCGAGTTCATCGCCCAGCAGTTGATAGGTCGGACACGTTGCGTTGCAGAAACCACAATGCACACAACTGCGCAAAATGCTTTCGGCCTCGGCGGCGCGCTGAAGATGCCGGGATTTTTCGCTTAAGGTGGTTTGCATGATCAGATCTCGGCGTACAGGCGGCCCGGGTTGAAAATCCCTTGCGGGTCCAGTTGGGTCTTGAGCGCTTGCTGATAACGCAGGAGTGCCGGGGCGAGCGGCTGGAAGGGTTGCTCGCCATTCTCGAAGCAGGTGGCATGGCCGCCGGCCTGGGCGGCCATGGCGCGGAGGGTCGTGGCGTCGGCATCGGATTTCAGCCAGCGCTGGGCGCCGGCCCAGTCGATCAACTGCGCGCCCGGCAGGTTCAGCGGCCCGGTGTGGGTCGGCAGTGACAAGCGCCACAACGCTCGGGGATCGGCGAAAAACGCCAGGCGCCGGGCGTTCAAATCGCGCCAGTAGGACGCATCGAGTGGTTCGCCACCGAGCCGGTCATGGGCGGCCTTCACCGACCCTTCGCCGCCTTCCAGACGCAGGTGCAGGCGGTGGCCGTCATGGCACGCGGCGCTGATCGGAATCGGTTGCTGGCCCCATTCGGCCAGTTTCAGCAGGGCGCGTTCGCTGTTGATTTCCAGCGCGATGCTCAGGCTGTGGCGAGGTTTTGGCAGCACCTTCAACGACACTTCGGTCAGTACACCGAGACAGCCGAAACTGCCGGCCATCAAGCGCGACACGTCGTAGCCGGCGACGTTTTTCATGACCTCGCCGCCAAAGCGCAGGTGTTTGCCGTGCCCGGTGATGACGCGGGTGCCAAGCACGTAGTCGCGCACGGAACCGGCCCAGGGTCGGCGTGGCCCCGACAATCCGGCGGCGACCATGCCGCCGAGGGTCGCGCCATCCTCGCTGTGAGGGGGTTCGCACGGCAGCATTTGCCCGGCGGCGTCCAGCGCGGCATTCAGCTCTGCCAGCGGCGTGCCGGCGCGGGCGGTGATCACCAGTTCCGTCGGATCGTAGCTGACGATGCCGCGATGGCTGCGGATGTCGAGCACTTGACCAGGCACCACGCGGCCCAGATGCGCTTTGCTGTTGCCGCCCTGAATACGCAGCGCGATGCGCTCGTGCAGGGCCTTTTCGACCTGCTGCAGCAGCTCGGCTGAGGCGTCGTGACAAGTCTTGCCGCTCATCAGAAGCGCTCCAGATCAGGGAAGGGCAACTGCCCGTGATGCACATGCATGGCGCCGAATTCGGCGCAGCGGTGCAGGGTCGGAATGTTCTTGCCGGGATTGAGCAGACCGCCGGGGTCGAACGCGGCTTTCACTGCATGGAACAGGGTCAATTCATCGCTGTTGAACTGCGCGCACATCTGATTGATTTTCTCGCGCCCGACGCCGTGCTCGCCGGTGATGCTGCCGCCGACTTCCACACACAATTCGAGGATCTTGCCGCCCAGGGCTTCGGCGCGTTCCAGCTCGCCGGGAGTGTTGGCATCGAACAGAATCAGCGGATGCATATTGCCGTCGCCGGCGTGGAACACGTTAGCCACGCGTAACGCGTATTCGGTAGCAAGATCGGCTATCGCTCGCAGCACGCGCGGCAGTTCACGCCGGGGGATGGTGCCGTCCATGCAGTAGTAATCCGGGGACAGGCGGCCGACAGCGGGGAAGGCGTTCTTGCGTCCGGCCCAGAAACGCACACGCTCGGCCTCGTCTCTGGCCTGGCGCAGTTCCGTGGCGCCCGCCCGTTGCAGCACCTCGCGGACGCGGCGGCAGTCGTCGTCAACATCGGCTTCGACGCCATCCAGTTCACACAACAGAATGGCTTCGGCCTCCACCGGATAGCCGGCGTGGATAAAGTCTTCGGCCGCGCGGATCGCCAGGTTGTCCATCATCTCCAGACCGCCGGGGATGATCCCGGCAGCAATGATATCGCCCACCGCACGGCCGGCCTTTTCCACCGAATCGAACGCGGCGAGCAAGACCTTGGCCGACTGCGGTTTGGGCAGCAGTTTGACCGTCACTTCGGTGATCACGCCGAGCATGCCTTCGGAACCGGTGAACAGTGCGAGCAGGTCAAAACCCGGTGAATCCAGTGCATCGCTACCCAGGGTCAGGCATTCACCGTCGACCGTGAGCATCTCAACCTTGAGCAGGTTGTGCACGGTCAGGCCGTATTTCAAACAGTGCACGCCGCCGGCGTTTTCCGCGACATTGCCACCGATGGAACAGGCGATCTGCGAAGAAGGGTCTGGCGCGTAATACAGCCCGTAAGGCGCGGCAGCCTGGGAAATCGCCAGGTTGCGCACGCCCGGTTGCACCCGGGCAAAGCGCCCATTGGCGTCGATTTCGAGAATTCTGTTGAAGCGCGCCATCACCAACAGCACGCCTTTCTCCAGCGGCAGGGCTCCACCGGACAGACCGGTGCCGGCGCCGCGCGGTACGACCGGTACACGTTGCCGATGGCAGATTTTCAGGACGTTGGCGACCTGCTCGATCTCCCGGGGCAGGATCACCAGCATCGGCGTGGTGCGGTAGGCCGACAGGCCATCGCACTCGTAGGGTTTGAGTTCTTCTTCGCTGTGAAGGATTTCCAGATCGGTCATCTGTTCGCGCAGCGCCTGCAACAGCGCGTGCTTGTCAGTGGCCGGTAACGCACCATCAACGCGTTCGTCGTAGAGAATATTCATCGCGGGCAGGCCACCCTTGTTTATTGTTTTTGACAGGCCGACGCCGAATGGGCGTGCTTGCATCATTGGTCGCAAGAGCAATACTGTCCAGACGGTTCGGCACTGGTCGAACCAGTTCTTTTCCCGGCGTTTTTCGCGAAAGCAAACTTAGGCGTTGAAAAACAACAAGATGCGGCGCTATTGCCTTTGACCGAGGTACAGGGCTATGGCTGGTCATACCAGTGTTGGACGAGCCACACAGGTGGCGGACGTGGTCAGTGAGCGGATCGAACGGCTGATTGTCGACGGCGTGTTGAAAACCGGGCAACTGCTGCCCTCGGAGCGACGGCTGACGGAAAAACTCGGCGTTTCGCGCACGGCCTTGCGCGAAGGCCTGAAACTGCTGCGCGCCCGGGGCATCATCAGCACCGAGCAAGGCAAGGGCTCATTTGTCGCCGACCTGTCCGGGCAGAGTATCGCTTCGCCGTTGATGCACCTGTTCAGTTCCCAGCCGCGTACTCTCTACGATTTGTTCGAGGTTCGCAGCTTGCTTGAAGGCGAGTCGGCGCGCCTGGCCGCGTTGCGCGGCACCGAGGCCGACTTCGTCCTCGTTACACGTAGCTACCAGGCCTTGCTCGACGCGCACACCCGCCCACTGCAAGCGTGCGAACATGCTCGGCTCGACCACGCGTTTCACCTGGCCATCTGCGAGGCTTCGCACAACCCGGTGCTGGTGCAGACCCTGCGCTCATTGACCGATTTGCTGCTCAACACGGTGTTCGCTTCAGTCAACAACCTGTACCACCGCGAACCGCAAAAACGCCAGATCGACCGTCAGCACGCGCGTCTTTACCACGCCGTTACCGGGCGCCTGCCCGAGCAAGCGCGCAGGGCCGCCGTGGCACACATTCAAAGCGTCAGTGAAAACCTCAAGGAAATCGAAAGCGAAGAGCAACGGCTGGTGCGCGCGACGATGCGCCTGGAGGGCTGGACATGAGCGCTGTTGGATTGTCATTTCTCAGTTGACGGTGAAACACATTTCAACCGATTTATCCCTTTTCGATGCGTCAGTAATCTGTACCCAACTTGAACGCAACAACAAACTCCAACATCGAAAAGGGAAGCAGACCATGACCATTCCAACCTACAACCGCCTGAACAAAGACGACGCCATCGTGCTGCTGGTCGATCACCAGACCGGTCTGATTTCGCTGGTACAGGACTTCTCGCCAAACGAGTTCAAGAACAACGTGCTGGCCCTGGCGGATCTGGCCAGGTTCTTCAACCTGCCGACCATCCTCACCACCAGTTTCGAACAAGGCCCGAACGGCCCGCTGGTGCCGGAGCTGAAAGAGATGTTCCCGGACGCGCCGTACATTGCCCGTCCAGGCCAGATCAACGCGTGGGACAACGAAGACTTCGTCAAGGCGATCAAAGCCACCGGCCGCAAGCAGATCATCATTGCCGGCGTGGTCACCGATGTGTGCGTCGCGTTCCCGACCTTGTCGGCACTGGCAGAAGGGTTTGAGGTGTTCGTGGTGACCGATGCTTCCGGCACCTTCAACACCACCGTGCAACAAGCCGCATGGAGCCGCATGACCCAGGCTGGCGCGCAGATGATGAACTGGTTCTCGGTGGCCTGCGAGCTGCACCGCGACTGGCGCAACGACATCGAAGGGCTGGGTAATCTGCTGTCGCAGCGCATCCCCAACTACCGCAACCTGATGAACAGCTACTCGGCACTGACGGCGCAGCAGAAACAAGCCTGATCCCGGCCAAAACAAAGCCTGCCCTGAAAAGCAGGCTTTTTTGCGCGTGGACCTTATTCGATCCTGGCAGCCATCAAATTGCTGACACGGGAGACCAGCGTCTCGACTGCAAAAGGCTTGGTCAACACCTGCATCCCCGGCCCGAGCTGGCCACTGCCGAGCACCGCGGTTTCAGCATAACCGGTGATGAACAGGGTCTTGAGCTTCGGCCTGATTTGCCTGCCCGCATCGGCCATCTGGCGCCCGTTCATGCCGCCCGGCAGGCCGACATCGGTAATCAACAGATCGATGTGGGCGCCGGAGCGCAGTGCTTCCAGGCCCTCGACACTGTCGCCCGCCTCAAGCAGGTGGTAGCCGAGGTCGCCAAGAACGTCCTTGAGCAGTATGCGCACGGTCGGCTCGTCGTCGACAATGAGGATGGTTTCACCGGTGGTTGCAGGGGTTGCCGGCGTGCTGCGCGAGTCATTGTGATCTTGCAGGGTTTCGCCGTGGTGCCGTGGCAGATAGATGCACATCGTGGTGCCTTGGCCGACGTGTGAATGCACCCGCACCTGACCACCGGATTGTTTGGTGAACCCGTAGATCATCGACAGCCCCAGCCCGGTGCCTTGGCCGATTGGCTTGGTGGTGAAGAACGGGTCGAAGGCTTTGGCGATGACTTCAGCACTCATGCCGGTGCCAGTGTCGGTCACGCACAGGCAAAGGTATTGTCCTTTGGGGATGTCCAGCGTGCGGCTCGATTCATCGTCCAGCGCGCGGTTGGACGTTTCGACCGTTATCCGCCCGCCGTCAGGCATCGCATCGCGGGCGTTGATGCACAGATTCAGCAGGGCGTTTTCCAGTTGGCTGGCGTCGACCAGTGCCGGCCAAAGCTCGGGCGCAGTGAGGGTTTTCAGGCGAATACTCGGGCCGACGGTGCGCTGGATCAGTTCGCTCATGCCGGCAATCAACGAGTTGACGTCCGTCGGCCGCGGATCGAGGGTCTGGCGGCGGGAGAACGCCAGCAGACGATGGGTCAAGGCCGCTGCTCGCTTGGCCGCGTCTTGCGCGATCAGCATGTACTTGTCGACGTCGTTCAAACGGTGTTGAGCGATGCGTTTCTGCATCAGTTCCAGGGCGGCGGAAATACCGGCGAGAAGGTTGTTGAAGTCGTGGGCCAATCCGCCCGTGAGTTGGCCGACGGCCTCCATTTTCTGCGATTGGCGCAGCTTTTCTTCCGCTTGCATCAGATCCTTGGTGCGCTCCGAGACCCGTTGTTCGAGGGTGTCGTTGAGGGCGCGCAAGGCTGCCGTGGCACGGTCGCGCTCGGCTTCGACGTTGCGCCGTTCTTCCACATCGATCAGCACCCCGGGAAAGCGTCGCGGTGTGCCGTCATCGGCGCATTCGACGCGGCCATTGGCTTCGATCCAGGTGTATTTGCCATCCGCGCCGCACACCCGGTATTGATGGGAATAGGCGCCGCCACTGGCAATCACCGCGTTGATTGTCGCCGTGAGTTCCTCGCGGTCGTCGGGGTGGACGGTGGTCACCACTTGTTCCAGGCTCAGCCCCTCGCGTCCGAGGGCAGGATCGAGATTGAACACCCGGGCAAACGCTTCATCGACGGTGAAACTGTCGGTGAGCAGGTCCCAGTGCCAGGTTCCCATAATCGCGCCGGCGGCGAGGGCGAGTTGCACGCGTTCGATGTTTTCCTTGGCAATGGCCTCGCTGACGCGCAGGCGTTCTTGCGCAGCACGCCGTTCGGTGACATCGCTGAAGAAGATTGCAATCTGCCGGTCGGCGGGGTCGCCGACACGCACCGCGCGCACGTCGAACCAACGTTCGAAGGTGTTGGCGTAATTTTCGAAGTTTGCCGGCTCGCCGGTCTTGGCGACGTGCCCGTAGGTCTCGAACCAGAAGCGTTCCAGGTTGGGTGCGAACTCGGTGACCCATTTGCCGCGCAGATTCACGCCGGCCTGACGTTCGAACGCGGGGTTGGCCTCGACGAAGCAATAGTCCACGGGACGGTCGTCTGCGTCGAATTTGACTTTGACGATGGCGAACGCCGCTTCGATGGTTTCCAGAATCGTGCTGAAACGCTCCTCGCTGAGGCGCAGTGCGGTTTCGGCGCTGCGTGAGCGAGTCAGGTCGAGCATGGCGCCAATCATGCGTTCGGCGCGGCCGTCGGCGTTGCGGATCAGGTGGCCGCGATCCAGCACTTCGGCATAGGAGCCGTCTTCACAGCGGAACCGGTATTCCGCGTTCCACGCGGTACCCGAACCGCCGATGGCCGCATCAATCGATGCCTTTACACGCACGCGATCCTGCGGATGAATCTGTGCAAAACGCCAGTCACAGGTCGGCTCGATGGCGTCCGAGTCATAGCCATACGCATCTTGCAGCGCGTCGTTCCAGGTGATCTGGTCGGTCTGCAGATTCCAGTCCCAGACCGCGTCGCAGGTCATCTTCACGGCCAGACGCAGGCGCGTGACTTCGGACTCGAGCTCCTCGCGGGTAAGGTTTTTCAGATTTTCACCACTCATGCCTTGTTGATTGTGTGTCTGAGTCCAATCGACGCGTTTCGAACGAACATCCCGTTGCCATCTCACCCATTGACCGGGGGCGTCACGCTTAAGTTGCACTGCCTGGGGAGGCGTGACCGCAAAGGCGTGTCAGATCGCTTCGCCGTCATCCAGTCTGTCGAGCAGTTGCTGGCCCCGCTGCCACAATGCCTGCTGTTTTACCTCAGGCATGCGGTCGAGGTTTTTGTACATCATCGCCATGCGCTGATTGCCGCGCAGCACATCGCCGTGGCGCATGAGGAAATGCCAGTACAGGGCGTTGAACGGGCAGGCGTCATCAGTGGTGGTTTCGCGCACCTTGTACGCGCAGCCATGGCAATAGTCGGACATTCGATTGATGTACTGGCCGCTGGCGCAGTAGGGCTTGGAACCGAGATAACCGCCATCGGCATGCATGACCATGCCCAAGGTGTTGGGCAATTCGACCCAGTCGAAAGCGTCCATATAAATGGCCAGATACCATTCGCAGATCTGCTGCGGCGCAATGCCGCTCAGCAGGGCAAAATTGCCGGTGACCATCAAGCGCTGGATGTGATGGGCGTAGGCGTGTTCGAGGCTCTGACCGATTGCCTGGCGCATGCAGTTCATCTGCGTTTCGCCGGTCCAGTAGAACTCCGGCAATAGCCGCCGGTTACCGAACACATTGCCCTCGGCATACCCGGGCATTTTCAGCCAGTAGACACCGCGCACGTATTCACGCCAGCCGATCAGTTGTCGAATGAAGCCTTCGGCCGCGTTGAGTGCGATGCGGCCTGACCAGTACGCAGACTCGACGTCACTGCACACCTGGCGCAGATCGAGCAAACCAATGTTCAGTGCTGCGCTGATGCGTGCGTGAAACAGGTAGGGTTCGTCGCTGGCCATCGCGTCCTGATAATCGCCGAAGCCGGCCAGCCCGAAATCGAGAAAGTAGTCCCACAGCGCCTGCGCATCGGCGTGGGTCACGGGATAGTTGAAGTCGTCCAGTGAACCGTAATGACCGGCGAAACGCTCGCGCACCAGTGCGAGCACCTCGGCCGTGATCGCATCAGCGTCAAACCTGGCCGGGTAGGGCGCTTTGGTGTTTTTGGGCAGGGCTTTGCGGTTTTCTGCATCGAAGTTCCAGGCGCCGCCCACGGGCGTGCCGTCGCCATTGAGCAGCAAGCCGCTTTTGCGCCGCATCTCGCGGTAGAAGAACTCCATGCGCAGCTGTTTTTTGCCGGCAGCCCAGGCGCGAAATGCCTCGCGCGTGCAGAGGAATCGAGTGTCCCCGTGCCAGTGGATAGCGACACCGCATTCGTGCAGCGATTGCTCCAGACGCCAGTCGCCACACTCGGTGAGATGCACTTCCTGCGCCTGCAAAATGGTCTGCCAGCGTTGTAATTCGCCGGGTATCGAACCGGTATTGTCGGGGTCGTCGAGGCGCACGTATTGCACCTGCATGCCTTGCGCTTGCAAGGCTTGGGCAAAATGGCGCATGGCGCTGAAAATCAGCGCGATCTTCTGTGGATGGTGGGCGACGTGCGTCGCTTCCTCCATCACCTCGACCAGCAGTACGGTGTCATGAGCGCCGTCAATCTTCTGCAATGAAGCCAGATCGAAAGACAACTGGTCGCCCAGCACCAGGCACAAGCGGTTAACGTTTTTCATTTGAAAGGCTTCGGCCTGATCGAAGGCGTAAAAGGTCGCCGTGAACCTGCGAGGGTCTGCTTTCAAATAGTTGTACAAAAACTCAATTTTGTATAGGAAATTCTGTGCCGAAGTTGAGTTGCGTGCGCCCGTCCCGCGCCCGAAGCCTGCGCCAGGCAAAAATCGCAAGCGCTTGCTGCGGGCGGTTTGAGGGTTAGCGGTCAGCCGGTATAAGCAGGGTAATCGACGTAACCTTCGGCGGTGCCGCCGTACACCGTGGCCGGGTTCAAGGCGTTCAAGGGCCAGCCATTGGCAATACGTGCGGGCAGATCCGGGTTGGCCATGAACGGGCGACCGAACGCGACGAAGTCAGCCAGCCCGGAGTCGAGCAACTGCGCGCCGGATTCGGCGTTGTAACGGCCGGCGTAAATGATCGCGCCACTGAACGTGTCGCGCACGGCCTGGCGAAATGTCTGCGGCATGGCGGGTGCGTTGTCCCAATCGGCTTCGGCGATGGACAGATAGGCAATGCCCACGTCCTGCAGAATCCTGATCGCTTCTATGTACGTGGTGTGCGGGTCTTCCTCGACCATGCCCAGGTAAGTCCGCGCTTCATCGGTGGTGGTGAACAGCGGGGCAAAACGCACGCCGACTTTTTCCTTGCCGATGCACTCGGCAACGCCCGCCACCACTTCACGCAGAAAGCGCAGCCGGTTTTGCAGCGAACCGCCGTACTGATCGGTGCGCAGGTTGCTGTGGGCCGAGATGAACTGGTTGACCAGATAGCCGTTGGCGCAGTGCAGTTCGATGCCGTCGAAACCCGCTTCCATGGCATTGCGTGCGGCCTGGATATACAGCTGGATCAGCTCCTGGACTTCATCGGTGCTCAGCGCGCGCGGCGCCGAAGGCGCGACCAGTGCACCGGCGCCCGGCGCGGTTTCGATGAACACGCTGACCCGGTCGGTGGCCACGGCGGAGGCCGAGACCGGCGCTGCGCCGTCAGGTTGCAACGCGGTGTGAGACACCCGGCCAACGTGCCAGAGCTGAGCGAAAATCACGCCGTCGACGGCATGCACGGCGTCGGTGACCTTGCGCCAGCCGGCGATTTGTTCGGCGGTGTGGATGCCCGGCGTCCACGCGTAACCCTGGCCGCGCGGCTCGATCTGCGTGCCCTCGGTTACCAGCAGGCCGGCGCTGGCGCGCTGCTGGTAATACTCGGCCATCAACTCATTGGCAACATTGCCCGGCTGAGTGCTGCGCTGGCGGGTGAGGGGCGGCAGGACGATACGGTTTTTCAAGGTGTGCAGGCCGAGTGTCGCCGGTTGGAAATAGCTGCTGTTGTTCATCAAAATACCTTGTCGACTGGCTTATTAGACCAGTCGACTATTAGCGGGATAAAAAATTTACTGCTCCATACCTGGTGCTGAATCAGCCAAGCATCTTCAACAGTTGCTCGGCCACGGCGGCGGAGCTGGCGGGATTCTGGCCGGTGACCAGTTGACCATCGGTGACGACATGAACCTGCCAGTCGGCCAGTTTCGAGTAATGCCCGCCGAGGCGCTGGAACTCGTCTTCGATCAGAAACGGCACGACATCCGTGAGGCCGACGGCCGCTTCTTCGGAATTGGTGAAGCCGGTGACCGCGCGACCGGCAACCAACGGCTTGCCGTCTGCGGTGACAACGTGGCGCAACACGCCCGGCGCATGGCAGACAAAACCGTGGGGCTTGTTGCTGCGGTCGAAGGCTTCGATCAAGGCAATCGAATGGCGGTCTTCGGCCAGATCCCACAGCGGGCCATGCCCCCCTGGATAAAACACCGCATCGAAATCGTCAGCGCTGACATCCGTCAGAAGCCCTGTATTAGCCAGCGCCTGCTGTGCGGCGGGATCGTTACGGAAGCGATCGGTCTCAGCGGTTTGCGCACCCGGCTCATCGCTTTTCGGATCGAGCGGTGGCTGACCACCGGCCGGCGAGACCAGTGTGATGTCGGCGCCGGCATCCTTGAAGGCGAAGTAGGGGGCGGCGAATTCTTCCAGCCAGAAGCCGGTTTTCTTGCCGGTGTTGCCGAGCTGATCGTGTGAAGTCAGAACCATCAAGATTTTCATAGAGCACCCTGGATTGATCAGGCGGTTTCGCCGTGCGAGGGATTCGCGTGGCGTTGACACCCGTAAAAGCAGTTGACGGGGCACAGCATAGTTTCCAATTAGACCAGTCGTCTAGTAATTTTTTCGACCTTGGTTTTTTCCTCGGCGGCTGTGGCAAACTTGCACCTTCTGAAATATACGACTGGTCTATTGTCTGGTAATTTGCGCCCCATGAAACCGACCTACGATGACACCCGCCAACACTTGCTCGACACCGGCCACCGGATGATGGCCGAGAAGGGCTTCACCAGTGTGGGCCTCAACGAAATCCTGCAGACCGCGGGTGTGCCCAAGGGCTCTTTCTATCACTACTTCAAATCCAAAGAGCTGTATGGCCAGGCCTTGCTCGCGGATTACTTTGTCGGCTACCTCGCCGACATGGAACGGCGCCTGACCTTGCCCGGGCTGAGCGCGTATGAGCGGCTGATGGATTACTGGCAGGGCTGGCAGAATCGCTGCACGCTGGAAGGTCACGGCGATGAATGTCTGGTGGTCAAGCTGAGCGCGGAAGTCGCCGACCTGTCCGAGACCATGCGCCTGACCTTGCGCGACGGCGCCGAGCAAGTCGTCGCGCGCATTGCCGAGTGCATCGAGCAGGGCCAGGCGGAAAAAAGCTTGCCCGCCGGCGATGCCCGGCAATTGGCGGAGACCTTGTATCAGCTGTGGCTGGGGGCGAGCCTGCTGAACAAATTGCAGCGCACCGGGCAGTCGTTGAACACGTCGATGGCGATGACCGAGCAATTGTTGCGTGCGTGAGACTTGATCATCCCGGGTCAGGAGCATGGCGTCGGTCGGGCAAACGTACCCGCCAGCGCACGTGTATCCGGGCTCACCTGGAGGCGAAACGAACCGCGACTGACGCAACGACATCCCAGTGCTGGGCGATCTGCTGTCGCAGCGCATCCCACTCCCGCGCCAATGCCTTGCGAGGCGCCGGTAATCACCACTACTTTTTTGGACGTGCTCATGATGCATCTCCTCAGGTTCAGAAATCAGTGACCGGCCAGATCTTTTCGGTACTGCGTGGTGGTCATGCCCGCATAGCCCCAGTTATCCGTATCGACTTCCTCGATGACGATGTGGGTGAGCGTCGGGTCCTTGTCGAGTACCCGTTGCATGGTCTCGGTGATTTCCTTGATTACCCGGGCTTTCTGCTCCCGGGTGACGCCGTCGCGGGTAATGCGCACGTTGATGAAAGGCATAGGGGTAGCTCCGCTTGCAGGCCCGTCGGAGTGATGGGCTGCTGGTGGAACGAACTCTAAGAAGTTGCCGGAAATTGATAAATACGGCCTGAGGTACTTCATTTATGACGTGGTGTATCAAATCAATCGACGCGCGTTCATTGCGAACTTCGTGTCTGGGCCCTAGTGCGAGGACACATAAATCGACGGCATGGCCGGCGCCGGCAAGGCATACGTGGCCTTCATCCACTCGATCTCTGCTTGCGGCGTCCTGCCGAAGAAACGCTTGAACTCACGACTGAACTGCGAGGCGCTGGCGTAACCGACGTTGAATGCCGCCGCCGAGGCCGTCATGGTGTGGCGCAACATCAACAGGCGGGCCTGATGCAAGCGTGTCGATTTCAGATATTGCATCGGTGACGAGTCCGTCACGTTTCGAAAGTGCAGATGGAAATTGGCAACGCTCATGCTGGCTTCGTGGGCCAGTTGCTCGACGTCCAGACGTTCGTGATAGCAGCTGTGGATCTTGCGGATCGCGCAGGACACCTTGCCGAAGTGGCCCTGGCGAGCCAGCGCTGCACGCATCGAGCCGCCTTGTGCGCCAGTGAGCATGCGGTAGTAGATTTCCCGCAGCAGCGACGGCCCCAGGATTTGCGCTTCTTCGGGCGTGCTCATCGCTTCAAGAAAACGCAGCGTCGATGCGCGCAGCGCGTCGTCCATCGGCGAGGCGTACATGCCTTTGGGTGGTAACTCGCTGGCGCCGTGAACCGCGTCGACCTGCTGCAACAACTCGCTGGTCAGCTGAAAATCCAGGCGCATGTAGATCGCGAGCATCGGCTCGGCTTCGCTGGCGTCGGTCTCCATGGTGAAGGGGATCGGCAGCGACACCACCAGATAATGCTGGGCGTCATACACGTAGACGTCGTCCCCCAGATAGCCACGCTTGCGGCCCTGACAGAGGATGACGATGCCGGGATCGTAGAGCACCGGGGTGCGGGTCAAAGGCCGGTTCGACCGCAGGAAACGCACGTCTTCCAGCGCACTGAGGTTGTAGCCTTCGACCGGCGCCAGGCTGCCCAGCAACTGCACCATGCGCGCGGTGTTCAAGTCGGCCTGCTTCATCGGCTGTTCTCTCAGTGATCGGTGGCTCAAAGCTGCGTATTGTTCTAAGTTGTCTTGAAACGTGTACTGCAGGCAACCCGCCAGTCAATGGAGTGACGCAATGAAAGATGCCATTCGCTTGGGCGATTCCACCACTCACGGTGGCAAAGTCCTCGAAGCTTTCCCCCAGACCGACCTCAACGGCAAGCCGATTGCCGGTGTCGGCCACAAGGTCAGTTGCCCGTTGTGCAAAGGCATTTTCCCGATTGCCGAAGGCAGCAGTACCTACACCGTCGACGGCACGCCCGTCGCCCTCGACGGCATGAAAACCGCTTGCGGGGCTGCGCTGATTGCCAGTGGCCCGAAAGGCGCGGTGGTCAGCTAGTTCAGGCATTTCACAGGCGTGCGGGCGGCGGGCTTTGTGTCGCCGCTCAAGGGCGGTGGTCAGTGGAGCGAGTCAGCGCTTCCCATTGATCAATCTCACTGCTCGCCCGTTGCAGTTTTTCCCGCACCAGCGCCAGTGCATCACTGCCCAGCAGCAGGTGAGCCGGTGGCGTCGCGCTGTCGATGATCTGCAACATCGCTTGGGCGGCTTTTTGCGGATCGCCAAGCTGCTTGCCGTTCTTGTCCTCACGGGCCTTGCGGACCGGATCAAAACTCTCGTTGTAGTCGGCAATGCTGCGTGCTGTGCGTTGCATCGAGCGACCCGCCCAGTCGGTGCGGAACGAACCCGGTGCCACGGCCGTGACGAAAATGTTGAACGGTTGCAGCTCCTTGCTCAGCGTATCGGAGATGCCTTCCAGGGCAAATTTGCTCCCGCAGTAATAGGCGATGCCGGGCATGGTGATGGTACCGCCCATGGACGTGATATTGAGAATGTGGCCCGCACGACGCTGGCGGAAGAAGGGCAGGAAGGCCTTGGTGACCGCGACTGCGCCAAACACATTGACGTCGAACTGACGGCGCATTTCTTCCAGCGGCGACTCTTCGAAGATGCCTTCGTGTCCATAGCCGGCATTGTTCACCAGCACATCGACCGGGCCGAAAGTGGCTTCGGTCTGCGCGACGACGCTATCGATCCTGGCGAAGTCGGTGACATCCAGCATCACGCCATGCGCGTTGTCTGCGCTCAGCGCTTGAAAGGCCTGCAAGTCGGCTTCGTTGCGCATCGTGCCGACGACGCGGTGACCGGCGGCAAGGGCCTGTGTGGCCAGCGCATGGCCAAAGCCGCTGCTCACACCGGTGATGAAAAGGGTTTTAGGGCGGGTCATGACGAACTCCAGCGATCAGGTGTGCGCTCATGTTAGCCAGCGAAAAATCATTCACCTATGCCGGTTTGTCTCGGAGCATTGCCTATTCCTATCAGGCGCTCGCCATCAGGCCAACAGCTCGGTGATCCAGTGCACCTGCCGCGCAATCTCCCGCACTTTGTCTTCCGTTACGGCCTGCTGCGCGCGCGTGAGGTGACTGAGGGTCTTTTGCTTGTGGCGCAATTTGCGTTGCCACTTGCCGAGAAAGGCCGGGCTGCGGCTTTTCAGGTGCAACGGGCCGAAGTAAAGCTGATGCGCGCAATAGGTCACCGGTTCGGCCCGCTCGGCGACGATGATTTCGTAGTCGAAACGGTTCTCCCGCAGGACCTCTTCGCAGAGGATGCGGTAGCCGTTGTCCATCAGCCATTGACGCAACGGTTGCTCGCCGCCGTTGGGCTGCAGGATCAGACGCTCTTGGCCGTTGAGACGGGTTTTGCCGCTGTCGAGGATGTCGCGGATGGTTTCGCCGCCCATGCCACAGATGCTGATAGCGGTGATTGCGTCTTCAGGCCTGATCGCCGCCAGGCCGCTGGCGTGGCGCACGCTGATCAGGTGGCCGAGATCGTTCTCGCGCACGGTGCGCTCGGCCGAGCGAAACGGCGTCAACGCGACTTCGCCCGCCACCGCTTTGGCAATCCTGCCACGACGCATCAGCGCCACTGGCAGATAACCGTGGTCGGAGCCGATATCGGCAAAGTGCGCGCCGACGGGCACGTGTGCGGCCACGCGTTCCAGGCGCATGGACAATGTCTGTTCGTTCAACGGCAACCCCTGTGCAGCGCACGCCTGTGGCCTCGTGGGCCAAAAAAGCCTGCGAATGTGTCGGGGAATGCCGTGACTGTCAAATGTCGCTGAGGGAATCGAACGCATCGGCAGCCTAGAGTCGGGCAGAGCTGCCGATGGATACGCGACCTAGCCGGCCAGCGTGGCGTTGTCGATCACGAAGCGGTATTTCACGTCGCCCTTGAGCATGCGCTCGTAGGCGTCATTGATATGCTCGGCGCGGATCAGTTCGATGTCCGAGACGATGCCGTGCCCGGCACAGAAATCCAGCATTTCCTGAGTCTCGGCGATGCCGCCGATCATCGACCCGGCGATGGTGCGGCGCTTCGTGATCAGGTTGAACACGTTCGGCGATGGGTGCGACGTGGCCGGCGCGCCCACCAGCGTCAATGCCCCGTCACGCTTGAGCAAAACGAGGAAGGCATCGAGATCGTGCGGCGCTGCGACGGTGTTGAGGATCAGGTCGAAACTCTTCGCGTGCGCGGCCATTTCCTCGGCATTGTGCGACACCACCACTTCATCGGCGCCCAGCGCTTTAGCCGCTTCGCGCTTGGATTCCGAGGTGGTGAAGGCGACAACATGGGCGCCCAGGGCATGCGCCAGTTTGATGCCCATGTGACCGAGGCCGCCAATGCCGACCACGCCGACTTTCTTGCCGGGGCCGGCCTGCCAGTGACGCAGGGGCGAGTAGGTGGTGATCCCCGCACACAGCAACGGTGCGACCGCTGCCAGTTGCGCTTCGGGATGCCGGATGCGCAACACGTAGCGTTCATGCACGACGATGTTTTGCGAGTAGCCGCCCAGCGTCCAGCCCGGTGCATCCGGGGTCGGGAAGTTGTACGTGCCGATCATGCCGTCGCAGTAGTTTTCCAGGCCGCTTTCGCAGTCGTCGCAATGTTTGCAGCTGTCGACGATACAGCCGACGCCGACCAGATCACCGACCTGGTAATCCGTGACATGGGCGCCGACTGCCGACACGCGCCCGACGATTTCGTGGCCCGGTACGCAAGGGAATTGTGTGCCGGCCCATTCGGCGCGCACCTGGTGCAGGTCCGAATGGCAGATGCCGCAGAAAGCGATGTCGATCTGCACGTCGTGGGCCGCCGGGGCGCGGCGGCTGATCTGCATGGGTTCAAGGGGTTTGTCGCCAGCGTGGGCTCCGTAGGCTTGTACAAGCATGGGCACATCCTGATTGGGTGAGTCGGACGCCCAGTTTTGCGGATACGCCCGCGCCCCCAGTAGTGCATTCCTGTGAAATGCTTGCCCGATCCTGTGAGGTCATTGCCATTGCGCGACCAGATCGGCATCGCGCCGGGTTTCAGGAACGCCCAGTGCAAGCAGAATGAGCGCCAGTGCCGCGATCCCGGCCAGGGTCAGAAACGCCGCGTTGTAGCCGGCGGCTTGCACCACGAATCCGGCGAGGCCATTGCTCAAGGCCGCGCCGAGACCGAACACCGTCGTCAGTGCGCCCAGGCTGATATTGAAGTGGCCGGTGCCCTGCGTGAGGTCCTTCACCATCACCGGGAACAACGCACCGAACAGGCCGGCGCCGACACCGTCGAGCATCTGCACGGCGACCAGCCAGTAGGGATCGTCCGACAGCGTATACAGCACGCCGCGCAACGGCAGAATCAGAAAGCCTGCGAGCAGCAGTGGCTTGCGCCCCCACAGATCGGCTTTCGCGCCGACCAGCAGCGCCGCTGGCACCATGACCAGTTGCGCGGCAACGATGCAGGCCGAGGTCAGCGGGGTGGCCATCTGCAGGTTGGTTTGTGCCAGTTTCTGACTCACCAGCGGCAGCATCGCGGCGTTGGCCAGATGAAACAACGCACAGCACAGGGCAAACAGCAGCAGCGGCCGGTTGCCGAGCAGCACCGACAATCGCGAAGGCTGATGCTGCGCGCTCTGGCCCACGTCCAGACCGCGAGCCAGATCATGATCGATAGCATCCGCCGACACGCAGGCAATAGCGACGACGCTGGCGAGGGCCATGGCCGCCATCAGATAGAACACCGCCACCGGCCCGAACAGATAGGCGAATCCACCGGCGAGCAGGGCGGCGCAGGCATTGCCGGCGTGGTTGAAGGTTTCGTTGCGCCCGGTGCGTCGCGTGAACGCTTTCGGCCCGGCCATGCCGAGGGTGATCGCTGAAATCGCCGGAGCGAATATCGAGGCCGCCGCTGCACTCAAGGCTTGAGTCAGCGCCACCAGACTGAAGGACGTGACAAAGGGCAGCAGCAGGCAACTGCCGGTGACGACCAGCGCCGCCAGTGCAATCAGTGCGCGTTTGGCGCGGCTGCTATCGACCAGCGCGCCGGCGGGTGTCTGGGTGATGAGTGCGGCGATGCCGGCCAGGGTCATGACCAGACCGATACTGGCCGGGTCCCAGTGATGGACCGCCAGCAAGTAGATGGCGAGGTATGGCCCGAGGCCGTCGCGCACGTCCGCGAGGAAAAAATTGAGGCTGTCCAGCGACAGGTTATTGCGGCGATCCAGATGTGCGGCCACGGGGCAGTCTCTTGGTTGTCGAGGTCGGGCGAAATGGCTCAACCTGCGCAAACGTAATGACCCGTGACCGTGAGCTTTAGTTGCAGGACCTTTCAGCGGTTATTTCTGATGAGCCCTGCACCGTCGTGAGGCGCTGATACACGGCGTCAGAAACGCCCCAGCCGGTAGGCATCGCCGCTCGGCAAAAGCGTCTCGGGGCTCGCGGCTGGCGCGACCATGCGCACAATCATCTCCGCCGTCACCGCCGCCTGGGTCAGCCCCAGATGTTGATGACCAAAGGCGAGCAACACCTTGCCATCGCAGACCTGATCAATCACTGGCAGCGAGTCTGGCAGTGACGGGCGAAAACCCATCCACGGTGTGGCAGCTGCGGCACTCAGTTCCGTGCGAAACACACCCTGACTCAAGCGATGCAGTTGCCATGCGCGCTCCATGCTCGGTGGCCGTTGCAGGCCGGCGAACTCGACGGTGCCGGCGAGGCGCAAACCGTCAGTCATCGGCGTCATGATGAATTTGCGCTCCAGCGAGGTGACGGGAAAAGGCAGGCGTCCATGCTCCTGCGGCAGCATCAGGTGATAGCCGCGCTCGGTGTCCAGCGGCACTTTTTGCCCGGTTAGGCTGGCCGTAAGTTTCGCCGAATGGGCACCGCAGGCGATCAACACGTGACGGGCGTGCCAACCACCGTTGCCGGTGAGCAACGCTACCCCGTCCGCTTGCACCGCTGCGCTTTGCACCTGTTGCCTGACAAACATCACGCCGCACGCCTTGGCCGCCTCGGCCAGCTCACACACCACCCGATACGGATCGATGAAATGCCCGGTGCGCGGGAAGAACAGTCCGCCCTGGATCTGCTCGCTGAGTTGCGGCGCGGCTTCGCGGATGGCGCCGGCCTGCCAGTAGTCGACAGGCACCTGCTGCTGTGCCATGCGCGCCTGCAAGCCGGCGATGGCCGCGCGGGACTCGGTGCGCTCGAACACTAGCAACGAGCCGTCGACCTTCATCAGGTCGGGGCGCTGTATATCGCTGAGCAGTCGATGCCAGGCGTTCAGGCTGCTCTCGTTGAGCGCCCGCAAACCGGCGACGGTGTTCTGAAACGGCGCCGCGCGCAGATTGAGCAACAGCCGGGTGAACCAGGGCAGGGCGCGCGGCAAGTATTTCCAGTCCAGGCGCAGCGGCCCCATCGGGTCCATGAGCATGGCTGGCAGCCGCTTGAGAATCGAGGCGTCGGCAATCGGAAACACCTGCTCGGTGGCCAGATGTCCGGCGTTGCCGAACGAGGCGCCGTGACCGGGTTCCTGCTGATCGATCACCACCACCCGCAAGCCTTGGCGCGCCAGACGCAGGGCGCAGGCCACGCCAATGATCCCGGCGCCGACCACGGCGATGTCGTGCGAGGCATTATTCGCCATGGTCTAGCGCTCCCGTTGCCCGTCGAACAGACGCCGCAGGTGCAGCGGATTGCTCTGTTGCAACGCCGTTGGCAGCAGGCTGTCGGGGAAGTCCTGATAACACACCGGACGCAGGAACCGCAGGATCGCTGCCGTACCGACTGACGTTGTGCGCGAGTCAGACGTGGCCGGGAAAGGCCCGCCATGCACCATCGCATCGCAGACTTCGACGCCGGTCGGCCAGCCGTTGACCAAAAGGCGCCCGGCCTTGCGTTCCAGCGTCGGCAGCAATGCGCGGACCTGTTCAAGGTCGGCCTCGTCCAGATGCAGCGTGGCCGTCAGTTGACCTTCCAGATGCGTGCAGACCTGAAGGATTTCAGCATCATCGGCACATTGCACAATCAACGAAGCCGCGCCAAACGCTTCGGCTTGCAACCTGTGATCGGCGAGGAAATCAGCGGCGTCGGTGACGAACAGATGCGCCTGACATTGGTTCGGCCCGGTGCCGGCCTGGCCGACCGCAGCGAGGCGTGCCCGGGGATTGTGCGCCAAGGCCTTCACCGCAGCGTCGTAAGCGTGGAAGATGCCCGGGGTGAGCATGGTTTGCGCGGCACTGGTCTTGATCCGTTCAGCGGCAGCAGCAACAAACCCGTCCAGCGCTGGGCCCTGGCGGGCAATGACCAGACCGGGGTTGGTGCAGAACTGCCCGGCGCCCATCGTCAGCGAAGTCACAAAGCCCTCCGCCAACGCCTGCGCTCGGTTGTGCAACGCGGCGGGAAACAACAGCACCGGGTTGATCGAACTCATTTCTGCGTACACCGGAATCGGCTCGGCCCGCGCCTGCGCCGCCTGGATCAACGCCAGGCCACCGCTGCGCGAACCGGTAAAGCCCACGGCTTTGATCCGTGGATCGCTGACCAGCGCAATGCCCACTTCATGGCCGCAACCGTACAGCAACGAGAACACGCCCTCCGGCATGCCGCAGGCTTTGGCGGCTCGCGCCACGGCGCGCCCCACCAGTTCGCTGGTGCCGGGGTGGGCGCCGTGGGCTTTGACAATCACCGGGCATCCGGCCGCCAGTGCAGAAGCGGTGTCACCACCCGCGACGGAAAATGCCAGCGGAAAGTTGCTCGCGCCAAACACCACCACCGGTCCCAGCGGAACCTGACGTTGACGCAAATCCGCACGCGGCAGGGGTTGGCGTTGCGCTTGCGCCGGGTCGATGCGCACGTCCAGCCATTCGCCGGCCTGTACGGTGCGCGCGAACAGGCGCAACTGCTGGCAGGTGCGGGCGCGTTCGCCTTGCAGACGGGCGCGCGGCAGGCCGGTTTCGGCCATGGCACGCTCGATCAGTTCATCGCCCAAGGCTTCGATTTCTGCGGCGATGCTCTGCAGAAATTCAGCACGGGCGTCAAGCGAGGTATCGCCATAGGCATCCAGCGCCGCCGAGGCCAGCGCGCAGGCCTGCTCGACCTGTCCGGCTGACCCGCCGGCATAGGCCGGTTCCAGCTCGGCGCCCGTGGCCGGGTTGATCCCCCGAATGGCTGCGCGATTGCCCGCGACAGTGTGCTGCCCGATCAGCATGTGGCCCGTCAGAGTCATGGTCTGTTCCTGATGAAAAAGTGAAGCCTGCCGCGCAGCGCAAGGCTGCGCGGCAGGCGCGAGCAAGGCTCAGGCGAAGTTCTGTTCCGCCGACCAGTTCTCGTACCAGTGACGGAACAGTGAGTACTGCGTTTCGGCGTAACGACGCTGGGAGTCGCTCAACCCATCGGTTTCATTGAAATGCAGGGTGTATTCCTGGTCGCCGTTGAGCACCATCAGATGCTTGTAATACAGCACCAGGTCGCAGCCTTCATCGAACGACGACAGCACTGCCAGCGCCGATTCCAGCTCTCGGGCCTGCCGCCGCGCCTTGGCGTCACCCTTGGCCGCTTGCTTGCTCAGCGCCACCAGTTGCAGCACCTCCCGGGGCAGGGCGTTGCCGATGCCAGTGATTGCGCCAGTGGCATTGCAGTTGACGAAACCGTGCACCACCTGGGTGTCGACGCCGACCATCAAGGTCACGTCGTCGTCCTTGGAGGTGATGTTTTCAGCGGCGTAACGCAGGTCGGCGCCGCCGCCGAATTCCTTGAAGCCGATCAGGTTCGGGTACTCGCGACGCAGTTCGAAAAACAGGTCTGCACGCGTGGCAAAGCCGTAATAAGGGCTGTTGTAAATCACCGCCGGCAGGTTGGGTGCGGCTTGCAGAATGGCTGCGAAGTGGGCTTTTTGCGCGGCGGCCGACGCGCCTCGTGAGAGCACGCGCGGAATCACCATCAAACCCTGTGCGCCGACTTTCGCCGCGTGGGCCGCATGGGCCACTGCTTCGCGGGTGTTCACCGCGCCGGTGCCGACAATGGTTGGAATGCCGGCAGCGACCAGACGCGCCACGCCTTCCTGACGTTCGGCCTCGGTCAGCAGCGGCCAGTCGCCCATCGAACCGCAATAAACCACCGCGCTCATGCCGATATCAATCAGCTCGCGGCCCTTGGCGACCAAGGCATCGAAGTCCGGTTTGCGCGCGGCGGTGCACGGGGTCATCAGGGCCGGCATGCAACCGGTGAAGATGTTGTCGCTCATTGTTTTTACTCCTTGGCACATCATTCAAAGGGAAGTGAAGTTTGGCGGGGCGGCTCAGATGCCCCACGCGAACGGGTCTTCGTCGTCGATCAGCAAGGTGCTGTCGGCGGTCATGTAGGCGCGGCCGGTGATGTACGGACGAATGCGTTCGCCCTCCCACTCGAAGCGGCCTTCGAACTGGCTGCCGGTGATGCTCGCCTGTACCCAGCGTTCGCCGGGCTGCAGTTTGTCGTCGGCGGCGAGGCAGGCGAGTTTGGCGCTGGTGCCGGTGCCGCACGGCGAGCGGTCGTAGGCTTTGCCGGGGCACATGACGAAGTTGCGGCTGTCAGCCTGGTCGTCATCGGCGAACAGCTCGATGTGGTCGATGACCGCGCCGTCCTCGCCAGAAATACCTTGGTCTTCCAGCGCCTTGAGCATTGCCCAGGTGTACGCGGTGAGGTGTTCGACGTGGTCCATCGTCAGTGTCTGGCCATGTTCGGCGACCAAAAAAAACCAGTTGCCGCCGTAGGCGACGTCGCCGAAAACGCGACCAAATCCCGGCACGTCCACCGGCACCTGTTTGCGGTAACGGTAGGCGGGCACGTTGCCCAGTGTCACCGAGCTGTCGTCGTGCAAGGTGGCACTGACCGGGCCGACTGGCGTGTCGATCTTGTGCTCGCCCGGTGCGATCAGTCCCAGATGCTGCAACGAGTTGATCAGGCCGATGGTGCCGTGGCCGCACATGCCCAGGTAACCGGCGTTGTTGAAGAAAATTACGCCGCAGGTGGCGTCCGCCGACACGGGCGCGCAGTACAACGCGCCAACCAGCACGTCGTTGCCGCGCGGTTCCAGCAGGCAGGCGCGGCGCCATTGATCATGCTTGGTGCGCAGGGCATCGCGTTGTTCGGCGAGGGTATGCCCGGCGAGGTCAGGGAAGCCGTTCATCACCAGACGCGTAGGCTCGCCGCCGGTGTGGGAATCGATGATGTGCAGTCGTTTCATGTGCGTGTCCCGTTGAGTGATGTCAGTAGGCGCCGACCGGGCGCGGATTCACGTTCGAGGTGGCTGCAGCGACTTCGCTGTCATCGTCTTCTTCCAGGCGCAGCAAGTGCGCCGGGACGCCGGTGGCTGCGCCCCAGTAATAAATGCCGGTGGCGCACGCCGCGACGACGAGGGTGTCGAACGGGTGGGCGAGGATGCCCAGGCCACCGAAGGTGCCGAGTTTCGACAGCACAATGGTCACCGCGTAGAAGGCGATCAGCCACGCAGACGAGCGCACCTGGCTGGCCAGATTGAGATGGGCGGTGGGCACAAAACGGCCGCACAACAGATACACCACGAACATGAGGATTTGCAGGCCAAGCAGCCACGAAACCGTGCTCCAGCCCGACCAGTAGACGATCAGCGCGGCGATGATGAACGACACCGGACCGAGCACGCCCATGTGCCTGACCCGGAACGGCCGTGGCATGTCCGGTGCGTTGCGACGCAAGGCTGCGACGGACACTGGCGCCACGGCGTAGCTCAACACCAGCGCGGCGGACACCACATTGATCAGCGCCTCCCACGACGGGAACGGCAGGGTCCAGAACACCGACAGGGCGAAGGTCAGCCACAGCGCCGGGCGCGGGATGCCGGACTTCTCGTCAATGTGCGTGAAGACTTTGAAGAAGGTCCCGGTTTGCGCCCAACCGTAGATCACGCGCGGGGTCGCGTTCATGTAGATGTTGCCGCAGCCGCTTGGCGAGATCACCGCATCGGCGACCACCAGATAGGCCAGCCAGCCCACGCCCAATGCCAGTGCGATGTCGCGGTACGGCAGGGAAAATTCCTTGCTGATACCGGCCCAGCCATTGGCGAGCATTTCGGTCGGGATGCTGCCGAGAAAGGCCATTTGCAGCAGCACATATATCAACGTCGACAGCAGCACCGAGAGGATCAGCGCGATGGGGATGGTGCGCTGCGGATTTTTCACTTCACTGGCCACCGAGATGATCGGTGTCAGCCCCAGATAAGCGAAAATGACGCCACCGGCTGACACCGCCATTTCGATACCGGACAAGCCGAACGGCGCGAAGCCCTGTACCTCAAAGTTGGCCGGTTTGAAGAAGGTGAACAGCACGCCGATCACCAGCAGCGGCACAATGAACTTGAACACGCTGACCAGATTGTTGGCCTTGGCGAACGTCTTCACGCTGCGGTAGTTGAGCAGGAAAAACACGCACAGCAGAGCAAACTGCACCAGCCACCCAAGAAGGGTCGGATCGCCGCTGCCAGCCTTGGTCAGACCGGGGAACCATGCCGCCGCATATTGACGTGAGGCAACCACCTCAATCGCCACCAGACTGGAAAACGCGATCAGGGTAATAAAGCCCATCAGGTAGCCGAGCAGGGGGCCGTGGGAGTACACCGGATAGCGCACCACGCCACCGGCGCGGGGCAACGCCGCGCCCAGTTCGCAGTAGACGATGCCCAGCAACAACACGGCGAAACCGCCCAGCAACCAGGAAATGATCCCCGCCGGCCCGGCAATCGCGGACACGTGGCTGGCCGCGAACAGCCAGCCGGAACCGAAGATTGCGCCGAGCCCGATGAATGTGAGGTCGATCAGTGAAAGCTGTTTTTTGAACTTGCCTTGGCCTGACATGGCATCGCCTTCTTGTGAGTTATTGGATAGGCAGTTGTGTCACTGGGACGGCCAGACTTTGAACCCATCGACCTCACGGCGATTGATGTTTTGCAGCGGCAACGATGACGAAATCAGCACAATGGCATCGAGCAAATGCGGCCCTCGACACACCTGCAACGATGCTGCAATCTGCTCGCGAACAGCGCGGGCCGCTCACTTGGCTGAGCGACCAACCGGGAGAAACCTTTGATGCAGAGCACGCTTTCGATCCTGTCCCAAGGTATCAGCGGTCATCGTCCGCAGACCCTTGAGGCGTTGTTGGCTGGTGCGTCGCTGCTGTTGCCGATGCTCGATGTGATCCCCAACGCGGCGATTTTCATCAAGGATATGCAGGCCCGATATGTGCTCGCCAACCGCACGCTGGTGCAGCGCTGTGGCTTGAAGGATTTGCGTCCGTTACTGGGCAAGACCAGCGCGCAGGTGTTCCCGGCGCAACTCGGACCGGGCTACACCGAGCAGGATCGCAAGGTGCTGGAGGAGGGGTTTGTGCTGGAGGATCAGCTCGAACTGCACCTGTACGGCAGCCGCGAACCGGGCTGGTGTCTGACTCACAAACAACCGCTGTACAACCGTGACGGCGAAATCATCGGCTTGGCGGGCATCTCTGTCGATCTGCAATCGGCCAGCGAAACCCATCCGGCGTTCGAACGGCTGGCCGCCGTCGATGAACACATTCGCCAGCACTTCAACCGGCGCGTCACCCTCGGCGAACTCACCCGCATTGCGGGGATTTCCGTGGCGCAACTGGAGCGCTACTGCAAACGCGTGTTCCACCTGACGCCACGGCAGATGATCCAGAAAGTACGCCTCGAACACGCCCATCGCTTGCTGCACAGCAACCTGCCGATCACTGATGTGGCGTTGCAATGCGGCTACACCGATCACAGCGCCTTCACCCGCCAGTTCAAGGCCTCCACCGGATTTACCCCACGGCAATACCGGCAGGCGACGGGGCAGTGAGTGGTCAGCCGTCATACCGACTAGACTCAAGCCGTCACCACTCCTTTGCAGCAGGTGAAACCGGATGATCGCAACGCCGCTACGCCGACGCTTTTTGTGGCTCTGGCCCCTGCTGATCGTCACCTGCCTGACGCTGATCACGGGCTGCTCGAACCGCAAACACTACCCGCCCTCAGGCGTCGGCGATGCCTGCTACGCCAAAGCCCTGCCAACGGTCGGCGAGGGCGGCCTGGCCTGGGGCGCCAGCCTGAACATCGCCCGACAAAAATCCTTGAACAACTGCATTCGCTACGCCGGACGTTCGGGGGGAACGCCGGGTACGTGTCAGGTGGTGTTGGCGAAGTGTCGTTAGGGCTCTCGTCTGGCGAAGGCCTGCCTGAACGGTTTTGACCAGACCATGGAGCGGGGAATGTGTGAATGCGAAAAGCCCGGCTCAATCAGCCGGGCTTTTTCACGTACTCGATGCTCAGGCGCGCTTCGGCAGCTTCCAGTCCGGACGAATGAAATGGCAGGTGTAGCCATTCGGAATGCGTTCCAGATAATCCTGATGCTCCGGCTCGGCTTCCCAGAATGGCCCCGCCGGTTCGATTTCAGTCACCACCCGGCCTGGCCACAGACCTGACGCGTCGACATCGGCAGCGGTGTCCTCGGCCACATCGCGTTGCGCTTCGCTGAGGTAATAAATCGCCGAACGGTAGCTCGGGCCGAGGTCGTTACCCTGACGGTTGGGCGTGCTCGGATCGTGGATCTGGAAGAAGAACTCAAGAATCTGCCGATAGCTGATCACCGCCGGATCGAAGACGATCTCGATGGCTTCGGCGTGATTGCCGTGATTGCGGTAAGTGGCGTTCGGCACATCGCCGCCGCTGTAACCGACCCGCGTGCTCAACACACCAGGGTAGCGGCGCAGCAAGTCCTGCATGCCCCAGAAGCAGCCGCCGGCGAGAATGGCAGTTTCGGTTTTGCTGGTCATGGTCGGTGGTTCCTCTTGTGAGGGTGGGTGTGGTGAGTGTTATGAGGGCGGGGTGGGGGGAATTCCAGTGCGGCCAGGACAAAAAATGGACGGCTGCTCTTTTTTTATGACCAATCAGGCAATCGGGTTGCCGAGGGTGGGGGATCGTTTGATTGAACGTCGCGCTGTCTGAATGCAACGTGCTCGCAGGATTCGACACGAAGCCCGGCTTGACCAGCCGGGCTTTTTTTCATTCTGGCAAAGGTCAGGCGACGTTTAGCGCCTTGAGGATTGGCAGTGAGTGCCCGGCAAAGTATTCGGCCTGTTCGGTGAGTTCGGCGATGTTGGCTTCGGCGGTGGTCAGGGGTTGGTTGTCCTTGAGCAGAACTTCGCCTTGTTCGCTGAGAATCGCCCAGGCCAGTTGTGCCCATTCGAATGGGTGCTTTTTGCCTTGTTTGATCGAGATCAGGAACAGCTGTTGAAAGCGGCTGACGACCACGCCGCCGCCCGTCAACGGGCTGGCCAGGACCTGGATTTTGTTGCTCAGCAGCGAGCGTTTGCACAGTTGCAGATTGAGCGTGTTGCAGCGTGCCTGCACCTGGCGTTCGGCGGCTTCGCTCTGGCACGGTGCGGCAGCGCCCATGCCAATCAACACGGTGAGGGCTTGCAGCAATTCGTCGAAGGGCAGCCCGGGCACGACACTGGACAGCTGGCGCAAGGTTTTCGGGGTGTAGGCGAGGTCCTCCAGCGCTTCGAGAACCGGACCGTAGACTTCGCTTTGCAATGACGCTTCGCCTGCCGGGCCTCTGACACTGGCGGCGACGCTGTGCGCCGGCTGCAACAACACGAAGCGCGTATTGAGCAAACCCTGGCGTTGTTCGGCGGCGGACAGGCGATTGGCGCCGCGCACGTACAGGTCACGGCGGAAGTTCTGGTTGACGAAGTAGTCCCGGGCCTGTTCACGCATGATCGGGTGGTCGATGCCTTCGAGGAAGTCCATGCCTTCCGCGCTCAGGTTGAGCGGGTCGACCGCGTCCAGCGGCACGGCGGTTGTGGCGTAGTCGAGTTTGGCGGGCGCGAACGCCTCGACCACGTCGGTGAAATACATGCAGTTCCAGGCGCGGTTGAAGTATTCGTGGGCGACGTACTGGCGATCCTGCCCCTTGATGCTATGCAGTTTGGCGGCGAGGTTCGGCGCGGCGCTGGCGTAGTTGGGGTTGGCGGCGAGCAACGCTTCGGAGAACTGCAGGGCGGCGTCGATCCGCTGGTCCGGGCGTAACGAAGTGCTGGTGGCGAAGCGGTCGTACAGGGTGAACAGGTTGCGCAGCGGCGCCGATGGCGACCAGCCGGGGAAGCAGTTGTAGCTGACGTACAACATGCCGCCGGGCTTGAGGTGACGGCGGGCGAATTCGACGATCAGTTTCTGATTGTCACGGCTGACCCAGGTCCAGATGCCGTGCAGGCTGATGCTGTCGAACTGGGGCAGATCGTTGCGGGCGAGCAGTTGCTCGAAGCTGTCGTCGTAGAGCCGCGCGTCGCTGTTCCAGGTGCTCGCGATAGCATTGGCGTGGGCGGCCTGGCCGGGGTGGAAGTCGGTGCCGACGTAGCTGCCCGGGTTGGCTGCCGCGTGGATGTTGATCGACACACCTTGGCCAAAACCCAATTCGCAGTGATAGCCGTCGCTGGTTTCCAGGCTGGCGAAGCCGCGCAGCAGCAGGCAGTAACGCTGGAAGACCGGATTGATTTCCCGGCTATAGCTGTAGGTGTAGCCTTCGTCCGTGAAATACCCTTCGTTCCAAGCGTCGCTCATGCTCTTGTCCTTATACTTCGAGAAAGAAAAGTTGTTCTTATAAGGGTGGGCATCGCGCGCGACAAGGATAAACATGCGCAGGGGCCATTTTTTCTGTCTGCTAGCCCGGCTGATGCGACAAAAGGTAGTTATCGGGTGGTTTTAAGATCGTTTGGTTTTGGCTTGCGACGAATCAACCCCTCAAACCGATAGCCCTCGATATCACCGAAGCTCGACGGCACGGCGCAGCAGCGTCACCAGTTTCTGGAAACCTGCGCCATGCCGCCAGCTCGGGGTCATTATTGCAATGGCGTGACCAAGGTTTTTTCCTCGGTGTCGAGGACAAAAACCGCCAGCAACCTGGCCGGTTGGCTGTCACTGGCGTTGGCGCTGACCAGATGCACGGAGCCCGGTTCCTCGACGAAGTTTTCGCCGACGTGGTAGACCCTCTCCGGCTCCCCCTTGACCTTGATGCGGAAGGCGCCTTCCAGCACCGTGGCATAGATGAACGCGGTTTTCGGGTGGGTGTGGGAGGGCGAGGCGGCGCCCGGCCCGTACTCGACCATCACCCCGCGCATGCTCTTGCCGGGAAGGTTCGAAATGGCGCGGTCGAACACCACCGTCACCTTGCCGGCAGGTGGCTCGGCCGCCGACGCGGCGCTGATCGACAGCGCGGCGAACAGCGCGGCCAGCAAATTACGGATGATCATGGCAAAACTCCTTGGCAGATAGAAACAGCAACGGCGCACTGCGTTATTGCGGCGCCGACCGGGTGATCCAGTCTTGGAAGCGGATAGCGCCACGGCGCGCGTGCTCGCCGGTGACCAGCGACTGATCGTCGAGCAGGGTGCCGAAGTAGCGCGCATGCACATCCGGGACGACTGTGCGGTGGTCGTCAGTCGCGTGCAGAAAGCGTCGGGCGAGTTCGTCGAGGGGAATCGCTTCCGGGCCGCCGACATCGACCGTGCCGTTGACCGGTGCGGCGAGGACAACGTCAGCCAGCGCGGCGACCACGTCGTCAGAGGCAATCGGTTGAATCAGCGCCGGCGGCACGCGCAGTTCGTCACCAACGACAAAGGATTCGGCAATGCCGCCGACAAACTCGAAGAACTGCGTAGCGCGCAGCAGGGTGTACGGCACGCCGGAAGCTTTGATCAGGTTTTCCTGGGCAACTTTGGCGCGCATGTAGCCGGCCTCGGGCAAACGTTCACAACCGACAATCGACAGCGCCACGTGATGACCGACACCGGCAGCCGCCTCGGCGGCGAGCAGGTTGCGGCTTGAGGTCTCAAAGAACTCGAGCACTGCCTGATCCTCCCACGACGGCGCATTGGCGACGTCGACTACCACATCGGTGCCGTTCATGGCATCGGCCACGCCTTCGCGGGTAATGCTGTTGACGCCGGTGCTCGGGCTGGCCGCGAGCACCTCATGGCCGCGCTGGCGAAGCAGGTTCACAAGTTTCGAACCGATGAGGCCTGAGCCTCCGATAACGACGATCTTCATGGCGTTTTCTCCTTGGCGACGGCAACGATTGGCGTCGATGGGGTTAGCGTGCCTGGGCCGGCGTCGGCAGTCCTTGCGCCAGCCTTGGATCTGGCTTGTCCTGGCCTTGGAATTTCGTCCAGACAACGTGGATGTAAACGCTGATCTGGCGCGTGCCGCGTAGCCGTATTATCGTTCTCGACTACTCATCATCTGTCGCCTGGAACCCGGGTTGAAGGCGCTTCGTCAGGGGACGTCGACTGTGCAATTCGTGTTTGAAGACTATGTGCTCGATCAGGGGCGTCGCGAGCTGACCTTGCGCGGGCAGGTCGTGGCCGTCGGGCCGCAGGTCTTCGATCTGTTGCTGCTGTTCGTGAGGCATCCCGAGCGAGTGATCAGCAAGGACGAATTGCTCGATGCGGTGTGGAGCGGCCGCATCGTTTCCGAATCGACCATCACCAGCCACATCAATGCCGTGCGCAAAGCCATCGGCGACAGCGGCGAGGAGCAGCGTCTGCTGCGCACCGTCGCGCGCAAGGGCTATCGCTTCGTTGGCGCGGTCACCGTCGAGCGGGGTGAACCTGCGGTCGATCAAAGCATCGCTGTAGCGCCTGCGCCAGAGGTGACTACCAGGCTGGTGCTGCCGGAGAAACCTTCGATCTCGGTCCTGCGATTCCTTAATTTGAGCGGCGATCCCGAGCAGGACTATTTCGCTGATGGCGTGGTGGAAGACATCATTGCCGCACTCTCGCGGCTGCGCTGGTTGTTTGTGATCGCGCGCAATTCGAGTTTCGCGTTCAAGGGCCGCGAGGTCGATCCGCGCGCTGTTGGCGAGGTGCTCGGCGTGCGTTATGTGCTGGAAGGCAGCGTGCGCAAATGTGGCAACCGGGTGCGCATTACCGGGCAACTGATCGATGCGATGAGCGGCGCGCACCTCTGGGCAGAGCGTTTCGAAGGCAGCCTCGACGATATCTTCAAACTGCAGGATCAGATCACCGAAAGTGTCGTCGGCGCCATCGCTCCGCAACTGGAGCGGGCGGAAATCGAGCGGGCCCAGCGCAAATCCACCGATAGCCTCGACGCCTACGACTACTACCTGCGCGCCATGGCCAAACTGCACAGTGGTAGCCGCGAAGCCATCGAGCAGGCGCTGCCAATGTTCTACAAGGCCCTTGAACTGGATGCGGAATTTGCCGCTGCCTATGGCATGGCCGCGTGGTGCCATTTCTGGCGCAAGCTCAATGGCTGGATGGTTGATCCGTCGGCAGAAATTGCCGAGGGCATTCGCCTCGCGCGACTGGCAGTCACACTGGGCCGCGACGATGCCGTGGCGTTGACGCGCGGCGGTCATGCACTGGCACACCTGGCCGGTGATGTCGACGGCGGCATCGCGCTGCTCGACCGCGCACGACTGCTCAATCCCAATCTCGCCCCCGCATGGTTCCTCGGCGGGGTTCTGCGGGCGCTGCACGGTGAAACCGAGGCCGCGATCAACGACCTCAATCACGCCGTGCGCCTGAGTCCGCTGGACCCGGAAATGTTCAGGATGCACGTCGGCATGGCCTTCGCGCATTTTTTCGCCGGGCACTTGGACATTGCGGCCGATTACGCCGAAAAAGCCCTGAGCAATCTGCCGAGCCTGCTGGTCGCGGCGGCACTGGTGGCGGCCAGTCACGCCCTCAACGGACGCCCGGACAAGGCCCGCTCGGCGATGCAGCGCCTGCTGTCGCTCAACCCGGATTTGCGCATTGGCAGTGTCAGGGACTGGCTGCCGATCCAGCGACCTGAAGATCTGGCGCGATTGGCTGACGGGCTGCGGCTGGCAGGATTGCCCGAGTAACCATCGACAGCCGATTGGCACAGCCGTGACAGGCTGAAGCGAATACGAAGTTGACCGGGCCTATGCACTCGCGGGCGGTTTCGCCAGGACAATCCCAGCGGCCGCCAAGCGCTTGAGAATTTCGAACAACAGGTCACTCTTGGTCACGCCAACAATCCTTGGGCTGCCGACATAGCCGGTCACCGTCAAGGTAATCCCGTCCGGCGACAGCTTGCTGAAACGCACGAATGACGCCGGTTTTTCGAGGATGGTTTCGTTCTCGCGATAGGCGCCCAGCAGCAGGTCTTTTACCTCTTCGGGGTCGATATCCAGCGCAAACATCAGCTCCAGCGAGGCCACCCCCTGCGCACTGCCACCCAGCGTCACGTTGCGCAGATTCTGCGAGATCAACTGCGAGTTCGGCACGATCACAATCGAGCGGTCGCTGAGCTGGATTTCCGTGGCGCGCACATTGATCCGCCGAATGTCGCCCTCGACACCGCTGATGCTGATCAAATCGCCGACCTTTACCGGTCGCTCGGTCAGCAGAATCAGACCTGAAACGAAGTTCTTCACGATCTCCTGCAAACCGAAACCGATCCCCACCGACAACGCGCTGACGATCCACGCCAGGTTGGTCCACTGCACACCCAGCGACGACAGCGTCAGCAGAATCACAAAGGCATAACCGAGGTTGGAGAACAGCGTGCTCAGCGACGCGCACATGCCCGGGTCCATGTCGGTCTTGGGCAGGAACTCATTGTCCAGCCAGCGGCGCAACGCACGGATCAGCCAGATGCCGATCATCAGCGCCAGAACCGCGTTGAACAGATGCGCCGGGACGATATTGAACTTGCGCAACCCGGCGCCACCGAGGATCGCCATGATGTTGCTCGCCAGTTGCCCGAGCGTGGTGCCGATGCCGCCCACGAACAGCGCGATCACCGCCAGCAGAAACAGCGCCGCGCGACTGAAGCCGGAGAGCAGAATCGAGATCTGGTCGAGGCGCCGATCACCAACCCCCAGCAATTGCTTGAGTGCCTTGCCGCTTGCATGCCGGGGCGAAAACGCATATTCGCAACCGTCCTTGATCACCTGAATCAGCAGGTAAAAACCCGACAGCACGATATACGCCCAAACCACCTCATAGGTGATGAAGCGGGCCAGCGACACGTAACCGGTGAGCAACGCAATCGTCGAGACGACCATCGCGATACTCGCGAGGGCGTACATCACACCGACGAACGTACTGTTGGCCTGCGGATCATTTGCCGCGACCAGGGCCTTGCGCACTTTGCCGACGCGCCACAACAGCGTCACGATGATGATCATGACCACAATCGAAATAACCCCACGCCCGGCGAGCACGATCTGGCTGCTCATGCCGGTGGCATTGCACACCTGCACCAGCGTCACCAGCACCAACAGCGTGGCGGAAAGCATTCGCGGGAAGTGTTTCAGCGCTTGCGCCACCTGATCATGGATCGCCGGCAGTCGCCACGACGGATGATCGATCGACAACAACGCGCGGCTCAGCCCGGTGATCAGCACGCAGGCGTAGACAGCTTTCTCGAACTCCTCGGAAAACGTCGACAGCACCGGCGGCAGCGGCGCGTGACGGGTCAGCGCGTAAAACAATACATGCAAGGCGAGGGCGGTGGTCGCAATGGTCGCCAGCGCCGAAGCAAATGCCAGCGCACTGCGGCGCAAACGTCCTTCCGGTACGCGATGAATGCAAATCCAGGTCAGCCCGCGCTCGGCCAAGCGGCGTCCGACCGTCCACACAACAAGCGCCAGCGCCAGCAACACCACGGTTAAAAAATACTGCCCCGGCGCCCACACCGTGGCCCAGGTTTTATCCACTTGCTCGACGAAAAAGCTGAAACGCTGGCGATCATCCAGCGAAGGCTTGAGCAGCGGCGCCCAGAAGTCCGGAGCCAGTACGCTCAGCGTCCCCAGCGTCAATTCACTCTCAAGCAACGTGCGGCGAATGCCGGCGATCTGCGTGATCAAGTCCGCGGCACTCTGTTTGAGCGCCGCCAGACTCTTCAGCGTCCCGTCAACCTTGCTCTTCTGCTCCGTCAGCGCCGCCCGCTGCGCGGCGATATCCGCCTGCTCTGCCCCGATCTCCGAATCCGGCGCGGCGCCCAACACGCCCAACTGCACCGTCAATTGCGCCTGCTGCGGCAGCAACGAGGCTGACAACTTATCGACATCGAGAATGAACGCCTGCACTCGATCCTGCGGGCCTTCGAGCTGGTTGTAATTGTTTGCCGCCGAGATTTGCTGCTTGAGCCCGTCGAGGCGCTGTTGCAGGGCCTGAAGATCGGTTTGCGAAATCACCGCAAGCGGGGCGGCAGCGGTGGTGGGCGCGGGCAGATCGGCTGCCCATAGGAGTGGGCCGCCCGGGAAGAGCCCCAGGAACACGACGAAAAACAACCACTTCCAACGCTTGCACATAAGGCGGGCCGATTCGCGATGAACACACAGTCTATGAGGTTAGGTGATCGGGCCGCAGGGGGCGGAAAAGTTTCATGGCAGGAGGTGCACAAGCTGCGGTAGCAGAGACTCTGCGTGGACATCGAGCAGGGCCAAAGTGACCGGAAGTTTGAAACGCCGCCGACCCGCGCTGCCGGGGTTGAGGTACAGGCGCTGGTCACGCCATTCGATCAGGGGTTTGTGGGAATGTCCGGTGATGATCAGTTTGATGTTGTCGGTCAGGCGCGCGGGGACGTCGGCGATGTCGTGGATCAACAGGGTTTGCCAGCCGTTCAGATTGAGGATGAGCTGGTCGGGGAGGTCATTGGCCCAAGGAAGTTTCAAGTCGTTGTTGCCGCGAACGGCGTGTACCGGCGCGATGTCGGACAGTTGATCGAGGATTTCTGCTGCGCCGATGTCGCCGGCGTGGAGGATGAGTTCGACGCCCTCAATCGCGGTTAGAGCCTCGGGGCGGAGCAGGCCGTGGGTGTCAGAGATGATGGCGATTTTCATGAGGCGATCATAGCAGGGCTTGTTTAGGTGATGGCTTTTCGCCAAAACTCTACGTTTCATACGACAGTTCTGCGATCATCCGCTTATGGAAAAAATGACATCAATTCTCTCTGCTTATGAGCAGGAGGAATCGCGCAGAGCCCTCGGCGGTATTTACGCCATGGCCGGTTTTGACTACCAGTTACGCTGCTACCTGGCCGAGCTTGCAGAATCTCTTGCTGGCGAAGCAGGGAAACTCGATGAAGCCGGTGGGATATTTCTGGAGGCACTTTCAGACCTTGCCAAGCGAATCGAGGGTGATCGCCTGGTTTGCATTCAGGTCAAGCGAACCCTGACTAAGGAGACGCTCAAGGATGCGGTCGCCGAGGTCGAGGCGATTGACGGTTTCCTTGCGAAACACTACCCAAGCTTGCGCGGTCAGGTGAAATTCGAGCTCATCGCCTCGAGAGGCGATGCCACGTTGCAGTGGGGCGATATTCCGGAAAAACATCCATCCCGTCCGCTGATCAACACGCTGATCAAAACGGATCGGCTGTTAACGCCACGTATCGAGCCTGACCCATGGTGGAGAGCAGTTGTTGCCGTATGGAAGCACCTGGAAGATCCTTACGGCTTCTTGCGGTATGCGCTGGATCGTGCATTGAGCCGCGCGCCGACTGCTGCGGATGCCCAGCGTGTCCGTGACGATATTTGTGAACGCTTTGCGCAAAGTCGACAGTTGCGCGAGCTGCCCGCACAACTTCTGACTTCTGCAGATTTTCAAAGCGTCATGCCTCCCAGCCGCTCGCTGGAAATCGGCCGTGAAATCACCTTGGCACGAATGCGTGATCAGCAATACATGCCGCGCTCGTATCGTCTGGACGCGCTGTATGCCACATTGCTCGAACGAAAGGATCTGAGTCAGCGCGACCTCAAGAGCGAAGCTCGCGTCTTTTGGTTGAGCGGTCGTTCGGGAGTCGGCAAGAGCGTGCTGCTGCTCCAGACAGTGGAGCGACTTGTCACTGAGGGCTGGCGTGTCCTTTGGTTGAAGGGGCAAGCCGAATTGCTCGAGCCTTCGCTGCGGGCCATTGCCGACGCACCTCCTGAATGGCGGCCGGACTTCATTGCCATTGATGACCTGTACGATCCTGATGCGCGCACCAAGATTGATCTCGAAGGTCTGGGCAAATTCATTGACGAGCGCGACCGTCAGCTTTGGCCGATGATCCTGACGTGCGGCCCGGCTGAATTTGCCGACTCTTTCAAAGAAGATTCTGCGTTCCATGGTTTTGAGCTTCATCGTGAAACGGTAGAAACCATCGCCGCGAGCGAAGCTGCCGAGATCGAAGCCTGGTATAGCGAACGTACCGGTCAGGCGCCGAAACGCGGCGCGGCTTTTTCTCAGGCATCGAAAGAAGATAATGGTCTATTCGTGTCGCTGGCGGTGGAATTGGCCCACGGCGACTTGCATGCTTTCGCAAAGCGCTTCGCCGAGCGCGTGCGCCACAATGGACTCAATGAAGCACTGCTTCTGCCTCTGGCAATGAATCGGCTGTATCTGAGGGCGCCCTACGATTGGCTCTCGGAAAATCACCGCGAAATGCTCGCCACCTTAAATGGTGAAGGCGATTTCAGTCTGTTGGAACCGGGTGTGGACGGACAAATCGTTCGCCTGACCCATCCCCATCTGGCCGATGCTCTGTACCGCGCTCTGCGCAAACCCGCTAATGCCTTGGCCTTCACCAATGATCTGATTGCCGTCTTCCGGCGGGCGCTTAAGGAACGTAGTGCAGGGTTGGTTTCGCAACTGCTGCGAGTGTTCTCTGGGCGCGATGAGGCTCTGGCGACTGAGCGTTTGAATATCGTGGATCGCGCGTATTTGGCACGCGAATGTGCCAAGTTATGGGCCAGTCAGCATGAGCAACTTGAGCTGGATGTGGACGGTTCGGCGGATGCCGTCACTAGTTGGGCTTGCTGGGCTGCGTCGACACCCGGAGTTAATGAGGTTTTTGACAAGGATCTGCTCCGCAGTGCATTGGCAGGGCTGGGTTCAGCGTACAAGGTCTGGGCAGGTTGCTGGAGCCGTTTGGCAACGAGCTATCCAGGGCGCGATGAACTGTTTGCGTGGGCAGCTGAACACTTGGCCGATCCACTGAAAATATCTCACCCTACCTGGTCTTTGGATTGGGAGCATTGCCTGCAGCATGATTCCGGCCGCCGTACTATATGGCATGAAATGGGGCTGCTTTGGCTGCCTGGCCATTTCCGTCGCCCTGACTGGCATTTTGTCTGGAGGAAGCTGCTGCCTGATAAGCGCGAACTGGATTGGGAAACAGATCCTGTAGTGGTTCTGGGTTTTCAGCGGGTGCGTAAGGAAGTCGACGGAGCCGATTGGGCTTATGTATTTCAGGATCTATACGCCTTAGCGCAACAACACAGCCCGCAGTCAAATGAATTGGCAATTTTGGCGAGAGCATGGCTGGTTGGACGCGAAGACCGAGCCGAGTGGGCGCATGTTTGGCGCGCCCTGCTGGCAAAGGGTTACGCATTACCGAAAGGCATGTCGATAGCTGAGTTATTGCACCTGGGGGTTGAATGGCTGGTCGGACGCGAGGACAAGGCGGAGTGGAGCTATGTCTGGCGTAGCCTGCTGGACTGGGAAGAACTCTTACCGGAAAACACGTCACTCGATGAGCTGCTGCGCCTTGGTGTGGAGTGGATGGTCGAGCGTGAAGAACGCGCAGAATGGAGCTTTGTCTGGCGCGATTTGCTGGCAATGAGAGAGTGCCTGTCGGAAAACATGCAGCTCGGTGAGCTGCTGCGACTCGGTATGGAGTGGTTGGCTGGACATAAAGATCGGGCGGAGTGGAGCTATGTGTTTGAAGCTTTATTGCCTCATGAGGAGTCCCTGCCGGGAGTCATCCCGCGCGGCCAACTATTGTGCCTCGCAGTAGAGTGGCTGGACGGACGTGAAAACCGGCTCGGATGGAGCCATGTGTGGAAAAACTTGCTCGTTCACGGTGAGTCTCTTTCGCAATACATGCCGCTCACTGATTTACTGGGGCTTGGTGTGGAGTGGCTGGAAGGGCGCAAGGATCGAGCCGAGTGGGCGCATGTCTGGCGAAACTTATTGGTCCGGAGTGAGTTTCTGCCGGAGTACGTGTCGCTTACGCAGTTACTGCACTTCGGCGTGGAGTGGATGGATGGGCGCGAAGATCGAGCCGAGTGGACGCATGTCTGGCAAAACTTGCTGGCTCACGGTGAATTCCTGCCGCAAGACATGCCGTTCGGTGAACTGGTGCGCCTTGGTGCGAAGTGGCTGGTGGGGCGCGAACATCGCGTGGAGTGGAATTACGTTTGGCGTGCCTTGTTGGCGCAAAGCGAATCTCAGTCTCAATACCTGCCGCACGGCGAACTGCTAAGCCTTGGTGCAGGATGGCTGGTAGGGCGCGAAAGCACAAAGGAGTGGGGTTTTGTTTGTGAGGCATTGCTCGACCATCGACTGCAGTCCAGTGATTTCATTGAGCAAGCCGCCGCATGGCTTGAAAAGACAGAGACCAAGCCTGAATGGCCACTGCTGGCAGCAAAGTTTATTGTCGTAATACCCGAGCACGCGGTCTCAGCGGTTTTCGCCCGCAAATTGATTGAACGCATAAACGCCTGCCCCAATAGCGGGCATTGGTTTAAAACTGACAAGCTTGTGAGAACTTTGATAACCGAACGCGGGCTTCAGGCCAGTGTCCGTGAGTGGTTACAGGTCTTGCATTCACGCAAAGAATTACCAGCGTGGAGTGAGGCGTTTAGTTGTTTGGATAAATGTGTACCAGTAAAAGGCAGGGTGGTAGCTGTTAAGAGCGCATCGTGTTCGGTCGAACTGGAAATCGGGTTAATGGCGTCGTGGCCAGACAGTCTCGATGGCATTCGGAGGGCGAAAGGCCTCGCGCATCTCTTTTTTATACAAAGGCTGAATCCGGACAGAGATGCTGTCCAGGTTGGTTTGGATAAACCAGTGTTGTCGACAAGAAAGGATACAGAAAGTCTGACCATTGGCAGCATCTACGAAGGGCTGGTGACGGGTGTAAAGGACTACGGCGTGTTTGTGCGAATTGAAAACTGTAGTGGTTTACTCCATCGCAGCAAGCTGTCTGCCAATACGGATGTCCTGGCGCACTTCTCCCTGGGCCAGTCCATTCGCGTTCAGCTCAGCAACATTCGACCCGATGGGAAATTCGAGCTTTCTTTGCCTGCTGTTTGACGAACTCATAAGGGCTAAAGGGCCTGATGTGGACTTTTGTTTTGGCCTGCTGCCTGCTGGCAGTTTCCATGCTGTACCTCTGCAATGAGTCAACGGTTGAAGATCAGCGATGGCTTGACCCTTAGGTTGGGCGAGCTCTACAGCCGTGACCGCGCGAGCCAGTTGTCTGCTAAAGGTGCGCCAGGTTCGACAAACGAGAATGAGCCACTTGACGAAATCCGATGTGTCAGCTTTGCTGAGTGATGGCTATGCGCCACGCAACAATGTTTTTTATAACGGAGGCAAAAAATGGCTGAAGTTAGAATTAATCATCGAAGTGGACAAATCGTTATCTTGACAACATTTAGCCAAGAGCAGATAGCGAGGGATTTTGTAAAGTGGGGAGCAAACGAAGTTACTGCCATTGGGGAATATAGTGTGGCCGGTGGTTCTGTTGTATTGAATTTTGCGGAGATTTCTTCGATCGAGATAATAAATTAAATGGATGTGAAGCATGAAGATAAAAGGATATTTGTGGATTGTCTGTTTGATCTTCTTGAACTCGGGCTGTGTAAGTGATGTTCATGAAAGCAATACTGCCATCTATGCTTGGAAAAGCGACCAGTACGTGGAAGTCAGTAAAAATTATAGCGAGATGTTGGCGGTCGGCCCTGCCGGCCGAAAGGCATCATTGCAGGTGAACTGGACGGCAGGTGTTGACAAGGCAGGGTGTCTTAAAATATCCAGTATTCAGATCTTTCGAAAAAAAGAAGGCGGCGCGCTTGATATTTCGAATGTAAGGCATGTCGATGTGCCGGGATGTGCCATGAAATGGGGCTCAGAGGATGATGTCAAATTTGCTCGGGCTTTAATAAGACTGAATTACAACGCAGTCATAAACCTCAAGAAATATACTTTCAGCGGAGTCGTAGCCACCCTCCAGGGCGATGGCGGTTTTTTGCAACACACTGGTATTTAGGCGTAATACCTTTTACAGAATCAGTCGGACGACAGAATGGCTGAGTGCCGAGTCTATGTATTGCAGACAAACTACAGGGAGTGCTAGTTATGAAAGTCGTCATCGCTCTGTCCTTTCTGGTGCTGCTCAGCGGATGCCACTTCACTCAGATTTTATCCACGCCTAAGATTCATCCTGATAGCGCGGAGGTAAAACGACAACAGGCGCGATTGGGCACTACTGCTTCTAGCATTCGTCATATCCCGGCGCTGCCCTCTGATGTAGCGAGAGCCTGCGCTGCAGATACAGTTCCCTTTGTAGACGCCGTAATTTGGGCGCCAATTGCGACAAAAGTCATAATGGACGTCGTCTCCAATGCAATGACCGATTATGTCAAGAGGATCAAGGCCGAATCGTCTCGAGCCGTGGCATTCAAGACCATTCTTATGAGTAATTCGTTAGTCAGTGCCAAGTGCATTGCAATGGTTCGTGGCGATGAATCAGACCCCAGTGCAGTTGTCGTATTTCAATTGGTCAATAGTTTGCAGGTAGAGGGCGTCGCGGAAGAAAATTCGCAGGTGAGATTTAGCGCTAAGGGATTCTACTTGAAGCCTTTATTTGCACGTTTAAATAGAGCCATTTCACTTACCAAATGCACCGATAACTGCTCTGACAACACAAAGGCAGAGGGGCAGGTCAATTTGGTGGTCGCAGTATCAGCCACCGCTGCAAGCGGGAGTCTCAAGGATTTGGGAACGGGTGCAACCACGATAAAAGACATGAAAATTCGCAGTCAGAAGTACGATGTCGCGAAAGGTATCGGCGCCCCCACCAGCCTGTTCGCTTTGCCCGTTAACAATGCACCGGTGCAATTGAGTGTATCGATGGCGGATATGGGAAATGTGGGAGGGGACCCGGATATAGCCTTGGGTGAGATCCAGGCAGTGATGGCAGCCTTGAAAGAAGGGTCGGTTGCAGAGGTAGGCGCTCACTACAATGACAACTAGGGGGACAGCCTTTCAAGCTGAAATCGCCATGAAGGCACTTGCAACATCCCACCGTGACGGGATGGGTTATCCCTGTATGGTACAACTACTGTTGTACTCAGGTAATGCGCTCATTCCCCCAAGGAATACACAGCATAAAATCTATGCATTTTTCTTCTCTCGACCGACGGCGTAGGTTGTCGCCAAGGACAAGGAGAAGCGCTCATGACAGCCACCTCGGTTGAAAAATTCGACACCTCTCGCGCCAGCGAATACGCCCGGCAAAGCCGCATCGCGCTGGCCGGTTATGACGCCTGCCACGACCTTGCCGCGTGCATGCTGTCGGCCAGCCTTGGCGAGTTGCGTGGGGCGCATGTTCTGGTGGTCGGTGCGGGGGGAACGGCGCAGGAAATCCTGGCGATGGCGGCGCTTGAGCCGGATTGGCAGTTTACGGCGCTCGACCCTTCCGAGCCGATGCTGGCGGCCGCCACGCAGCAACTGCAAGCCAATGATTTATTGCGCAGAACGCAAGTGCATCTCGGGCACGTTGACGACTTGCCAGCGGATGAACGGTTCGACGCGGCGACGCTGATTGGCGTGCTTCACCATCTTGATGGCGACGACGCGAAGCAGCACATCCTGCGAACCCTCCACGCCCGGCTGAAGCCCGGCGCGCCGCTGATTGTGGCGGGCAATCATTACGCCTATGCCAGCCAGCCGCTGCTTTTGGCGGCGTGGGCTCAGCGCTGGCGGCAGCAGGGTGCCAGCGCGGATGAAGTGCAGGCCAAATTGGCGAGGATACTTCAGGGCGCTGATCCGCCGCACTCTGAAGCGGCGGTACAGGCCTTGCTGCATGACGCCGGGTTTGGCGTGGCGACACGGTTTTTCAGCAGCCTGTTCTGGGGCGCGTGGCTTACCTGTAAAGCGCTGTGAGCACCGAGGCAAAGAATCACCCCCGGAGGAATCAGCTTTGCGCCGGCGCACTGGCTTCGGCGGCTTGCGCTTCGGCAGCCAGCTTCAAGCGGTCAGCCTTGCTGATGTATTTCGGCTTTTTCGGGGCCAGTTTGGCGCTGGCCTTTTTGGCCTTTTCCTTGAACAACTGCTGCAATTTCTTCTGGCGATTCATGTTTTCAACCTGGCGTGCACGTTTGGCGATTGGCGACCGAAGGGCCCGCCCCGGCGTTCGCTGAACGGATCGGTGCGGCACTGCGGTGACAAAGGGCGAATCCTGACGCATGGATCGGCATCAGGCAACGGCAATTGTTTACATCAAGATAGACATTGCATCAGGCCTGCCCGCGATGGGGCGGGTCAGGCGAGGGAGCAGTCGACTGGACGGGCCGCATCGCGAGCAGGTCTACAGTTTATTGGTTGAGGTCATTGCTGGACGACGTGCTTGGGCCCCGCCAACGCCCACGCGATCAAGCCGAACAGCGGCACAAACACGATCAGCACGATCCATACGCCTTTGTTACTCGATTTCTCCTGGCTCTTGCGCACCCGATTGATGGCCCAGAGTTCGATTAGCAGAAGAACTGCCGCCAGTACGATCCACACGGTTTCGATTTGCATTGGCTACCTCCTGATGGTCTATGCCTTAGGTGGCATGTGCGGCGGCGGGTTCATTTCTTTTTATCCAGCGCCTCTAGCTGTCGGGCCAGTTCCAAAGCGACGCGGCCACTGTTGACGGTCGGTAGCAGGTGGGTGAAGGGGATGTCGATCAGCCTGTTTTCGCGCACGGCGCGCAACTGTGACAGCACCGGGTCGTGGCTCAGCAGGTAGCGCTTTCGGCTCGCCGGGGACCATTGGGCGTCGGCGAGCAGGATCACGTCCGGGTCGCTTGCCAACAGGGTTTCGCTGCTGACCGTGACGCGATACTGGTTGATCTCGGCAAGGACGTTGCGGGCGCCGACCGCGGCGAGCAGCGGGGTGACAAAGCCGCGTCCGCCTTCGCTGTCCAGGCCTTTGACTTCACTGTCGAGGTAGAACACCGACAGCGGTCGCCTCGCGCCGGCCATCGCCCGCGCGTTGGCGAGATCGGCGTCCATTGCCTCGCTCAATTGCCGGGCCTTTTGCTGTTGGTGCAGCAGCTTGCCCAGTGTCAGCAAGTCGCGGCGCACATGCTCAAAGTAATCCAGCGAATGCCCGTTGCAGGCCGATTCCAGCAGATACGACCCGACACCATTGCGCGCCAGTCCCGAGCGCGAAGTCACCCCGTCGCCGAACGCTGTGGCAAAACCACCGATCACCAGATCCGGGCCCTGGGCGTACAGCACTTCGCTGGCCGGGTACTGCCGCGCGATCACCGGCACGCCGAAATACTCGGCCTGGCGCTGAGCGGCATCGGTGTCATCGAGGTACGCCACGCCAACCAATGCAGCACCCGCGCCCAGCGCCAGCACAATGTCGGCCGCGTGCTGATTGAGTGCGACGATGCGCGACGGCTGAGCGGCGTTCCAATCCTCGCCACAATTACGATAACTGTCGGCGAGCAGTGGCGATGAGCCGAGCAGGGCGCACAGCAACGCGCAAAACCGGGTCATGTGTGCCCCTTGATCAGCAAATCCTCGACCACCTCGCCACCGACCAGATGCACCTCGACCAGTCGCTGCGCGTCGGCGTGGCTGTGCACGCCATACCAACAGCCTTGCGGGTACACCGTCAGAATCGGCCCGAGATTGCAGGGGAACTGACAATGCGTGCGGGTCAGCAATACGCCGCCCGGTGTCTCGATGCGGTCGTGCGCCAGCAGATGCCGACGCAGGGTCTTCCACAGTTGCAAGGCGCCGCGCTGGGTACAGCGCGGGCCAGTGCAGAGGAACACATGCCGCGCGTGCTGCGGGACATGCGACCAGTCCGGATGTGTATCGACGCCGTCGACCTTGATGATGTCAGCCATCAGAAGCGGTACGTGTAGCGCATTTCGCAGGTGAACGGGCGGCCGAGGTTATCGACGTTGCTCGAACGGCTGGTGACGTAGTCGCGGTCGAACAGGTTTTCCACCAACAGGCTCACGCGATGCCGGTGGGCGCCGTCGAGGTAGCGGTAGGCATCGGCATCGACCACCGTGTAATGGCCGTACTCGACCTGCTTGGAACTCTTGATGTCGCGGATATAGCGGATCGCACCGCCCGCGCCCCACAGACGGTTTTCCGACTCATAACCCACGCGCGAGCGGGCGAAGAAGCCCGGAATGTCATTGATGGTCACGCCTGCGCGTGACTCGGTGAGGTTGCGGGTCATGTCCGCCTGCAGGCTCCATTGATCGTTGAGCGCGATTGTTGCGTCCGCCTCGACACCGCGCATGCGGATCTGCCCTGCGCCGTTGACCCACTGGATGTCGTCGAGGGTGATCAGGTCGTCGATCTTGCGTCTGAACAGGGTCACGCTGGCGCTGAATTCACGATCAAGCAAAAGGCCTTTGTAGTCGGCACCCAGCTCGGCGTTGCGGCTTTTTTCCGGCTTGAGGTTGCGATTGCCCAGTTCGTCCCCCGGCTCGTTGACGAACAGTTGCTCGGCGTTCGGCAGCTTGTAGGCGCTGCCGTACTGGCCGCGCACGGACCAGTGATCGTTGAGGTCATACCGCGAAGTGAGCATGCCGACCGTGGCGCCATCGCCGCCGCTCATGGCTTCGTGGCGGATGCCGATGCTGGGGTGCCAGTCGGGCAGGGCGTCGATCTGCGGGCGCAGTTGGGTGTAGACGGCGTGGGCTTCGGCCTTGTCGTTGTCGATGATCAACACATCGTCCTGGCCCTTGAACCATTGGTTGTCGGTGCCGAACACCAGCACATGACCGCCGTTCAGTTCAGCCTTGCCTTCGGCCTGCATGCCCCAATCGGTGAACCCCCAATAGTCGTTGTGGTTGATGACGCGGGTGCCGCCGCCGGCAACGTTGTTGACCCGGGTGTAGCGCGTATCCCAATCGTTGATATGGCCTTTGATGAAGTAACTCAGACGCTCGTTGACGGTTTGTTCGAAGGTCGCCGTGGCGATCTGTTGCACGCGGTCGTTGGTGGTTTTGTGATTGTCCAGCGGGCGAGCGAAATCGAGGTTGGCGTCGGCATACTGGTAGAACAGTTCCAGTCGCGAATCATCGCCGAACGACTGAATCGCCTTGCCGCCGAAGGTGGTGACCTCGTAGGCGCGGTTTTTCTCGCTGACGTTGTTCATGTCGCTGCTGCGGAACGGCTGATAGCCATCGGAGACGTTGTGGCTGACATACGCGAGCAAGCCCAGATCACCGAAACCGTTACTGAAGATATTCTCGATCCGGGTGTCCTCAGTGGTGCCGCCAAAGCTGTCCACGCCCAGGTTCACTTCGCCGGACGCCTTGCGGCTCTGCGGGCTGCGCGTGACGATGTTGATCACCCCCGACACCGCCTGAGTGCCGAACAACAGGCTCTGTCCGCCCTTGAGCACTTCGATGCGCTCGATGGCGTTGGCCGGCAAGGTGTCGAGGTAGAGGCCGCCGTACAGGCGATTGTTCAGGCGCACGCCGTCGAGCAGGATCAGCGTGTCGTCGTTGCGCCCGCCGAGCAGCGAGTAAGTGCCGTAATCGAAGGGGCCGTTTTTCGGCGCGACGTACAGGCCAGGAATGAACATCTGCATCACGCGGCTGACATCGGCGCTGGGGCCGGCGCGTTCGATCTGTTCGCGGCTGACGATGTCGACTTTGCTGCCGAACTTCGTCATGTCGGCGACGGTGGTGGACTCCACCGAAGGCGCGGAAACGATTTGCTGATTGAGCTCCAGCGGCGCGTCATCGGCCAGCAGGAGAGGGCTGAACAGGCAGCCGAGCAACAGGGTTGGAGCACAGGTGTTAATTGGTCGAATCATTGTCTTCTCGAAAGGATCTTCGCAGAAGAGCATGCAGGAGAAGGCATCGCGCACAGCCAATACCGGCCCATGCCCGCCCACCGCAGGATTTTGCCAAACAGAATTCCAGGCCGGTCTCCGGGCTCGCGCGTATCGAGGCTTTCACCTTCCCATGGCTGTCTGGCCACAGTGGTGTATTGAAAGCATCACGCGCATACCGTTGCGGGGGCAGCACCGGACTCGTTCGAAAAGAACCTACCGGTTTCCCGTTTCACCCCAAGCACGGCGGCAGGGGGCACCTGAAACAGGTCGGCATCTGAACATTCGAGGGACGGTTCGTCAACGTGGCATCCGCCGGTGGTGAGTCGGTCAGATGCGTTCCAGAGCGGCAAACTGCTCACTCAACCACGTATAAAGCCGGGACACCGCCGGGGTGATCTGCTTGCGATGCGGGCACACCAGACTCAACGGTGAGGGATTGCCGGGAAAGTCCTTCAGCAGCACGACCAGTCGCCCAGCGATCACGTCTGCACTGACATCCAGCCAGGATTTGTTGGCGATGCCTTCGCCGCTCAATGCCCAGCGGCGCACAACGTCGGCGTCGTCGCTGAACATCGGCCCCGTGACCTGGATGGTGTCACGGCCAAGGCTCCACTTATCAAAGATCCGGCCACCTTGCTGATAGAGCAGGCAAGCGTGGTTGTGCAGATCGTCCGGCTTTTGCGGGTAGCCGTGGCGCTCTACGTATTCCGGAGCGGCGACCAGCACCCGCCGGTTCCACGGTGCCAGCGGCAGCGCCACGTAGTTGGCATCTTCATTCGAGCCGTATCGGATCGCCACGTCGACCGGATCGCGAAACAGGTCGGCCATCTGATCCGACAGGGAAAATCGCAAGGTCAGTTCCGGGTGCTGACGCCGAAACAGCGTCAGCCACGGCAGCAGAATGTTGCGCCCCAGATCTGACGGCGCTGTCACTTGCAGCACGCCGCGCAACGCGGTGTTTTCACCGCGCAGGTTTTCCTTGCCTTGCTTGAGCGCCTCCAGTACCGAGTGGGCGGTGGGCAAGTATTGCTCGCCCTCGGCGGTCAATCGCAGGCTGCGGGTGGTGCGCGCAAACAGGCGCACGTCCAGCTCACGCTCCAGGCGCTTGATCGCCGCGGCAACCTGACCGGGCAATAAATCCGCCTCAAGGGCGGCCGCGGTGAAGCTGCCCAGCGCGGCGCTGCGCGTGAACAAACCAAGATCGTCGATGCGGATCATTTTCACTCCTGCAGTGAAAGTGTTGGCGCATTCTGCTGGTTTTTCTTTGTGCTTGGGAAGTCGAAGATGGCGGCAAGCGAGCACATCAGCTCTTCAGACAGCGAGTTTCCATGAAAGCCATCACCTTCACCCAACATGCTTTGCCCATTGATGATCCGCAGTCGTTGCAGGACACCGACCTCCCGGTGCCGACGCCTGGCCCACGGGATTTGCTCGTAGAAGTTCGCGCGGTAGCGGTCAATCCGGTTGATACCAAAGTGCGTGCCGGCACTTTCACCAAAGAACCGAAAATCCTCGGTTGGGATGCGGCAGGCATCGTCCGCGAGGTCGGCGCTGAAGTGACCCTGTTTCAGCCCGGCGACGAAGTGTTCTACGCAGGCTCCCTTGCCCGGACCGGCAGCTACAGCGAATTTCATTTGGTGGACGAGCGAATCGTCGGACACAAACCGCGTTCGCTAAGTGCAGCCGATGCGGCGGCATTGCCGTTGACGTCGATCACCGCCTGGGAGCTGTTGTTCGACCGTCTCGGTGTCAGCGAAGGTTCAGGACAGGGCAAGTGCCTGTTGATCACGGGGGCAGCGGGCGGCGTCGGTTCGATGCTGGTGCAACTGGCCCGGCAGTTGACGCGGCTTACCGTCATCGGCACTGCCTCGCGACAGGAAACCGCTGACTGGGTCCGGCAGTTGGGTGCGCATCACGTCATCGATCACAGTCAGCCGCTGCTCGCACAGTTGCAGGCGCTGGGCATCGAGGAGGTCAGCTATGTCGCCAGCCTGACCCATACCGAGCAGCATTTTGCGCAACTGATCGAAGTGCTTCGACCTCAAGGACGTCTGGGCGTGATTGACGATCCTGAAAGCCTCGACGTGATGCCGCTCAAGCGCAAGTCGCTGTCGCTGCACTGGGAGCTGATGTTCACCCGTTCGCTGTACGAAACCCCCGATATGATTGAACAGCATCACCTGCTCAATCGCGTCAGCGACCTGATTGACCAAGGCATTTTGAAAACCACCGTCGGTGAGCACTTTGGCGCGATCAACGCAGCCAACATGCGCCGTGCCCATGCCTTGGTCGAGAGTGGCAAGGCCCGAGGCAAACTGGTTCTCGAAGGTTTCTGATTTCATTCAGACGGGCCTGCACGCGGGCCTGTCAGGAGCAGCTCATGCGTATGAAAAAGCTTTCTGCCGTATTGGCCTTGATCGTGGCGGCGCCGTTCGCCCATGCCATCAGCGCCGTCGCGTTGCCGGCCAACGCCCCCGCCGACCGATCCTTCGGCAAGCTCGAACAGGTGCATGCGTTCTACGACGCCATGCCCACCGGTGTGACCGTGACCGAGTCCGGACGAATCTTCGTCAACTTCCCGCGTTGGGGCGACGACGTGCCGTTTACCGTGGGCGAGATCCGCGACGGCAAAGTCGTGGCTTACCCGAACGCGGCGATCAACCAGGAAAACCCCGACGATCCAAGTGATGGGCTGATCAGCGTACAAAGCGTGGTGGCGGACGGGCGGGGCCGTGTCTGGTTGCTCGACACCGCCGCGCCGGGTTTCGCAGACCCGAAACCCAAAGGCGCGAAGCTGATTGCGGTGGATCTGGCGACCAACAAGATCGTCAAGCGACTGGTGTTCCCGGACAACGTCATGTTGCCGAGCACTTACGTCAACGACATGCGTTTCGACTTTCGCACAGGCCCGGAGGGGACGGTCTATGTCACTGACTCGTCCCTGCGCGGACCGGGCGCGATTATTGTCATGGACATCGCCAGCGGCAGTGCGATGCGCCGCTTGAGCGGTGTGCCGTCGACCTCGGTTGACCCCACTTTTGTGCCGGTGGTTGAGGGTCTGCCACTCACGGTTGAAAGTCCGGACGGCCAGCGCAAACCACTGGGTGTGGCGTCGGACGGCATCGCACTGTCGGCGGATGGCAAGACGCTGTATTTCACGCCGCTGTCGAGCCGGCACCTGTATTCGGTGCCCACCGCGTTGCTGCGTGATGCCAATTTCAGTGAACAGCAACTGACCGCTGCCGTTCAGGATCTGGGGGAGAAGGGCGCGTCCGACGGTCTGGAGGCGGACGCCGCTGGTGCCGTCTATGCCGGCGATTACGAGCACAACTCGATCCGCAAGCGTCTGCCGGACGGCCAATGGCAAACGTTGGTACACGACCCGCGTCTGCTCTGGCCGGACACCTTGTCGATTGGCCCCGATGGCTACCTGTATTTCATCGCCAACCAGTTGCACCGCCAGGCGGCATTTCGCGCCGGGCAGGATCAGCGGCAAAAACCTTACAGCCTGATGCGTCTGAAGATCGACGCAGCGCCGGCGCCGACGCGCTGATCCTCAAGCTGGATTGAGTTTTACGTTTTCACTTCTCAGATCAGGAGTTCGATCATGGATCTCGTTTCACTGGCCAAGCGCCGTTTCACCGCAAAAGTTTTCGATGCCGACCGCAAGATTCCCAAGCACACGCTGGAGTTGCTGCTGGAGCAACTGCGCAACAGCCCGTCGTCGGTCAACTCCCAGCCTTGGCATTTCGTGATTGCCGAGAGTGATCAGAGCCGGGCGCGTATCGCCCAAAGTACTCAGGGGCCGTTCAGCTTCAACCAGCCGAAAATCCTCAATGCGTCCCACGTCATTGTCTTTTGCACGCGCACCCATCTGCCGGACGAGTACCTGCAGGCGCTACTGGCTCAGGAAGCCATGGACGGGCGTTTTCACAATGCCGAGGCGCGAGCAGGGCAGGAGCGCGGACGGCGCGGTTTTGTCGATTTGCATCGCTTCGATCAGAAAGACCTGCAGCACTGGATGGAAAAGCAGACCTACCTCGCATTGGGCACATTGCTGCTGGGCGCCGCATCGCTGGGTATCGACGCAACGCCGATGGAAGGTTTCGACAGCAAGGTCCTCGACAGTGAGCTGGGTCTGCGCGAGCAGGGCTTCACCAGTCTGGTCGTGGTGAGCCTCGGCTATCACAGCAGCGAAGACTTCAACGCAGGCCTGCCCAAGTCCCGCTTGCCGGCACAGTCGCTGTTTACCTTTCTCTGAATGCAACGGTCTCTTGGGTATTGAAGATGAGTAAAGCTGCAGAAACATTGATTTCGATTGCCGTGCTCAAGGCCAAGTCAGGCCAGGAGCGGGCCAGGAGCAGGCCATGAAAGATCCCGCGCAACGGCCAACCCACGGCACGCCGGTTCACGAAGACATCGATGCCATTGAAACCAATGAGTGGCTGGAAGCACTGGCCGGTGTCGCGAAAGTCGGCGGCAGACCGCGCGTGCGGTACTTGCTGCTGCGACTGGCCGAGCAGGCCAACCGCCTCGGCGTGCAAACCACGGCAAGTGCGTATTCGCTGTACCAGAACACCATCGCGCTCGAACAGCAGCCGGTTTATCCCGGGGATCTGGTGATGGAGGAACGCATCACCTCGATCATTCGCTGGAATGCTCTGGCCATGGTGGCGAAGGCGAACAAGGCCTATGGCGAATTGGGCGGTCACATCGCCAGTTTTGCCTCGGCGGCGGAAATTTTCGAGGTCGGCTTCAATCACTTTTTCCGTGCGGACAGCGAAGCCAAACGGGGTGATCTGGTGTACTTCCAGGCGCACTCTGCCCCCGGGGTGTACGCGCGGGCCTTTCTTGAAGGGCGTTTGCAGGCGTCGCAACTGGAGCGTTACCGGCAAGAAGTGAAGGGCGGCGGATTGTGTTCCTATCCGCATCCCTGGCTGATGCCCGACTTCTGGCAGTTTCCCACCGGCTCGATGGGTATTGGCCCGATCAATGCGATTTACCAGGCACGCTTCCTGCGGTATTTGCAGCACCGCGCGATTGCCTCGACGGAGGGGCGGCATGTCTGGGGCGTTTTTGGTGATGGCGAGATGGACGAGCCGGAATCCATCGCAGCGCTTTCGCTGGCCGCGCGGGAGAATCTCGACAACATCACCTTCGTGATCAACTGCAACCTGCAGCGTCTCGACGGGCCCGTGCGCGGCAACGGGCAGATCGTTCAGGAACTGGAGTCACTGTTCAGCGGCGCCGGCTGGAACGTGATCAAGGTGTTGTGGGGCTCGGACTGGGACCCCCTGTTTGCCCGCGATGACGGCCATGCGCTGGTGCGGCACTTTGCCGGGATGGTGGATGGCGAGTACCAGAATCTGGGGGCCAATGACGGTGCGTATAACCGCAACCATTTTTTTGACCAGGACCCGCAGTTGCAGGCGTTGGTTGCAGATATGAGCCCGGAGCAGATCGATGCCTTGCGCCGGGGTGGTCACGACTTTCGCAAGCTGCATGCCGCGTTCGAGGCCGCGCGCAAGCACAAGGGCAGGCCGACCGTGGTGCTCGCCAAAACCAAGAAAGGTTTCGGCATGGGCCAGATCGGCGAGTCACGCAACACCTCGCATCAGCAGAAAAAACTCGATATCGAGATGCTCAAGGCATTCCGTGACCGTTTCGCCTTGCCGCTGGATGACGAGGCCGTGGCAGACATGCGCTTCTACAAACCGGCTGACGACAGCCCCGAGTTGCGATATCTGCATCAGCAGCGACGGGCACTCGGCGGTTATTTGCCCAGGCGCAACGGTGTGGCTGCACCAATAGCCGTGCCACCGCTCGACAGCTACGGCGGTTTTGCGCTGAAGGCCGATGAGCGTGAAAACTCCACGACCATGGCGGTGGTGCGCCTGTTCACCCAGTTGATCAAGGACCCGCAACTGGGGCCGCGCATCGTTCCGATTGTCGCCGATGAAGCGCGCACATTCGGCATGGCCAATCTGTTCCGGCAGATCGGGATTTACTCATCTGTCGGCCAGTTGTACGAGCCAGAAGATGCCGGCGCGCTGCTTTATTACAAGGAGTCGACCGACGGGCAACTGCTCGAAGAAGGCATCACCGAAGCCGGTGCGATTTCTTCCTGGATCGCTGCGGCCACCTCCTACAGCGTCAATGGCGAGCCAATGCTGCCGTTCTACATCTACTACTCGATGTTCGGTTTTCAGCGCATTGGCGATCTGATCTGGGCGGCGGCCGACCAGCGTGCCAGAGGCTTTTTGATCGGTGCTACATCGGGGCGCACAACGCTGGCCGGTGAAGGGTTGCAGCATCAGGACGGCTCCAGTCAGTTGATGGCGGCCACGGTGCCTAACTGCCGCGCGTATGACCCGGCATTTGCCAGCGAGGCGGCGGTGATCATCGACCATGGCAGCCGACGCATGCTGGAGCAGCAGGAGGACGAGTTCTATTACCTGACGGTCACCAACGAGAACTACGTGCAGGCTTCGCTTGAACCCGACGAACACGCGGACGTGATTCGTGGCATGCGCCGCTATGCCCGCTATGGCGAGAAGGTGCCGGCGGTACGTTTGCTGGGCTCGGGAGCGATTCTGCGCGAGGTGATTGCCGCCGCACACCTGCTGGATCAAGAGTGGCAAGTCAGCAGCGAAGTGTGGAGCGTGACCAGCTTCTCCGAACTCGCCCGAGATGCCCGTGAGGTGCAGCGTCAGCAAATGTTCGGCGGCGATGTCGAGTGCCAGAGTCACCTGCTGCATTGTCTGCCCGGTAACGCCCCGGTCGTGGCGGCCAGTGATTACGTGCGCGCTTATGCGCAATTGATAGCGCCGTATCTGCAGGCGCCGTGCATCTGCCTGGGCACCGACGGATTTGGACGCAGCGACACACGTTCGGCGTTGCGCAGCTTCTTTGAAGTGGATCGCTATCACATCGTTTTGGCGGCGCTGGCTTCGCTCGACCCGCAGGCACATGCCCAGGCACGCGCGAAATACGCCATCGACGCCGATGCCGAAGCCCCCTGGAACTGCTGAACCTTCACGTCGTGTGTTGCTTGCCTGGACGGGCGTGCTCGGGAGAGGCCGGAGTATTGCGATCTTGGCCTCAGATGGGCTTACCTGCGAATGGCCGCTTGTGGCACACACCTGATTGGAGCGTGAACCTCACCGATCCGTGACAACGATCCAGTATTGGGGATATTCCCGAACTGCAAGCGCAGTATCTGCCGAGCAGAATTCGCGGAGAGTCCATCGGTCTATCCTTCAAGACTCGACTCCAATTTATCAGGGCGCTGATGTATGAATTCTTTCTGGATCGCAATGGCCATTTTCGGGTGCCTCGTTGCTGCCTCGCTGCTCATGATGCAGTGGTACCCAAAGCTGGCATCCCGCCACAGGGATGACGAAACCAACACTGTCATCCGTCTGGTAGCCAACATTTTTGTGGTGATGACATCGCTGGTCTTTGGCTTGATGATCAACTCCGCCAAAAATACATTCGAGTCCATTGATGCAAACTTCCATGGGTATGCAACCAGCATGATCATTTTTGACCGGACACTGCGCAGCTATGGCGATGCGGCGCAAGACACGCGAAATCGTCTGGTCACCTATCTTGAGCACGCTATCGAGACCCCGTATCGGGGAGACGAAGCGCTGCAGCATCGTAACAGCGAGGCGGCCAAATACCTGGATGATATAGGCAAAGCTTTGGCGCTTATAAAGCCCCCGGACCGCTACCATGAAACGATGCTTCAGGATATTCGTCAGCAATATCATTCGCTCATCGAGCAACGCTGGAGGATCGTCGAGCAGTCAGAGGGCGCGATTCCTGGCCCGCTTATCGGGATGCTGGCTGCCTGGTTGACGCTCATTTTCGCCAGTTTCGGATACCGCGCGCCCCGTAATTCGATGGTGACAGGAATGTTCATCATCTCGTCATTCCTCATTGCGGCTTCGGTATACCTTGTTCTGGACATGGACGTGCCATTTCATGGTCCTATCCAGATATCCGACGAGCCCCTGCGCAGGGCGCTCGCCGTCATGCAGCTCTAGGGGCGCGTGGCGTTGACCGGCGATTCCTCTGTCGCGGTTTCCGGATTGGCCTGGAGCAGGGTGCGTCGGCCTTGCGCAGTTGTTTTGTTTTGAACACTCAGAGCGGTCGTGAGCCTAACGATCAATCGCTCGCGAAGTCGGAAAGAGGCCCTTATGTCACTACCTTCAACGTCAATGACCGCGCCTTTGCGTGCCTGGTTTGTTCAAATGACCCGAGCCGGTTGGGGCGCTCGGGTGTTCTGGCTGGTCTTGGTGTGCGTGACGGCATTGCTGATGGTGAGCGGGTATGGCGCTTTCGTCGGCAACAACAAGGACAATCTGCGCCTGGCGTTGCTCGGCGGGTTGTCCGGTTTTGCCGCGACCGCCATCGGTGCGCTGGCGGCGATTGTGCTGCGCAACATTACCGCGCGCACTCAGGACATCATGCTCGGTTTTGCTGCCGGGATGATGTTGGCTGCCAGTTCGTTCTCGCTGATCTTGCCCGGTATCGAAGCGGCTCGGACGCTAAGTGGCAGCAACATGCTGGCGGCGGGCATCGTGGTGCTGGGGTTGGCGCTCGGCGTGGCATTGATGATCGGTCTCGACCGTTTCGTTCCCCATGAACATGAGAAGAGCGGCCGGCGCGGCCCCGAAGCCAAACGCATCAATCGGGTATGGCTGTTTGTGCTGGCGATAACCCTGCATAACCTGCCGGAAGGGATGGCAATCGGGGTCAGCTTTGCGACGGGCGATATGCAGGTCGGCATACCCCTGACCACCGCGATTGCCATTCAGGACATACCCGAAGGTCTGGCCGTCGCGTTGGCGCTGCGGGTGACCGGCATTTCAGCCTTGCGCGCGGCGTTGATTGCTGTCGGCTCCGGTTTGATGGAGCCGTTTGGTGCGCTGGTTGGCCTGGGGATTTCCAGTGCATTCGCGTTGGGCTACCCCGTTGCACTGGGCCTTGCTGCCGGCGCGATGATCTTTGTGGTGTCCCACGAGGTCATTCCCGAAACCCATCGCAACGGCCATGAAACACCCGCCACACTGGGCCTGATGCTGGGATTTGGAGTCATGATGTTTCTCGATACTGCGTTGGGCTAAAACTACCGGGGCGCTGGCCGGCAAGGTGGGCTCAGTTGCCACTGACCTCTTTTCAGCGAGGAAGCGGTGCGATGAGTAAAACGATCACTGCAAACGACCTTACTGGCACCGTAACACTTGAGCCAGGTCGGTGAACTCAACGAGACGAAGCTTCTGGCGTTTGTGGCGAACCAGCGTTCCCTACGCGTGCCGCAATCCATCTGCGACTGTACGCCAGCACACCCTGGGCGATGGCCGTGGGGAAATGGATAAAGCCGTGGGGCGAGGAGGGCAGCAGGTACATCTCGACCGGTGCCGATTGCGCCCAGCGCCGGGCGATGTCGAGCGTGTCGTCGCGCAGTGGATCGAGTTCGCCGGCAAACAACAGCGCGGGCGGGAAGCCGCTGAAGTTACCGTACAGCGGAGACAGCGGTGGCTGACGGCGCTGCTCGTCAGTCAGCTCCGGCGTCAGCAGGCGCAACGCCTCGACCATGCCGGGGCCGTCCAGCACCAGCGTGTCGGCGGGCGCGCTGCGCACGCTTGGCGTGCCGGTCAGGTCGTAGACGCCGTAATACAGCAAGGCGCCGCTGATTCTTTGCAGCAGATCGGGCCATTGTTTGAGCGCCAGCAGGGTCGCCGCCGCCAGGTGGCCGCCCGCCGATTCACCGACCACCACGACGGGCAGGCCGGCGAACTCCGCCTCTCTTAGCAGCCAACGGGTGGCGTTGAGGCAATCCTCCAGCAGTCCTTCGATGGGCGTGGACACGGCCAGTCGATAATCCACTGAAACCACGGTCACCTGGCAGTTGTCGACGATGGCCGCGTTGAAGTTGTCGTCCATTTGCGCATTGCCGATCACCCAGCCACCACCGTGAAAATCCAGCACCACGCCTTTCGCCGGGCCCTTGGGGCGGATGATCCGCACCGGTACGTTATCGATCAGCCGGCGCTCAGCCGTCAGGCCAAGCTTGCGCAACACGCCCGAGCCGCCGATCTGGCTGACGCGCAGCAGCGCCTGAATCAAACGCGGCGTCAGGCGATTGCGGATCTTGAAGCGCGGTAGCCAGGCCAGCTTCCTGTTGAAGGCGCGCACTTGCGCCAACTCGCGCTCGCCCTGCGGCCACGGCGCTTCAGTACCCCAATTGGCACTGGTCATCAGCGGTTCTTGATCAGGATGGAAAAATTCAACGCCGCCGCCACGCACAGCCACGCCAGATAAGGAAACAGGATCAAACCGGTGATCAGGTCCAGTTGTATCGCCAGCACCACCATTGCCGCGACCACCAGCCACAACACGGTGAGAATCACCATCGCCGCCAACACCTGATGTGCGCCGAAGAACACCGGCGTCCACAGCGTGTTCAGTGCAATCTGCGCGGCCCACAATGCCAGCACGGTCTGGCTGCCGGGGATCAGGCTCAAGCGGTAACCGGCCCAGGCCAGCAGCAGATAGATAATCGTCCAGGCCACGGGGAATGCCCAATTGGGCGGGGTAAACCCGGGTTTGTTCAGCCCTTCGTACCACGGCCCCGGTTTGAACATAACGCCGGTGGTTGCTGCGGCTGCGCAGGCCAGAAGAAAAATAAAGAAAGTCATCGCCAGTCCTTGGCTGAATTCAGCCGGTTGGGGGTTTAAGAAAGGGACGCCTCGGCGAGGAAAAAGTTTGCCATGAAATCCATATTGGCCAGAGTGGCGATTCAATTGAAGCTTGGCAACGGCGCGGATCAACGAAAACTGTTCACCCTGCCTTGGCGCTTAAACCGGCATTGCTGCATCCTGCGCGTCATGGTCTGCCATGACTTTTTTGTGCACTTGGTATAACCGCAAAAACTCCGCCGCCGGCATCGCTTTACCGAACAACCAGCCCTGACCAAACTGTACGCCCTGATCGCGCAGGTAATCGCGCTGGGCTTCGGTCTCGATGCCTTCGGCGACGATTTGCAGGCGCAGGCTCTTGGCCATTTCGATGATGTGGCCGGTCACGGAACCGGTCGCCGCGTCGTGATCGATATTGTCGACGAACGACTTGTCGATCTTCAGCACATCCAGCGGCAAATGCTGCAAATGCTGGAGGCTGGAAAACCCGGTGCCGAAATCGTCGATGGCCGCCAGATAACCCGACTCCCGGGCGCGATTGACGGTGTTGCGGGCCGCGTCAATCTCAACGAAACCGCGCTCGGTGGCTTCCAGCCAGATCTGCTTTGGCTGCACGTTGGCGCGGCGTAACGCAGCGTCGAGTATTGGCAGGAAGCGGCCACTGCTGACGTCCTTCGCCGCCAGGTTGATTGCCACGTGCAGGCCGCGCTCCCTGACCAGCAACGGGCCGAGGTCGCGCAGTACATTGTCGATCACCTGATCGGTGATCGGCAGAATCAAGCCACTGTGTTCGGCCAGCGGAATAAACGCATCGGGATTCACCCGTGTGCCGTCCGGGTGTTGCCAGCGCACCAACGCCTCCGCGCCGACGCAGGCATCATCGCTGAGGCGGATGATCGGTTGATAGTGAACGATGAACTCGCGATTGCGCACCGCCATTTGCAGTTCGGCCAGCGGTGACAGGCGTTGGCGGGCGCGACGCACGATCAGCAGCACCAGTAAGCCAGCGAGCAACCCCCCGATGGGCAACAGCAAGAGTTCTCGGCGGATCAGGCCTTGCATCAGCTCATGGCGCGACAACGCGGCGATGGCGACCCAGTCGCCGCTGTGGACGAGGGTGTACAGGTAACCGTCGGCAAGGCCCGAATGCGGACCTGAATGCACGCGCGTCAGGAAGTGCTCCGCGCCTGGTCGCGAGGCGCTGACCAATTGTCCGGTCGCCGTACCGACCGCCAGATGCAGATCCTCTTCGAGCATCACATGCAGAAACTGCTCGGGATCGACCAGCACGTTGAACGCCGCGTACTGCAACCCCATCATGGGCTTGGCCGGGACGATGCGCGATTGCACACCGAGCGATACCCGCACGCCATCCGCCGTGGTGAAATCCTCACGCCACGGCTTCGCATGCTGTCCCACCGGCCCCCAGGAACCACAGGCGTAAATCTCTTCTTCGACATAACCGATCGACTTCACGGAAAGCGTGTTGATGGTCAGCAGACGCATCTCGTCGATGCTTTCCGGCGTGCACGGCGCGAGCCGGGAACCGGCGATGGATTTCAGCGCACCGGCCGCTTCGTTGAAGGTGCCATGGGCACGACTGGAGGCGACGGATGCGAGGGTTTCCAGACGTTGCTGAGCCGCTGCCAGATTCAACATCCAGGCGACGTAACCCATCAAAAAGACCGGAAGCAAGACACACGGAATGCCCAGGAGAATGCTCCCCCAGACAATGCGTTTTTTGTTCATGGCGCCACCTTGGCCTCAAGGCCTGTGACGTGCGCACAGCACGGCTGTTTTCAGCGATTGCAGAATAACGCCGCTGTGTGAGGCAAATATTGCTGTGGATCAACCAGGCTGACAGTCCCACAGGTTTCGCGTGAATACCGAGATTCCAAGGGACGGACCAATCGCGCACCCCACGGCCCAATCGCGCAGCCATTTCCATTCAAACCGAAACTGTCATATTCAGTATCACTTGCCTGCCCATAGTGACCAGCCCAACGCTTAAACAATGAGGCTGCACTGTGTTTCAACGTCTTCTGTGTTCGCTGTCCGTACTGAGCTTGTCCATCGCCGCCGCCCATGCTGCCGAGTCCGTGCCGCTGGACACGCCGCGCCTGCAAGGCATCGACAACTTCCGTGATATCGCCGGCATCACCACGGCGTACATCACGGCCCACGACGGCACGATGCGCGCCGGAGTGTTCTACCGTTCCAACGCGCTGACACCGACGGCCAGCGATCTGACGACCCTCAACAGCCTCGGCATCAAAGCCATCTACGACCTGCGCACACCCAGCGAAATCGCCGCCACGCCGGACACGCTGATCAGTGGCGCAACCTACCAGAACATCGACATCATCGGCAGCACCACTTCCGGCGCGGACATCACCAACATTTCCTTCAAAAGCGCCGCCGACGCCATCGCCATGATGGAGCAGACCAACCGCGCCTTCGTCAGTGATGCCGGCATGCGCAGCCAGTTCGGCAACCTGTTCAATGAACTGGCCAGCGTCGACGCCGCGCAACTGTTCCACTGCACCGCCGGCAAGGACCGCACCGGCTGGACCGCCGCTGTGTTGCAGAGCATTGCCGGGGTCGACAGCGCGACCATCATGGCCAACTACCTCGCAACCAACGACTACACCGCCGCCCGCGTTGCCGCCACGCTCAAAGCTTTGCCGCCGAGCATGGCCGCCATTTACGAGCCGTTGCTCGGCGTCCAGGCCAGCTACCTGCAAGCCGGTCTCGACGAAGTCACCGCGCAATACGGCAGCATGGACAACTACCTCAAACAAGGCCTCGGCCTGTCGCAGGAAACCATCTATGTGCTGCGCGGCAAACTGGTCGAATACAACAGCCTCCCAGGCCAAGCCGGGCTGATCGGCAACGCGGCTGCTGGCGCCGAATTGCTCCGTCAATTGCAAAACACCGACCTGTCCGGCACCTACAGCGCCTACAACTATTACCTGCAATCGGCCATCGACGCCGGCACCCTCGGCGGTGTCGAATCCCAGGTCGGCGGCCAGGTACACGCCGACGCCGCCAGCTACCTGCTGCGCCAAAACGCGATGATCGAACAAACCGCCGCACCGTTCGCCAGCGGCACCGACCTCAAAGTCGGCCAATATCGCCTCTGGACCACCGCGCTCGCCAGCTACCTCGGCACCGACGGCTCGGCCCACGCCGAGAGCAGCAACGAACACAGCCAAGGCCTGATGGTCGGCATCACCCAGCGCTTCAGCGAACAACTCAGCGCTCGCGGCGGTTTCGGCTATAGCAAAGGCACGGTCGGCGGTGCAGGTGGCGAAGCCGACACCGACTTCACCTTCCTCAACGTCGGCGTCCGCTACGGTTTCACCAACCTGGAACAAGGTCTGTTCGTCGACGCCAACGCCAGCGCCGGCTACGTCGACTACGACAGCAAGCGCGACCTCGGCGGCGGCCTCGGCACCGCGAAGGGCGACACCCACGGTAACCTCAGCGGCGCCACTGTCGCCCTCGGCTACCGCGCCCCGGTCAACGGCATGACCCTCGAACCGAGCCTCGGTTTTCGCCTCAGCCACCTCGACCTCAACGGCTTCAACGAGAAGGGCAGCGAACTGTCACTTGACGTCGACGACAACAGCGCCACCCGCCGCAGCGCCGTCGCCAACCTCAACGTAGGTTTCGCCCCAGTGGCGATGGGCGCGTGGCAACTGGTGCCGGGCGTACAAGTGGGTTACGAACGCACACTGGGCGACAACCAGGTCGAAAGCCAAAGCCACCTGCTGGGCCTCGACATCGAACAACGTGCCGCCTTCGACAACCGCGATCAATTCAGCGGCGGCGTCAACCTCATGGCCAACCTCGGCGCCCTGAGCCTCGGCGCAGAAATTGGTGCGAATGGTGGCGGCGACAGCCACGGCTTCAACGGCGGCCTCAAAGCCAGCTACGCCTTCTAAACAATCGGCAAACCTCCATGTGGGAGCGGGCTTGCTCGCGAAAGCGCCGGATCAGCCAACACCAACATCGACTGACCCACCGCCTTCGCGAGCAAGCCCGCTCCCACAATTTAGCTTTCCAACTTACGAACCGATCAACCCCGCCCCCGCAAATCCGCCGGACTCACGCCATAAGCCCCCTGAAAGTACCGACAAAACCGCCCCACATTGCTAAACCCAAACCGCAACGCCACCTCTGTCACCGACCCAGAACCCTGCTGCTTCAAAACCTCATAAGCCCGCTCCAGCCGCACCTGCCGCTGATACGCCACAATCGACATCCCGACAAACCGCCGAAACCCCTCCTGCAACGCGCGCTGACTCACATTGCTCAACCGCGCCAGATCCACACCGCTCACCAACTGCTCCGGATGCGCCTGAATAAACTCCACCGCCAACTTCACATGCCGTGGCGCCACCATCGCCGTTGGCCGCTGCAACGCCTCGGAAAAGTTATGCGGCCACGCCTCCAGCACCGCATCAATCAACATCTCCCGCAACCGCGACGGCATCAACGTCCCGCTATTGATCAACAAATCAAACTCGGTGCCGGTAGCCAGATCAATCAGCGCCTTGATCCCCTGAAACGCCGCTGTACCCAGATCCACACTCGGCTCGAACGCAATCCTTTTCAGAATCGGTTTACCCAACAACGTCGATAATCGCTCAGTGAGCTGATGCCGACTGATCGACATCCCGTGATGCGCATGATCATCAAGAAAGCGCATCGACCGAATGTCCGCCTTATCAATCGCCAGGCCAGCATGGCAAGCACCAACGGACTCGGTCACATGGTTGAACACAATCTTGCCGGCCGTGGGGATGACGAAGGTGATCTCATCCTGCGGATCGGGAAAGGCAACCGTGAAATCGCCGTGGTAATGCATCCGCCGAAAACTCACCCCCTCATGCCGCCCATAAACACCGCCAATCATGATGTTCGACGGCAGCGGCGGATTGTCCGGATAGCGATTACCAAACATTCTGGAAAAAAGTGCACCGAAGTCGTCCGAACTAAGATTGTCGGAGCGCAGGATGATTTGCTGGCGAACAGGAGACGGAAACACCTTGGCGGCACCTTCGGTTGGGGGCTCTAGGGCAGGGGTGAAGGGTAGGGCGCCGAGAAGGTTAGCAGAGGAAATATGACGGGTTTGTGACCGCCGGAAACATGTAGTAACACCGCCGCGCCACGTTTGAGCAAAGGACACTCGGCAGGTCATGGCCGGCATGGCAACCTGCTCGCCATTGTACTCAGCGAACAAATAGAGGCACCGCGCCAAACGCCAGGCCCTGTTTACCGCGACCTGAAAGCATTCAAGTTAATTGGAGCGGCAATGCAAGCCAACACGCAAACACTCCCCATCACCCTGACCCCGGAACTCGACTTCGACCAAAACGCCGCCAGCGCTTTCGGCGAATCGCTGACCCGCGAATACACCCAGGCCACGCCATTCCCGCACATCGTCATCGACAACTTCCTGCAAGCCAACGTCATCGCCAGCATCCGCGAGCACTTCCCGGTCGAACCGACCAACAACGAACAAATCTACGAACGCGGCTACAAAGGCCAACTCAAACGCCAGATCAGCCCCAACGCCTGCAGCCCCTACCTGAAAAACGTCTTCAACACCTTCAACTCCGCCCCCATGCTGGAGTTCCTCGAAAAACTCACCGGCATCCAAGGGCTGATTCCCGATCCCTATTTCACCGGCGGCGGCCTGCACGAAACCAGAACCGGCGGCTTCCTGGGTGTGCACTCGGATTTTCGGCTGAACAAAAAGCTCAACGTCGAACGGCGCCTGAACGTGATTATTTACCTGACCGAGAACTGGCAGGAGGAGTACGGCGGTAATCTGGAGCTTTGGGATGTGGGGATGAAGAAGTGCCTCAAGAAGGTGCTGCCGGTTTATAACCGGTGTGTGATTTTTAATACGGACAAGGACAGCAATCACGGGCATCCGGAGCCGTTGACTACACCGGAACACATCACTCGGCGGTCAATTGCGCTTTATTACTACACGGCGAGTAGGGTGGCTGGGGAGTCGGGGCAGAGGAATAAAACGCACTATAAGCCGCGGCCGAAGGATCGGTGGAGTTTGGGGTATTACGTGAGTAAATTGTTTAAGAAAAAGGGGTGATGACGCTGCGTAATCAGGGAAACAGCCATTTTTTGGGCTGGGTAGCAGTTGGTGGTGGTTCAGCTTTCGGCCAAAAGCAGTCAGTCTTGAAAGATCGGCGGAGCGGGGATTGTAAGCGGCCCTCTCCGAGGCTAGCCTTGCAAGCCAAAACACCGCCAGCTAAGGGAGGAGCTCTTGAAATGTACGGCAAGACATCATCAGGCTCGATACCTAACAATTCCGTCGAGAGGCACCGCCCACAAGCTGCGTCTGGGGTGCCCTTCAGCTTCGCGGCTACGGCGGCCCCTCACGTCAAACGTTGAGCGTCAGCAGGTAATGGCTACGATTTCAGCACAGGGTAGAAAGTAAGAATATGGAACTCGGGACAGGAATACTTCTATCAGCCGTCTTCTTGGGTACGGTGGCACTTTTTATTGCCACGAAGGACAGATGGAACTGGAAGAAGATATTTCTGTGGCCGCTCGGCCTCATCGTTGGACTCGGGGTAGTTGGTGGTTCTATTGCCTATCTGTACCACCAGTACGAAGACCGCCCCAGAAAACTCACAGAGCTATGGGGTGTGTCTCTTAACGACAGTGCTGGGGATGTCAAATTCAAGAAAGGAGAGCCAACCCGGCGCCTAGAAAACGGTCTCTGGCTCTACCGACCATATGAAACGATCGAGGGCGATTACGTCGTCTATTTCAAGAATGATCGCGTTCGGTCGGTTATGTATTTCGGGCCAATGCATAACGGCCCGTCTCTTCATGGAGTTGGGCACTACGACAGCCTGCAAGAACTTGATGAAAAGCTTGGCCCACCGTCCTATGTTTCGCGAGCCAGGGATGAATTACGCCGAGCCTATTCTTATGAGAAATTCAATATCGTCGTTCAATTCGCGGAGGGAAAGATGTCTGCACTTGGAATCTATGATCCCAACACGGGCGCGTTCAAATTCAAGGAAGAGTCCGACGGAAGAGCTAAACCAAATTGAGAGCCAGGTGGTTCGTGTCAAACAATGGATGCTGCCCCATGACGCTCACCAATCATTCCACCTGACCTACGCGTAAATTCTCGCAAGCCGTTCAATTCAGACGTCAGTGTCCGTCTGGGTTGGTAACGGCCCTCCGCGACAGGCAGAAAACGGCCATTAGCGGTCGTTCGCTAGCGACCGGTTGAACCCAAAGCCATAAGCGGACACTCAAGATATATCAAAAGAAGTATTGATGGGCCTGAGATGGGAGTGGCCTGCCAAAAATTGGATGATTCAAACATTCCATGATGCAATAATGGCGTTGGGCTCTTGGTGGCATTGTGTCGATTCAACTTGGATAGTTAAGTCAGATTTTTCACTTGCGCAGATTTTCGAAGAATTCCCGGCGCGAAAGAGAATAAAACTGGAGAGTTTACTGTCAGGCTTAAAAATATGGGCGACGTCATGCGCATAGTTAGTTACATCGAAAGTTAGATGTGATCACTGGGTGATATTCGTTTACTGGCATTAGTCGACTCAGGCTAGCCGCAATGGGTCGAAACCGGTCGTTTTGCTCATTTTTCTTTCAGTTTCTCCGGTATGGCGGCCTAATCGCCGCCATACCGGATCGCCGCTTACTCCACCGGCACCACGTTGTCCAACGCCTGGTTCACCGCCAACTCCCCAAGCATTACGACTTGCGCAATACCTTGCAGTGTCTTGCGTGCCGGTCCCTGCACCAGCCCGATCACGTCCCCAAGCATCACCGAAGCCGAGCCGAGTGATTCGCTGGCATTCACCAGCAGTTCTTCAGTCTTGGTTTGTGGGTTGGCAATAAACATGGTGTTGGGTTGATACGGGGTTCCCATGATTTCCGGTGCAGGGCCGAGGTAATGGGAGAGGGCGCGGTCGACGGCTTCGTTGAATTTCTTCGCGTCTGAAGGGGCGTCGCCCGAGATTGGATCAGTGTCTGGCGGGTTTGGTGTGACTTTGAACATGATGTAATTTCCTTGTGTCGCTTGAAAAGAAACCATCACCCTCTCGCTACCAAACGATGGGTGGCAGCCATGCACAGGTTGGTAGACCGGGACACAAGGAAAACCGGCGCGCTCGAAAGCGCCCTGCGCATGACCACCATAAAAGCCAGGCGAAAACTTTCGCCAATAGTGAAATTGCGCACCTTGTATACACGGGCTACCAAACCCGATCACTGCTATTCAGTGACCGACCCACGATAGAACCCGCCCACCCGGCGCACAAGCCGGCGGATTCTGGCGTAGTCGTAGGCAACGGCGCAAGGCGTTGTAGCCTGTTGGACGTATTTCGGAACGCTTTTCAACGGGTCGTTGAAACGGGTGGTTTATGAAGCCTGAGCCCCTCGAAGGCCTCGCAACTCCACAGCTCTATGAACGGCTGGCTGCTGGCAGGTGGGCCAATCCAATGGCTGATCCATTGGCATGCTCCTTCGACGCACAGTTGGTAGTCGCCGGCCTCGGGGGTTCGGCCCAGTTTCAGTGGTTGCAGGGGCGGCAAATGGCGCTGGAAATGCCAGCTACCGTCGGCCAGTCGAGCGTCCTCGGGGATTTCCATGCCGGCGCCGTTGCCTTGAATTCTGGCGTCCCCCAGCAGCAGGCCTTGCGGGGTGACGCGATAGTCTTCCTCCCAGCGAATCTTTTCGATGGTGTGGTTCCACGCCAGGGTGAAATGCGTCATTGGCAGTTGCGCCCAGACGCTGCCGGCCAGGCCCAGGCACAGACCGATCATGCATTGGCCAAACGGGCGTGCCGGGCACGCCAGAGGTGTTGTGCAATCACCAGAATGCCCAGGGCGAAGCCGATTTCGTCGGTCAGCGGCAGCGCCACGATCAGCAGCGCTCCGGCGCCAAGGCTCAGGAAGCGTTCCCAGACGGCCATTTTCTGCTGCAGAAAACCGGTGGAGGCGATGCCCCAGAGTCCGACCGCGAGGAGGCTTTTGATCAGCATGTAGGCGGTCATCCACAGGTTGTCGTCTTGCAGCATCAGCGCCGGGTTGTAGACCGCCATGAACGGAACGACAAAGCCGGCCAGCGCGATGCGCACCGCCCACAGGCTGATCTTGAAGCCGCTTTCCCTGGCGATGGGGGCGGCGGCGAAGCAGGCGAGGGCGACCGGCGGGGTCAGGTCGGCGAGAATGCCGAAGTAGAACACGAACATGTGCGACACAATCAGTGGTACGCCCAGTTCCAGGAGGGCCGGTGCGGCGATGGAACTGGTGATGATGTAGTTGGGGATGGTCGGAATGCCCATGCCCAGTACCAGGCAGGTGATCATCGTCAGAATCAGCGAGAGCAGCAGATTGTCGCGGCCGATGGCGAGGATGTAGCCAGCAAAGGTCGAGGCGACACCGGTGAGTGAAACGATCCCGATGATCACGCCCACCAGTGCGCAGGCGATCCCCACGGGCACCGCGTGACGCGCGCCTTCAACCAACGCGTGCAGGCAGACGGTCAGGGTTTCGCGGCCGCCCTTTATGAACACGCAGACCAGCACCAGCAAGGCTATGACCGCAAAAATCACCGCGATGCCCAGTTGGAAAAAGCCTGTGCAGACCACGCCCAGCGCCACCCAGAACGCACAGCGCAGGCCGAAGCTGCGTGCCCTGAAGATGATCGCCGAGCCGAGAATCACAATGGCGGTCAAGGCCAGCCCGACCATTCCAGAGAACAGCGGTGTACGCCCGGAAAACAGCAGGTAAACCAGCACTAACAGCGGAACCAGCAGATACCAGCTTTTCTTTACTGCCCCGAAGGCACTGGGGCATTGGTCTTTGGGCAAGCCTTTGAGGTTGGAGCGCTTGGCTTCCAGATGCACCATCCAGAACACCGAACCGAAATACAGAATCGCGGGTATCAAGGCTGCCTTGGCAATCTCCACGAACGGCACATTGATGGTTTCCGCCATGATGAAGGCGACCGCGCCCATCACCGGCGGCATGAGCTGGCTGCCCATGCTGGACGTGGCTTCGACCCCGCCGGCGAATGCGGCGCGGTAGCCAAAGCGTTTCATCAACGGAATGGTGAATTGCCCAGTGGTCACGACGTTGGCGATCCCCGAGCCGGTAATGGTGCCCATCAGCGCCGAGGAGACAACGGCAACCTTGGCCGGCCCGCCCAGTTTGTGGCCGAACAAACCCATGGCGAAATCGGTAAACAACTTGATCATGCCGGCCTGTTCGAGGAACGCGCCAAACAGGATGAACAGGAAAATGTAAGTTGCCGAGACGTAGGTCGGCGTCCCGTACAGCCCTTCGGTGCCGAAGGACAGTTGATTGATGATCTGGTCGAAGCCGTAACCGCGATGGGCCAGCTCGCCCGGCAAGTATTCACCGAGCAAACCGTAGGCGAGGAACAGTCCGCAGATCATGGGTAAAGCGATGCCCATCACCCGTCGTGCGGCTTCGAAGACCAACGCGATCAGCACAATGCCCACGGCCATGTCGGTCGGCGTCAGGTCGCCCGAACGCTGGATCAGATCGGCCTCGAACACCCATTGATAGAGGGCGGTGACGATCCCTGCCAGGCTCAGCAGCCAGGCCAGCGGTTGCCAGGGGCGGGTGCTGCCGTAAGCGGGGTAACTGAGAAACACCACCCACAGCAGAAAACCGACATGTATCGCACGCAGGACCTGGCTGGAGAGGGGTGAAAAGGCTGCAGTGACAATCTGAAAAACCGAGAACAGCAGCGCGACGTAAAACAACGTTTTGGGCCAGTCCCGCGGGTTCGCGGAAATGCCTTGATGCTCGTCACTCATTAGCGGCCTGCCTTATGACGACTGGAAACAATCGGAAGCGCAGCGGCAACGCAGCCACTGCGCCGTGGGCAGTTACAACGCGCCTTTTTCCTTGTAGTAGCGTTCGGCGCCCGGATGGAGGGCAATCGGCAGGTTCTTGGCGGCGGCTTCCAGCTTGATGTCCTTGGCTGCCGAATGGGAGCTGCCCAGGCGCGTAAGGTTATCGAACAGCAGTTTGGTCATCTCGTAGACGACCTCATCGGGCATGTCGGCGCGGGTCACCAGAATGTTGGTGATCGCCACGGTCGGTACGGCTTCGGCCTGGCCGTCATAGGTGTTGGCCGGGATCATTGCGCTCTGATAGGCCGGGTTGCCGATTTTCGTGACCACGTCAGGCGGGATCGCAATGTAATTCAGCGGCATCACCGAGGACAGGTCGCGAATGGCTGCCATGCCCAACCCGGACGATTGCAAGGTCGCATCCAGCTGACGGTTCTTGATCAACTCGACCGATTCGGCGAAGGGCAGGTATTGCACTTTGCCCATGTCCTCATAGGTCAGGCCGGCGGCTTTGAAGATCGCCCGTGCGTTGAGTTCGGTGCCGGATTTTGGCGCGCCGACGGAGATGCTCTTGCCTTTGAGGTCGGCGAGCGTCTTGATCCCCGATTCCTTGCTGGCAACGATCTGAATGTAATTGGGGTAAGCGCCGCCGAGGGCGCGCAATTTGGTCAGGGGCGCCTTGAAGCCCGCATCCTCCACGCCGTTTTTGGCGTCGGCCACCGAATCGCCCAGGGCCAGCGCCAACTCACCTCGGCCTGCTTGCAAGAGGTTGAGGTTTTCCACCGAGGCCTTGGTCGCCTGGACCGAAGTCTTCGAGCCGGGAATGCCGTCGCTGTAGATCTGTGACAGGCCGACACCGATCGGGTAATAAACCCCGCTGGTGCCGCCGGTCAGGATGTTGATGAACACGGGGGCGGCCTGAGCCGCGGTGGTGCTGATGGCTAGCGTGGCGGCGGCCAGCAGGGCGAAGCGTGACTTGACTCGCATGGGGAAACTCTCCGTCTTGTTATGGTTTTAAGCAGAGTGATTGCACTGTAGTCGATTGCGCCGCAGGTGCCGGGTCAAGGGCCATCAGCTCATCCCCAGCCACGCCGGCAGTGCCAGCGAAATCCACGGCACATACGTAATCAGCACGAGGAACAACAGTAAAATCGCCAGCCAGGGCATCGCCGCTCTGATGGTGGCGGGCAAGGACATGCCGGTCACTGCCGACGTCACGAACAGGTTCAGCCCGACCGGCGGCGTAATCAGACCGATTTCGAGATTGACCACCATGATGATGCCCAGGTGAATCGGGTCGATCCCCAGTTTCATGGCGATGGGGAAGAGGATCGGTGCCAGGATCAGGATGATGGCCGACGGCTCCATGAACGCACCGGCAATCAACAGGACAATGTTGACCACCAGCAGGAATGCCACGGGTGTCAGGCCTGCTTCGATCACCCAGGCAGTGATCTGTTGCGGCAGTTGCTCGGTGGTCAGGACGTGGGCGAACAGCATGGCGTTGGCAATGATGAACATCAACATGATGCTCAGTTTGGCGGACTCCAGCAGGACCTTTGGCGTTTCACGAAACGTCAGATCCTTATAGACGAACAAGGCGATGAACGCCGAGTAGACAGCCGCCACTGCCGCCGCCTCGGTCGGAGTGAACATCCCGGAATAAATGCCGCCCAGAATGATCACCATCAACAGCAAGCCCCATATGGCCTTGCGTGCCGTACCCAGGAACTCCCGAAGTGTCGCACGCGGCAAGGCCGGCAGGTTTTTCTTCACCGCGACGATATAGATCGTCACCATCAGCGCCGTTCCCAGCAACAGGCCGGGTATCACACCGGCCATGAACAGCTTGCCGACCGAGGTTTCGGTAGCGGCGGCATAGACCACCATCACGATCGAAGGCGGGATCAGGATGCCCAGCGTGCCGGCGTTGCAAATAATGCCGGCGCCAAAGGCCTGCGGATAACCGGAGCGCACCATGCCGGCAATCGCAATCGAACCCACCGCCGCCACGGTCGCAGGACTTGAGCCGGAGAGGGCGGCGAACAGCATGCAGGCCAGCACTGCGGCAATGGCCAGGCCGCCGCGAATATGCCCGACACAGGCGTTAGCGAAGTCGATCAAGCGACGAGCCACGCCGCCGGTGGTCATGAACGCGCCGGCGAGCAGGAAAAACGGAATGGCCAGCAGCGTGTAATGCTCCGAGGTCTCGAACAGTTTGATTGCCAGGGAGCGCACGGAATCGGGGCTGAAGAAAATGATGGTCAACGAACCGGCGAGACCGAGGGAAATGGCGATAGGCACGCCAATGAACATCAGGACGAACAGGGCCACGAACAGGAAGGCGATGGTCATGATTTGTCATCCTCGTGTTCAGCCAGTTTCAACGCGTCGGCGGCCTCGTCAGCCAGGCCCAGACCGGTCTGGCGGTTTTGCAGGATGCGCAGCAGGATTTCCGCGAAGCGGATGAACACCAACGTAAACCCTAACGGCACTATCAGCCCGATATGCCACTGCATGATGCCGAAGTGCCCCAGATCTTCGGCACCGATGCCGGCAGTCATCAATGTCTGGATCCATTCGAAGCTGGCGACACCGAGCAATCCTGCGTAAGCCAGGCAGCACAGGCAGGCGACGATGCCGATGTAGCGTTGTACCGAGCGGCTGGTCATTTTGACCAATGCATCGACACCGATATGCCCGGCGGTGCGCACACCGTAGGCCAGCCCGAAAAAGATCAGCCAGCCGAACAGGGCTTTCGTCAGGGCGGTGCTCCAGGTCATTGCCTGAGCCATGCCCATGATCTGATCGCCAATGGCGAACATCGGGGTGCTTGCCGCTGGCCAGTGATCGGCCAGCCAGTAGAACAGGCTGTAGAAGTTGTTGAGGATCACGTAAATGAACGTAACCAGGGTCATGGCGGCCAGAAGGAAGACGATAAAGCCCTCCTCGAAGTGTTCCCAGATTCGCCGAAGCGTGTTCATGGTGGCATCTCACGTCGAGTGAAGACTGGCAGGCGCCGCGCTGGCAGCGCCTGCCTGCGATTACTGGGCCTTGTTGGAGGCTTCAGCTGCGGAGATCAGTTCAGGGCCGATATCGCCTTCGAACTTTTTCCACACCGGTTTCATCGCGTCTCGCCATTGCTCGCGCTCTTGCGGCGTCAGGGTGATGATCTCCGTGGTTTTGGCCGCCAGGATGCGTTGCTTGTCACCCTCGTTGAGTTGCTCGGCTTCCTTGTTCACATGCGCGGTGACTTCTACAACGATCTTGTCCAGCTCACTGCGCACGTCGGGTGGCAGACCGTTCCAGAATTTGGTGTTGGTGATCAGCATGTAATCCAGCACACCGTGGTTGGATTCGGTGATGTACTTCTGCACTTCGTGCATTTTCTGGCTGTAGATATTCGAGTAAGGGTTCTCCGCGCCGTTGACCACTCCGGTCTGCAGGCCTTGATAAACCTCGGCAAAACTCATCTTGCGCGGATTGGCACGCACGGCTTTGAACTGTTCTTCAAGCACGGCAGACGCCTGCACCCGGAACTTCAGTCCACGGGCATCGCCAGGAACACGCAGTGGCTTGTTGGCCGACAGTTGCTTCATCCCGTTGTGCCAATACGCCAGTCCGGTGATGTTCTTGCTTTCCATGGACTTGAGCAGCCCCTGGCCTGCGGGGCTCAGTTGAAAGCGGTCGACGGCATTGATGTCATTGAAGAGGAACGGCAGATCGAACAGCTGCAGGCTCTTTGTGTACTGTTCGAACTTGGCCAGGGACGGCGCAATCATCTGCACATCGCCGAGCAACAGCGCTTCCATCTCTTTGCCGTCACCAAACAGCGAGGAGTTGGGATAGACCTCAACCTTGACCTTGCCTGGCAGGCGTTCCTCCACCAGTTTTTTGAACATCAACGCGCCTTGGCCTTTGGGGGTCTGGTCAGCGACCACATGCGAAAACTTGATAATCACCGGATCGGCCGCCATCGCCACGTTCAGGGTACTTAACGCAAACGCACAGGCGAGGGCTGTGTAGAGAGATCTGAGCATCGGACGGTTCCTCTTGTTTTTGTTTTCAAAGGGCTCGAAAGCTGAGCACTTTCGTCAGTCAGGACAAACGCAAGTCTAGGCAGAAAACTGGAAGTTGGAGAGTTAAAAGCGGGAGGGCGGAGAATTGGATCAGTTGGATCGATGCCCGATGGGCTGACGCGTTCGCGAGCAAGCCCGCTGTTACAGGTTTTCGGGCCGCTCACCAAGTCGCGGTACAGCGCGGATCATCGCGGGAACTGGCTTGCCAGCGATGGCGGTGGGACATCCAGCCACTTTGCCATCGCCAGCAGGTCTGGCGCCCACCGTCGCAGGGGTCAGAGCAGACTCCACGACACCCCGACATAAACCCCCATCCCTTCACCCGGCGTTGATCGCGCGGCATCGAGACCTTTGTCGTCATACCCCGGTGTAACCGTCGCCGCGTAATGCTTGTTGGTCAGGTTGCGCATGTCCACCCAACCTTGCCAGTCGCCTTTCGGTGCGTTGTAGCCGAGGGTGGCGCCGAACAGGGCGTAAGGATCGGCGTAGTAGCTGTTTGCATAATCCACGGCAGTCTTCGACACCAGTTGCGTGTTCACCGCCGCGAAGAATCCCTGCGGCCAGTCGTAGCGCAATTCGCCCTGGTAGTAATGCATCGGCAACCCCGGCAAGCGGTTGTCGCCGAAGCGATCATCACCGCGGTAGTGGAAATCGCTGAAGGTATACGCCTGACGCAAGCTCAACTGGCGACCATCGGCAGCCGACCAGAGTTTGCTGTTGAGGCTGGCTTCGATCCCTTGGTGCACGGTCGGGCTGGCGTTCAACTCATAAGGGGTGACGGCATTGGCGTCCGGTAGCACCGACAACAACTCATGACGCACTTGCGCGTAGTACCACGCCAGGCTCCATTCGCCGACAGCGCTGTCGCCACGGCCACCCAGTTCCAGTGTGGTCGCGGTCTGGTTTTGCAATTTGATCGGGTCTTTTTGTGTGCCGGTCGCCGCGCCATTGCCGCCGGGGAAGCGCACGTTGGAGCTGTAGATCAGCGACCAAGGATGCGGCGCCTCAACCGAGCGGCTGAGGTTGCCGAACACTTGCAGGTCCGGGCTGATCTGGTAACGCAGGCCGAGGCGTGGCGCGTAGTCCCAGTCGTTCAGGCTGGTTTTGCCGCCGCTTTGCGGGTAGGTCACGGCGCTTTCGCGGCGGGTGTAGATGGCGGCGAGGCCGGTGGTCAGCCACAGGTCGTCGGCGATTTCCAGGTCGTTGCCGAAGTGCAGAACGGTGTCCGAACCCTGATAGGTGAAGTTGCGCATGCGGGTGCCGGGCGCGTAGCGGGCAGTGTTGCCGGCGGGGATGCGCACAAACTCGCTGGCGCCGTCGTTGGGCAGGTGTTTGGTCACGCGCAGTCCGACGTTGCTGCGGCTTTCCATGCCGAAAATCGTGTCGCGGCGCTTGTAGTCGAAGGTGCCGCTGACGTCGGTGTAGGCGACTTTCAAGCGGTTCGGGCCTTCGCGCAGGTCCATCGGGTAGTCGTGGTAGACGAGGCCGGTCTGGATGCTCGAATCGTCGTCGATGTAGAAGGTGGTCTTGTTGCCGATGAAGGTGCTGCCCGGTTGTTTGCGGCTGTCGTCGCGCGCTACATAGGACGGATTGGCGGCGCGGGGCGAGTGTTCGATGGAGTGCTTGGTCACGCGGCCGGCGAGGTCGTTGTCGGTCTTGCGGTAGCGGATATAGAAGCGGGTTTCCAGGTTCGGGTTGAAGCGATAGCCGAAGTTGGCGATCACGCCTTTGCTCTCGCTCGCGGTGTGATCCTGATAGCCGTCGGCATTCGAGTCGGTCAGCGAAACGTAGTAATCGAAGTCACCGAGCACTTGCCCGGAACTGACCTGACGCTGCTGATAGCCGTGGCTGCCGGTGGCATAACGCACTTGCAGTTTCGGCGCGGTGTAGCCGGTGTGACTGACATAATCAATGGCGCCACCCAGGGCCAGCCCGCCACGATCAAAACCGTTGGCGCCGCGCAGCACTTCAACGTGATCGACCCACAGCGGTTCGAGCAATTCATACGGTGTGCCGCCCGGGCCGGTCAATGGCAAGCCATCGAGCATCGTGTACAGCCCCGACGCGTGGGCCCCTGGCGCGCGGTTGAGGCCCGAGCCCCGAACGGAAATCTTCACGCCTTCGTTGCCCGCCGACTGCGCATAAACCCCCGGCTGATACGCCAGCACATCCTGATTGCTCGCCACACGGCCCTGCAACGGTTGGCGCATGTCGACCACGTTGATGCCGCCGGGCACTTGTTCGAGGCGTGTCCTGGCCTCTTCGACGCTGGCGTCTGAATCACCACGTTCATCTGCCGAAATCAGCACTTGCCCCAGTTCCAGACCTTGAGTTTCGGCCATTGCCGGGCAGGCAAGGGCCAGGCCCAGAAGGGCAGTGGGCAGGGATTTTGGCGACGGCATCGAAAAGCTCCAGGCAGACAAGGGCGGGCAATGAACAGTGCGACGTAACAAAGAACGAAGGAAACACATGGTGATTTTGCTTTTTGTCCGACCATGGCAAACGGCAAGTCATCAACTAACCTCACGAGTCTGCCATTCGCCGATCTTCCCCGGCCATTCGTGAGGGCTCGTTCATGAGCAAAGACAAGAAAAAAACTGCCAAGGCCGCTGAAACGCCCAAGTTGAAGAACAGGGATTACCTTGATCAGCTACGCAAGCTTCACGTCGAACTGGTCAAGTTGCAGGAATGGGTGATCGACAAAGGCGTGAAGGTCTGCATTGTTTTCGAAGGACGCGATGGCGCCGGCAAGGGCGGTACGATCAAGGCGCTGACCGAACGTGTCAGCCCGCGTGTATTCCGGGTGGTCGCACTGCCCGCACCGACGGAACGCGAAAAGAGCCAGATGCATGTGCAGCGTTACCTGCCTTATCTACCGGCGGGTGGTGAGGTGGTGATCTTTGATCGCAGTTGGTACAACCGCGCCGGCGTTGAGCGGGTCATGGGCTTTTGCACGGACGAGCAGGCCGACAAATTTCTCAAATCGATTCCGTTGGTCGAGCATGCCATCGTGCAGTCAGGGGTAATCCTGCTCAAGTATTGGCTGGAAGTCAGCCCCGAAGAGCAGACCCGACGACTGGAGGCGCGGATCAATGACGGGCGCAAGACCTGGAAACTGACGCCGATGGACCTCAAGTCCTACAGTCGCTGGTATGACTACTCACGCGCGCGCGATGAAATGTTCAAACACTCCGACACCGAGCACGCGCCATGGCTGGTCGCTGACTCCAACGACAAGCGCCGGGCGCGGCTGAACATCATCAACGATGTGCTCAGCCGCATTCCTTATGAGGATGTGAAGCGCGAAAAGGTGGAATTGCCGAAACGGCAGAAGCCGGGCAAGTACAAGGAACCGAGCTATCCGTACCGGCGCGTGACCGACATGTTCTGACGGTTTTTGGGGGCGCGGGGTTGCTCGCGAATGCGGATTGTCTGCGCCGAAGCGGCTGACTGACCCACTGCCCCCGCAACTCTCAGGTCACCCGGCCTTTCTTCTGCTTCGCCTGTGTACTTCTGGCGTTTTGCAACAGCAGTGCAAACGCGGCTTTGTCGACAGGCCGGCTCATGAAGTAGCCCTGCACTTCGTTGCATTGATCCTTGTCGAGAATGTCCAGTTGTTCTTCAGTTTCGACGCCCTCGGCGGTGACGGTCAGGCCCATGGCTTTGCCCAGCCCGATGATCGCCTGGACCACGGCGCGGTCGTTGTTGCCGCTACTGATCGAGGCGATGAAACGCTTGTCGATCTTGATCCCGTCGAACGGGTAGGCGCGCAGGTAGCCGAGTGAAGAATAACCGGTGCCGAAATCATCCATGTTCAACCGCACGCCAAGTTGTTTCAGCGCGTTCATGGTGGTCAACGCGCCGTCGGTGTCGTTGAGCATGACGTTCTCGGTGATCTCCAGTTCCAGGCGGCTGGCCGGGAAGCGGGTGTGCACCAGCACTTCGCGCACTTCTTCGACGACGTCACTGGCGGCAAACTGCGCAGGCGAAAGGTTGACCGAAAGCAGAATATCCTCCGGCCAGCCCAGCGCGGTTTCGCAGGCCTCACGCAAGACCCAGCGGCCCAGCGGCACAATCAGATCCGTTTGCTCGGCCAACGGTATGAATACGTCCGGGCCGAGCAAGCCTTGGGTCGGGTGCTGCCAGCGCACCAGGGCTTCGACCGAGACGATCTGCTTGCCATCGACCTTGTAGCGCGGCTGATAGTGCAGGATGAATTCATCGTGCTTGAGGGCGTGGCGCAGGTCGTCTTCCATTTGCCGGCGCGTCTGTATCTGGTCGCTCATGTGCGCTTCGAAATAGCACCAGGTGTTCTTGCCGCAGGATTTGGCTTGATACAGGGCGATGTCGGCGTACCGGATGAGGTCGCCGGGGACATGACCGTGGCGGCGGCTCAGGGCGATGCCGATGCTGGCGCCGATGTGCAGCGGGTGATGCTCGAAGAGCACCGGTTGATGCAGGCTGCCGATCAGCCGCGAGCAGAACTTGTCGAGTTCGTGCCGGCTGTCCATGCCGTTGAGCACCACAATGAATTCGTCGCCGCCGAGCCTGGCCACGATGTCCAGTTCGCGGGTGCATTCGCGCAGGCGCGCAGCGACTTCCTGCAACACGGTGTCACCGGCGGGGTGGCCGAGGGAATCGTTGATCGGCTTGAAGTTGTCCAGATCGATCATCAGCAACGACAGCGGCGGCGCGTGCTCCTTCAGCAGCAAGGCGTCTTCGAGATAACGCGCGAGTTTGTTGCGGTTGGGCAGGCCGGTCAGGGCGTCGTGCATCGACAGATGCTGGATCTGCGCATGGGCGGCGACTTCGTCGGTGATATCGCTGGCGGTGCCGCGATAACCGATCACGGTGTCGTGGTCGTGGATCGGCCGTGCAGAGAGGCGACAGTGGCGTGGCTGGCCCGAGTGATCGCGGTAGGTGCAGCGCAGGTCGCTGGCGTTGTTTTCTTCGCTCAACTTGCGCAGCCACAACTCCAGCGGCGTGGTGTCGCAGTGCAGCAGTTGGCCGATGTCCTGACCCAGCCACAGGGTTTGCGGGTAACCGGTGACTTCGCTGAAGCGCGCCGACAGGTACGTCAACGACAGCTCGCGGTCGACTTCCCAGATCCAGTCCGACGCCGCTTCCGCCACCGCACGAAAACGTTCTTCGCTGGCCTCCAGGCCCCGGTTGACCGCCTCGAGCGCCTGGTTGGTGGCCTGCATGACGGCGAAACTCTTGTCGACGTATTGCGAGGAGCGCAAGGCATGCCGCAGGAAGTACACGGTCAGCAGCATGAGCACCAGCATCGTCGCGCCGAGGGTCGGCAGCAGCGACCACAGCAATTGTTGGCCGGGTCGATCCAGTTCGGCGATCAGGCTGTAGCCGGTATTGTCCAGCGGCACGCGCGGGCGGTCAGCGGCGAGGGTATCGTCCGGGGCCAGGGTCAGATCGCGCAGGCCGAAAGTGCTGCCGAGCAGGCGCAGCTTGGTTGGCGTGAGTGTGTCGACGAACACCAGCACCGACGTTTTCTGCGGATCGCCCAAGGGCCGCGCATCGTTGGGGATGATCGCCGCAGCCGACACCAGCGCCGGCCAGCCTTCGAACAGCGAATACACGGTGACCGGTTTGCTCAGGTCGCTCTGGCTCTGCACCTGATCCACAAGCGCAGCGGCAGGCCATTGCAGGAACGCGGAAATGTCCGAGTCCAGCAGTTGCCCGCGCACTACGGCGTAGCGGGTGCTGTCGCGGTCGAGTACGAACACCCCGTCGTAACCGTCCGTGGTGAACAGGGTTTGGCCGACATTCTGCTCGGTGTACGCCCAGTTCGTGTCAAGCGGTTCGCCCAGATGTTCGTAGGCCGTGGTCCAGTAGGCGTAGCTGCTAAGGTAGTTTTTTGAGGCGGTGATGCGGTTTTCCAGGGCGCGGGCCGAGTAAAAGCGGGTTTCGTCGATTTCTTCGCGGTCGAGGCGGTTGGCGATACCGAGCAGGGTGGCGAACGCGGCGATAACGCCACTGACGAACAGTGCGCCGACCGCAATGGCCAGGCGGCGAGTGACGGCGCTTTGCCGGGGTGGAAGGGGCGCCGCATAGCTGGAAATGTCCATGTGCTCGTCCTTGTCCGCTGTCTTCTGAATCTAGAGCCGTGGCGCGAACGCAATGTTCCGACTCTTCTTTGCCACTGCCCTCAAAAGCGTAGTGAACCCCGCGTATTTTGCCTTTCCGACGCCCGTTCGCCGATCAGCGGCCGATCCCGAAAGCACAAGACATCCGGCGCAAAAACCGGATAATGGCCGCCATTCGTTTAGCCGTATTCTGGTAATCCCGCATGGAAATCAAGGTCAACTTTCTCGACAACCTTCGACTTGAAGCCAAGTTCGACGACTTCACGGTGATCGCCGATCAGCCCATCCGCTACAAGGGCGACGGTTCGGCACCGGGGCCGTTCGACTACTTCCTGGCATCGTCGGCCTTGTGCGCGGCTTACTTTGTGAAGTTGTACTGCGACACACGCAACATCCCGACAGAAAACATTCGGTTGTCGCAGAACAACATCGTCGACCCGGAAAACCGCTACAACCAGATCTTCAAGATTCAGGTCGAGCTGCCGGCGGACATCTCCGACAAGGATCGCCAGGGCATCCTGCGTTCCATCGACCGTTGCACGGTGAAGAAAGTCGTGCAGACCGGCCCCGAGTTCATCATCGAAGAAGTCGACAACCTCGACGCAGATGCCCAGGCCTTGCTGATGCCGGTTGTCAGTTCGGACGCCGGCACCTTCATCGCCGGCAAAGACCTGCCGCTGGAACAGACCATCGCCAACATGTCAGGCATCCTTGCCGACCTCGGCATGAAAATCGAGATTGCTTCGTGGCGCAACATCGTGCCCAACGTCTGGTCGCTGCATATTCGCGATGCGCATTCGCCGATGTGTTTCACCAACGGCAAGGGCGCGACCAAAGAAGGCGCACTGGCCTCGGCATTGGGCGAATTCATCGAACGGTTGAACTGCAATTTCTTCTACAACGACCAGTTCTGGGGCGAAGAGGTCGCCAACGCCGAGTTCGTCCATTACCCGGACGAAAAATGGTTCAAGCCCGGCCCGAAAGATGAATTGCCGAGCGAAATCCTCGACGACTACACCCTGAAGATCTACAACCGCGACGGCGAGTTGCGTGGCTCGCACCTGTTCGACACCAACTCCGGCAACACCCAGCGCGGCATCTGCTCGCTGCCGTTTGTGCGCCAGTCGGACAATGAAGTGGTGTACTTCCCCTCCAACCTGATCGAAAACCTCTACCTCAGCAACGGCATGAGCGCCGGCAACACCCTCGCCGAAGCGCAGGTGCAGTGTCTGTCAGAGATTTTCGAGCGCGCAGTCAAACGCGAAATCCTCGAAGGCGAGATGGCCCTGCCGGACGTGCCGCAAGAAGTGCTGGAGAAATACCCGAGCATCCTCGCCGGCATCAAAGCCTTGGAAGAGCAGGGCTTCCCGGTGCTGGTCAAGGATGCGTCGCTGGGCGGTGAGTTCCCGGTGATGTGCGTGACCCTGATGAACCCGCGCACCGGCGGTGTGTTCGCCTCGTTCGGTGCCCACCCGAGCCTGGAAGTGGCGCTGGAGCGCAGCCTCACCGAATTGCTTCAGGGCCGCAGTTTCGAAGGTTTGAACGATTTGCCGCAGCCGACGTTCTCCGGTCAGGCAGTCACCGAGCCGAACAACTTCGTCGAGCACTTCATCGATTCCAGTGGTGTGGTGTCGTGGCGCTTCTTCAGCGCCAGACCGGACTTCGAATTCGTCGAGTGGGACTTCTCAGGCCAGGGTGAAAACTCCAACGCCGACGAGGCCGCGACCCTGTTCGGCATCCTCGAGGACATGGGCAAGGAAGTCTACATGGCGGTCTACGAGCACATCGGCGCCAAGGCCTGCCGGATTCTGGTGCCGGACTACTCGGAGATCTACCCGGTCGAAGACCTGATCTGGGACAACACCAACAAAGCCCTGCAATTTCGCGCCGACATCCTCAACCTGCACAACCTGAGCAAGGTGGGTCTGCGCAATCTCGCCCAAGGCCTGGAAAACAGCGAGCAGGATGATTACACCGACATCACCACGCTGATCGGCATCGAGTTCGACGACAACACGCCGTGGGGCAAGCTGACGATTCTGGAACTGCGTCTGCTGATCTACCTCGCCCTGCAGAAGTACGAGCAAGCGAAAGACCTGGTCGAAGCCTTCCTGCAATACAACGACAACACCGTCGAGCGCGGCTTGTTCTATCAAGCGGTCAACGTGGTGCTGGAGATGGAACTGGACGAGGATTTGCAACTGGAAGACTACGAAGCCAACTTCCGCCGCATGTTCGGCAACGAGCGCATGGACGCGGCGATCGGTTCGGTCAACGGCAGTGTGCGCTTCTACGGTCTGACGCCGACCAGCCTGAAACTCGAAGGGCTGGATCGCCATCTGCGCCTGATCGAGAGCTACAAGAAGCTGCATACGGCGCGGGCCAATGTCACCGGCTGATGGCCCGGCCCACACCGATGCTGTCGTTTTTAAACTCATCGACGTTTAAAAAAGTTGAATGTCGCGTCGATGCCCCGGTTAAACAGTGCGCAAGAAGTTGCGCACTGCTTGGCTGGATTCGCTCGCCAAGCGTTCCTTCAGACGCTCTGGATCAAGTCTCTCAGCCAACTGCGCAACTTCTTGCACACCACTGCGCAACTTTTTGCGCACTTAAACACGTGTATTTGCGTTGATCGCTGGTGTGTTGATTAAAACTCGCGCGTAACGCTCTGAAAGATAAAAGCTATGTGATGGCTGGCATGAATGTTGATGCGTTCCTGCCCAGCCAGACGGGCAATAACGCCTGTCGGGTATGTCGTTTTTGAGCAAGGAGAGCCCCTATGGCAACCCCAGCGTACATGTCGATCACTGGCGAGAAACAAGGCTTGATCACCGCCGGCGCGTTCACGGCTGACTCCGTGGGCAACACCTTCCAGGAAGGTCACGAAGACGAAGTGATGGTGCAGGCGTTTCATCACGATGTGATCATTCCGCGTGATCCGCAATCCGGTCAGCCAACCGGCCAGCGCGTGCACAAACCGGTAAAAATCACCAAGGTGTTCGACAAGTCTTCGCCGCTGCTGCAGGCCGCCCTGACCTCCGGTGAGCGTCTGAGCAAGGTCGAAATCAAGTGGTTCCGCACCTCGGCCCAAGGCACCCAGGAGCACTACTACACGACCGTGCTCGAAGACGCGATTCTGGTCAGCGCCAAAGACTACATGCACAACTGCCAGGACCCGGCCACGGCATGCTTCACGCACCTCGAAGACATCGAAATGACCTACCGCAAAATCACCTGGACCCATGAAGTCTCCGGCACTTCTGGCTCCGATGACTGGCGTACACCGATCGCCTGATCACGGCTGAGGGGGGTGCGGTTCTGCGCGGCGAGGCCAAGCGGGACCGCTTGATTTCGACAGGACTCTTTCGCTGGCGGCCCTGATGGCGCTGGCGAGCATCGCAGCATTGCGCGAGGAACAAGGATGTTCTCACCGGCCAATCAGCCTCATTTCAATCTGACCGTCGATGGCATCGACAGCGATTTTCAGGTGCTGTCCTTCACCGGTCGTGAGGCACTCAACACCCCCTTCGAATTCGAGCTGGAGCTGGTCAGCGAAAAAGCGTCGATCAACCTCGAAAGCGTGCTGCACAAACTGGCTTTTCTGCAGCTGTCGCCCAGTGGCAGCGGGATTCACGGGTTGGTCTACAGCGTCGCCCAGGGTGAGGCGGGCAAGCGCCTGACGCGCTACACGATTTCCCTGCGTCCTCAACTGGCGTACCTCGCGCACCGGGTCAATCAGCGCATCTTCCAGCACAAGACCGTGCAGCAGATCATCACGCTGGTGCTGGAAGAGCACGGCATCCTTTCCAGCGACTATCACTTCGAACTCAGCGCGGTCTATCCGGAACGCATTTACTGCGTGCAGTACGACGAATCCGATCTGCATTTCATCCAGCGCCTGTGCGAAGAGGAGGGGATTCACTACCACTTTCAGCACACCGCCAGCGGCCACACGCTGAACTTCGGTGACGACCAGACGATCTTCCCGAAACTGCCGCCGGTGGCCTATCAGCAGGATTCCGGGCTGGTTGCCGACAAACCGGTGATCAAGCGTTTCGGCCTGCGTCTGGTGACCCGCACCAGCCGCACCACGCGGCGCGATTACGACTTCGTCAAACCGAAGATCGAGCTCGAAAGCGACGCGAAAAGCAGCGCGCAACCGGATCTGGAAGATTACGACTACCCGGGTCGTTTCGTTGATCGCGAGCGCGGCAAACACCTGGCCAATCGCGCGCTGGAACGTCATCGCAGCGACTACCGTCTGGCCGAGGGCAACAGCGATCAGCCGATTCTGGTCAGTGGGCATTTTCTCGCCCTGACCGAGCACGCCAACCCGACCTGGAACGACCTCTGGCTGCTCACGGAAATCTTTCACGAAGGCAAGCAGCCGCAAGTGCTGGAAGAGTCGGTGACCAGCGATACGACCGAGCTCAAGGACGATTTCCACCAAGGCTACCGCAACCGCTTCACTGCGATTCCGTGGGACGTGCCGTACCGTCCGCCGCTCGATCACCCGAAACCGAAAGTCCTCGGCACCCAGAGCGCTGTGGTGTGCGGCCCGGAAGGTGAAGAGATCTACTGCGATCAGTACGGCCGGGTGAAGGTGCAGTTCTTCTGGGATCGCGAAGGCAAGCACGACGACATGACCAGTTGCTGGATGCGCGTCGGGTCGAGCTGGGCGGCGGAAACCTTCGGCTCGATCAACATTCCGCGTGTCGGCATGGAAGTGCTGATCACCTTTCTTGAGGGCGATCCCGACCAGCCGCTGATCACCGGTTGCCTGTACCACGGCGCCAATCTGCCGCCGTACAAGCTGCCGGATTTCAAGACCCTCGCCACGGTCAAGAGCAAGGAATACAAGGGCAGCCGTGCCAACGAATTGCGCATTGATGACACCACCAGCGAGATCAGCATTGCGCTGCGCAGCGACCATGGCGCGAGTGCGATCAATCTGGGCTACCTGACGCATCCGCGCCCGAGCGGTGGTCAGCCGCGTGGCGAGGGTTTCGAATTGCGTACCGACCGCCACGGTGCAGTGCGTGCCGGGGCCGGTCTGTTGATCACCACCGAGCCACGTCCGAATGAATCCAGGCATCACAAGGATTTGCCGGAAACCGCCGAGCGGCTCGCCACGGCCAGTGATCAGCAAGATGCATTCGCCGTGCAGGCCAAGGAACTGCAAGCGCAGGAGGCAGGGGATCAAGACGATGTGGCCAAGGCGTTGCACGCTCAGCATCAAGGCGTACTCGGCTCGGGTCCGGCGAACCTCACCGCCAACGAATTCCCGGAATTCACCGAGCCGCATCTGGTGCTCGCGAGCCCGGCCGGCATCGCCCTGACCACGCCGCGCTCCAGCCACATCGCCACTGGCGAACACCTGGCGCTGAGCAGCACCGGGCACACCAGTTTTTCCGTCGGCAAGCGCCTGCTCGCCAGTGCCAGTCGCGGCATGCGCCTGTTCGTGCAGAGCATGGGTTGGCGTCTGGTGGCGGCGTCCGGGGACATCGATGTCAAGGCGCTGAAGGACAGCATCAACCTGCTGGCCAAGCTCAACATCACCGCCAATGCCGACCGCATCACCATCACCGCCAAGACCGAACTGGTCATTCAGGGTGGCGGCAGCGCCACGACCTACAACGCCGGCGGCATCACCCACGCCACCAGCGGCCCGTACACCGCGCATGCGGCGAATTTTGCCTACACCGGGGCGAAGAGTCTGGCCGGGGTGTTCCCGGAACCACCGAAACCGGGCAAGGGCAACCTTGAGTTGTTCAACCAATACGCCGGTCGTCAGGGCATCAAGGAGGGCGACTACGAAGTCATTGATGCCCTCGGCAAAAGCATCAAGGGCAAGCTCGATGGCAAGGGGTTCGCCAGCGTCTCCGGCGCCGCACCGGGGCCGGCGCGGGTGCTGTTCGGCAAAGACCCGGCGGACACCTGGAGCGACGGCAGCTACATCGGCAAACCGGAGTGGCCGTTGAATCCGCCGGGCGCGGAAGACGTGCCGAGTCAGGTGCAAGCAATGGTCGCTCAAGTGTTGCCGAGCAAGAACTGGGACGTGCTGGAGAAGGGCAAGGCGCTGGCAGAAACCGGCATGGGTGCCGTGCAGTCCGCGCAAGGTGCGTTGCAAACCGCGCAGCAGGTCAAGGGCGCGGTGCAGGGCGGTGTCGCCGGCCTGCCGAAACTGGCGAGTGCGGCGCTGCCCAGTGCATCGCAGATCCTGGGCGCGGCGAGCAAAAACGGCACGCTGCCGAAACTTCCGGCGTCGCCTTTGCCTGAGCAATCGTTGAAAACCCCGGGCCTGCGGGCGGGAGAAATTCTTTCATGAGCACTGAAGCGACTGCAGCAAAACCCCGCGAGCCACAGGTTGCGGTGGCCCCGCTCAATACCCTCGATATTCAGGACGTCGGGCGCGGTGCCGCGCGCTTTGACGCGTGGCTCAAGTCGATCAGTGGCGGCGTGGTCACGCTGGACCGCATCAAAAGCGTTGCCGGTGGTTTGCCAGTGGTCGGCAACATCATGGCGCTGGTCGATGCCCTCGGCGATATCGTCACGCTGACCAAAAGCAAGCAGCGCCAGTTGCTCGACTGGGTGAGCCTGGGCATCAACCTGATCGGCGTGCTGCCGGCGCCGCCGACCATGGCGGCGGCGCGAATGAGCCTGCGTCCGACGCTGTTTCTGGTGCGTCAGGAGCTGCGCAACAGCGCGAAGATGCTGCTCGGCGATTCGCTGATCGAGGTGGTGGTCGGACACTTGAATGCGACCATCGTCGGCACCATCGATGATTTCGTCAAACAGGCGCAAGGCAAGCTCTCGGGCATTCTCTCGGATGCCGGCAAACTGGGCGAAAGCGCCGTCACCGAAATTGCCAAGGGCCTTGACTCCGTGGTCAACGGCAAGCTCGACGCCAAGGGCGATGCGCGGGCGGCCGGGCAAAAGATCACGGCGGCCGGTAATCAACTGCTCAACAATCCGAAGGCGGCCATCGGCAATATATTCGGCGCCGCGTTCAGTGCCTACAAAGCCGTGGGCAAAGGTGTCGCCAACAGTGCGGCGAAAAACCTGCTGCCCGAACAAGCGAAAAAACTGGTGACGACCCACACCGCGACCTTGCGCGCGATGGGCCCGGAAATCAAAACCCAGATGAGCAAACTGGGTGATCCCGGCACGCGCCATTCGATTGGCTGGCTGTTGCAAATGCTCGGTGGCGCGGTGCTGACCTGGCGCAAGCGCCGGGCGCACGGGCAGAGCGCCAGCGTCAAACCCAATGCCACCAGCCGCAGCCAGCAGCGGGCGGGCGAGGGGCAGTTGGGTTCTACCTCGCAACAGGCTTCGGCCAAGGGTGCAGCGAAACCGCAGAAGAATGGCACGTGCACCGGCACTTGCCACAGCATCAACTTTGCCCTGGGTTCGGAGACGCTGGTTCATACCGATTTCATTGTCGCCGGCGCATTCCCCATCGCCTGGGCGCGCACCTACCATTCGCGTCTGGCGGCGTATGACCACGGCATGCTCGGCGCACGCTGGCTGACCGAATTCAGCACGCGTTTTGATCTGCGCGATGAGGCATTGCTGTTCTACGGTGCGGATGGCCGTCGTCATGAGTACCCGCATCCCCGGGTGGGTCAATTGCACTATGACGCTGTGGAGAATGTGACGCTGGTGCGCGCCGGCGAAGACCAGTTGCTGCTCTGCCACGGTTTCGAGCGCAAGGAAACCTACCGCCGTCGCGGTCAGCGCTATGTGCTCGTGGCCGTCGAACTGCGCAACGGCGCCGGCGTCATGCTGCACTACGAGCACCGTGTGGGCGACGAATCGGTGCTGTCGGACCTGATCACTTATCAGGACGATGTCAGCCAGGTGATTGCCCATGTCGGCACGCTGATCGACGAGCACGGGCGACTGACCGGGCTGTGGGAGATTCGCGACGGCGTGCCGCTGCGACAATTGTGCAGCTATCAGTACGACGCATCCGGTGACCTGATCGAAGCGCGGGACGAGAACGGCGCGGCGTGGACTTATCAATATCGGCACCACCTGCTGACCCGCTATACCGACCGCACCGCCCGCGGCATGAACCTTGAGTGGCAGGGCGACGGCGCCGATGCCCGGGCGATCCGTGAATGGGCCGACGACGGCAGTTTCGATACCCGTCTGGAGTGGGATGAGAATATCCGCCTGACCTACGTCACTGACGCGTATGGTCACGAAACCTGGCACTACTACGACATCCTCGGCTACACCTACCGCGTTCGTCACCCTGACGAGCGCTCGGAGTGGCTGTTTCGCGACGAGGCGAAAAACCTCGTGCGCCATGTTCACGCTGATGGCTCGACGGATCGCTACGCCTACGATGAACGCGGCAATCTGCTGGAACACCTGCGCCCCGACGGCAGCGCAGAGCATTACGCCTACGATGATCAGGACCAGTTGATCAAGGTCAGCGATGCCGAGGACGGGCAGTGGCAGCGAGCCTACGATGATCGCGGCAACCTGGTCGAAGACATCGATCCACTCGGCAACAAGACCGAGTACGCCTATAACAAGGCGGGATTGCCAACCTCGATCAAAGACGCCATCGGCAATGAAAAGGTCATCGAATACGACGATGCCGGGAATTTGCTGACGTACACCGATTGCTCCGGCAAGACCAGTGCCTGGGAGTACGACGCGCGCGGGCTGGTGACGCTGTTCACCGACGCTGCCGGGTTCAGTACCGAATACGTCTACCAGAACGGCCTGTTGGCTCTGATCCGCCATCCGGACAAGACCGAAGAACGCTTCGAGCACGACGCCGAGGGACGCTTGCTGGTGCATGTCGATGCGCTGGAGCAGACCACCACGTGGCGCTACAACGCCGCCGGCATGGTCAGCGAGCGGGTGGATGCCGCCGGACAGACGCTGCACTACAACTGGGATCGTCTCGGTCGTTTGACGACCCTGGAAAATGAAAACGGCCAGCGCGCGCATTTTCATTTCGATCCGATGAACCGCCTGCTCGAAGAAACCGGATTTGACGGGCGCTCCAAGCGTTATCAATACGATGCCGAAAGCGGCAACCTCGCCAGCACCCACGACGGCCAACGCACCCTTCGTTTCAGCTTCGACGCGATGGGCCGACTGACCGAACGCCGGGCCAGCCTGGGCGATGAGACGCAAAGCGAGAGCTACGCCTATGACGGCAATGGTCGCCTGGTCATGGCGCGCAATGCCGACTCCCTCCTGCAGTGGTTCCACGATCCGGCGGGCAATCTGATCCGCGAGCACCAGCACTACCTGGGGCTGGAAAAGCCGTTGGTGGCGGTGTGGAAACATGAATATGACCCGCTCAACCTGCGCACCGCCACGGTTCGCCCGGACGGCCATCGCGTCAGTTGGCTGACCTATGGCAGCGGCCATCTGCTGGGTATGCGTCTGGATGAGCATGACCTGATCGGTTACGAACGGGATGACTTGCACCGCGAAGTGGCGCGGCATCAGGGCAACCGTCTGGTGCAAACGCAGAAGTGGGACCCGGTCGGGCGTCTGCAGGAACAATTGCTCGGGCGCAGCGACGACCAGTCGACCTTGCTCAAGCGTGAGTATCGCTACGATGCCATCGGGCAATTGACGCACCTGGACGACAGCCGGCGCGGTCCGCTGGCTTATCGTTATGACCCGGTGGGCCGCTTGCTCAGCGCTGTCAGCCGATTGGGCGTCGAGACGTTTGCCTTTGACCCGGCGAGCAACCTGCTCGATGTCCCGGACGCCCAGGTGCAGCGACCGCTGGAACGCGACAAGCCACGCAGCAAAATGCTCGATAACCTGCTGCGCGAATACGCCGGTACGCACTACGACTATGACGAGCGTGGCAATCAGACCCTGCGCTGGCATAACGGCAGTTACAGCCGGATGCGCTGGGATCTGTTTGATCGCCTGAAGCACTTTGACGATGCGCGCCTGAGCGTCGAGTTTGCTTACGATGCCTTGGGCCGGCGCCTGTTTAAAAACTCCAGCGTGCATTACAAGGAGCGCACGGAGGCGGGGACGCAGTGGAACCGCAATGAACACGCGCGCAAACAGCTCGAACTGGGTTGCGGCTTCACGCTGTACGGTTGGGATGGCGATAACCTCGCCTGGGAAAGCAGCCCGGCTCAAGGCGATGACCGGCCCGGTCGCACCGTGCATTACGTGTTCGAGCCCGACTCGTTTATCCCCGTCGCGCAGGCGCTTCGACACCAGCCGATTGTCCTTGCGCAACTGCCTGAGTACAGCGACGACTACAGCCTCGACGACGATCCGCTGTGGAATCACACACCGATCACCGCGTCTTTCGATGCGCTGAGCTGGTATCAGTGCGATCACTTGGGCACGCCGCAGGAGTTGACCAATCAACAGGGCGACGTTGTCTGGAGTGCGCATTACAAGGCTTGGGGCGAGGCGCGTGAACAACGTTCCGAATGGGCATTACAACAAGGGCTGACCAACCCGATCCGCTTCCAGGGTCAGTACCACGACCACGAAACCGGCCTGCACTACAACCGTTACAGGTACTACGATCCGCATGTCGGGCGCTACATCAGCAAGGACCCGATTGGCTTCGAAGGGGGGCTGAACGGCTACGCCTATGCGCCTAACCCGACGGGCTGGACGGACCCGCTGGGGTTGGCGAAGAAAATCACCAAGGTCAAGGACGGCACGGGGAAAAAGGTCAAGGTCAACAAATACGGCATCCCCGATAATACCTTCAAGCCGAATCCGGCCACTGCCAAACGCTATAAACGGCAAAGCGCCTGCGGCCCGACCAAAGCGCAAAAGGCCTCGGTGCAAGGCAAAGCCTGTGTTGTTTGTGGGACGAGTGGCTCTACAATGGTCGCAGACCATATAGACCCTCTGGTGGTCGAACACTATCGAACGGGTAGCAATAACGTGGCGACGCAAACTTCGCTCAAGGCCGTTCAACCGCACTGCCGTGCGTGTTCGAGCAGTCAGGGGGGGCATGCTTCAAACTTCTCGAAATGCATGAATTCTTCGTTGGGGATATGACTGATGCAAAAAACCGAACTTGAGTATCCCGACGCATCGCAGATAGCAATCTGTGAAAAATACGACATGCCGGTTTTGCCTCCGGAAGAAATGGTCGCCGTGGCCCTTGGCACAATCGGCCAGTCCCCGGTGTTCGGCATCCGGGATGAACCGCCAGAAGGCGGCAATGTGAGTTGGTATATTTACTGCGGCGAGTATTCAGATGCTCCGGATTTCTTCCAGCCGGTGCACGTTCATCATCTGGACGAGCGGCTGGCGGACGTGGAGAAGTATCTGTGTTTGCCCATCGGCGCGAGATTCATCATCGATGAAGATGGCTATGAAGATGTCTGGATGGATGGCGATGAAGAAGAGGATGAGGAAGGGGAGGAGTAATCGTCCTGGCGCGGAACGGACCCAGGTGGCGCTTGCGTTCCAGTGCTGATGCAGGCACTGCGACCGGTCGATTCGGTGCCTGAAGCCCCTACGAAATGGCCCCGAGATTCGCTCGCTGTCCTTGGAAAATAATAACTGGCTGTTTTAAAACAAATTTTTTTTCATCTTGGGCTTCCCAGATCAAAGGAAAGTTGTTAAATTGCCGCGCATTCGCACACAGACAGCTTCACAGTGTGAGATACAGGGGCGTCGCCAAGCGGTAAGGCAGCAGGTTTTGATCCTGCCATGCGTTGGTTCGAATCCAGCCGCCCCTGCCATATTCAAGAAAACGCCAGTTCGAAAGAACTGGCGTTTTTTTATGCCCGGGATTTATCCGCCGTGCATGGGGGGGAATTTGCGGCGCCAAGTGCTTTGCAGAAATCCCCTGTGGGAGCGAGCCTGCTCGCGAAGGAGCCAGCCCACTCACCACCCGATCAACCCGCCAGCTCAGCCTCACGCACCCGCGCCCAATCCGCCACCAAGCGCGCCGGTGTTCCGCAGGCCTTGCGTTTGTAGACGAAGTGGCGGCATTTCTCGGCGAATTGGTTGCGGTTGTACAGCATGTCTTCCTGCATCTCCTGCAGTTCGGCTTCGCGGCATTGGCGAATCAGCACCTCGTCGACCCGCGCCTTGCGTTCGCGCACCGCGGCGTAGGTTGAATCGGTCAGCACCGAGTTGGCCCGTTGCAACAACCACAGCGAAAACTCCTCCGGGCAGCGCGGGCCGATTTCCTGAACCATGCCCCATTGCAACGCTTGTGTGGCACTCACCGGCAGACAGGCTTGGGTCAGTTGTTCGGCCAGTGCCGGGCCGACGGCGCGGGGCAGGCTGTAAGTCCAGAACTCCGATCCGTACAGGCCCATGCTCTTGTAGTGCGGATTGAGCACGATGTCCGCCCGTGCGAAGACAATATCGGCTGCCAGCGCCAGCATCACGCCACCTGCGCCGGCATTACCGGTGACGCCGCTGACCACCAGTTGCCGCGCACTCAGCAGTTCCTCACACACATCGTCAATCGCCTGGATATTCGCCCAGGCCTCAGCACCCGGATCGGGCGCGGCTTGAATCACGTTCAGGTGCACGCCGTTGGAAAAGCTGCCGCGCCCCCCCTTGATCAACAGCACGCCCGTATCCCGCGTCTTGGCCCAACGCAGTGCTTGGACCATGCGCTGGCATTGTTCGGTGCTCATCGCGCCGTTGTAGAACTCGAAGGTCAGCTCGCCGACATGGCCGGATTCGCGATATCGAATCGGTTGATAGGCTTCGTCGCTGAAGGGGGTGCGGGCGACCGACCAGTCTAGCGTCGGCACCTTGCCCAGTTGCCCGGCCAGAACATGCCGGGCCGGTTGCTTGAAGGTTTCTTCGCCCGGCTGCGGTTTACGTCGCAGCGCGCCGATCCATACGCTGTGATCGCCAGTCGCGACCAGCACGGCGTCGTCGTGCACCGCGAGAATGTCGCCGGGAAGGCCGCTGCGTGAATCAAGGTGCGCGTCGTACACGTAGTACTGGCCGCCTGCCAGACTGGCGAGCACCCCCGGCTGGCCGTCCGCCGCATCGATGCTGCGTTTGATGAAGCGCGCGCAGTCGTGCCAACTGAAGCTGCGGTCGACCTGCTTCATGTTCGGCTGCAGGCGGCCCCTCACGCGGGGATCGCTGTAATCCAGGGCGACCGGTACGAACCCGTCAATGAATTTTTCCACCACTTCGCGGATGCAGCGAATCGCCGCGTCGCTGACCCGCCCGTTGTACAACTCGGATTTGCGCAGGCCTGGCGGCAAGTTGAATTCGCACGTGGCCCAGACCGGGCCCGCGTCCATTTCTTCCACGGCTTGCAGGGCTGTCACGCCCCAGCGCGAGAGCTCATTGCTGATCGCCCAGTCCAGCGCGCTGGCGCCACGATCGCCGACGATGCCAGGGTGAATGATCACCACCGGACGTTGTGGGCTGCTCCACAATGCTTGCGGCACACGGTCCTTGAGGAACGGGCAGATGACCAGGTCGGCGCCGCTGTTTTCGATTTGCTCGCACACGGCGTGTTCGTCGGTGAACACCACGACACTGGGTGAGTGCCCGGCCTGGCGCAGTTCGAGCCAGGCGCGTTGGGTCAAGCCATTGAATGCCGATGACAGCAGGATGATGTTAAGCGATCGCATGGAGTGCTCTTCCTTGAATGGGATTGGCCGCAGGCTCGCAGTGAGCCGTCCTTGGCCTTCGATGGAGCTGGAAGATTAATCAGCGAACGCAGGCACACCCGTGACCGAGGTCAACGTTCTGTCAGCCAATGCTTGTGTGCCGATGAGCGTGGCAAATTAATGGCCATGTCGGTATGAACGGGCCAGCCGATCAGTTAAATTCCTCGCCCCACTCATACAAGGACGTACACGACGGCTTAGGCTTTCGTGCGTTCCGTGCTCAGGAACATCGGTGTCGTGAACTTGCTTAACTTCATCCCCCGCAAAATGGCGGCTCTGGCCTTTATTGCTGTCAGCGTGTTCAGTTTAACGGCTTGCGGAGACAAGGCTCCGGACAAGGTCATGATGAACGCCCGGACCGTGGGCGCCTTGGGACTGTTTGATGCCACCCAGTGGTTCCACAGCGGTATGTATGAACAGATGGAAGTCCAGGGTGAAATCAGTCAGGTGATGATGAAGCGAAAAGAGCCTTTTGTTTTCAAGGCCAAGGACAACGTCTATCTGGTTCAGGCGGCTATCGAGGCCATCGACGAAATGCGCCCCGAGGTCAGTTCGCAGCCCTTGTGGGATCAGTGGCCGGTGTTAACCCGCCGCACACGCTATGTGTACAGCGAGTTCGAGACCGAAAACCAGCCCGTGGACGTCTACGAAATCTATCTGCAAATGAGCTACAAACGCTATCTCGTCAGGTTTGGCGTCGATGTGAAAACCGATGCGATCCTGCCAATGGGTGAAGCGGAGGAAATGCGCGGTGGCAACGATTACGAGGACCCGTATCTGAAGATCTTTGACGAACTGGATGACGCTGGAACCCGCTGACCCTGAAACGACAAATCCCGCCATTCAGGCGGGATTTGTTTGTAACTGACCGGCGTCTTACGACGGGAACAGCTCGGACAGTTTCATCGACAGCATCATGTCGCCTTCAACGCGCAGCTTGCCGCCCATGAACGCCTGCATGCCGTCGGTTTCACCGCTGACGATACCTTTCAGGGTTTCGCTGTCCATCACCAGCGTGCAGTTGGCGTCCGGGTTCTCGCCTTCCTGGATGTCGCAAGTGCCGTCTTTGACGATCAGCGAGTATTGCTTGTCTTCGTCGGTGATGTTGAAACCGAAGACCAGATCCAGACCGGCAGCGGCGGCTGGGTTGAACTTGGCTTGCATTGCTTTTACGGCATCAGCTACGGAGGTCATGGTTCGATCCTTTCTTGGGTAGTAGGAGCAGGGCTATTACAGCCACGGTCACATTTATCCGGACTCAGCGGAAGGTGATGAGTTCCGGTGCCTTCAACAGTTGCAAGTGTGCGTGACTGTTGAAGGAAGCCAGAGCCACCTCGCGACCGCGAAATTTCAGTTGGTTGAGCGAGGTGTTGACGATTTGCCAGTTCAATTCAAAGGCCTGTCTGGCAGGCATCTGGGTAATGAGGTGGAGCAGCGCGGTGATGGTGCCGCCAGAGGTGAATACGGCGACTTTCTGGTTCTTTTCGGCCTGATCAAGGACCCGGTGCAGCCCGGCCTGGACGCGCTCGACGAAACCCAGCCAGCTTTCCAGCCCGGGCGTGTCGTAAGTGCCGGCCAGCCAGCGCTCGATGATCAGGGCGAAAATACGCTGGAACTCGCTACGGTTTTGCGCAGCGTTGCGCAGGATGTCGATGGCTTCAGGCTCGTCCGCCAGCATGGCTGGGAGCAGGGCGCGGATCACCGCGTCGGCGTCGAACTCGTTGAACGCCGAATCGGTTTCCAGGATCGGTACGGGCAAGCCCTTTGCACTGAACTGCGCCAGCGCGCTGGTGGCTGTGTGCTGCTGGCGACGCAGGTCACCGGCAAGGCAGCGATCAAAGCTGATGCCCAGTTCAGCAAGGTGCTGGCCGAGGATTTCTGCCTGGCGCACACCGGTCGGCGACAAGACGTCATAGTCGTCTGCACCAAAGGAGGCCTGGCCATGTCGAATCAGATAGATGCTGCCCACGTCCGCGTCATCCCGGTACGTTGAAGGTTGTGGCGAGGTTATGAGGATGACGGAGTGCTGTCAATGAAAAAACATACGCTTGTTTGAAATGCCCGTTACAGGGGTGTTGCCAGAGGTTTCACGGCTGGCCGACGAGCCGGTGCATGGGTATGCTGGGCTCATCCCGCGTGTGTTTCACATCCGCGCATTGTTTTAAGGAGTCGCTGTGGAGTTTTTCACCGAGTACGCCAGTTTTCTGGCCAAGACCGTCACCCTGGTGATCGCCATTCTGGTGGTGCTCGCCAGTTTTGCTGCGTTGCGCAGCAAGGGCCGACGCAAGTCTGCCGGTCAGTTGCAGGTCAGCAAGCTCAATGATTTCTATAAAGGTCTGCGCGAACGCCTGGAGCAGACGCTGCTCGACAAGGATCAGTTGAAGGCGCTGCGCAAGGGCCAGGCCAAAACCGAAAAGAGCGAGAAGAAGCAGAAGAACAGGCCCGAGGCGAAGTCCCGCGTGTTCGTGCTGGATTTCGACGGTGACATCAAGGCTTCCGCCACCGAAAGCCTGCGCCATGAAATCACGGCGCTGCTAACCCTGGCGACGCCGAAAGACGAAGTCGTGCTGCGTCTCGAAAGCGGTGGTGGCATGGTCCACAGCTATGGCCTGGCGTCCTCGCAACTGGCGCGCATCCGTGAAGCCGGCGTGCCGCTGACCGTGTGCATCGACAAGGTGGCGGCCAGCGGTGGTTACATGATGGCGTGCATCGGCGAGAAGATCATCAGCGCACCTTTCGCGATTCTCGGCTCGATTGGCGTGGTCGCGCAGTTACCCAACGTTAACCGCCTGCTGAAAAAGCACGACATTGATTTTGAAGTGCTCACCGCCGGTGAATACAAGCGCACCCTCACCGTGTTCGGCGAAAACACCGAGAAGGGCCGCGAAAAATTCCAGGAAGATCTGGACATCACCCACCAGTTGTTCAAGAACTTTGTTGCCCGCTACCGTCCGCAATTGGCGATTGACGAAGTGGCAACCGGTGAAGTCTGGCTCGGTGTGGCTGCGCTGGACAAACAACTGGTCGACGAACTCAAGACCAGTGACGAATACCTGGCGCAAAAAGCCAAGCAAGCCGAGGTTTACCACCTGCATTACGCCGAACGCAAAAGTCTGCAGGAACGCATCGGCATGGCGGCCAGCGGTTCTGTAGACCGCGTGCTGTTGAGCTGGTGGAGTCGCTTGACCCAGCAACGCTTCTGGTAATTCGCCAGACCCAAAAAAACCGTGGCGTGCCACGGTTTTTTATTGCCTGAATTTTCCCGCGCCCACAGCGAAATTTTCCATGGGAGCGGCTGAATGGGGCAGGTGACTCGTTCGCACAGGCTCATCCAGGTGCTGTTGAACAATTACCAGACCATCGCGGATAGCCGTTTCGGTGAAAACATCTTCGGTTTCTACATCCCTGCGGACGTCGGGCCGACCGTGACGGGAATGCAACCGCCATCATGATGGCGGCTACACAGCCTTGAACCTCGGCCGAGGTTCAAGGCATGCCGGTCAACGGCGACGGAACAGCGGTAGCGGTTCGTCGGTGGCGGCCTGGTAGGTCACCGAGAAGTCCTTGAGACCTTCCAGCGCTTCATACGGGTCCTTGTCGGCGCGCACAGCGAACGCATCGAAACCGCAGCGGTGCATGTAGAACAGCTGATCGCGCAGCACGTCGCCAATCGCCCGCAGTTCGCCTTTGAAACCGTAACGGTCACGCAGCAGGCGGGCGTTGGAGTAGTTGCGGCCGTCGGTGAACGCCGGGAAGTTCAGGGCGATGACCTGGAACTCTGCAACGTCGTCACCGATTTCCTCGGCTTCTTCATCGGCGTCCAGCCACACACCCAAGCCGCCGTCACGGGCCTTGAGCATGCGGCTATGTTCGCGCCACAGTTGCAGTGGAACGATCAAGTCGTCGCAGTTGCTGATCTCGTCGATGTTGAAATCCTTTGGCAGCAGGTGCCAGGTTTCGTCGACGACGGCGTTGTTCTTAATGATTCGCTGCATAGACGCGTTCCTTGAAGAGGTCGATGCCAATACGCTGATAGGTGTCGATGAAGCGCTCGTCTTCGGTACGTTGTTCGACGTACACATCGATCAGCTTCGAGATCACATCAGGCATTGCTTCCTGTGCGAAGGACGGGCCGAGGATCTTGCCCAGGCTCGCGTCACGGCTGGCGCTGCCGCCGAGGGAAACCTGATAGAACTCTTCACCTTTCTTGTCCACCCCGAGGATGCCGATATGGCCAACGTGGTGGTGGCCGCAGGCGTTCATGCAGCCGGAGATGTTCAGGTCCAGCTCGCCGATGTCGAACAGGTAGTCCAGGTCGTCGAAGCGGCGCTGGATCGATTCGGCAATCGGGATCGACTTGGCGTTGGCCAGCGAGCAGAAGTCACCGCCAGGGCAGCAGATGATGTCGGTCAGCAGGCCGATGTTCGGCGTGGCGAAACCGCCTTCACGCAATTCGCCCCATAGCGTGAACAACTGGCTCTGCTCGACATCGGCAAGAATGATGTTCTGCTCGTGGGAGGTGCGCAGTTGACCGAAGCTGTAGCGCTCGGCCAGATCGGCGACGGCATCCATCTGCTTGTCGGTGATGTCGCCTGGGGCAACGCCGGTCGGCTTCAGCGACAGGGTCACGGCGACATACCCCGGCTTCTTGTGCGCAAGGGTGTTGCGAGTGCGCCAGCGGGCGAAACCCGGGTGCTCTTTGTCCAGCTCGGCCAGTTGCGCGCTCTGGTTGTCCAGCGCCTTGTAGTCGGGATCAACGAAGTGCCTGGCAACGCGATGCAGTTCGGCGTCGGTCAATGTGGTCTGGCCACCGCGCAGGTGCTCCATTTCCGCATCGACTTTCTGTGCGAACACTTCAGGCGTGAGTGCCTTGACGAGGATCTTGATCCGCGCCTTGTATTTGTTGTCGCGACGGCCATAGCGGTTGTACACCCGCAGGATGGCGTCGAGGTAGCTCAACAGGTCCTGCCACGGCAGGAATTCGTTGATGAACGCGCCCACCACCGGGGTACGACCGAGGCCGCCACCGACCAGCACGCGGAAGCCCAGTTCGCCAGCGGCGTTGTGCACCGGTTCCAGACCGATGTCGTGGACTTCAATGGCCGCGCGATCAGCGCTGGAACCGTTGACGGCGATCTTGAATTTGCGCGGCAGGTAGGCGAATTCCGGGTGGAAGGTCGTCCATTGACGAACGATCTCGCACCATGGACGCGGGTCGATCACTTCGTCGGCAGCGACACCGGCGAACTGGTCGGTGGTGACGTTGCGCAGGCAGTTGCCGCTGGTCTGAATCGCGTGCATCTGCACGGTGGCCAGTTCAGCAAGGATGTCCGGGATGTCTTCCACCGCCGGCCAGTTGAACTGCACGTTCTGCCGCGTACTGATATGGGCGTAGCCCTTGTCGTAGTCGCGGGCAATCCTGGCCATCATGCGCATCTGACGCGAAGTCAGCTGGCCGTAAGGCACCGCCACACGCAACATCGGCGCAAAACGCTGGATGTACAGGCCATTTTGCAGGCGCAGGGGGCGGAATTCCTCTTCGCTCAGCTCACCTGCCAGATAGCGTCGGGTCTGATCACGGAACTGCTTGACGCGGTCCTCGATGATCCGCTGATCGTACTCGTCGTATACGTACATATAAGTCCTGTTCTCAGGCTTGGGCTACTCGGAAAACGCTGCGTTTTCGCGTGCTGGAGTCCGATTTTGCCTCTGCAATTCTGCGCGCACGGCCGCGCACTCCCTAAAGGAGCCGGGGCAATATACCCGTTTGCAGTTATGCGCAAAAGTGATGTTTGAGTATATGTAAAGAACCAAATCGCCTAACGAGAATCGCTGTCAACTAATCCACATTTGTCGTGCGGACAATCATCGTCTTAACTGTGGTCGAGTCTTTCTGCAATCACCGATAAAACCGACAAGAGGCGATGCAATGAGCAATCCGACCAAGGCAAGAAAAAGCGATAGCAGTGTCGATGCGTGGGCCATTTTGTTCCTGATCATTCTGGTAGTAGGGACAGCGGTATTCTGGGTCAGTCATCAGTAAACGACTCATCCGGGTCCGCTTCCGACGATTGTCGGACAAATAACGGGATCAGGCGTCAGTAGCCGAGGGTTCGATGGCTATAATGCGCGGCCATTTTTCCTTGGGCCCGGATGCTTCATGTTCAAATTTCTCCACATTAGCGTGCTGCTGCTCGGCGCGGTGTTCATCAGCGTTGCGAGAGCGGAGTCGGTGCTGTTCCTCAATCCGGGTTCCACCGGGGAAACCTTCTGGGTCAGTTATTCACAGTTCATGCAGGCCGCTGCTCGTGATCTGGGTATGGATTTGCGGATTCTCTATTCTCAACGCCAGCCTGAGTTGACCCTGGCCCAGGCGCGACTTGCGCTGCAAGGGCCTGACCGGCCTGACTATCTGGTGTTCGTCAACGAACAATATGTCGCCCCGCAGATTTTTCGTCTGGCGCATGACAGCGGGGTCAAGCTGTTCATGGTCAATGCGACGCTCACCGCGAGTCAGCAGGCTCTAATGGGCGAGCGTCCGGATCTGGTGGGCAGTCTGGTGACCAACGATGAGGAGGGCGGTTACCTGATGATGAAGGAACTGATCCGTCAGCATCGACCGACAGCTATCGATCAGCCGGTTGAAGTGTTGGCGTTCTCCGGGCTGAAAGTCACCCCTTCGGCGCAACTGCGCGAGCAAGGCATGCAACGGGCCCTGGCGGAACATCCGCAGGTGCGTCTGCGTCAACTGGTCTACAGCGGCTGGACCCAACAGCGTGCCTATGAGCAGGCCAAACAGTTGTTCAGGCGCTACCCCGAGGTGTCACTGGTGTGGTCGGCTAACGACGAAATGGCCTTCGGCGCGATGCGCGCGTATGCCGAAACCGGCAAGACCCCCGGCAAGGACGCACTGTTCAGCGCGGTCAACACGTCGCCTGCGGCATTGCAGGCGGTCGTCGACGGGCGCTTGAGCGCTTTGATCGGAGGGCATTTTACCCTGGGTGGCTGGGCGTTGGTCGAAGTCCATGATCACGCGCAAGGCGTTGATCTGGCGCGGTATGGGGGGCGTGACCGGCAGATTCCCTTGCTGCAATTGATCGACAAGGCCCACGCCCGACAGATGCTGGCCTGGGGAGCATCGCCTGATTACGGCGTGAACTTTCGCAAGTTGTCGGCCAAGGGGCGTCCGGCTTCGTACCGCTATCCATTCAACCTGCAAATCCTGATGCACTGAACTGTTTCAGACACCGGCGAAATGCAGCACCAGTTTGACGATGGCAAACAACGTCAGGGCGAACACCGCCGTGAACAGAATGCCCAGTATCACGAAATGACCGGGTTTGCCGTGGGTGAAGTCCCTTGCCCGGTTTTTCCCGCTTTGCACCCCGAACGCTGCCGCCATCACGCTGTGCAGCATCTGCCAGAAGCTGGGTGGTTTGTTGTCGACTGGATCGTCCATAAATCCCTCGTCTGTGGGTCATTGCTCACAGCATAGCCAATCCACCGATTCTCGCCTTCGCTGGCGCCGCCGTCATATCCAGTTGCGAAAGCGATAACTATGTACCGCAGGTGCGGCTCAGCGAAATGGTGTCCTGTCAGCTCATTTGTCAGGAGCGACACCATGCCCACACCCTCAACCGATTCGCCAGCGGGAAAACCGCCGTCCAGTGGCAAAAACAGCATCCATCGCGATCTGCTGGAAAAGAACATTCCCGCCTGGCTCATCAATGCCGTCCCGGCCCGAAGGGAGGCCATGAAACAGGTCAGTGCGCAGTTGCCAGACTGGTATCAGCGTGCATCCAGCGAGCAGAAACGCACGCTCAATCGCCATCTGAGCGCCAGCGTTGCTGCCCAGACCCGACTGGACAAAACGATGTCCGCGTTGCAAGACATCGACACCTTTGCCAGCCCTCTGCTGGTGGCGGCATTGAAGGAACAGTTCGGCGTCGAAGTCGACGTCAACACGACGCTGCTGAGTCTGGTACGCCCCTTCAAAGTCAGTGATCTGCAAATCGAAATTTCGTCATTCGAGGTCTTGAAGCTGCCTCTGCTACAGGCGGCGCTGCATAACTTTGAAGCGTCCGAGTGCGAAGAGGGGTCATACCATAGTCATTCGGGGTTCGTGGTCGAGTCCTCGACCCCGGGGACGTTCGACACGGTCACCCTCGATATGACCGTCAGGCAGTTTCTGTCGTTGTGTCGCACCCTCGACATCGGCGCCCAGTATCAGACCCACGTCCAGGCTTTTTTCCAGCCCGACGACAGGCAAAAGGAACGGGCATTGCGTGAGCAGTTCGTGGGCAGCCAGAAAAAGGCCATGCGTGCCGCTGCCGAACTGGCGCTGCTGAAAAACGACATCGAGCCCGACGACTACGCGATGATCCTTTCAGTCATCGAGGGTGAAGTGCATCCGACGTTGCGTGGCAAACCGGTGTGGTTCCGCGATCTGAGCCTGATGAAACGGCGCATGACCGGCTGCGTCGTCTTCAGCATCAGCGAGAAATACCGCTACACCAGTGATTTCATCGTCTACGTTCCCCATGATCCGGAGCATCCGCTTAAACGCTACAGTTCGGCGCAGTTGCGCGCTGAGTTCAAACGGCAGTTCACTGCCCGCAACGATCTGCCCGACGAGGACGCAAAGCCCACGGCCCATCAGCGCTTTTTCAGCCAATTCGTCGCCTATGCCGACCGTCCTTATTACTTCAGCCAGTTCACCCGCAAGGCCGCCGATGCGTCGGCTGATCCGCTGCAGTCGATCTGGGTGAAAGTGGCGCAGTACGTTCCGCCGCTTTCGAACATCGTTTCGATCAAGGAACTGCCGCCAGAGCGTCCTTTCAGGCACGAACCGGTGGACGATCCTTATCTCGATCCATTCGGGACTGTGCGCGCAGGGGTCGACGGCATCTGGTCCGCCAACACCGATCTGTGGGCCTATCTCTACGAACAGAGTCGCGCCAAAGTCATCGCCGATGCCCGCAGCCATGCGGCGCCGACGGCTGACGTCGATGCCCGGGTGCGCGCCGAAAAACTCAATCACCTTCTGCAAATCGGCATGTTCGGCCTGAACATTGTGTCGATGTTCGTGCCGGTGCTGGGTGAGGTGATGATGGCCGTCATGGCCGGGCAACTGCTCTATGAGTCGTTCGAAGGCGTGATCGAGTGGAGCGAAGGGGATCGTATGGCCGCCAAAGGGCACTTGCTCGACGTGGCGGAAAACCTTGCCTTGATCGGGGTGATGGCCGGCGCTGGCAAGGGGCTGGCCAGATTCAATGCGGTCAGGCCCGTGGCGATGATCGAGGGCCTTGAACCGGTCAAGCGGGCCGATGGGAAAACCCGCCTGTGGAAACGGCAACTGAGCGGCTATGAGTGCGACGTGGTGTTGGGTGAACCTGACAGCCAAGGCATTCATCACAAGGGCGACAACACCTATATCCGGCTGGGCGACAAAGCCTACGAAACCCTGTTCGATCCGGCGCTGAATAAATGGCGGATCAGCCACCCGAGCGATCCCGACGCCTGGCAGCCAATTCTCGAGCACAACGGCCAGGGGGCCTGGCGTCATTCGCTGGAGCGTCCGCTGACGTGGGACCGGACAACGCTGCTGCGGCGCATGGGCCACCTCACCGAAGGGGTGCCGGATGAGCAGTTGCTCAATGCCGCTGATGCCTGTGGGGTCAATGACAATGAATTGCGCAAGATGCATCTGGACCACCAGCCCATGCCGCCGGAACTGGCCGAGGTCCTGAACCTGTTCAAAGCCGACGAAGACGTTGCACCGCCTGCTCGCGTCAGCTCAGGCGCGGACCTGGTCGGTAAACTGCAGCAAGCCTGTCCGGGTCTGGCTGAGCCAGCGGCCCGCAGAATCCTGCTGGACGCCAGTGCCGAAGAACTCACCCGCCTGAAAAGCTCGCGCCTGATCCCGCTGAAAATGCTCGAAGAGGGGCGTTGGTATGCCCGGCAGGGGCGTCAAGCCCGAGCATTCGCCGGGTTGCATGGCCAAGGCGCGTTGACCGCGGACAGCCGCCGGCTGGCACTCAGTGCCCTGGAGAAGCTCCCGGGTTGGTCCGAGCGCATGCGCGTGGAAATGCGCGACGGCGGTGTGGAGGGGACGCTGATTGATAGCGTGGACGATGGCGTCTCGGAACAGCGCAAGTCTGCCGTCCAGCAAGGTACGGCTGTTGAGGGGGGCAATGAGCAGGGCGCACCGGCTGAGCCCTTACCAGCCAGTGAGAACAGTTTTTTCGACGTGATCATGCACGCGCTGTCCGTTGAGTCACGGCGTGCCTTGGGAGTGCCGCAAGTCAGTCAGGGCGCAGCGCTGCGCCAGAAAGTGATTCACATCGCCATCGAACATCGCGCCGAACTGATGCAGCAACTGGAGGGTCTGAGCGGCCCGCGGAAATCGTTTAAAGCGCCTGCGCGTATTGCCGAGCGCAAGCTGGGCTATTACGCCAGCGGACGCGGGCAAGGTTTGAGTCCTTCGTTGGTTGCACGGGTCCAGGATGTTTACCCGGCATTGTCCGACCAGCAGGCCAACGGCTTTATCCTTGAGCAGTTACGCGCGGGAAAAACCGATGCGCAGATCTTTCATGATCTGCAAACGCGGCTACGCGAATGGCAGACGCTGGAGGCGACGCTTGATCAGTGGGTGGGCGAGCCCGCCTCGGACCCCCTCTTGCAATCGATGCTGGGTGGCAAGGGCTCCGCCGCCGACGCCCTCAAGCAGTGCTGGCGAAACTCGCCACTGGCCGCGCAAGACTCGCGCCTGGGCTCGCTGTACTTGTCCTGCGATGACCCGCTGCCTGCGCTCTCGGCGGACTTCAGCCATGTGCGCGACCTGTACGTCAGGGGCCGCTGCATCACCGACGCCAATGCAGATGCGCTGCTGAGCACTTTCCCGAATCTGAAAAGCCTGCGTATCAATGCAACCGGCAGCCAATTCACCAACGTGCCCAAAGCGTTGAGCGGGATGAAGCATCTCACCCTGCTGAGCCTGTATTCAGCGGCGCCTTACGCGGTGGATATGCCGGTGCGGCTCGGTGCACTGACGGCACTCGAAGAACTCAACATTTACTCTTCGGATTATTCCGTGATCAACCTGGATGTGTCGCGACTGCGCAAGCTGCGCGCCCTGGAGGTGATCGCGCCGTCGTTGATGGCCTGGCCGGAAGGGGTCCTGGACTTACCGAACCTGGAACGCCTGGACCTCAAAGGCACGGGCATTCGGACACTGCCTGACGGCCTGTTTGAGGGGCATCAAAAGCTCTGGTCGGGACTGTCGCTGGATTGGTCGCAATGTTCGCGGGTGAATTTCAGGCGCGCGTATGAGTTCGTCAAACGCCAGCCGGGTCACCTCGTTGATCTGGATGAAATGGTTCGCGGCTACTGCAAGGGCGAGTTACAGCGTCTTCGCGAAGGCAGTCATGACCCCTTCGATGCGGTGTTCATTCAGTTCTGCGAGCAGTGGTCGAGTACCGACGCGAGGTTTGAGGCGGTCGAAGCGTTGAGCGAACAACAGCACAAACTTGATCAGGCGCTCAATGACTGGGCCCATCGCGCGTTGCAAAAACCGCTATTGATGAACGAAGTGGTGGGACGCACCTGGGGGGCATCGTCCTTGCGTGCCTGTTGGCGCAGCGGGGCATTCAAACGCTACGGCGCGATAGAAGAGGCTTCGACGCTGCAATTGCCGAATCTGGATTTGAGCGAATTCCCCGACCTGCCGGCTGGCACCTTTCCCGAGGTGCACACGTTGAACCTCAGAGGCAGCAAAGCTTCTGCCGAGCAGGTTCGAGCGTTCGTCAAAGGCTTCACCGAACTGCACTCCATCGATTTGAGCGGCAGTGAGCTCAGCGAAATTCCCATTGCGCCGGGTGATCTGTCGCAACTGATGCATGTGGACCTTTCCAACAACCGGATCGTTGTCGATGCCGGTGTGCAGCAGGCTGTCGAGGGGCTGCGGGCGCTTGAGTCGCTGGACCTGAGCGGCAATCCCCTGAACACCCTCAATGTCAGCGGGATGACGAGTCTGCGAGCGTTGAACCTGCGAGCGACCAATCTTCAACACTGGCCGGTCGGTGCTGAACACTTGCCGGCGCTGGAATGGCTGGATCTGCGCGACAGCGACGTCACTGCGCTGCCGGATCAGTTTGCCGATGAGTTTTTGCTCAAGGTTGATCTCAATGGTGCGCCGCTGAAGCCACAGGCTCTTGAAACCATCAAGCTGGCTCGTCAGCGGCTGGAAAGGGCTAACGGCTTGCCGCCGGGGGCGATGGAACGCTTTGCCCAAGTGCCGGCGCCGCGCAGTTTTCCTCCCGATGAAAGCGGCTTCAGCATTTCCCGACAGTGGTTGCCGCTGTCGGATATCCCTGTGGGTACGGGGGAGGCGTTGCAGATCAAACGCCTTCAGCGCCTCAAACCGTACCTCGCTGACATGGAAGCGGGACGATTTCTTGAGCAGATGCGTATCAGCGGTGCGACGCCTGAGCAGATCAACGCGCGGCTTGCCGCATGGGAACAAACCTTCGAAACACTCACCCGTAGCTTGAACGGCTGGTTGTTCACACGAGGCTCCAGCGAGCCTGGCTGGATGATTTCGTCCGCCACGCGTCGGCTGGGGGCGTTGAAAATTCTTGATTGCTGGCGCGAGGGCATCGGCGCCGAACCCGCTGTGGCGCAGACAGCGCTCAGCCTCGATGGCTTGCAACTGGGAGATCTGCCGGAACTGCCGAAAGACTTCGATCATGTGGTCAGGCTGAACCTGACCAGTGTGAAACTGAGCGTAAGCGGTTCCGATGGTTTCCTCAGCGCGTTCACCCGGTTACAAACGCTGGAACTCAGTGGCAACGAACTGGATGCCGTGCCGGAGCCGGTCGAGCATATGCACCATCTCCTGCGCCTGGAATTGTCTTCCAATCGTCTGGCCGATACTGAGCGCCTGTATGCCTCGCTGAGCAATCTGGATCAATTGCGCTGGCTGGGGCTGGGCTACAACGATCTGAACACTTTCGATGCCAGCGCCTTCGATGCGCTGGAAACCCTCGACCTGCGCAATAACAACCTGGCGCAATGGCCGGACGGCACGCTGGACTCGAGTGCGCTCATCACCCTCAATCTGAGCGGTAATGACCTCACGTCAATTCCTGAACAAGCCTTGGACGGTACACACGATGCCCTGATGGCCGGCGTCGACCTGACGGATAACTACAGCCTTTCGCGGGATACCCTCTACCAACTGAGGGCCTATCGTGAAAGCGGATTGCGCGATACGGTGCTGGGTTTTTCCCGCGTCGAACTTGATGAGCTGATCGAGGACGCCGACGGTTTTGGCGAGGGCAGCGGTGAAAGCCTGGAGTCTGACGAGGTGCTGGTCGATACCGACTCAACCCCGGAACACTTGGTCCCGTGGCTGTCTGACGCTCTCCCTGAGGAAGTGGCCGGCAAGACCGCTACCTGGAACCAGCTTGCGGAGGAGCCGGACAATGCGGCGTTCTTCCACTTGCTGGCGCGCTTGCAGGACACGCGGGAATTCAGTGTCGCGAAGGCCGACCTGACGCGGCGGGTATGGACGGTCGTGGAGGCTGCGGCCAGCAATGCCGAGCTGCGTGAGCTGCTGTTTGCCGGTGCCACGACTCATGGCACCTGTGTCGACGGGCGAATCCTGACGTTCAGCGAGTTGGAGAGCAGAGTGTTCACCCACAACGCGGTGCTCGACCTGCCTGCCGGGCCACCGGGGATAAAGGCCGAGGCGCTGTTGAAGCTGTCGCGGCAATTATTCCGGCTGGACAGGGTGGATGAGCAGGCCACCCGCCGTGCCGCGCTTGATGGACAGGATGAGGCCGAGGTGCGCCTGGGTTATCGCATCGGTTTGACGGACGGCTGGGAAGACGGCTTGACCCTGCCCGGGCAACCGAAGCACATGACCTATGCGTCGGGCGTCACCGCGCAGCAACTGGCGCAGGCACGCACGGAAATCATCAAGGCAGAAGCTTCCGAGGCGTTCGCCGAAAGCCTGATCCAGCGAGATTACTGGGTGACGTACCTCAAGGAAAAATACCCCGAGGTGTTCCGCGCCTTTGACGAGATGGACGCTCAGGAGGCCGACGACGTGAGCGTGGGTGCCGATGATCCTGACTTCATCAGCCAGCTGTTCGAGCAGACGGCCAGGCGCAACGCCAGGTTGATCGAACTGAGCCGGGACGAAGTTGCCGCGTTGTCCGGGGAGGGCCCGTTGCCGGGGCCTTCAACTGCGCAAGGGCAGCGGGCCGCTCAGTGAAACGCCGTTAACGCGACAGCCTGCGACGCCGGATTGCCCGGCGTCGCAGGTCTGCACGCGGGTGCTTAGTTGTCGTAGCCCAGGTTCGGCGCCAACCAGCGCTCGGTCACGCTGAGTTCCTGACCTTTGCGCGAGGTGTAGCTCTGCACCTGATCCTTGTCGACCTTGCCCACGGCGAAGTACTGCGCTTGCGGGTGAGCGAAGTACCAGCCGCTGACCGCTGCCGCCGGGAACATGGCGTAGTGCTCGGTGAGGAACACGCCGCTGCGGCCGGCGCGCATTTCTTCGGCCTCCGGGTCGAGCAGGGCGAACAGCGCCGCTTTCTCGGTGTGATCCGGGCAGGCCGGGTAGCCTGGGGCAGGGCGGATGCCACTGTATTGCTCTTTGATCAGCGCTTCGTTGTCGAGGACTTCTTCCCTGGCGTAACCCCAGTGCTCTTTACGCACCTGCTGGTGCAGCCATTCGGCGCAGGCCTCGGCCAGGCGGTCGGCGAGGGCTTTGACCATGATCGAGTTGTAGTCGTCGCCCGCGTCTTGATACGCCTTGGCGACCTCTTCGGCACCGATGCCGGCGGTGGTGATGAAACCACCGATATAGTCGGTCACTTCGCTGTCCTTCGGTGCCACGAAGTCGGCCAGCGAGAAGTTCGGCTTGCCGTCGGTCTTGATGATCTGCTGGCGCAGGTGATGCAGCTTGGCCAACGGCTTGCCGTCATCGCCGTACAGTTCGATATCGTCGTCATGCACCTGATTGGCCGGCCAGAAACCGAACACCGCGCGGGCGCTGATCAGCTTCTCGTCGATCAGCTTGGCGAGCATCTCCTGTGCGTCCTTGTACAGCGCAGTGGCAGCTTCACCGACCACTTCGTCTGTGAGGATGCGCGGGAATTTGCCGGCCAGGTCCCAGGAAACGAAGAACGGCGTCCAGTCGATGTATTCGGCCAGGACCTTGAGGTCGATGTTGTCCAGCACTTTGCTGCCGGTGAAGCTCGGTTTGACCGGCTGATAATTCGCCCAGTCGAACTGTGGCTTCTTGGCGATGGCAGCGGCGTAGCTCAGACGCTCGGTACGGGCGCTGCGGTTCGAGGTGCGCTCACGCACGTCGATGTAATCCAGGCGGGTCTTCTCGACGAAACCGGCTTTCAATTCTTTTGACAGCAACTGCGTCGCCACGCCCACCGCGCGGGAGGCGTCGGTCACGTAGATCACGGCGTCGTTGCTGTACTTCGGCTCGATCTTCACTGCGGTGTGCGCTTTGGAGGTGGTCGCGCCACCGATCATCAACGGCAGATGGAAGTCCTGACGCTGCATCTCGCGAGCGACGTGCACCATTTCGTCCAGCGAAGGCGTGATCAGGCCGGAGAGGCCGATGATGTCGCACTTCTGCTCTTTGGCGACCTGCAGAATCTTCTCTGCCGGCACCATCACGCCGAGGTCGACGATGTCATAGCCGTTGCAGCCGAGTACCACGCCAACAATGTTCTTGCCGATGTCGTGCACGTCGCCCTTGACGGTGGCCATGAGGATCTTGCCCTTGGCTTGCGGCTTGTCGCCTTTTTCCAGTTCGATGAACGGGATCAAGTGCGCCACGGCCTGCTTCATCACGCGGGCGGATTTCACCACCTGCGGCAGGAACATTTTGCCGGCGCCGAACAGGTCGCCGACGATGTTCATGCCGGACATCAGCGGGCCTTCGATCACTTCGATCGGGCGGGCGAATGACTGACGCGACTCTTCGGTGTCCTCAACGATGTGCGTGGTGATGCCCTTGACCAGCGCGTGCTCCAGACGCTTGTTGACGTCCCAGTTGCGCCATTCTTCGGTCTCGGCTTCCTTGACGCTGCCGTCGCCCTTGTACTTGTCGGCGATGGCGAGGAGGGCGTCGGTGCCTTCGGGCGTGCGGTTGAGGATCACGTCTTCAACGGCGTCGCGCAGCTCTTGCGGGATCTGGTCGTAGATCTCCAGCTGGCCGGCGTTAACGATGCCCATGGTCAGGCCCGCGCGGATCGCGTACAGCAGGAATACCGAGTGGATCGCCTCACGCACCGGGTTGTTGCCACGGAACGAGAACGACACGTTGGACACGCCGCCGGAGCTCAGCGCGTAGGGCAGTTCATCGCGGATGTAGGCGCAGGCGTTGATGAAGTCGACCGCGTAGTTGTTGTGCTCTTCGATACCGGTGGCGACGGCGAAGATGTTCGGGTCGAAAATGATGTCTTCCGGCGGGAAGCCGACTTCGTTGACCAGAATGTCGTAGGAGCGTTTGCAGATTTCCTTCTTGCGCGCTTCGGTGTCCGCCTGGCCGGCTTCGTCGAACGCCATCACCACCACTGCCGCGCCGTAGCGCTTGCACAGTCTGGCGTGATGGATGAACTGCTCGACGCCTTCTTTCATGCTGATCGAGTTGACGATGCCTTTGCCCTGAATGCACTTGAGGCCGGCTTCGATCACTTCCCATTTCGACGAGTCGATCATGATCGGCACGCGCGAGATGTCCGGTTCACCGGCAATCAGATTGAGGAAGGTCACCATGGCCTTCTTCGAATCGAGCATGCCCTCGTCCATGTTGATGTCGATCACCTGCGCGCCGGCCTCGACCTGTTGCAGGGCGACTTCCAGCGCTTCGGTGTAGTTGTCTTCACGGATCAGACGGGCGAATTTCGCCGAGCCGGTGATGTTGGTGCGCTCGCCGACGTTCACAAACAGCGAGCTGCGGTCGATGGTGAACGGTTCCAGACCCGAGAGGCGGCAAGCCTTGGGAATGTCCGGAATCTGTCGCGGCGCGTAACCGGCGACGGCTTTGGCGATGGCTTCGATGTGCCCCGGCGTGGTGCCGCAGCAACCGCCGACGATGTTGAGGAAGCCGCTCTGGGCGAATTCTTCGATGACTTTGGCGGTTTGCGACGGCAGTTCGTCGTACTCGCCGAATTCGTTCGGCAGACCGGCGTTCGGGTGCGCGGACACGTGGGTGCTGGCCTTGTTCGACAGCTCTTCCAGGTACGGACGCAGTTCGCTGGCGCCGAGTGCGCAGTTCAAACCGACCGAAATCGGCTTGGCGTGGGCCACCGAGTTCCAGAACGCTTCGGTGGTCTGCCCCGACAGGGTGCGGCCGGAGGCGTCGGTGATGGTCCCGGAAATCATGATCGGCAGTTCGATGTGCAGCGCTTCGAAGACGCCTTGCACGGCGAAGATCGCCGCTTTGGCATTGAGGGTGTCGAAGATGGTTTCGATCAGGATCAGGTCGGCGCCGCCTTCGATCAGGCCTTTGGTGGCTTCGGTGTAGTTCTCCACCAGCTCATCGAAGGTGACGTTGCGGTAGCCAGGGTTGTTGACGTCCGGCGACAGCGAGCAGGTGCGGCTGGTCGGACCGAGCACGCCGGCGACGAAACGTGGCTTGGCCGGGTTCTCGGCGGTCTTGGCGTCGGCGACCTTGCGGGCCAGACGTGCGCCCTCTACGTTTAGCTCGTAAGCCAGCTCTTCCATGCCGTAGTCGGCCATGGAAATGCGCGTGGCGTTGAAGGTGTTGGTTTCGAGGATGTCGGCACCGGCATCCAGATAGGCTTTTTCGATGCCGCCGATCACGTCCGGGCGGGTGATCACCAACAGGTCGTTGTTGCCTTTGACGTCACTCGGCCAGTCCGCAAAGCGCTTGCCGCGATAATCCTGTTCTTCGAGCTTGTAGCTCTGGATCATCGTGCCCATACCGCCGTCGAGTATCAGGATGCGCTCTTTGAGAGCTTGCTTGAGAGCTTGAAGGCGGACGCTGCGATCGGACATTTGGACTACTCGGAAAGACCATTACGAAGGAGCGGGATCATAGCAAACCTGCGCGGTTTTGGAGCATGTTGCGCTTTTGCATGAATATCGCTCATGTTGGTACGGGCGTCATAACGGTAGAATCGCGGCGTTTTTCTTCAGGATCGGGATCAAGGGCATGTCGTACCGCGTCATCAGCATTTTTTTGCTGTTCTTAAGCTGGGGCGCCGTTGCGCAAGAGCCCCCGATCTCATACACCCGTGATATCCAGCCGATCTTCACCGAGAAGTGCGTGGCTTGCCATGCCTGCTACGACTCGCCCTGCCAGCTCAATCTGGGCAGTGGCGAGGGCGCGGCCCGTGGGGCGAGCAAGATGCCGGTCTACGACGGTGAGCGCACACAAGCGGCGCCGACCACCCGGTTGTTCTACGACGCCTTCGGCAAACGTGCCTGGCAGCAGAAAGACTTCTATTCCGTGCTCGACGCCCAGGGCAGTCAGGCGGCACTGATGGCGCGCATGCTCGAACTTGGGCACAAGACGCCACTGACGCCCAACGCCAAGCTTCCTGACGACATCGTGCTGGGGTTGAACCGCGAGAACCTGTGCGCAATGCCCGCCGAGTTCGAAGGCTACGCCGGCGCTCACCCGAAAGAGGGGATGCCGCTGGCGGTCACTGGCCTGACCGATCAGCAGTACCAGACCTTGCAACGCTGGCTGGCGTCCGGTGCGCCGATTGACGAACAGGGTCTGGCGCCGAGCGCCAAAGAGGCGTTGCAGATTGTCCAGTGGGAAAACCTGCTCAATACCCCCGGTGCCCGTGAAAGCCTGGTCGGGCGCTGGTTGTTCGAACACTGGTTTCTGGCGCACATCTACTTCAAGGACGGCGAGCCGGGGCATTTTTTCCAATGGGTACGCTCGCGCACGCCGACCGGCCAACCCATTGACCTGATCGCCACCCGCCGCCCCAACGACGATCCGGGGACTCAGGTGTATTACCGCTTGTGGCCGGTGCAAGGGGTGATCGTGCACAAGACCCACATCACCTATCCACTGAGCGCGGCAAAGATGGCGCGGGTCAAGAGCCTGTTCTACAGCGGCAACTGGCAGGTCAATGCATTACCCGGTTACGGCCCGCAGAGCCGCGCCAATCCCTTCGCGACATTCGAGGCGATTCCGGCGCAGGCGCGTTACCAGTTCATGCTCGATAACGCCGAATATTTCGTCCGTACCTTTATTCGCGGCCCGGTGTGCCGTGGACAGATCGCGACTGACGTGATCCGCGACAACTTCTGGGCGCTGTTTCAGGCGCCGGAGCACGACCTCTATATCACCGACCCGAACTATCGCGGCCAGGCCACGCCTTTGCTGGCGATGCCGGGGCAGAACGACGATGTCGGCAGCGTCCTGAGCCTGTGGCACAACTACCGCAACAAACGCAACGATTACGAAGCGCTGCGCCGCGACAGCTACGCCGATGTCCCGGCACCGAGCTGGTCGACGCTGTGGGCCGGCAACGACAACGCGCTGCTGAGCATCTTCCGCCACTTCGACAGCGCGTCGGTGACCAAAGGCCTGATCGGCGAGGTGCCACAGACGATGTGGTTGTTCGACTATCCGCTGCTGGAACGCACCTATTACCAGTTGGCGGTCAACTTCGATGTGTTCGGCAACGTTTCCCATCAAGCCCAGACTCGCCTGTATTTCGACCTGATCCGTAACGGCGCCGAGCAGAACTTCCTGCGCCTGATGCCGGCCGATTCCCGTGAGGACTACCTCGACGATTGGTATCAGAGCGGCGGCCAGTTCAAGATGTGGCTCGATTACGAAGCCATTGACGACGACAAGCCGACCGCGCTGAAACTCGACGAGAAAGACCCGAAATACGATTTCGCCATGCAATTGCTGGCGCGCTACGGTGATCTCAATGCGCACCCCGATCCGATCAATCGCTGCGACGGCGCTTACTGCTCCCGGCCGAATATCGACCCGGCGCTGCAAAATGCCGAGCAGGCGCTAAGCCGTCTGACTTCGCGCCCGGCGGCCGGTTTGAAGGTCATCGACCAACTGCCGGAAGCCACCATGCTGCGCATTGAAACCGCCAGCGGAAAACGTGAGGTCTACAGCCTGTTGCGCAACCGTGCGCACAGCAATGTGGCGTTCCTGCTCGGTGAGTCGCTGCGCTATCAGCCCGGGCTGGACACCCTTACTGTTTTTCCGGGCGTGCTCAGCAGTTATCCGAACTTCATGTTCAACGTGCCTGCCGGTCAGGTTTCCGAATTTGTCGATGCAATGGAAAGCGCCAAGGACGCTGACCTTTTCGAAAAAATCGTCGAACGCTGGGGGATTCGTCGCAGTCACCCGCAATTCTGGTTCTATTTCCATGATCTGAGCCAGTACCTGCACGAAACCGACCCGGTGGAAGAGGGCGTGCTGGACATGAACCGCTACGAGAATCTTTGATCATTTGAACCGAGCCGACTGTCACAGTTTCAGGCAACACAAATCCCCTGTGGGAGCGAGCAGGCTCGCTCCCACAGGGTGAATGGTGTTTTTGGGCATGTGAGCAGGAGCGGGCGATGTTGATTTCAGTGCAGGCCCTGCGTGCGCTTGCGGCGTGGACGGTGGTTTGCCATCACTTCATGCAGATTTTCTTCGATTTCAAGGCGAGCGGGTCGGTGGGCCAATTGTTCATCGACAAGGGCGCCGTCGGCGTCGATGTGTTCTTTGTCATCAGCGGTCTGGTGATCTTTCTTTCCACCGAGCACAAACCGCTGCCACCCGCGCGCTTTCTGCTGTATCGACTGATTCGCATCGTACCGGCGTATTGGCTGTACACCGTGTTGATGGGGCTGCTGGTGGTTTTCGCACAACCGCTGCTGCCCGATCAGACGGTGGACTGGAGCCACTTCTTGCTGTCGTTGCTGTTCATTCCTGCAGAGAATCCCGGCGGCTATGGGATTTATCCCACACTGAATGTCGGCTGGACCCTCAACTACGAAATGCTCTTCTACGTGCTGTTCGCCTGGGCCTTGCTGTTTCGCCTGCAGGTGCGCGTGCTGGTGGTCGCGGCGCTGTTGTTTGCGGTGTGTGAGGCGTGGACCGGGTTTGGCTGGATCAGTGGGTTCTATCGCTCGGACATCGTCTATGAGTTTCTGCTGGGGATCGCCATCGGCATGCTCCATCGCCGCGGCTGGATCGCCAGCGGAGGGTGGCTGCCGTTGCTGGGAATCGGCGCGGCGCTGCTAGCGATCTACCATCTGCCGCCGACACCGAGGCTGCTGAGCTGGGGTGTGCCCAGTGCGGTGCTGGTGATGTCATGCTTGGCGCTGGAACGTTATGTCGAGGGCAGCCGACTGCTGAAGTGGCTCGGTGATTGCTCCTATTCGGTGTATCTGATGCACGTTCTGGTGCTGTCGGCAGGGGGATTCCTCGCGCGGCGCTACGGCATCGACCCGTATTTGATGTTTGCCGTGTGTGTGCTGGCGATTGGTGCCGGCTCGTGGTTGAGCTACGAATGGGTGGAAAAACGCAGCTATCGCTGGCTCAAGGCCCGGATTGACGGCGAGGCTGTCGAGAATCTTTCCCGACAAAAATACTAGGACTTTGTCCGGCGCAACGATTGGCGTAAACTGCGCCCAAGCCTGCGAGGAGTTTCCATGACCGCTATTACCATTACCGACGCCGCCCACGATTACCTGGCTGATCTGCTCTCCAAGCAGAACACCCCTGGTATCGGTATCCGCGTCTTCATCACCCAGCCTGGCACCCAGTACGCCGAAACCTGCATTGCCTACTGCAAGCCGGGCGAGGAAAAACCTGAAGACACCGCGCTGGGGCTGAAGAGCTTCACCGCTTACATCGATTCGTTCAGCGAAGCGTTTCTCGATGACGCCGTTGTCGATTACGCCACCGACCGTATGGGCGGCCAGTTGACCATCAAGGCGCCAAACGCCAAAGTCCCGATGGTCAACGCTGACAGCCCGGTCAACGAGCGCATCAACTACTACCTGCAAACTGAAATCAACCCGGGGCTGGCCAGCCACGGCGGTCAGGTCAGCCTGATCGATGTGGTTGAAGACGGCATTGCCGTTCTGCAGTTCGGTGGCGGTTGCCAGGGCTGCGGTCAGGCGGACGTCACGTTGAAGGAAGGCATCGAGCGCACGTTGCTCGAGCGCATCCCGGAGCTGAAAGGCGTTCGCGACGTGACCGATCACACGCAGAAAGAAAACGCCTACTACTAAGGTGTTCGCTGCAGTCATAAAAAACGGCGCCCCGTGAGCGCCGTTTTTTTATGGGTCAATTTCGCCGACGCCTTCGCGAGCAAGCCCGCTCCCACATTTGATCGCATTCCAAATGTGGGAGCGGGCTTGCTCGCGAAGAGGTCTTCATGGGCGATACAAATGTGCGTGCCCTGCGCGATACAGCGATGACTCGCTAAACACTTCACTCCCCAACACCCGCCCAACCAGAATCAGGGCAGTACGCCGAAACCCTTTGGCTTCGACCTTTTCGGCAATGTCCGCCAGTGTCCCCACCACCCAATCCTGATCCGGCCACGTCGCCCGGTGGATCACCGCAATCGGGCAGTCCGCGCCGTAATGCGGCAGCAACTCCAGCAGAATCTTCGGCAGATGATTGACCCCCAGATGAATCGCCATGGTTGCACCATGCTGCGCCAGACTGCCCAGTTCCTCACCCGCTGGCATAGCGGTTTTATCGGCGTAGCGGGTCAGAATCACGCTTTGCGATACGTCGGGCAACGTCAGTTCCGCGCCCAGCAATGCGGCACAGGCTGCGGTGGCCGTCACGCCGGGGATGATCTCGAACGCAATATTCAGTTCGCGCAGATAACGGATCTGCTCGCCAATCGCGCCATACAGACTCGGATCGCCGGAATGCACCCGTGCGACATCCTGGCCATTGGCATGCGCGGTCTTGATCAGGTCGATGATCTGTTCCAAGTGCAATTCAGCGCTGTTGACCACCATTTCGGCTTGATGGCCGTCGAGCACTGCCGCCGGCACCAGCGAACCTGCGTAGATAATCACCGGGCAACTGCGAATCAGCCGCTGGCCTTTGACAGTGATCAATTCCGGGTCGCCGGGGCCGGCGCCGATGAAGTAGACGGTCATCGTTGAATCCTTGGGAAAAGACGCTCAGCAACGCTTCAGATGAAGATTGCTCATGATCGATGGCGGAGATTATCGGGATTTTACGCAGCGCCGGCCAATGCCAGGGTTGCCTGGGCGTATTTTTGTCGGCAAATCAGCAGTTTTGCCGGTGCCTGAATCAATTGTTCGGCCAGCGCCAGTGCTGCACTTTCGGCCACGCCATAGCAACCGGTTCGCTCGTAGGCGATTTGCGAATGGTGGCTCAGTTGCGTTTGAAAACTGGCCAGTTGTTCACTGCTGAAGTACAGCAACGGCAGGGCCAGTTGTGCGGCGAGTTCCTGCAAGCCGGGCTCGTCGCGCTTCAGGTCGATGCTGGCCAGGGCCTTGACCGCATTGAGTTCAATGCGATGGGCCTGCAAGGCCTGATCAAGCAGGGCGCGCAGCGTACTGGCCGGGCAGCCGCGCTGGCAGCCCAGGCCGACGGCGAAGGTCGGCACTGCGTTGTCATCGGTCATGCGTGGTACAGACCATCGCGTTTGCGGCGGAACAACCAGGCGCTGATCAGGCCGAGGGCCAGCCAGAACGCCACATTGGTCAGCTGCGAAGCGATTTTGAACCGGGTTTCCAGCGCTTCCGGAGCGAGCATCGAATGCACTTGCGGTTGCGGCGCGCCGATGAGGTGAGGTACGGCCAGGATAGCAATGCCGAGGATCTTCATCAGCCAGTGGCGGCTGAAGGCGATCAGCGACAGGCCAACGGCGGTAGAGGCGGCCGTGCCGATCCACCAGATTTGCCGAGCAGCGAGGTCCGCCGCGGCAGTGCCCGGCAATTCTGGTGGCAGGCCCATCGTTGGCGCCAGTACGAACGTGACGTAACCGGCCAGACCCCAGAGCAGCCCCTGGGAGGTTTTCGTCGGTGCGCGCAGGGTGTAGAGACCGGCGAGCATCAGGGCGAAACCGACGGCCACCACCAGATTGCCGCCGGTGGTCGAAACCACGCGCTGCCAGCCGTTTTCCGGCTCCCAGGCTTCGGCATCGTGGGTGTGAGCGGCCATCGCGCCTGCGGCATGTTCGTGGACGGCCACCGGTTCGGCTTTCTCGTAGGTTTCTGCCTGAAGAATCAGCGGCGACACCCAGAAGCTTTGCAGCAGCGTGAGGAGCAGGGCGGCCAACAGACCGGTGAAGCCTGCGGTTTGCGCAATTCGCTTGATCATGTCGGCAGGTCTCAGTGGCACGGGAACGCGGCGCTGTGGCGGGTATCGTGGGCGGCATTGTGGACCGCTTCGATGTGCGAGAAACCGGCGAAATAAACCAGGCTGGCACCCAGAATCGACGCGAAGACGGCGGCGGTCAGGCGTTGGGTCAAGGTTGAGGTGCTGGAGATTTTGTCCGTGTTGCTGCCGGTGCTGCTGATGATCGACATGGCGCTTCCCTCTGGAGTGTCAGCGGGCGAATCGAGCGCATGAAACCCCTGCGGGTCGGGCGCGCAGAGGTTCGAACAGCGCCCGCCCACCGCGGGTTTGTTGTGTTCAGCGCGCACAATGCGGGCTGTGTGTTGCGGGCCGGTCTCCGGGCTCACGAGGGGTTGGCGTCAGGCCGACCTGCAAGCGTCACCTTCCCATGCCTTGCTGGCACAGTGGTTTTGACGCTTCGCTCGCTTACCGTTGCGGGGGCAGCACCGGACTGACATGGGCTTGAGTAAAGCACATGATTCACCGGTTTCCCGTTTCACCCTGTGAAGGGCACCCGTAACAAGTTGTGTAGGAGAGCATGAGGGGGGATTTGAGTCAATTGGATGGGGTGGTGGGTTTGAATTGGTGTGGGATATCCGTTGCTGCGGTCACGGCGGCTTGGGGTTGCGCCGTAAGGGCTGCCCCCAAGTAGCCGTTGCCGCAGAAACGGATAGGCCCCCAATCCAAGCATTGACCCATAAGCAACCCATGCGTAGCCTTGCGCATTCGAGGTTCTTCGGCCGTTGCCGAAGCTAAGAAGGGAACGCGGTCAAAGCCGCGGCTGCCCCCGCAACTGTGAACGGTGATGTTCGCTGCCACGCCACTGCCAGCTCAATCGATGAGCCAGCGGGAAGGCGCAGCGAATGCCAGGCCCGGCGCCTGAACACTGTCAGCCAGGAGACCTGCCTCGTCACAGATTCTCACTTTCAACCGGGCGGGGTGATCCGGTGGCGAACTCATCAGGCGCGCGTCCGCGTTGCCGATCCTCGTCCCGTATGCCCGCCGCTTGCCAAAGGGCATACCGATGAAAACACTGGCCAAACTCCCTGTCACCATCGTCACCGGCTTCCTTGGCTCGGGCAAGACCACGCTGCTGCGCCACATGCTCGACAACGCGCAGGGCCGTCGCATCGCGGTGATCGTCAACGAGTTTGGCGAGTTGGGCATTGACGGTGAAATCCTCAAGCAATGCACCATCGGTTGCACCGAAGAAGAAGCCACCGGCCGCGTCTACGAACTGGCCAACGGCTGCCTGTGCTGCACCGTTCAGGAAGAGTTCTTCCCGGTGATGCGTGAACTGGTCGCCCGTCGCGGCGACCTCGATCACATCCTCATCGAAACGTCGGGCCTGGCCCTGCCAAAACCGCTGGTACAAGCCTTCCAGTGGCCGGAAATCCGCAGCGCCTGCACGGTTGACGCGGTGATCACCGTGGTGGACAGCCCGGCCGTGGCCGCTGGCACTTTCGCCGCGTTCCCGGATCAGGTCGATGCCCAGCGCAAACTCGATCCGAACCTCGACCACGAATCGCCCCTGCACGAATTGTTTGCCGACCAACTGGCCAGCGCCGACCTGGTGATTCTCAACAAGGCCGACCAGACCAGCGCGGAAGATCTGGCGCGCGTCCGCGCTGAAGTCGCTGAAGAATTGCCGCCGGCGGTGAAGATCATCGAAGCCAGCAATGGCCGTCTGCCGCTGGACGTGCTGATCGGCCTCGGCGCCGGCTCCGAAGAGCACATCGACAGCCGCCACAGCCATCACGATCATCACCATGGTGAAGGCGATGACGATCATGATGACCACGATCACGACGCTTTTGATTCGATCTCCATCGAGCTGCCGCAAGCCGACGAAAGCCTGCTGCTCGACGCGCTGACGCAACTGGTGGTCCAGCACGGCATCCTTCGTGTGAAAGGCTTTGCGGCCATCCCGAACAAGCCGATGCGTCTGCTGATCCAAGGCGTGGGCACGCGTTTCGACAAGCATTTCGACCGCCAGTGGGGCGCCGATGAAGCGCGCGTGACGCGTCTGGTGCTGATCGGTCAGGAACTCGACGCCGCGCAACTCGAAGCGCAACTGCGCGCCGCGCTCAGCGTTTAAGCCATGCACCTGCTCAGGACCCAACCCGGCGGTTTCGTGTCGGATGACAACATCGCCGACCTTGGGCAAACCCCCGCCGAGCTGGTGATCCTGTGCAGCGGCGACTCCAGCCTGGCGCTGCTCGCCGAAGCAGCACAGCAGTTGCCGGAGGATTATCCGAGCCTGCGCCTGGCCAACCCGATGCAGGTGCAGAATCACGCCTCGGTCGATTTGTACGTCGACGAAGTGCTGCGCCATGCCAAGGTCATTCTGATTTCGTTGCACGGCGGCATCGCCTATTGGCGTTATGGCGTCGAGCGTTTGGTCGAGCTGTCCGAGCGTGGCGTGCAGGTGATCCTGGTGCCGGGCGATGACCGGCCTGATCCGGAGCTCAGCGATTTGAGCACCGTCAACGCCGAGGATCGCAACCGCCTCTGGCAGTTTTTGCGTCAAGGCGGCATGGGCAATGCGCTGGATTTTTTCCGGTGTCTGGCTACCCGTTGGCTGGCCCGCGATTACGCGTGGGAAGAGCCGCAAACCCTGCCGCGTACAGCGATTTACCATCCACAAAAAAACACCGCGGCACTGAGTGACTGGCAAGCCGAGTGGCTGGCGAAGCAACCGGTCGCGGCGGTGGTGTTTTACCGCTCGCATTTGCAGGCGGCGAACACGACGTTCATCGACGTGTTCTGCCAGCGTCTGCAAGCGGCAGGGCTTAATCCGTTGCCCATTGCGGTGGCGAGTCTGAAGGAGCCCGGCTGCCTGGCGGTGGTCGAGGATTGGCTGGACGAAGTCTCGGCCTCGGTGATTCTCAATACCACCGGGTTTGCCCAGTCCAGCCCGGAAGCGCCGCATTTGCGCCCGTTTCGCCGCAACATTCCGGTGATCCAGGCGATTTGCGCCCAGGACAACGAACCTGGCTGGCGTGACAGCGAGCAGGGTCTCGGCCCGCGTGATCTGGCGATGCACATTGCCTTGCCTGAACTCGACGGGCGCATCATCAGCCGGCCGATCAGCTTCAAGGATCTGGCGTGGCGCAGTGAGCGCAGTCAGTCCGATGTTGTCTGCTACCGGGCACAGCCTGAGCGCATGGACTTCGTCGCCGAACTGGCACGGCGCTGGATTGATCTGGCGCGGGTGCCGAACGGCGAAAAACGCATCGCGCTGATCCTTGCCAACTACCCGACCCGCGACGGTCGTATCGGCAACGGTGTCGGCCTCGATACGCCGGCCGCAGCGCTGAATATCCTGCGGGCGTTGCAGGCTGAGGGTTATCCGCTCGGCGCCGAGTTGCCGGAAAGTGGCACCGCGTTGATCCAGCAATTGCTCGGTGGCGTCAGCAATGATCTCGACACGATTGACCTGCGCCCGTGCCAGCAAAGCCTGGCGATGGACGCTTACTTGGCGATGTTCAACGCGCTGCCGGAAGCTAATCGCAGCGCTGTGATCGAGCGTTGGGGAGCGCCGCAAAACGATCCGATGTACCGCGACGGACGCATGATGATCGCCGGTTTGCGGTTCGGCCTGACCTTCGTCGGCATCCAGCCCGCACGGGGTTATCAGGTTGACCCGAGCGCGGTGTATCACGACCCGGATCTGGTGCCGCCTCACGCTTACCTCGCGTTCTACTTCTGGCTGCGCAACACCTACGGTGCCCACGGCGTGATCCATGTCGGCAAGCATGGCAACCTCGAGTGGTTGCCGGGCAAGGGTGTCGGGCTTTCGCACAATTGCTGGCCGGATGCGTTGCTCGGGCCGTTGCCAAACATCTACCCGTTTATCGTCAACGACCCGGGCGAGGGCGCCCAGGCCAAGCGGCGCACCCAAGCGGTGATCATTGATCACCTGATGCCGCCGCTGACCCGCGCTGAAACCTACGGCCCGCTGCGCAATCTGGAACTGTTGGCCGACGAGTATTACGAAGCGCAGTTGCTCGATCCGCGTCGCGCCCGGGAGTTGCAACGCGACATTCTGCAACTGGTGCGCGACACGCAGATTGATCGTGAATTGCAGCTGGATGCCGGGCTGGACAGCGACGCCGATGCGGCAATCTGGTTGCCGCGTCTGGATACGTATTTGTGTGATCTGAAGGAATCGCAGATTCGTGACGGGCTGCATATTTTTGGCGAGTCGCCGACCGGGCGTTTGCGTGTTGATACGTTGTTGGCGCTTCTGCGTATTCCACGAGGCGACGGCAAAGGCGCGCAATCGAGCCTGGTGCGCGCACTCGCCAAAGCGTTCGAACTCGGATTCGATCCACTCGATTGTGCGCTGGCCGATCCATGGACAGGCCCGCGTCCCGAGGCTCTGCAATCGCAAAGCGATGAAGTCTGGCGCACTGCCGGCGATACCCGTGAACGCCTCGAACTGTTTGCCACGCAGATGATCTGCGAGTCCCTGCAAAAATCTTGTGGGAGCGAGCCTGCTCGCGAAGGCGGAGTTTCAGCCGACAGCCATTTACCTGACACAGCGCTTTCGCGAGCAGGCTCGCTCCCACAGGGCCCGGGGTGGTCTGATGTAAATGTGATCATCCATTCTCTGCGCGAGGTCGTCGCCCCGCGCCTGGACGCCTGCGGCCCTGCCGAAATGCGTGGCCTGCTCGATGCTCTCAGCGGCCGTTTCGTTCCCGCCGGCCCGAGCGGGGCGCCCAGCCGTGGCCGCCTCGATGTGCTGCCCACCGGGCGCAACTTCTACTCGGTGGACGTGCGCAACCTGCCGACCACCACAGCGTGGCGCATCGGTTTCCAGTCGGCGACGCTGATTCTCGAGCGGCACTTGCAGGATCACGGCGATCACCTGCGTCAGCTTGGTTTGTCGGTGTGGGGCACCGCCACCATGCGCACTGGCGGCGACGATATTGCGCAGGCCATGGCCTTGATGGGCGTGCGTCCGGTGTGGGCGACCGGCAGTCAGCGCGTGGACGATTTCGAAATTCTGCCGCTGAGCCTGCTGGATCGTCCGCGAGTGGATGTCACGTTGCGCGTGTCCGGATTCTTCCGCGACGCCTTTGCCAACCTGATCCGTCTGTTCGACGCAGCGGTGCAAGCCGTCGCCGCCCTCGATGAACCGGACGATCTCAATCCGCTGGCGGCCAAGGTACGGGCCGAGCGCGAGGCGCTGCGGCAAACGGGACTTGATGAGGACACCGCGCGGCGTCAGGCCGGTTGGCGCATCTTCGGCGCCAAACCCGGTGCTTACGGTGCCGGCGTGCAGGGTGCCATCGATGGGCGTTTGTGGCAGAGCCGTGAGGATCTGGCCGAGGTTTATCTGAACTGGGGCGCCTACGCCTATGGCGGTTCGGACGAGGGCACGGCCGCCCGCGACCAGTTCGTCCAGCGTCTGAGTCAGGTGCAAGCGGTGCTGCAGAATCAGGACAATCGCGAACACGACTTGCTCGATTCCAATGATTACTACCAGTTTCAGGGCGGCATGCTCGCAGCGGTCGAAACCCTGCGCGGTGAAGCGGCGGCCAGTTATCACGGTGACCACAGCCAACCGGATCTGCCGAAAATCCGTACCTTGAAAGAAGAGCTGAACCGGGTGGTCCGTTCGCGGGCGGTCAATCCGAAATGGATCGACGGGGTCAAGCGCCACGGCTACAAAGGGGCGTTCGAAATGGCCGCGACGGTTGATAACTTGTTCGCGTTCGATGCGACGACGCAGTTGATTGACGATCACCAATATGCACTGCTGGCCGATGCTTATCTGCTCGACCCGGCGACCCGGGATTTTGTTCGTGAGCATAATCCGCATGCGCTGCGGGACATGGCCGAGCGCATGTTGGAAGCTCAACAGCGCGGGATGTGGCAGGAACCCGGGGTTTATAAAGAAGCGTTGGAGAATCTGCTGCTGGATATTGAGGAAGATATGTAGCCGCTCAAAAGCTACCCTCACCCCAGCGCTCTCCGGGAGGGAGAGGGGGCCGATCTCTGTTGCTGTCAAAACTTGAGCTCGGCTCGATCTATCAGGTCGGCGTAACTCGGCAGAACACCCCACAACACTCAAGCACACCAAAGACCACGACAGAGAAAACCCAAATGACCGACACCCCGCATTTCCCCCTCTCCGCCGTGGTCGGCGCCGATGATCTGAAACTCGCTCTGTGCCTCACCGCCATCGATCCGAAGATTGGCGGTGTGTTGATCGAAGGCCCGCGCGGCATGGCCAAATCCACCTTGGCCCGTGGTCTGGCTGATCTGATCGCCAGCGGTCAGTTCGTCACCTTGCCGCTGGGCGCCACCGAAGAACGTCTGGTCGGCACCCTCGATCTTGATGCGGCGCTGAGCGAGGGTCGCGCGCAGTTTTCTCCCGGCGTGCTGGCCAAGGCTGACGGCGGCGTTCTGTACGTCGATGAAGTCAACTTGCTGCCCGATCATCTGGTCGACCTGTTGCTCGACGTGGCCGCGAGCGGCACCAACCTGATCGAGCGTGACGGCATCTCTCATCGTCATTCGGCGAAGTTCGTGCTGATCGGCACGATGAACCCGGAAGAGGGCGAGCTGCGTCCGCAACTGCTTGACCGCTTCGGTCTGAACGTCGCCCTCGGCGGCAACACGGCGCCGGCTGAACGCGGGCAGATCATTCGCCGGCGACTGGATTTCGACAGCGATCCGCAGGCCTTTTGCACGCAATGGCAAGCGCAGCAGCAAGCCCTGCGTGAACGCTGCGAAAACGCCCGCAACCGTCTCGCCGGTATTGCGCTGGACGATGTCGCGCTGGCGCACATCACCGAGCGTTGTTTTGCGGCGGGTGTCGACGGTTTGCGCGCTGACCTGGTGTGGCTTCGTGCTGCCCGGGCGCACGCGGCGTGGCGCGGGTCTGCGGCCATTGCCGAAGCGGATATCGATGCGGTGGCCGAGTTTGCGCTGCGTCACCGGCGCCGTGAGCCATCGACGTCGAGCCCGCAACCCCCCGCGTCAAACCCGGCCAGCGCTGAGTCCAATCCCGGTGAAGGGCAGGGCCAGTGGGGCGAAATGCCTGCTCCGGCACTCGCCACTGGCGCACGCCGCGAAGTGCCGAGCTGGCCAAAAAAGCCTTAGGCATTCGCCCCCGATCCGACGCGGGGGCGAATGCCAGACCCCGGGCCGGACGCCTGGACAACGGCCGTCAGGGCAAGCGTCACAGCACCCGCAGTGGTTCGGTGAACTGGCCGGCAACCTTGCTGAACGGTCGCCCGCAACGGCGCGCTGATCTGTTGTTCCAGTTGCGTACCCGCACGCCCCATGAGCTTTGGCTGGTGATTGTCGACGCCTCGGCCTCGACGCGCCGGCATCAGGCGTTGCGCGATGCCAAAGGCTTGCTCGCGCAACTGTTCGATGACGCTTATCGCCAGCGCGCGCGGCTGGCGCTGTTGACTGCCAGCGGCGCCGCGCCGACATGGCAGGTGCAGGGTTTGAAGGCTTCAACTGGTCTGCGTGTGTGGCTGGAGGGGCTGGGCGCGGGCGGTGGTACGCCATTGCTCGCCGCGTTGGGGCAGGCGCAGCAATGGCTGACGTTGCGGCGCAAACGCTTCCCTGCTGAACAACAGCGCCTGCTGGTGGTGACCGATGGTCGCTTGAAAGATCTGTGCGGTTTACCGCTACTGGAGTGTCCGGGCCTGTTGATCGACATCGAACGCGGGCCGATTCGTCTGGGACGGGCGAAGCAACTGGCCGGGGCGCTGGATGCGCAATATCGGCACATTGATGATCTTTGAGGGGGCGGCGCCTGGGCCGGCCCCTTCGCTAGCGAATCTCGTCACACCCCCATGGCTTGTCGATACTGACGGGCGCGGCGACCCAGATAGACCTGGTCACGAAGCAACGCCCAAAGCGCCGATACCTTTGGCTTGGGCTTGCGCCCGCGACTGAGGCGATCAATCTGGAAGCGCACCACCGCCATGTTCGCCAATGACGCCAGGGCTTTGCGTTTCCAGCGGATCGGCGGTAATTGCGGATGGCTGTCGCGGCCTTCGCGCCAGTGCCTGACCAGGTGCGGCTCAAGGGTCAGTGCGGTGGCGATCCCGGCCATCGCCACACCGCTGTCGAGCACTTGCTCGACCACCGCCAGGCGCCGGATGCCGCCAGTTACCATGACCGGCATGCGCGCCACGCTGGCCAGTTCGCCGGCCATTTCCAGAAAGTACGCCTCGCGGGCCAACGTGCGCCCGTCGCGTGCTTCGCCCTGCATGGCCGGCGCCTCATAACTGCCACCCGACAACTCCAGCAGATCAATCGGCCATTCGTTCAGCCACTCGATCACCTGACGGGCATCGTCGGTGTCGAATCCGCCACGCTGGAAATCCGCCGAATTGAGCTTTACCGCGACACAAAACTGCGGCGTGACCGCTTGGCGAACCGCTTCGACCACCGACAGCAGCAGGCGCGCACGATTTTCCAGCGAGCCACCCCATTGATCTGTCCGCTGGTTGGTCAGCGGCGACAGGAACTGGCTCAACAGATAGCCATGGGCGGCGTGAATCTGCACCCCGGTGAAACCCGCCTTCTCGGCAAGCGCGGCGCTTTTGGCGAAGCGCTGGATAACGTCTTCGATAGCGCTTTGGCTCATGGGCGTGGGTTCGGCAAACATCTTCGAAAACTGGCCCAGATCCAGCGCAACCGCTGAAGGTGCCAATGCTTGCTGACCGAGGTTGGCCATGGTCTGGCGCCCAGGATGGTTGAGCTGCACCCAGAACTGCGCGCCGCCACTGCGGCCGATGGTCGCCCATTGGCGGAATTGCTGCAGATGACGCTCGTCCTCAAGGACGACCCCGCCCGGGCCGGTCATGGCGCGCCGGTCGATCATCACGTTGCCGGTCAGCAACAGTCCGGCGCCGCCTTCCGCCCAGGACTGATACAGGCGAAACAGTTGCGGGGAAGGTGCCTGTTCGCTATTGGCAAGGTTTTCTTCCATCGCCGCTTTGGCGATACGGTTGGCGATGCGCTGACCGTTGGGCAGATTCAGTGTTTGAAAGGGCGACATGCTTGACTCCTCAGCAGTGATGGAGCGAGGCTAAGCTTAAAGTTAACTTTAATGTCAAGCGGTGGAGCGAGGTTGCAATGAAGATTGGTGAACTGGCGCAGATGAGTGGGCTCAACGCGTCGCGCATTCGCTTTTACGAGGCGCAGGGCCTGATCCCCAAGGTCGAGCGACAAGGCAATGGCTATCGCCGTTATCCGCCGCAAGTTCTGCAAACCCTCAATATCATCCAGCGCGCCCAGCAGGCTGGTTTCAGCCTCGACGAACTGAAGACGCTGTTGCCGCACCCGGTGACGGGTGATTTCAACGAGCAAGCGTTGGTCGCGAGCCTGATGCGCAAGGTGGAACAGATTGAAGCGATGCAAGTGCATCTGGCGGAGAACCGGGCGCAACTCCTTGCGGTCATCGACGGCATTACCAGCCGGCCGGAGGGCATGGCGTGCCACGCCAATGCCGAGCGGGTCATGCAGTCTTTCAAAGACTGAATTGAGGCTCTCGTACAGATCCCGAAATAATTTTTCGCTGGGGAATACGGGGCCTCAGCGTGTAGGCTCGAGGGCCTTTTTCCATTCAGGATTTGCATGAACACCCTCTCGGAGCCTCCCCCGTCTCTTGAACAGAGCACCTTCTTTTTGCGCCCTGGCGCGGTCTTGACGCACTCGCAGCATCCGGTTTTCCGACCCCCGACTATCGTTGACAACGCAGCCCCAGCGCTTTCGCGTTGCACTTTGCCGTGTCCGGCAGCCTGAATTTACTGAAGAGAGATCGAGACATTTTATGGAATGGATAGCGGACCCCACAGCCTGGCTGGGCTTGTTGACGCTGATCGTGCTGGAACTGGTACTGGGTATCGACAACCTGGTGTTCATCGCGATTCTGGCGGACAAATTGCCGCCGCATCAGCGTGACCGTGCGCGGATTATCGGCCTGTCGCTGGCATTGATCATGCGCCTGGGCCTGTTGGCGAGCATTTCCTGGCTGGTCACCCTCACGCAGCCGCTGTTCGAGGTATTCGACAAGAGCTTCTCCGGTCGCGACCTGATCATGCTGTTCGGCGGTGTGTTCCTGTTGTTCAAGGCAACCATGGAGCTGCATGAAAGGCTGGAAGGTCATGTCGGCGAACGCACCAGCAACACCGCTTATGCGCTGTTCTGGCCTATCGTCGCGCAGATTGTGGTGCTGGACGCGGTGTTCTCGCTGGACGCGGTGATTACCGCCGTGGGCATGGTTGATGAACTGGCGGTGATGATGATCGCGGTGATCATTTCCATCGGCCTGATGATCGTGGCGAGCAAGCCGCTGACCCGCTTCGTCAATGCGCACCCGACCGTGATCATGCTCTGCCTGGGCTTTTTGATGATGATCGGTTTCGCCTTGACCGCTGAAGGTCTGGGCTTCCACATTCCAAAAGGCTATCTGTACGCCGCCATTGGTTTCTCGATTCTGATCGAGGTGTTCAACCAGATCGCCCGCGCTCGCCGCAAGCGCTCGATGCAGGGTCTGCGTCCCCTGCGGGAGCGCACGGCCCACGCGGTCATGCGTTTGCTTGGCGGTCGTAAACTGGCGGTGGAAGAGGTCGGCGAAGAAATTTCCGACCTGTTGGACAACGGTGAGGCGCCGAGCGCGGAGCTGTTTGATCGTCGGGAGCGGGTCATGATCAGCGGCGTGCTGCAACTGGCAGAACGACCGATTCGTGGCCTGATGACCGTGCGTGCGGATGTCGATGCGATTGATCTGGCGGATGACGCCGAGACGATTCGTACCAGGTTGATGCATTCGTCCTACTCGCGTCTGCCGTTGATTCGCGACGGAGCGGTGGATGAGCCGTTGGGCTTCGTGCATAAAAAGGAATTGCTCAAGGTATACCTGGGCGGCGTGGAGCCGGACCTGGAACACCTGGCACGCAAGACCATCAATCTGCTCGACAGTTATTCCATCCTCAATGCCCTGGAGCAGATGCGCGGCGCGTCAACCCACATTGCCTTCGTGGTCAACGAATTCGGCGACTTTGTCGGGGTACTGACCATGACCGACATCCTCGAATCGATTGCCGGCGAGTTGCCGGATGCGAGCGAGATAGAAGGCCCGGATGTGGTCGAGGAATCGGGTGGATTCCTGGTCAGCGGTGCGTTGAACCTGACACGGGTTCGCCAGCTTACCGGTTTTGGGGCTGAGCCGACCGAGGATTACCAGACCATGGCCGGGCTGGTCATGAGCCTGCTGGATCGCTTGCCGGTCACCGGTGACCGTCTGGAGCATGACGGTTGGCAGATGACGGTGAAAGCGGTTGAAGAGCGGCGAGTGACGCGGGTGCTTTTGGAGCGTGCTGCCGCGTAATACTTGAGTTCTCTGGCGACTGTACTGTCCTCTTCGCGAGCGCTCCCACATTGGAACGCGTTTCAATGTGGGAGCGAGCCTGCTCGCGAATGCTTGGGTTCAGGCACCGCAGTGTTCACTGATCAAAAGTGTAGTTTCTCAGTCCGCATGTTCGGCACAGACTCCGCAGGCGTGCCCGAGGAACAGTGCGCAGAGTACGAAATGTTCCACGTAGCCAAGACAGATCATGCGTTCGCTGTCGGGGCGCAGTGGGCGCTTTGGTCTTGCCGATGTGTTCGGCGAAATCCCGTGCGAGGGTTTCTTCAGTGCCGATGCCTTTGAGTTTTTTCACCAGTCTGCCGTCCTTGTAAAACAGCACCGTCGGCGTACCGGTGACCTGCGGGTGCCGGGGCGTTTCGCTGGTGTTGAGCATATAAATATTGGCGCGATGCCGGTAGGGCTCGGCCGTCTGGCGAAAGACCGGCCCGGCCCATTCGCAGGCGGGGCAATGTTCATCGGCGAAATAGAGGATCACCGGGCGCCAGGTTTTCAGGACTTTGCGATAGACCGGGGCCAGATCAGAACGCGAAATGACGGCACTCATCGAAATCTCCTTCTCGGGTGCAGCGAAGTCCTGTTCACGATAGGGCTGCCCGGCACTCGCGCCTACTGTCAGAGTTGACAGGTGTGCCATGCTTTTTTTTGTGCCACGTGCCCTGAAATGTGGCCCGGATACCCGTCAAGTGTGGCCAACGGTAGCGCGGTTGCATGGGGGACACGCCTGGCAACGCTGCGGCGTTGGTTCTCATCTCTTTGATTATCAAGATATTTCATACAACTACAGATTCCATCCGAATCCTGTGGCACACTTTCTGCTGTCTATTCCGTAGTAACAAACCATCTTCCGGTATAGCGGAATAAACAGCCCTTTGGAGTGCTTGCCATGCATCGCCGACCTTCCTTGTTCAAAGCGTGTGTTTTTGTTCTCGCGGCTTCGTCCGCTGCCATGGGTACCGCCCAGGCGGCCGACGGCAAGCTCGACAGTGTGCTGGCCCGTGGGAAACTGATTGTGGGCACTGGCAGCACCAATGCGCCGTGGCACTTCCAGGGCGCGGACGGCAAGTTGCAGGGTTTTGATATCGACATCGCGCGGATCGTCGCCAAAGGTCTGTTCAACGACCCAAGCAAGGTCGAGTTCGTGGTGCAGTCGTCCGATGCGCGGATTCCCAATCTGCTGACCGACAAGGTCGACATGAGCTGCCAGTTCATCACCGTCACCGCCAGTCGCGCCCAGCAAGTCGCGTTCACGCTCCCGTACTACCGCGAAGGTGTGGGTCTGCTGCTGCCGAACAACAGCAAGTACAAGGAAATCGAGGACCTGCAAGCCGCCGGCGACAGCGTCACGGTGGCGGTGCTGCAAAACGTCTACGCCGAAGAATTGGTGCACCAGGCACTGCCCAAAGCCAAGGTTGACCAGTACGACAGCGTCGATTTGATGTATCAGGCCGTGAACTCCGGTCGCGCCGATGCCGCCGCCACTGACCAGTCTTCGGTCAAATATCTGATGGTGCAGAACCCAGGCCGCTACCGCAGCCCGACCTATGCGTGGAGCCCGCAGACCTACGCCTGCGCCGTCAAACGTGGCGATCAGGACTGGCTGAACTTCGTCAACACCGCGTTGCATGAGGCCATGACCGGCGTTGAATTCCCGACTTACGCGGCGTCGTTCAAGCAATGGTTCGGTGTCGATCTGCCTTCGCCAGCCATCGGTTTTCCCGTCGAATTCAAATGATCCCGTGAGAGTGGGGCGATCCACGTCGCCCCGCTCAAGGTACTGCTGACCATGAACTATCAGTTGAACTTTGCCGCCGTGTGGCGCGATTTCGACACCTTGCTGGCGGGGCTCGGTCTGGGCCTTGAACTGGCGCTGGTGTCAATCGCCATCGGCTGCGTGATCGGCCTGCTGATGGCGTTTGCCTTGCTCTCGAAGCATCGCGCCTTGCGGGTACTGGCTTCGGTGTATGTCACGGTGGTCCGTAACACGCCGATTCTGGTGTTGATTCTGTTGATCTACTTTGCGCTGCCGAGCCTGGGCATCCGGCTGGACAAAATCCCTTCGTTCATCATCACCCTGTCGCTGTATGCCGGGGCGTACCTGACCGAAGTGTTCCGTGGCGGCTTGCTGAGCATTCCCAAAGGCCAGCGTGAGGCCGGGCTGGCGATCGGCCTGGGCGAATGGCAGGTCAAGGCCTACGTCACCGTCCCGGTGATGCTGCGCAACGTCTTGCCGGCGCTGTCGAACAACTTCATTTCGCTGTTCAAGGACACCTCACTGGCCGCTGCGATTGCGGTGCCAGAGCTGACCTATTACGCGCGCAAGATCAACGTCGAAAGCTACCGGGTGATCGAAACCTGGCTGGTGACCACGGCGTTGTATGTCGCGGCTTGTTACCTCATTGCCATGCTGCTGCGTTACCTCGAGCAGCGTCTGGCAATCCGCCGATAGGAGGCTGTGATGTACGAATCTCCAAGTTGGCTGCATGAATTGTGGGTAGCGCGCGAGCCGCTGTGGCAGGGCTTCCTGACCAGCGTGCAAGTCTCGGCGCTGGCGATTTTGCTGGGCACGATGCTGGGCGTGGTTGCTGGCCTGGTACTGACCTACGGCAAATTCTGGATGCGTGCGCCGTTCCGTCTGTACGTTGACCTGATTCGCGGCACGCCGGTGTTTGTGCTGGTGCTGGCGTGCTTCTATATGGCGCCGGCGCTCGGCTGGCAGATCAGCGCGTTCCAGGCCGGTGCATTGGGCCTGACCCTGTTCTGCGGCTCCCACGTTGCCGAAATTGTTCGTGGAGCGCTGCAAGCCTTGCCACGCGGGCAGATGGAAGCGAGCCAGGCCATCGGCCTGACGTTCTACCAATCCCTTGGCTACGTGTTGTTGCCCCAGGCACTGCGGCAGATCCTGCCGACCTGGGTCAACTCGTCCACCGAAATCGTCAAGGCCTCGACTTTGCTTTCGGTGATCGGCGTCGCCGAATTGCTGCTCAGCACGCAACAGATCATCGCCCGGAACTTCATGACGCTGGAGTTCTACCTGTTCGCCGGTTTTCTGTTCTTCGTCATCAACTACGGCATCGAATTACTCGGCCGGCACATTGAAAAGCGGGTGGCCTTGCCATGACTGAAGCTCAAGTTTCCAACGTTCAAAACGGCCAGCCACTGCTGGACATTCGCGGGTTGCACAAACAGTACGGTGCGGTCGAAGTGCTCAAGGGTGTCGATCTGAGCATGCAGCGTGGCAACGTGGTGACGCTGATCGGTTCCAGCGGTTCCGGCAAAACCACGCTGCTGCGTTGCGTGAACATGCTCGAAGAATTCCAGGGCGGGCAGATCCTGCTCGACGGTGAATCCATCGGCTACGACGAAACCAACGGCAAACGTATCAGGCACGCTGAAAAGGTGATTGCCCGCCATCGCGCGATGACCGGCATGGCCTTTCAGCAATTCAACCTGTTCCCGCACCTGACCGCGTTGCAAAACGTCACCCTGGGCCTGCTCAAGGTCAAGAAGATGCACAAGGACGAAGCGGTCGCCCTCGCCGAAAAATGGCTGGAGCGCGTGGGCTTGCTGGAGCGGCGCAATCACTTTCCCGGCCAGTTGTCCGGCGGTCAGCAGCAGCGCGTGGCGATTGCCCGGGCCATTGCGATGAATCCGAGCCTGATGCTGTTCGATGAGGTCACCTCGGCCCTCGACCCGGAACTGGTCGGCGAAGTGCTCAACGTGATCAAGGGCCTCGCCGAAGAGGGCATGACCATGTTGCTGGTGACCCACGAAATGCGGTTCGCCTTCGAGGTGTCGGACACAATCGTTTTCATGAATCAGGGGCGGATCGAAGAGCAGGGGCCTCCCAAGGATCTGTTCGAACGCCCGCAATCACCGCGTCTGGCCGAGTTCCTCAAAAGCACGCGGTTCTGACTTTTCACTTTTGTAACCCAGGAGAAATACCCATGAGCATTACTCGTTACGGCACTGGCAGCACCGCCGCCGGCGGCCAGCCACGTCCCTTCGCGCGCGCTGTTGAAGCGGATGGCTGGTTGCACGTGTCCGGGCAGGTGCCGGCGGTGGGGGGCGAGATCATTGTTGGCGGCATCGTCGAGCAGACCCATCAGACCATGAAGAACCTGATCGCGATTCTCGAAGAGGCCGGTTATGGCCTCGAAGACGTGGTACGGGCTGGCGTGTGGCTGGACGATCCGCGTGATTTCAGCAGTTTCAACAAGGTGTTCGCTGAGTACTTCAAACCGGAACACGCCCCGGCACGGGCTTGTGTGCAGGCGAGCATGATGGTGGATTGCAAGGTCGAGATCGACTGCATCGCATACAAGAAGAAGGCCTGAAATCTGTGCTGACTTCTTCGCGAGCAGGCTCGCTCCCACATTTGAAATGCAATCCCCTGTGGGCACGGACATGTTCGCGAAAGCGGCCTACCAGGCGACGCACTACCCTCGGTAAACTCCCGGCGACTTTGAATGGGAACCACTGAAATGACCGAAGACACCATCAAGCGCCGGGCACGCGGTCTGGACCGAGCGTTCGATATCCTCGATTTCCTCAAGGAGATCGGCCAGCCGCTGCGCCCCAACGACATCGCCAACGGCATCGGCAGCCCGAAATCCACGGTCTACGAACTCGTCGCGTCCCTGCTGGAACGACGGATTCTGGAACCGGTGGGCAAGGACGGTCATGTTTATCTGGGGCGGCAGTTGTACTTCCTCGGTCAGGCTCATCTGCGACACTTCGACCTCAGCCGCGAAGCCGATCACGCCTTGCAGGAGATCGTCAGCCAGACCCGTGAAACTGCCCAGATGTGCCTGCTCAACGGGCGCAAGTACACGGTGGCGCTGATGAAGGAGGGCGAGCGGCATTTCCGCATTTCTTCCGATATCGGCGAAAACGCACCGATCCCGTGGACCGCTTCCGGGCGCCTGCTGCTCGCGCATTTGAGCGACCAGCAAATCATCGACCTGATCGACGAAGACGACTTCATCCTGCCCGACGGCGAGCGCCTGCCGCTGGAGCATTTTCTCGCGGAAATCCGTCAGGCCGGCATCGACGGCTTCTTCTCCTTCGACAGTGTCGCCGACACTTTCACCCATTGCTTCGCCGCACCGGTCAAAGACCGTAACGGCATAGCGATTTGCACCCTGTGCATCGTCGCCCCTCGGGCCGATGCGAAGAACAATTACAACGACTATCGCCGGGTTCTGATCGAGAGCGCCAACAGCCTCGCCCGGCGTATCAACGAATAATCGCGACCGCCTGCGGCCGCGAACAGGAGGAGTTCGACCATGACGACTGCCATCAATACTGCTGTGGAAAAGGGCGACGCCGCACTCGGCGCGCATCTGGCGCGTGACGTCAGCCTGCCGGCGCTGGTGCTGCACCGTGAGGCGCTGGAGCACAACATTCGCTGGATGCAGAAATTCGTCAGTGACAACGGCGCCGAACTCGCGCCCCACGGCAAAACCAGCATGACGCCGGCGCTGTTCCAGCGCCAGCTCGATGCCGGCGCGTGGGGCATTACCCTCGCCAGCGCTACTCAGACTCGTGCCGCTTACACGCACGGCGTGCGTCGGGTGCTGATGGCTAACCAGTTGGTCGGCAGGCCGAACATGGCGCTGATTGCCGATCTGCTGGTCGATTCGTCGTTCGATTTCTACTGCATGGTCGATCACCCGGACAACGTCGCCGATCTCGGTGCCTACTTCGCTTCGCGCGGGGTCAAGCTGAACGTGATGATCGAGTACGGCGTGGTCGGCGGTCGTTGTGGTTGCCGCAGCGAACAGGAAGTCATCGCTCTGGCCAGGGCCATCAACGCGCAACCGGCGCTGGCCCTGACCGGCATCGAAGGCTACGAAGGCGTGATTCACGGCGACCACGCGGTCAGCGGGATTCGCGAGTTTGCGGCATCGCTGGTGCGTTTGGCGGTGCAGTTGCAGGACAGCGGCGCGTTTGCCATCGCCAAGCCGATCATCACCGCGTCCGGTTCTGCCTGGTACGACCTGATTGCCGAATCGTTCGAAGCGCAGAACGCCGCTGGCCGTTTCCTCAGCGTGTTGCGTCCGGGCAGTTACGTGGCGCATGACCACGGCATCTACAAGGAAGCACAGTGCTGCGTGCTCGACCGTCGCAGTGACCTGCACGAAGGTTTGCGTCCGGCGCTGGAAGTCTGGGCGCACGTGCAATCGCTGCCGGAACCAGGGTTTGCGGTGATCGCATTGGGCAAGCGTGATGTGGCGTATGACGCCGGTTTGCCGGTGCCATTGTTGCGTTACAAGGCTGGCGCAGTGCCGGCGGTGGGGGATGATGTCGGTGCGTGCAAGGTCACGGCGGTGATGGACCAGCACGCGTTCATGACGGTGGCGCCGGGGGTCGAGTTGCGCGTAGGTGACATCATTTCCTTTGGCACTTCGCACCCCTGCCTGACGTTCGACAAGTGGCGGGTGGGGTTGTTGGTGGATGAGCAGTTGTCGGTGATCGAGCGCATGGAGACCTGCTTCTAAATCCAGCACCGAGTCCTGGCCATTCGCTGGCAAGCCAGCTTCCACAGGGGAATGCATTCCAGGTGTGGGAGGGGGCTTGCTCGCGAAAGCGCCGGATCAGCCACCCGTGAATCAACAGAGACACCTCAAGATGAACACCCTCAGCCCATTGGGCCCCCACACCCCGCGCATCGCCCTGATCGGCGAGTGCATGATCGAACTCCAGCAACGTGCCGACGGCAGCCTGCAACAAAGCTTCGGTGGCGACACCCTCAACACTGCGGTGTATCTCGCGCGCGCATTGGGCGACAGGGCTCGGGTCGATTACGTCACTGCGCTCGGCGATGACAGTTTCAGCGACGCCATGTGTCAGGTCTGGTCCGAGGAAGGCATCGGTCTCGATCTGGTGCAGCGATTGCCCGGGCGTTTGCCGGGTCTGTATTGCATTCAGACCGACGCCAACGGCGAGCGGCGTTTCCTCTACTGGCGCAACGAAGCCGCCGTGCGTGACTGCTTCACCACGCCGGCGGCCGAGCCTGTTCTGGCGGCGCTGCCGGATTACGACGTGTTGTATTTCAGCGGGATCACCTTGGCCGTGCTCGGTGCGCAGGGCCGAGCACGGCTGATCCAGACCCTGATCGAAGCCCGTCAGCGCGATGCCCGCATCGTCTTCGACAACAATTACCGGCCACGTCTGTGGGCATCGGTCGCCGATGCGCAAGTGGCGTATCGCAGCGTCTTGCCTTATATCGATCTGGCGTTGCTGACGGTGGATGACGAGCAGGCGCTGTTTGGTTTTGCGGACTGCGACAAGGTGTTCGACGCTTATGCGCAAATCGGCACGCCAGAAGTGGTGCTCAAGCGGGGTGCTGAGGCCTGCCTGATTCGCTGTGAGGGCGAGGCGTTTGAAGTGCCGGCGCAGAAGGTCGAGAAGGTGGTGGACACCACGGCGGCGGGTGATTCGTTCAGTGCGGCGTATCTGGCCAGTCGTTTGATGGGGGGCACCCCGACTGAAGCCGCGGAGGCGGGGCATCGGTTGGCGAGCCGGGTGATTCAGGTGCCGGGAGCGCTGATTCCGAAGCAGGTTTGAATGGCCGCTTGCTGCGCAATCGGTTCGCGAGCAAGCCCGCTCCCACAGGGGAGTGTATTTCAAATGTGGGAGCGAGCTTGCTCGCGAAGAGGCCCGAAAGCCAACCCATCAATCGCGGTAAAACACCTGCACCAGGTGATACCCGAACTTGCTCTTGATCGGCCCATGCACCGTGCGCAGCGGTTTCTTGAAAATCACCGCATCAATCGCGCCGACCATCTGCCCCGGACGCACTTCACCCAGATCGCCGCCGCGCTTGCCGGACGGACAAGTGGAAAATTTTTTCGCCAGGACGTCGAACGCTTCGCCCTTGGCAATGCGTTGCTTGAGCTGTTCGGCCTCTTCGGCGGTTTTCACCAGAATGTGGCGGGCTTGGGCTTTCATCGTGCGATACCTGATAACGGGGTGGCGGCGGGGCGCGGGATTATGCCTCAACTCACGGGGTTTGGTTGATCATCGTGCGTATCTTGTTGGCCAGCAAATCCAGGGCAAACGGCTTGGCGACCATGTCCATGCCTTCCTCAAGAAAACCCTGACGCTCGGCGGCGATCTGCGCATAACCAGTCATGAACAACACTTTCAGTGCCGGGCGTTGCTGGCGGGCAATTTCCGCCAGTTGGCGCCCGTTCATGCCCGGCAGGCCGACGTCCGTCACCAGCAGATCGACCCGCAGTTCGGAATCCAGCAACGTCAGCGCGGCGGGCGCATCCAGCGCTTCGAAGGCGCGATAACCCAGCTCATTGAGCAAATTGACCACCAGCATGCGCACTGCCGGATCATCTTCGACCACCACCACGGTTTCCCCCGACGCCGCGGTGGATGGCTCGCTGATCGGCTCCAGCGGCGGCTGCTGCGTCACCTGCAAGTGCAGGCGCGGCAAGTACAGGCGCACGCAGGTGCCCTGGTCGGGCAAGCTGTCGAGGCTGACATGGCCGCCGGACTGCTGGGCGAAACCGTAGATCATCGACAGGCCAAGACCGGTGCCCTGTCCGATCGGTTTGGTGGTGAAGAACGGATCGAACGCTTTGGAGCGCACCGATGCCGTCATGCCGGTGCCGTTGTCGCTGACCGCCAGCATCAGGTAATCGCCCGCCTTGACCGGCTCAAGGGTAATGATGTCGTTGCCGTCGAGGTAGACGTTGGCGGTTTCGATCAACAACTCGCCACCGTTGGGCATCGCATCCCGGGCGTTGATCACCAGGTTGAGCAGGGCGTTTTCCAGTTGGCTGACGTCGGTGCTGACCGGCCAGAGGTTCTCCGCCAACTGCAATTTGAGCTCGATAGGATCGCCCTTGGTACGCCGGATCAAATCTTCGAGCGAATGAATCAGCTCGTTGACGTCGAGGGTCTTGCGGTCCAGCGATTGACGACGGGAGAACGCAAGCAAGCGATGGGTCAGCGCTGCCGCCCGGTTGGCGGACGAAACGGCGGCTTCGGTGAAGCGCCCGATCTCATTGGCCCGGCCCTCCGCAATGTAGCGTTGCATCAGGTCAAGGCTGCCGATGATCCCGGTCAACATATTGTTGAAGTCGTGGGCGATGCCGCCGGTGAGCTGGCCGACCGCTTCCATCTTCTGCGCATGGCGCAGGGCGTCTTCGGCGCGCTCGCGCTCGAACATCTCGTTTTGCAGACGCTGATTGGCCTGGGCCAGTTGTTCGGTGCGGGCGCTGACGCGCTCTTCCAGGGTTTCGTTGAGGTTGCGCAGGGCTTCTTCGGTTTTCTTGCGCTCGGTTTCGTCGATCACAAAGATGTAGAAGCCGTTCACTGCGCCGTCGGCGCCGTAACGCGGCAGGTAGTTCATCAATGCATGACGGGTGCTGCCGTCGCGGTGCTGGGTGTACAGGCTGAACGAGCAAGGTCTTCCTGCCAGAGCTTCGGCAATGTACGGCGCACGAAGAAAGTACGCTTCCTCGCCGACCACGTCGCGAATGGTGCGGCCATAAAGCTCCTGCGGCGTGAGGCCATACCAGTCCAGATACGCGGCGTTGTTGAGACGAAAGCGCTCCTCGCGGTCGACGTAGCTGATCAGAATCGGCATGGCGTTGATGATCAGCTGCAACTCGGTCTGGCTCTGGCGCAAGGCCTGCTCGGTGTGTTTGCGTTCGGTCAGGTCCAGCGCCGCACCCAGGAAACGCACCGGCCGACCATGGTGATCCTTGTAGCAGCGGCCACGGGCAAACACCCAGCGCAACTCGCCATTGGCTTGCAGCAGGCGATATTCCTCGGCGTATTCGGTGCCATGGGTGATGCAGTGCTTGATGCTGCGCGCAATCATCGCGCGGTCTTCGGGGTGGACGCCTTGCAGGTAGTCACTGATCGGTAACTGACTGGCCCGTGCCGGATCGACACCGTGCAACTGAGCGAAATGGGCGTCGGCGATGAAGCGGTCTTCACCGATGTCCCAATCCCAGGTGCCAACGGCGTCGGTGGCGGCCAGGGCGAGCTGCAGGCGCTCCTCGGTTTGCAATTGCGCCTTGAGGCTTTCTTCGGAGCGCTGTTGCAGTTCCAGAGCGACGCGGCGACGCTCGTTGGTTTCGATGGCCGTCACCAGAATCCCGGCCACCTGCGCGTTTTCATCGCGGATCGGGCTGTAGGTCAGATCCAGCCAGAAGTCGGATTCTTTCCCTTCGCGCTGCAAGGTAAAGCGCCGCTCGCTGTAGGTTCGCACCTGACCTTGCAGGACGGCGCTGTAAATCGGGTCGGTAAAGTCTCTCAGTTCCGGCCATATCAGGTGGGCTGGCTGTCCGAAAGCCTTGGGATGCTTGCTGCCGGCGAGGATCGCGAAACCATTGTTATAGATCTGCGTGAGCTGCGGCCCCCAGAGCAACAGCATCGGCATGGGCGAGTGGAGCACGATGTCGATGGCGGTGCGCAGGCTCTGCGGCCAGGCTCCGGCATCGCCCAGGGGGGTGTCGTTCCAGTCGGTGCGGGCGATCAACGCCTGAGCGTCGTCGCGGGTGGGTACAGCGTTCATCACATAAGTCCTGGGGGTCATTCGGTATGCGGCGTCTACTATCCTTCAGGACGGTAGACGTTCAATGTACCGCTGCGTCACTGCAACGGGCCACGTCTGAATATTGAAAGCCTTGTGGATGCTTTTTTGCCATGGAAATCGATGCGCTGTTAACACGCCTTGCGAGTCAGCATGGCTCCGATCTGTTCCTGTCCACCGGCGCGCCGCCCAGCGCGCGTTTCCAGGGCGTATTGACACCGCTCAGCGAGCAGCCGTTCAAACCCGGTGAGGTCAGCGCCATCGCCCATGCCTTGATGGATGCCGAGCAGCGTCACGAGTTCGAACGCGATCTGGAAATGAATCTGGCGATTTCCCGGGCCGGCATTGGCCGGTTTCGGGTCAACCTGTTCAAGCAGCGCAACGATGTGTCGATTGTAATCCGTAACGTCAAACTCGATATTCCGCGTTTCGAAGACCTGAAGCTGCCGTCGGTGCTGCTCGACAGCGTGATGCTCAAGCAAGGCCTGATCCTGTTCGTCGGGGCTACCGACTCGGGCAAATCCACCTCGCTGGCGGCGCTGATCGATCATCGCAACCGCCACAGCAGTGGCCACATCATCACCATTGAGGACCCGATCGAGTATATCCACCGGCACAAGCGGTCGATCATCAATCAGCGCGAAGTCGGTGTCGACACCCGCAGCTTTCATGCCGCGCTGAAAAACACCCTGCGTCAGGCCCCGGACGTGGTGCTGATCGGCGAGATTCGTGACCGCGAGACCATGGAGCACGCACTCGCATTTTCCGAAACCGGGCACCTGGTGCTCTCGACCCTGCATGCCAACAATGCCCATCAGGCGCTGGAGCGGATCATCAATCTGTTTGCCGAAGAGCGCAGGCCGCAATTGCTGCATGCCTTGGGCAATAACCTCAAAGCCTTCGTTTCGCAACGTCTGGTGCGCACCCTGGGCGGGCAGCGGCGGGCCGCCGTCGAAGTGATGTTGGGCACGCCAACCATCGGCGACCTGATCCGCCGCAATGAATTGGGCGAACTCAAGGGCATCATGGAAAAGTCCGCAGAGCTGGGCATGCAGACCTTCGATGCGGCGTTGCACGCCTTGGTGGTGGAAGGCGCAATCAGCGAGGAAGAAGCGCTGAAGAACGCCGACTCCGTGAACAACCTGCGCCTGCGTCTGAAACTGCAAGCGGACGCGGCACCGACCCCACCCACCTCGGGCGAGTGGGGCCTGATGGACTGAGCGGCGTCAGTCGCGCAATTCGGCGCGGTCGCGAAACTGCTCCAAAGCCTGGGGATTGGCCAGCGCGTCGGTGTTCTTGACCTTTTCGCCGTGCACCACATTGCGCACGGCCAGTTCGACCACCTTGCCGCTGATGGTGCGCGGAATGTCGCTGACACTGACAATCTTCGCCGGTACATGACGAGGCGTGGTGTTTGCGCGAATGACCTGGCGAATCTGCTGTTGCAAGGCGTCATCCAGTTCAATGCCATCTTTCAGACGCACGAACAGCACCACGCGCACGTCGTCCTGCCATTGCTGACCGATGGCGACGCTGTCGAGAACCTCCGCGACTTTCTCGACCTGACGATAGATCTCCGCCGTGCCGATGCGCACGCCGCCAGGGTTAAGCACCGCATCCGAACGACCATGGATCAACACGCCACCATGGGGCCGTTGTTCGGCGTAGTCGCCCTGCGCCCAGACGCCGGGAAACAGGCTGAAATAGGATTGCCGCAACTTACTGCCGTCGGGGTCGTTCCACAGGCCAATTGGCATCGCGGGAAAGTGCCGGGTGCAGACCAGTTCGCCTTTTTCACCGACCACCGGCTGGCCCGCGTCATTCCACACTTCAACGGCCATGCCCAGGCTTTTTCCCATGATTTCGCCACGCCGCACCGGTGACAGTGGGTTGCCGTTGACGAAGCAGGAGACGATGTCGGTGCCGCCTGACATTGAAGCCAGGCAGACGTCAGCCTTGACGTCGCGGTAGACAAAATCATAGCTCTGCGGCGACAAGGCAGAACCGGTGCAGAGCAGGGTTTTCAAGCTACCCAGATCATGGCTTTCACGGGGTTTGACACCGCTGCTTTCCAGGGTGGCGAGGAACTTGGGGCTGGTGCCAAAGACGCTGATCCGCTCGTCGTCGATCAAGTCGAGCAGGCGCGCGTTGTCCGGGTGAAACGGCGAGCCGTCATACAGCACCACAGCGCTGCCGACCGCGAGGGCAGAAACCAGCCAGTTCCACATCATCCAGCCGCAGGTGGTGTAGTAAAACAACCGGTCGCCGGGGCCGAGGTCGCAATGCAGGCCGTGTTCCTTGACGTGTTGCAGCAGCACGCCGCCGGTGCTGTGGACAATGCATTTCGGCACGCCAGTGGTGCCGCTGGAGTACAGCACGTAGAGCGGATGATTGAACGGGACCGCGACAAAGTCCGGCTCTCCTCCTGACTCATAAAAGTTGTCCCAGAGCGTTACCTCGGCCTCGGTTCGGTAATCCTCGGCACGCGCCTGGGGACGGGCATACGGCACGATGATCAACTGCTGCAACGACGGCAGTTGCTGGAGAATTTCATTGAGCTTGCCGGTCTGGTCGATCTCTTTGCCGGCGTAGCGATAACCGGCGCAGGTGATCAGCACTTTCGGCTCGATCTGGCCGAAGCGATCAATCACCCCATGGGTGCCGAAGTCCGGCGACGAACAGGACCAGATGGCCCCGAGGCTGGTGGTGGCGAGCATGGCCACCAGAGTTTGCCAGGTATTGGGCAGGCACGCGGCGACCCGATCACCGAGCCCCACGCCGACCCTCTGCAAACTGGCCTGGAACCCGGCGACATGCTCGGCCAGTTCGGCCCAGGTCAGTTGTTCACGCTGACCGTTTTCGCCCACGGCGATCACTGCCACCGCATCGTCGCGACGTCGCAGCAGATGTTCGGCGAAGTTCAGGGTCGCACCGGGAAACCATTCGGCGCTGGGCATTTGCGCGCCTTCACGCAGCACAGCGTCGGGCTGGCGATGGAAGCGAATGTCGAAACAATCGACGATGTCCTGCCAGAATTCGCCACGCTGCTCGATGCTCCACTGGTGCAGGGCAGGGTAGTCGTCGAGTTTCAGCCCATGACGCTGATTGACCGCGCGGCGGAACGTGTCCATGCGCGACTGGGCGATACGTTTGGCGTCGGGTTGCCAGAGGATGTCGGACATTGCTTGCCTCTTGTTTTGTTCATGCACAAAGGTCGTGGGCCCGCATGACCCCAGTGGGAGCGGGCTTGTCCGCCCCCGCAAAGGCCGTATTTACTGGGCCAGCCACCCACCATCAATATTCCACGCCGCCCCACGCACCTGACTGCCCGCCTCGCTGCACAAGAACAACACCAGTTCACCCAGATGCTGCGGCGTCACGAACTCCAGCGAAGGCTGCTTCTCGGCCAGCAGATCATGCTGCGCCTGCTGCGGATCGACACCCTTGGCGGCGCGATCATCGATCTGCTTCTGCACCAGCGGCGTCAATACCCAGCCGGGGCAGATCGCGTTGCAGGTAACGTTGCTGGTCGCGGTTTCCAGGCCGACCACTTTGGTCAGGCCGATCACCCCATGCTTGGCCGCGACATACGCCGCTTTTCCGGTCGAACCGACCTGACCGTGCACCGAAGCAATATTGATGATCCGACCCCAATTCTTCGCACGCATGCCCGGCAAGCTCAGGCGGGTGCTGTGAAACACCGAAGACAGGTTGATCGCCATGATCGAATCCCAGCGTTCCACCGGAAACTCTTCCACGGCGGCGACGTGCTGGATGCCGGCATTGTTGACCAGAATGTCGACTCCACCGAATTCTCGTTCGGCGTAAGCGACCATCTCGGCAATCTGTGCCGGGTCGCTGACGTCCGCTGGATGATGGCCGACCTTGACGCCCAGTCGGGCGACTTCAGCGATGACCTTCGAGGCATCACCAAAACCATTGAGGATCAGGTTGGCGCCAGCCTTGGCCAGGCTCAGTGCGATGCCCAGGCCAATGCCGCTGGTGGAGCCGGTAACCAGTGCGGTCTTGCCGGAAAGAGTCGTCATCAATACCTCACACAATGCCAGTGGCGTAGAAAGTGCCGATCACTACGAAAACCGCCAGGGTCTTGATCAGCGTAATACAGAAAATGTCTTTATAGGCTTCACGGTGGGTCAGCCCGGTAACCGCCAGCAGCGTGATCACCGCGCCGTTGTGGGGCAGGGTGTCCATGCCGCCGCTGGCCATCGCGGCCACGCGGTGCAGCACTTCCAGCGGAATATTTGCCGCGTTGGCCGCCGCGATGAATTGCTCGGACATCGCCGCCAGCGCAATGCTCATGCCGCCCGATGCCGAACCGGTGATACCGGCCAACAGGGTCACGGTGATCGCTTCGTTGACCAGCGGATTCGGGATTTGCTTGAGCCAGTCCGCCAGCACCAGAAAGCCCGGCAGCGAAGCAATCACCGCGCCGAAGCCATACTCGGACGCGGTGTTCATCGCGGCCAGCAAGGCACCGCTGACCGCACTTTTGCTGCCCTCGGCGAGTTTGCTGCGAATCGCTTTGAAACCGAGCGCCAGCACCATGAGGATGCCGATCAGCAACGCTGCCTGCACCGCCCAGATCGCCGTCAGTTTGGCGATTTCGGTGGTCACCGGCGCGGCCATGCCCGGCAGCGCGAGGCTGTGGGTCTTGCCATACCAATGCGGAATCCACTGGGTGAACAGCAGGTTCATGATGCCCACGGCCAGCAACGGTGAAAGGGCGATCCATGGATTGGGCAGCTTGAGATCTTCAGCGGTTTCCGGTTCGTTGCGCAGTTCGGTGCCGTAGCCTTCGCCGGCACGTTGCGCTTTGTTGCGTTGGCGCTGGAGGAACAGCATCCCGGCGCAGAAGACGAAGATCGTCCCGATCACACCCAGCCAGGGTGCCGCCCAGGCAGTGGTGTTGAAAAAGGTGCTGGGGATGATGTTCTGGATCTGCGGCGTGCCGGGCAGCGCGTCCATGGTGAACGAAAACGCACCGAGGGCGATGGTTGCCGGGATCAGCCGCTTGGGGATGTTGCTCTGGCGGAACATTTCGGCGGCAAACGGATACACCGCAAATACCACGACGAACAGCGACACGCCGCCATAGGTGAGCAGGGCGCAAACCAGCACGATGACCAGCATCGCTTGCCGGGTGCCGAGCAGGCGAATCGCCGCCGCGACGATGGAGCGCGAGAACCCCGAGAGTTCGATCAGCTTGCCAAACACGGCGCCGAGCAGGAACACGGGGAAATACAGTTTGATGAAGCCGACCATTTTCTCCATGAACACCCCGGTGAACGCGGGGGCGACGGCGGAAGGATCGGTCAGCAGGACTGCGCCGAGGGCAGCAATCGGGGCGAAGAGGATAACGCTGTAGCCACGGTACGCAGCCAGCATCAGCAGCGCGAGGGCCGCCAAGGCAATGATCACACTCATGGTGTGTCTCTCCAGAATTGTTATTTTTGTGGGTGGAACGGGTGTAGGAGAGCGTTTAGCGAGATTTGTGCCAGATATGTAACGTATTGAAATATAAGGTTTATATCGATTTCATGGAGGCGTTTTGATTGATGCTGTCTCGTTCTAGAGACTTTGATTGAGAGTGCTGGCCCCTTCACGCGCAAGCACGTTCCCACTTTTGCAAAGCGAACACTCTGTGGGAGCGGGCTTGTCCGGAAGTTTACTGATGTGTCTTTAGATAGAGATTGGAGTCTCTATATTGAGATTAAGCCAGACCAAGGGCGATCATTTTCTTGTACAGCGTCGACCGCCCAAGTCCCAGACGGGCTGCCGCCTCCGGTACTTTTCCCCCGCATTGCGCCAAGGCTGCCTGAATCAACTGCCGGTCAAAGCGCTCCCGCGCCTGGGCGAATGTCTCGTCGCTCAACGCTTCAGCCAACGGCGTCGATGTCCGCTCGACCGGAGTAAACGTGCCGATGGCCGCGCGAATGTCGTTTTCGCTGAGCATCAGGTCATCACTGAGCAATGCGGCGCGCTCCAGTACATTTCGCAGCTCGCGGATATTTCCCGGCCAGGCATGTTGGCCGAGCAATGCCAGCGCATCGCGGTGCAACTCGTGTTGGCTGCGCAGCTCTTCGAGGATCGCTTCACTGAGCGCTGGCAGATCATCAAGACGCTCGCGCAGCGGCGGGACCTGAATCGGCAGGACATTGAGGCGGTAGTACAAATCGGCGCGGAATTCGCCGCGCTTGATCGCCGCTTGCAGGTCCGTCGAGGTGGCAGCGATGACCCGCACATCACTTTGGATCACCTCGTTGGAGCCTACCGGTTCGAATTCCTTTTCCTGCAATACCCGAAGCAATTTGCTTTGCAGCGGCAGTGGCATGTCGCCGATTTCGTCGAGAAACAGCGTGCCACCCTGAGCAATCTGCAACTTGCCGGTGCGCCCCTTGCGATCTGCGCCAGTGAATGCGCCGGGTGCGGTGCCGAAGAACTCGGCCTCCAGCAATGCCTCGGGAATCGCCGCGCTGTTGATGCTGACGAAGGCTTTGTGCGCCCGTGGCGAGGCACTGTGGATCGCTTGCGCCAGCAGCTCTTTGCCGGTGCCGGTTTCGCCAAGCAACAACACCGGGGATTCGGCGCTGGCACTGCGCCGCGCCCGCCGTTTGACTTCGAGGCTGGCGGCGCTGGTGCCGATGAAGTGGGCGAAATTGTATTTGGTCTGCCGTGCGCGCAGCAGCGAACGGGTCGAGGCCAGTTCCTCCTGCATGCTCAGGTAGCGCTTGAGCATCGGCGACAGCGTGCGCAGCTCGTCGAACAGGGCAAAGCCGATCGCGCCGATGACAGTACCGACGTCGTCGTGGATCGGTAGGCGCATCACCACCAGCGGCTCTTTCGGCGTGTCTTGCATGTCAAGCAGGATCGGTCGCCCGGTTCGCACCACTTCACGCAGCAGACTACCGGGGATCACGCTTTCGCACGGCTTGCCGATGGCACCAGCGGCAGATTCGAGGCCAAATCGCCGGGCATAACGCTCGTTCATCCAGACGATATTGGCGTCGCGGTCGACAATCACCGTACCTTCACTGGACTGCTCGATGATCTCGAACAATGAGCGGATCGCCAGGGTGCGAACGCGTTGGTAGTCCTTGAGGCTGTCGGTGGTGTTCATCTGACGGTTGATCCGGAATGTGGGTTATCAATGCGGGCCTCTTTGCTGGCAAGCCGGCTCCCACAGGGAGATCGGTCGTTCACAGGGTTGCGTACATCCGCAACGCCTTGTGTGAACTGGCTGCCAGCGTGGCCTCAGACTCGGTGTGAAGTCGATTGGCGATTATTCTTACCCAGGATGCGCCGCCGCCAACAGCTCTTTGGTGTACGGATGCTGCGGGGCATCGAACACATCATGGCTGGGCCCGCGCTCAACCACTTTACCGTCCTTGATCACGATCATGTCGTGGGCCAGCGCGCGCACCACCGCCAGATCATGGCTGATGAACAGGTAGGTCAGACCGTGCTTTTCCTGCAGGTCGCGGAGCAGGGCGACCACTTGTTTCTGCACAGTGCGGTCGAGTGCCGAGGTCGGCTCATCCAGCAAAATCAGCGCCGGTTTCAGCACCAGCGCGCGGGCGATGGCGATCCGCTGGCGCTGACCACCGGAAAATTCGTGGGGGTAGCGATGGCGGCTTTCCGGGTCGAGGCCAACCTCCTTGAGCACCCGGATGACCTGCGCATCGCATTCCTCAGCGCTGGATTCGCAATGCACTTCCAGGCCTTCGCTGATGATTTGCGCCACCGACATGCGCGGGCTGAGGCTGCCGAACGGGTCCTGGAACACCACCTGCATCTGCCGGCGCCACGGCCGCAGTTGCTTCTGATTGAGGCCATCGAGTGCTTCGCCCTGGAAGCGGATGCTGCCCTCGGAATCAAGCAGGCGCAAAATCGCCTGGCCCAAGGTTGACTTGCCGGAGCCGGACTCGCCAACAATGCCCAGCGTTTTGCCGCGCTGAATGCTCAGGCTGATGCCGTCCACTGCACACAGGTACTGCTTGCGCTGAAACAACCCGCCACCGACGACAAACTCCACCCGCAGGTCATCGACTTCCAGCACGTTCTCGCGTTCATCCCGGGGCAGGGCTTCGCCTTCGGGCTCGGCGTTGATCAGTACGCAGCTGTACGGATGCTTCGGTTCGGTGAACAGGGTTTCGCACGGCGCCTGCTCGACAATTTCGCCGGCCTTCATCACGCACACGCGCTGGGCGATGCTGCGCACCAGATTGAGATCGTGGCTGATCAGCAGCAGCGACATGCCGAGGCGTTGTTGCACGGACTTGAGCAGCAAGAGAATCTTGCGCTGCACGGTGACATCGAGTGCCGTGGTCGGCTCATCGGCGATCAGCAATTCCGGTTCGCACGCCAGGGCCATGGCAATCATCACCCGTTGACGCTGACCGCCGGACAGTTGATGCGGATAGGCCTTGAGGCGTTCTTTTGGCTTCTGGATGCCCACCAGTCCGAGCAGTTCGAGAATGCGTTGCTGCGCCGCTTTGCCGCCGAGGCCTCGATGCAGCAGCAAGGTTTCGCCAATCTGCTTTTCGATGGTGTGCAGCGGGTTCAGCGAGGTCATCGGCTCCTGAAAGATCATGGCGATGCGGTTGCCGCGCAGTTCACGCAGGACCTTGGGGTCGGCACCGACGATTTCCTGACCGCGATAACGGATGCTGCCGCGGGTTTGCGCATCACATTCAGGCAGCAATTGCAGGATCGAATGCGCGGTCACCGACTTGCCGGAGCCCGATTCACCCACCAGCGCCAAGCACTCGCCAGGGCGAATATCCAGGCACAGGTCACGCACCACGGTCTGGCCGTGGAAGGCGACATTGAGGTTTCGAATTTCAATCAGATTGTCAGTCATGGCCACGCTTCAGGATCGAGGGTCGAACGCGTCACGTAACGCTTCGCCGATGAACACCAGTAAAGAAAGGATCAGCGCCAGGGTGAAAAACGCCGTCAGGCCAAGCCAGGGTGCCTGCAGATTCTGTTTGCCCTGACCGATCAACTCGCCCAGCGAAGCGCTGCCGGCGGGCATGCCGAAACCCAGGAAATCCAGCGCGGTGAGGGTGGAGATCGCCCCGGTCAGAATGAAGGGCAGATAGCTCAACGTAGCGTTCATGGCGTTGGGCAGGATGTGCCGGACAATCACCTTGCGATCGGTTAGGCCCAGTGCCCGGGCCGCTTTGACGTACTCCAGATTGCGTCCGCGCAGGAATTCGGCGCGCACGACGTCGACCAGCGCCAGCCAGGAAAACAACGCCATGATCCCCAGCAACCACCAGAAGTTCGGCTCGACGAAACCGGAAAGAATGATCAGCAGGTACAGCACCGGCAATCCTGACCAGACTTCCAGCAAACGTTGCCCGAGCAGGTCGACCCAGCCGCCGTAATAGCCCTGCAAGGCCCCGGCAGCAATGCCGATCAGCGCGCTGACAACGGTCAGCATCAAGGCAAACAGGATCGACACCCGCGCGCCGAAAATAACCCGTGCCAGCACGTCTCGGGCCTGATCGTCGGTGCCGAGCCAGTTGACCGAGGTCGGTGGGCTCGGCGCGGGTTTGTTGAGGTCGTAGTTCGGCGTGTCATCGCTGAACGGAATCGGCGGGAACAGCAACCAGCCACCGTCCTTGCGGATCAGGTTCTGCACATAGTCGCTGCGGTAATCGGCCTGGAACGGCAGTTGCCCGCCGAACTCCTGCTCGGTGTGGCGCTTGAACACCGGGAAGTACCAGTCGCCCTGATAGCTGACCACCAATGGTTTGTCGTTGGCGATCAGTTCACCGCCCAGTGTCAGCGCAAACAGTCCGATAAACAGCCACAACGACCACCAGCCACGACGGTTTTTCTTGAAGCGCTCGAAGCGACGACGGCCCAACGGCGAGAGCTTTAACATCAGGCGTTCCTCGCGGCAAAGTCGATACGCGGATCGACCAAGGTGTAACAGAGGTCGCCGATCAGTTTTATCAGCAGGCCGAACAGGGTGAAAATGAACAGCGAACCGAACACCACCGGGTAGTCCCGGGAAACCGCCGCTTCATAACTCATGCGTCCGAGACCATCGAGGGAGAAAATCACTTCGATCAATAACGACCCGGCGAAGAACACACTGATGAACGCTTGGGGAATGCCGGACACCACCAGCAACATCGCGTTGCGAAACACGTGGCCGTACAGCACTCGGCGTTCGCTCAGGCCTTTGGCCCGGGCGGTCACCACGTATTGGCGGGTGATTTCATTGAGAAACGAGTTCTTGGTCAGGATCGTCAGCGTCGCGAAACCGCCGATCACCAACGCCGTCACCGGCAACACCAGATGCCAGAAGTAGTCGGCGATCTTGCCCATCGTCGACAGTGAGTCAAAGTTGTCCGAAACCAGACCGCGTACCGGGAACCAGTTGAGCGACGTGCCGCCGGCAAACACGACGATCAGGAACATCGCAAAGAGAAACGCCGGCATCGCGTACCCGATGATGATCGCTGTGCTGCTCCATATATCGAAGTGGCTGCCGTGGTGCACGGCTTTGCGAATGCCCAGCGGGATCGAAACCAGATACGTGATCAACGTCGCCCAGAGCCCGAGAGACAGGGTCACCGGCATTTTTTCGAGGATCAGATCGGTCACCGTGGCGCCGCGAAAGAAGCTTTTGCCAAAGTCGAGTTGCGCGTAATTCTTCAGCATCAGCCACAGGCGCTCATGGGCGGGCTTGTCGAAGCCGTACTGCTTTTCGATGTCCTTGATCAGTTGCGGGTCAAGACCTCGGCTGGCGCGGGACGTGCCGCTCATGGTCTCAGTGCCGCCCCCACCGACATTGCCGGCGCCGCCGATCCCCTGCAAATGGGCAATGGCCTGTTCGACCGGGCCGCCGGGTGCGGCCTGGATGATGACGAAATTGACCAGCAGTATGATCACCAGTGTCGGGATGATCAGCAGCAGACGCCGCAGAATGTAACCCCACATCAACGCGGCCCTCCAGGTCTGCCACGGCTGATTTTCTCCGCCGTCATCTGTTGGTTGGTCAGCGCGGTCCTGCTGATTTCCCACCAGCTCTCGATGGCTTCGTCATTGCTCGCTTGCACCGATGGAATACCGAAACGGTTCCACCATACCGTGGAGGTTCCAGGCGGGTAGTAGTTCGGAATCCAGTAGTAATTCCACTGCAGTACGCGGTCCAGCGCATGGGCGTAGCGCAGCATCTCGGGCTGGGTCGAGGCGCGAATCAGGCCATTGATCAACGTGTCGACTGCCGGGTTATTCAGCACCATATAGTTGTTGGCGCCGGGATCATTGGCGGACGCCGAGCCGAAGTAATTGAGCAACTCGCCGCCTGGGGAGGTCGTGACGGGGTAGCCGGTGACGATCATGTCGTAGTCGCGGCTCATCAGGCGGTTGACGTATTGCGAGGAGTCGATGCGGCGGATATTGAGGTCGATGCCGATCTGTTTCAGGGTGCGTTTGTACGGCAGCAGCAGGCGGTCCATGCCGTTCTGGCTGACGAGAAAAGTGAAACTCAACGGTTCGCCCTGAGCGTTGACCAATTGGTCACCAACAGGCTTCCAGCCGGCCTGTTCCAGCAGTTCGAGTGCCTGCAATTGCTTGTCACGAATCAGCCCGCTGCCATCGGTTTTCGGCGCCTCGAAGACTGTTGTGAAAACTTCGTCGGGAATCTGCCCCCGTAGCGGCTCAAGGATTTTCAGTTCGGCGGCATCCGGTAGCGCGCGGGCGGCCAGATCGCTGTTGGAAAAATAGCTCTGCTGGCGGATGTACAGGTTGCGCATCATCTGCCGGTTGCTCCATTCGAAGTCCCAGAGCATCGCCAGCGCCTGACGCACACGGCGATCCTGAAACATCGGTTTCTGCAAATTGAACACAAACCCTTGGGCCGATTGCGGTGCCTCGGTGGCCAGGTGGGCTTTTTGCAGGCGACCGTCGCTCAGCGCCGGGCTGTCGTAACCGATGGAGTAACCGGTGGCGGAGAATTCGCGGTTGTAGTCATAGGCTCCCCCGCGCAGCACCTGGCGGGCGACATCGGTGTCGCCGAAATACTCGATGCTGAAGTGGTCGAAGTTATAGAGGCCGCGGCTGACCGGCAGATCCTTGCCCCACCAGTCGGGGTTGCGCTCGAAGGTAATGCTGCGTCCGGAGTCGACCTTGCCGACGCGATAGGGACCGCTGCCGAGCGGTGGTTCGTAACCACCACCGCCAGCGAAATCGCGACTCTTCCACCAGTGTTCGGGAAACACCGGCAGGGTCGCGATGTCCAGCGGCAGGGTGCGGTTTTCGTTGCTCTTGAAATCGAAGCGCACCGTCAAAGGCGCCTCCACTTCGACGCGTTTGACGTCGGCGAACTGCGTGCGATAACGCAGGCTGCCCTGGGTCATCAACAAATCGTAGGTGTAGCGCACATCTTCAGCCGTGATGGGGGTGCCGTCGGCGAAGCGTGCCTTGGGATTGATAAAAAACCGCAACGACAGCCCGTCTTCCGAGCGTTCGATTTTTTGCGCGACCAGACCGTAGACCGTGTAGGGCTCGTCCATCGAGCGCTGGGCCAACGGCGAGTACAGCAGGCCGTCGATCTGCGTGACGCCGATGCCCTTGTCTATATAAGGCAGGACATGATCGAAATGACCGATCTCGATGGCCGAGCGACGCATCGTTCCACCCTTGGGCGCCTGCGGGTTGGTGTAGTCGAAGTGGCTGAATCCGGCCGGGTATTTGGGGGGTTCGCCGTAAACGGTCAAAGCATGTTGCGCAGCAGCATTCACACCGCAGGCGCCCGACAGCAGGGCGAGGGCGGTGAGCATCAATGTGGGGAAAGCCAGTCGCATTGTCAGCCTTGGAACCGGGTAATCGATAAGCGCAATTTGTACGCGAGAGCCGCGTCAGCCGCCAGCCGTATGTGTAACTGAAACACAACGGCCCACCAAATGGCGGGCCGTTGGATAGCAATCAGACGACGGATCAGTCCTGACGGCTGGTGACTTCCAGCAGGTGATAACCGAACTGGGTCTTCACCGGGCCTTGCACGACGTTGATCGGCGCGCTGAACACCACGGTGTCGAATTCCTTGACCATCTGGCCAGGACCGAACGAGCCCAGATCACCGCCCTGACGGCCGGATGGGCAGTTGGAGTTGTTTATGGCGATTTCGGCGAAATCAGCGCCGCCTTCGATCCGGGCCTTGAGTTCGTTGCACTGGTCTTCGCTGGAAACCAGGATGTGGCGGGCAGTGGCTTTAGCCATGGGAAAACTCTCCAATCTATTTCAGTAAAGTGTGGAGCCTACCGGATTCAGTGGGTGAATTCTCGGCAAAGTTCCATTCGGTACATTTGTCTCGACTCAGAGATCAGCGGCGCGAAGGCGCAGGGCTTGCTCAACATACAACTCGATCGGATCGATGCTCGGACCGTGCGTGCGACGCAGGCTGTCCATGTGGTCGAAAGGGTAGTCGGAGCGGATCACGCTGCCCAGATGCGAGCTGTAGCGGCCGACGAACCCGTCATTCTGCCCGGCTTCAACGGTGAAATGGCGCGACAGGACGCGACACACACGGTGCACGGGGTTGAACTCCAGCAGGTTTTCGGTGGGCGCTGCGGGCAGCACGCCGCTCCACGAGTAGTAACGGACCCCGTCGACCACTTCTGCACCTTGGCCGCCCCATGTGGTGGGCAGGCCCTGGGGGTAGGTTCGATTGAATTGACTGACGCCTTCGCGGGTCAGCGCGCCCAGTGCCGCTACCGCATTTTGCGGCAGCGTCCGTCGGCCACTGAGCAGCGTCAGGAAATTCGCAAACTGCGTAGCGATCTCGTGGGCCGTGCGCTCTGGTATTTGCCCTGGCACCAGCGCCTTGCGCAATAAGTCAGCCACTTCAGAGCCGTGGTTCGGGCCACTGACAGAGGTGACCGACGCCACTTTTTCCGGCGCAAGCGCAGCGGCGTAACGGCAGGCAAGTGCGCCCTGGCTGTGCCCGATCACATTGACTTTGCTCGCGCCGGTCCCGGCCAAAACCCGGTCAATCTGCATCAGTAACTGTTGGCCGCGTACCTCGTTGTCATGGGTGGCCGACAGCTGTGGGACAAACACTCGATTGCCAACGTCTCGCAGTGCTTGCTTGACATCATGAAACAGCTCGAAACGGCCGATTCGTTCGAAGCCAAACAGACCGTGAACCAACAGGATGGGGTAGCGGGTTGTCGCATTCCGTTGCATGTTTGTGCCTTTTTCGCAGAAGTTAGTGGATCGTTTCTGCAGGCCACTGTAAATCACGGCATCAGCCAAGCGATGTCTGAAAATACCGCAGTGTTTAAGGGAAAATGGACTAGTAGAAGTAGGAAACTTCAGTAGGGGTTGCGGGCGTTGTCGGAACATTTGGCAATCTTTCGCACTGCTTAAATGGATTCATGACCGGGAACCTACGTCAGCGGGCGCTTTTGCCGTCCACACGCAGTTGCTTCGGCTGACATCGATTACTCAACGGATGAGGTTGAATACCTCTATTCGACGTCGCGGTAATCGACGACGTTTTATCCAGGGAATGGAGTGAAGAATGACTAGATGTGATGCGCAACTGGATGTTTGCGAACCCTTAATGCAGACGACTGAGCCCTGCGTGTCGGGCAGGATGAGTTTCAGGGTGGAGGGGAAAATGCTCGAGTTCAGCTACCGCCCGGCGGACACCTCGGCAACGCCGCCCATATCGCTGCCAGCGCCGAGCATCGAATTGCTCGAAGGAGGCATGCTCGACCCCTCGCTCGACAGCGCCTTTGTCCGGGTGGCGCCTTATCCTCAGATGAAAAGCGGTGACAAACTGATTCTCAGCTGGCTGGGACTCGATGCCGACGGATTGCGTTACACCCATGAGATCAGCCGTGTTGTCAGTGATGCGCAAGTGGGTCAAGAGGTGGTGTTCGTCATCAAAGGCGTCCACATCGCGATGCTGGAAGGAGGTTCGCTGGAACTCTGCTGGACACTCCACAGTGTTGATCTGTCCGAGCCCGTCGCGTCCAGTCGTTTGCAACTGGATGTGGGCGATCCAGAGCCAGAACTGCTCGCGCCATTTATCGAAGAAGCCGTGGGTGGCACGCTGGACCCGGCACGAGTACCGGAAGGGGCGAGCGTGTTCATGCGTCCGTATGCGCGCATGGCTGCCGGGGATCAACTGCTGTTTTTCTGGCAGGGTGAAAGCGACGACAGTGGCTTCAATGATGTGCTGACGGTCGAATCTTTTTCCGTCCGCGAAGTGCTGTCTTTCTGGATCAAGCCGCAATGGTTCGCTCGGCATGCCGGGCAAACGGTGAGCCTGCACTATCAGGTGCAATCGAAGGACGGGCAATTGCGCCAGTCTGCGCGTTTGCAGTTGTTGCTGGCACCCTTGGTTCGAGGCGAACTACCGGCGCCGCAGGTGCTCAGTGCGGAAAGCGGTGAACTGGATATTGCCGAATCACAGGACGGTATTACCGTCGTGATTGCCAATGCCAACGCCGAGGAAGGTGAGCTGGTCTATTTGCGCTGCGACGGTGAATATTTCAATCATCGTGATGATCGAGAAATAACCCGTGCGACGGCTGGGCAGCCACTGGTGTTCATTGTTCCGTACCGCTTCTGGCGCGAGCATCGGGAAACAGTGGTGCAAGTCTCGTATTCGGTAGAGCGACTGGACGACGTCAGTCAGCTCTCCAGCGCCACCCGAATACGCATACGCGCATAACACGCAGACCATTGCGGACCGCTAGGTGTCCGCAATGGTCGCTTTCTGGCTCAGGTGCGAGGTTGCGCGCGAAGACGATCTGCAGCGCTGCGCAGCAATTGTTCCGTCGACTCGAAACCCAGGCAGCCATCGGTCACCGATACACCGTACCGCAGTGAATTGCTGAGCGGCTGGCAGCCTTCGAACAGGTGGGATTCGAGCATCATCCCGATCAGCGAGCGATCACCTTGCAAGCGCTGCTCAAGTACATCGTTGAATACACCGGGCTGACGCAGGGGGTCTTTGCCGCTGTTGGCATGGCTGCAATCGACCATGATTCGGCCCGGAATCTTCAGGCGAGTCAGGTCGTCGTGTATCCGCGCAACGCTCTGCGGATCGTAGTTCGGCCCTTGGTGGCCGCCGCGCAGGACGAGGTGGGTGTCAGGATTTCCCGTCGTCTGGACGATGGCGGGATGCCCTTGGGTGTCGACGCCGAAATGCCGGTGCGGGTGGGAAGCCGAGCGCATGGCATCGACTGCAACGGCGACACCGCCGTCGGTCCCGTTTTTGAAGCCGACCGGCATGCTCAAGCCACTGGCCATTTCCCGGTGGATCTGCGATTCAGTGGTGCGTGCACCGATGGCGACCCAACTGAGCAGATCGTCGAAGTAACCGGCGGCCATGGGTTGCAGCAATTCAGTGGCAATCGGCAGGCCGAGGCGGATCATCTCGATCATCAGCTCGCGGGACAGCGTCAGGCCGCCGGCCATGTCATCGCTACCATCCAGATGGGGGTCGTAGGCGAGGCCTTTCCAGCCAACGGTGGTGCGTGGTTTTTCGACATAGGCACGCATGACCAACAACATTTCGTCGCTGACTTCGCTGCTCAGACGTGCAAGCTTTTCGGCGTATTCGAGGGCGGATTTAGGATCGTGGATCGAGCAAGGTCCGACGATCAGCAGAAGACGCTGGTCTTCGCCGTTGAGTATGGCGCGCACGGCTTGGCGGTGGTTGGCGACTTGTTGGCTCAAGGCGCTGGTCAGCGGCAATTGCTGCTTGAGTTGCAATGAACTGGGCAGACGCAGGGTCAGCGCTTCGTTGGCAGAATTGAGGGCGGACAGTGGCAAAGCAGATACGGACGAGTTCATATTCAATTTTCCTGGGCTGGTGGCGGGTGCTTCCCGCTCACTCGGCCCTACTGGGGTGTTCGACAGTTGGCCGTATTGGCCACGTGTGTGTGCATGCCACCTGTGGGTGACCGATCGGAGGCGGCAGGCTGTCCCGAGCGGAGGCTGGTAAATCGCCAGGCGGAAAAACTGTCGTAGCGGTAATAAGTGGCGTAGTTCATGTCGTGAATCCTCAAAGTGTCTGGTGTGTTGCTGAAAAAGTTGGGGCCTGAAAAAGCAAAACCCCCGGTCGGGAGGCCGACCGGGGGTTGAGTAATCTCAGGTGGCGTCCCGTTTACATGGGCGCCGTGTGGGTATCAGGCGCGCCAGTGGCTAAACCAATACCCAAAATAAAAGCTGGCTGGAGCGCAAACGTCATTCACCCGGGCAGCCGAAGCCGAGCGCTGGGCGCTGGCGGTACGTAGCTGCAAGAGGGTGTCGAACATGGTCTGTCTCCGATGAATGCGCCGAGCTTACTAGAGGGCGATGCGCATCAGCAATCAGAAAATGCTATCGGGGGCGTAACAAGTAACCTATCGCTTGAGTGCCGAAATAGTTGTGACACACTCAGCTTTTTGTCTGAACACCAAGGTTGAATCATGTCAACGCTGACCATCGCTGCAGCTCAATCGGTCTCCATTGCCGGTGATCTGGCCACAAACATCGCCCGGCACATGCGCTTCATTGAAGTCGCCGCGCAGCACGGCGTCGAGTTGCTGGTGTTTCCGGAATTGTCGCTGACCGGTTATGAGGGCGAGATCGCTGCGGCGTTGGCGATCGATCCGCAAGATCCGCTGATTGCGCCACTGAGAGACAGGGCACGGGCTCTTGGCATTACCGCAGTGGTGGGCATGCCGATTCATTTAAACGGCAACAGCGCAGTATTGATTGGTGCTCTGACTCTGGGGGCGGAGGGCACGTTGGGGGTATACAGCAAACAACATCTGCATTCGGGTGAAGAGCGTGTCTTTGCCAGCGGAAGCGGGGGTGAGCCCCAGCAGATTGGATCGGACAAGGTCGCGTTGGCGGTTTGTGCCGACTTTACACATGCCAGCCATGCAACTGCGGCGGCCGACCACGGCGCTAATCTGTATGCGGCGGGTGTATTGATCAGCGAAAAAGGTTACGAGCCCGATACCGCAATATTGCGGGGCTATGCCCGGAATCACGTGATGGCGGTGTTGATGGCCAACCACGGCGGTCTTACCGGTGGCTGGCAATCGGCGGGCTGCAGCGCGATCTGGTCCGAAACAGGTACGCTGGTCATTGCCGCGCCAGGTGCGGGTGAAGCATTGGTCATCGCTCGTCGTGACAACGGTGAATGGCTAGGACAGGTTGTCAGTGGGGCGGGGCTTGCATGAACTTTCAAATACGTCGTGCCACTTCTGGCGATCTGCTCTTTGCACGAGAACTCACCTGCCAGAACATGCTGCGCTATTACATTCAATACGATCTGCTCTGGCAGGATGACGCGTTTGATGTTGCCTGGGCAGGTCGTGACAATTGGCTGATCGTCGGTGAACACCAGACGCTGGGTTATTTCAGTCTGAGCCATGATGCGCGGGCGTTGTATATCCGCGAATTGCAGATCGCGCCAGCGTTTCAGGGGCAGGGTGCCGGTTCTTGGGCGATTGATCAGGTTATCGACATGGTTCGCGAGCAAAGACGTCCGGCTCTGCGCCTGACGGTGTTCGAAAACAATCCGGCAAAAAATTTGTATCAGCGAAAAGGACTACAGGTTCAAGGAAAGGATGAGTGTTTCCTGCGCATGCAGCTTGATATCAGTACAGCTGTGCTCTGAAACCCGCGTCCGGCAAGCCCTGAAAGACGAATTGAAACTTTTTAAATGGCGCTTGCCGCTAGGTCTGTCTGGCTCTTTTTGCTAAGGTGTCCGACATCCCAATAAGACCATATCTCGAGGTGTCTGCTTGATTAGGGTGCTAGTGGTCGATGACCATGATCTCGTTCGTACAGGCATTACACGTATGCTGGCCGATATCGATGGCCTGCAGGTGGTGGGGCAGGCCGAGTCAGGTGAAGAGTCCCTGACCAAGGCCCGTGAATTGAAGCCCGATGTGGTCCTGATGGACGTCAAGATGCCCGGCATCGGCGGCCTGGAAGCCACGCGCAAACTGTTGCGCAGTCACCCGGATATCAAGGTGGTTGCCGTTACCGTGTGTGAGGAAGACCCGTTTCCTACACGGTTGTTGCAGGCAGGTGCTGCCGGTTACCTGACCAAGGGCGCCGGATTGCCGGAAATGGTCCAGGCCATTCGCCTGGTGTTTGCCGGTCAGCGCTATATCAGCCCGCAGATCGCTCAGCAGTTGGCGATCAAGTCCTTCCAGCCGACCAGCGACTCGCCGTTCGACGCCTTGTCCGAGCGCGAAATCCAGATCGCATTGATGATTGTCGGTTGCCAGAAAGTCCAGATCATTTCCGACAAGCTGTGTCTTTCGCCGAAGACCGTAAACACTTACCGCTACCGTATTTTCGAAAAGCTTTCGATCAGCAGCGATGTCGAGTTGACGCTTTTGGCGGTTCGTCATGGCATGGTTGATGCCAGCGCCTGACCATGACTGAAGTATTCGATTCCGGCGCCTTTCTGTCGACCGTCAGTGGGCGTCCCGGCGTTTATCGCATGTTCGACAGCGATGCGCGCCTGCTCTATGTCGGCAAGGCCAAAAATCTCAAGAAGCGTCTCGCCAGCTATTTTCGCAAAACCGGACTGGCCCCGAAAACTGCCGCTCTTGTCGGTCGTATCGCGCAAGTCGAAACAACCATCACGTCCAACGAAACCGAAGCGTTGCTGCTCGAGCAGACACTGATCAAGGAGTGGCGGCCGCCGTACAACATTCTGTTGCGCGACGATAAATCCTACCCTTATGTGTTTCTGTCTGATGGCCAGTTCCCGCGGTTGAGCATTCACCGTGGTGCGAAGAAGGCCAAGGGTAAATACTTCGGCCCGTATCCGAGTGCCGGTGCCATCCGCGAAAGCCTCAGCCTGCTGCAAAAGACCTTTTTCGTTAGGCAGTGTGAAGACAGTTATTACAAGAACCGCACGCGGCCGTGCCTGCAGTATCAGATCAAGCGCTGCAAGGCGCCGTGCGTCGGTCTGGTCGAGCCGGAGGTCTACGCCGAAGATGTTCGTCACTCGGTGATGTTTCTTGAAGGTCGCAGTCACGCGCTGACCAATGAGCTGTCGACGGCGATGGAAGAGGCAGCGATCAACCTTGAGTTCGAGCGCGCCGCCGAGTTGCGCGATCAGATTGCACTGCTGCGCCGGGTTCAGGATCAGCAGAGCATGGAAGGTGGCACGGGTGATATCGATGTGATCGCGGCGTTCGTCAATCCGGGTGGAGCCTGTGTCCACTTGATCAGCGTGCGCGGCGGACGAGTGCTCGGCAGCAAGAATTTCTTCCCGCAGGTCGGGATCGAGGAAGACGTCTCTGAAGTGATGGCGGCGTTCCTCGGGCAGTATTTCATCAGCAGCCCCGAGCGCGACTTGCCGAGCGAGTTGATCGTCAACGTCGTGCATGAAGACTTTCCGACGCTGATCGAAGCGATTCATGAGTTGCGTGGCCGCGAACTGGCAATCAGTCACCGGGTGCGTGGCACGCGAGCGCGATGGCAGCAGTTGGCTGTGACCAACGCCGAACAGGCGCTGGGCGCGCGACTCGCAAATCGTCAACACACCGCTGCGCGTTTTGAAGCGCTCGCTGAAGTACTCAAACTGGACGAACCCCCGCAGCGTCTGGAGTGCTATGACATCAGTCACTCCAGTGGTGAGGCGACCGTTGCTTCGTGCGTGGTGTTCGGGCCCGAAGGCGCGATCAAATCGGACTATCGCCGGTACAACATCGAAGGTGTGACGGCGGGGGACGATTACGCCGCCATGCATCAGGCACTGACGCGACGCTTCAGCAAACTGAAGGACGGCGAGGGCAAGCTGCCGGACATTCTGTTGGTGGACGGTGGCAAGGGGCAGTTGTCGATGGCGCGCGATGTCCTTAACGAATTGGCGGTACCGGATCTGATCCTGCTTGGTGTGGCAAAGGGCGCGACGCGCAAGGCAGGGTTCGAAACGTTGTATCTGAATGATGCAGCGCATGAATTCACTCTGCGCGGCGACTCGCCTGCACTGCACCTGATTCAGCAGATTCGCGACGAAGCTCACCGTTTTGCAATTACCGGACACCGCGCACGTCGTGGCAAAACCCGTCGAACCTCAACCCTGGAAGGTGTTGCCGGAGTAGGGCCGACCCGACGTCGCGATTTGTTGAAACATTTTGGTGGATTGCAGGAGCTGACTCGTGCAAGCATCGAAGAGATCGCCAAAGCCCCGGGGATCAGTAAAAAGCTCGCAGAGTCGATTTATGCGAACCTGCATAGCGAGTAGAATGCCCCCTCACCTCGTAGCCAGTTGTGCCGATGAATATCCCTAATCTGATTACCGTTCTACGCGTCCTGCTCATTCCGATCTTTATTTTGCTGTTCTATCTGCCTTACCAGTGGAGTTACATGGCCTCCGCCTCGGTGTTTGCCTTTGCGGCAGCAACGGACTGGCTGGATGGTTATCTGGCCCGTCGGCTGGAGCAGAGCACGCCATTCGGCGCCTTTCTCGATCCGGTTGCCGACAAACTGATGGTTGCCGTCGCGCTGGTGCTGTTGGTGCAGGAACATGGCAATCTGTGGCTTACTCTGCCAGCCGCCGTCATCATCGGTCGCGAGATTGTGGTTTCGGCATTGCGTGAGTGGATGGCCGAACTTGGTGCTCGCGCGCATGTTGCCGTATCGAACCTGGGCAAATGGAAAACCGCTGCGCAGATGCTCGCGCTGGTGATCCTGCTGGCCAACCCCAAGGACTTCAGCTTCTGGGTAGTGCTGGGTTATACCTTGCTGATGGTCTCCGCAGGCCTGACGTTGTGGTCGATGGTTCAATACCTTCGTGCCGCCTGGCCGCATCTTAAGACCGATGTTGAAAAGAAATAAAAGTTTTTTGAATCAAGGGGTTGACGGAGCTTCTTAATTCTATAGAATGCGCATCACCAAGCGGGAATAGCTCAGTTGGTAGAGCACGACCTTGCCAAGGTCGGGGTCGCGAGTTCGAGTCTCGTTTCCCGCTCCAATTTGTACGTATTTGTTGTTCTGCTACTGACAGCAAATGCTTTGAGGCCGAGTAGCAAAATGGTTATGCAGTGGATTGCAAATCCACCTACGCCGGTTCGATTCCGACCTCGGCCTCCACTATAAACAAGCTCCGTAGATCCATGATTTACGGAGCTTTTTTATTTGCAGTGCGCTGCAAGATTTAGTCTTGAAAAGGGCTACTGCGAACTTGCTTCACCGGGACGTGATGTATATATTTCCCGCTCGGCTCTTGAGCTCGCATCCTGTCAGGTTAGCGACTCCGCAGTTTGAAATGCAGCACCGCGCTACCGCCCGAATGGCGAAACTGGTAGACGCATGGGACTTAAAATCCCCCGCTCGTAAGGGCGTGCCGGTTCGATTCCGGCTTCGGGCACCATATTAAATCAAGGGTTTGCGGGCGAAAGCTAATGCAAGCCCTTGTTTGTTTCTGGTCCGCAATTTTTGTCTTGGTCCGTCATTCACTGGGTAGGCATGACCTTTTTACCCTTCGATTAAGAGGATCTAGCGATCAATGCCGGTATGATCCGCGACCGCTTTGCCAAGATAGAATAAGCATCCCAATTCCTGGAAACCCGGCCGTCGCGCCGGGTTTTTTATTGCTTCAAATTGACCTGTAGCCAGGACAGCCCTAGGGAAGGCTTGGACGTCGATAGCCGAATAGTGCGATGTACGGAGTCAACGCCGGCAGACCTCCCTGCGTTACTCCTCGCACAGATCCAGCACTTCTTCGAAAACTACAAGGCACTGGAGCCGGGTAAGTGGGTGAAGAGGGGCGTTGGGGAGCGCGGATGAAGCGCGAGAAGAAATTCGCAAGTCGGTAGCGGCGTACATTCCGAAATAAGTTATCCGCCAGATTGACTGCGTCTGCCGGGAGTAGGTGCTGAGGGGCAAGTGATTTGCCTCTCAGTCGCTCGGAACATCAAATGTCGAGAGAACCAGACGCATGGAAAAGTGGATGGTTTATGTTGACTCAACTCAATCAAAGCTTTTCCAGAACATCCAGCTTTTATCACCCACTTATGGGGTCGTGCTATCAAGCATTTGACGATCTCCTATTTGACTAAGGTGATCGGTACATCTGAGAGCTGAATCACCTTTGCCGCTACAGAGCCCAGAAAAATCCCTGCAAGAAAGCCGTTGCCATGTGAGCCGAGAATGATGCTGTCACATCCTAAAGAGTGTGAGCACGCCACGATTTGGCTCGCTGCATCGCCTTGTAACATATGAAGTGTAAATACAATCCCTTCCTGTTTCAGAAGCCCCTCAGCTTTTTGTGAGTCCTCAGCACTTTTGTCACCGTAGTAACGATCAACCTCATTCGCGCTCATGTCGTGGGCAATTCGAGTTGGTAAAAGTGGCTGCACATTCGCCAGATGCACCTCAACACTACCTCCCAGTAATCCGCCATCTTGGATCAGCGCAATAAGGTAGCGCACCGCGCGCTCTGAATGCTCGGAACCATCGACAGCTACAAGTATTTTATGCATTTTCTAAATCCTCTTTCAGTGGCATGAAGATGCTTGTCGTTTGGGGATTGCCAGCTTGCAATCAGTTCTACTCGGACAGGCGGATTCGAATCTGTTTTTCAATCTCGATGATCGCAAAGAGCGCAATACCAACCCCGATGATAAGTAGGCCATCAAGGAAGGGGATCGCTTCTGTGGCAAACACCTTTTGCAGAGGTGGCGCGTAGGTGATGGCGAACTGGGCCAAGGTAACCACTGCGACGGTCATCCACACGACCTTGGTGCCACGAATGCCCCTCCAAGTAAGCGATGTGCTGTAGAGATTACGAATAAAGAACAGATGGAATATTTCCATCACGACTAGCGTATTCACCGCGATGGTTCGAGCCAACTCCACGGAGTAGCCACGGTCGAGCGCATACGAAAAAATGCCGTAAACACCACAGAGGAACAGAATAGAAACAAGCACCATATGCCAAACCAACGCACCGCTTATGAGGGGCTCTTTACGGGAACGGGGCGGTCTGCGCATTGTGTTTTCTTCGGTAGGCTCGAACGCCAGCGCGATGCCAAGTGTCACGGCGGTAATCAGATTGATCCACAGAATCTGTATTGGCGTCACTGGCAGCGTAATGCCGAGCAGCAGGGCCACGATGATGGTCATGGTCTCGCCCGCGTTGGTAGGCAGCGTCCAACTCAGCACTTTCTTGATGTTGTCGTAGACCGTCCGGCCTTCGCGAACCGCAGCGATGATGGACGCAAAGTTGTCATCGGCCAGCACCAAGTCTGCGGCTTCCTTGGCGGCTTCACTGCCTTTTCCACCCATGGCGATACCGGCATCGGCGCGCTTTAGCGCTGGTGCATCGTTTACGCCATCGCCGGTCATGGCCACCGTCATGCCATTGGATTGCAGCAGCATTACCAACCTGAGTTTATGTTCAGGGCTGGTGCGCGCAAAAATATTGACGTGCTTTACCGCCTCCTTCAGAGCGGCATCGTTCATGACGTCGAGGTCTACGCCGGTCAACACACTTTCGGGGTTTTGAAGGCCAATCTGCCGACCGATAGCCGCTGCGGTACCGCCGTGATCGCCAGTGATCATTTTTACGACAATACCTGCTGCTTGGCATTGTTGAACTGCTTTTATCGTCTCGGGTCTAGGCGGGTCAATCAGTCCGACCATGCCCAGCAGGGTTAATCTTCCTTGTACGTCCTCAAACTCCAACACAGTGTGCTCGGGAGGAACTGATCTAACTGCAAACGCCAATACACGCTGCCCCTTGGCAGCAATGGCGTTTGCCTGTTCGTGCCAGTAGTGCGCATTGAGCGGTTCAGTCCCGCCAGCATTGACGAGCTGCTGTGTGCTCATGGCCAGTATTTGCTCTGGCGCGCCCTTCACATAGATAGAGGCACGTCGATCATGATTGTGATGCAGGGTCGCCATGAAGCGGTGTTTCGCGTCAAACGGAATGGTATCGGTTCGTGGCCAGGTACGATGATCTTCATCGCTATCGATTCCAGCTTTTCCGGAAAACGCCAGCAAGGCACCCTCCATCGGATCACCCTCCACCGTCCATACATCCTCATGCAGGCGCAGCGAGGCATCGTTGCAAAGACCTGCTGCTCGCCCCAATTCTGAGAGCGCGGGGTGAGACGATATGTCGATTAACTGATCGGCAAGATTGATGCTTCCCGCTGGCTGATAACCTGCACCATCAACCGTGAAGATGAGATCGTTCGTCACGACCGATGCCACCATCATTTCGTTGCGGGTGAGTGTCCCGGTCTTGTCAGTACAGATGACGGATACCGAACCGAGCGTCTCGATGGCAGGCAAGCGACGCACGATGGCGTTGCGGCTAGCCATTGCCCGAACGCCGACAGCTAGCGTAATGGTAAGGACGGCGGGCAGCCCTTCAGGTATCGCCGCTACCGACATACCAACCACTACCATGAAGATCTCGGTGAACTCGTAGTGCCCAACATAATGGCCAAACACGAGCAAAAGGCTGCCGACTAACAAGATCAAGATCGTCAGCCAACGGGCAAACACGTTCATTTGCTGCACCAGCGGCGTGGTCAGCGTTTCTACACCTGCAAGTAGAGTGCTGATGCGTCCGATTTCAGCAGCTGCTGCGGTAGCAACGACAACCCCTGTTGCTTGCCCGCAAGTCACGAGTGTGCCGCTGAACGCCATGCAAGTACGATCACCCAAGGCTGATTCGAGGCCCACTGGCTGGGTATGTTTCTCTACTGGTAGGGATTCACCGGTAAGAATGGCTTCTTGAATCTGTAGTCTGTTCACGTGCAGCAGGCGTAAATCAGCAGGGACTTTGTCTCCCGCCTCCAGCAATACGATATCGCCCGGTACCAGCTCCTCGCCCACAATACTTAAGCGTTGGCCTGCGCGAATCACGGCGGCGTGCGGTGCCAGCATCTGCCGGATAGCGTCCATGGCTTTTTCCGCTTTGCCTTCCTGGACGTAGCCAATGATTGCGTTTGCAATGACCACCGCCAGAATCACCACCGTATCCCACAGATGCTGCAGCATCGCGGTAATCGCAGCGGATCCTAGAAGCACATAAATCAGAATGTTGTGAAATTGCAGCATGAATCGCAGCCACGCGGGTCGCCGTGCGGCTTCTGGCAAACGATTGAAACCAGTGCGGTCAAGCCGGGCTTGAACTTCGGCGGCCTCCAGCCCGACATGCTCATTGACCTCAAGCAGGTTTGTCACCTGCTCTGCAGGTAGGGAGTGCCAGGCCACGGAATGCGGAGGGATTGGTGTTTGCTCCGTTGATGCGTCGACCACCTGCTTCATCAATGAGTATCTCCTGTACACACAGCTCAAGTGAGACGGGCTGAGGTGATCATGAGCGAGCGTGGGAATATAAGGCCGAAACATTATTTTTGGTCTTACATCTATAGTTCCTTCTAGCTGACAGGAACTATAGATGTAACGCAATCAACCGGTTGGTAATTAATGATATAGATCAAACTATCAGCAGCAATTAATGTGACAAAATGTTTTGGTGATGACTTTGATCTTCTGGATTTCTATCTAATGGTGCAGGCAAACGAACACTGCGCGAAGCGAAAACGAGGAGGCATAAATACTACTGCTGTTATTAAGAAAACTCTGTTTATTCAGTATATGGCATCCAATTTTTGCAACATTCCTGTGCTGCCTTGTTAAACCCGGAATAGCAATGCCTTCAACTTAATCCCAGTTATGCATAGCGCCCTAACTTGATTTAGCTACTTTATCAACCTGGGACTCTTCCAGCGCCTCCGGTGCTTCTAGCAACTCGGTAATCACGCTGAAGTCGCTCACTTCAACGGCACCTAGCCCATAGCCAAGCAGGTGGAACGAGAACGCTTTACGCGGCTGCGGATTATCGAAACTGAAGTCCATCTCCAGCGGCTGATCGGCAGTGACGTGGATTCGACCAACCCAGAGCTGCACGCAGGCACAAAGGCATGATCAGAACCAGTCCGATCAAGGCGATGAGACGTGCACGGGGTTGACTTAACCAGCGATGGATAACGTGCACGCAAAGGCCTTCCAGGCATCAACTGTTTCAGGCTGTTTAACCCCGCCGCGCATGCATGGTCCAAGTGTTAATATATTACCTTTTAAGTGATCCAAAGGACGTTGATGACTAATCATCAAGCTAAAGCCGAAACCCCTAGAGCAGCCGCGATTCTGGCTCGCTTCCTGTCGTCGGAGTCCGCTGGCGGTCTTGTGCTGATGGGCGCAGCACTCGCGGCACTAATCGTGGCCAACTCGCCTCTCTCGCAAAGTTATTTTGCAGCCTTGCACAGTGTCTGGTTGGGCATGTCTGTCGAGCATTGGGTCAATGATGGCTTGATGGCGATCTTCTTCCTGATGGTCGGACTCGAGATCAAGAGAGAGGTTCTGGCAGGCGGGCTCTCCACTTGGGGACAGCGCGCCTTGCCTGGATTTGGTGCCGTCGGTGGCATGGTTGTGCCTGCGCTTATTTACATCGCAATCAACTGGGGTAATTCTGAGACGTTGAAGGGGTGGGCTATTCCAGCCGCTACCGACATCGCATTCGCCTTGGGCGTCTTGTCGTTGCTGGGGAAGCGAGTCCCGACGTCGCTGAAGGTCTTCCTCGCTGCCTTGGCGATCATTGACGACCTGGGTGCTGTGGTTATCATCGCCTTTTTCTACACCACTGGTCTTTCCATGCCGATGTTGCTGGCATCGCTCGCAACCCTGGTCATTCTGATCGCAATGAATCGATTGGGCGTCAGACGATTATTCCCATATTTGCTGGTCGGTGGTGTGCTGTGGTTCTTCGTGCTGCAGTCGGGGGTGCATGCCACTCTTGCGGGTGTTGCCGTTGCACTGTGTGTCCCGATGGGCAAGCCAGAAGAGGAAGCCAGGTCTCCACTGCTCTTCCTGGAAGAGAAGCTGCACATGTGGGTAGCATTCGCTGTGGTGCCGATTTTCGGCTTCGCCAACGCGGGTGTTTCATTGGCCGGTATTTCGATGGAAAACCTAGTCGATCCGGTTCCGCTGGGTGTTGCGCTCGGCTTGTTGGTGGGCAAGCAGATTGGCATTTTCCTATTGGCAGCTCTGGCCATTCGTATGGGCTTGGCCAAACTGCCGGAAGGTAGCAATTGGGCACAGCTTTACGGCGTTGCGCTCTTGTGTGGCATAGGTTTCACCATGAGTCTGTTCATCGGAAACCTAGCTTTTGCTGGATCAGCTCACCTGATCGATGAGGTAAAAGTCGGCGTGTTGATTGGTTCGACACTGGCTGCAATCGGTGGGGGCCTGATTTTGCGACGCAGCGCTGCGCCCGCCACTGTCGCCGCCACGGTTTCTAAATAAGCGTAAGCGAGCCGGCCACGGAGTTTCTCAAAGTGATGTTACTGCTGGATGAGGGGGAGCCCATCGTCGTCAAGAGCGTATAAAAGGCATGTTTTGCAACAATCGCTAACCACCCACTCGACTTGAATATCTGAATCTTATAATCCGATAGGAAGCATCTGATAGGCTTTTCGGGCGATTAGCAACTTCAACGTACGCCTTTTGGCAATCTTTTCCTTCAAGCACACCGAGGTTCCATGCAAGCCGAGATGCAGGAGATCAGCGACCATCTTTATCGATTCGCCCCGTTTGATCAGTTGCCCAGAGAGACGGTAGATGCAATGGCACGGCGAGTTGATGTGCGTTACTTCAAGGCTGGCAGCGACATCCTGGAGGCGGGTGCAGTCATCCAGGATTTGCACTATGTGCGCAGCGGAGCAGTGGAGATTTATCGACGCAACGGTGAACTCTACAACCGGCTTGTCGAAGGCGATATCTTTGGCCAGGCAGGGCTTTTACGCAGCAACAAAGTCCGCTTTCCTGCGAGAGCACTTGAAGACAGCCTGATCTACTACATCCCCGCCGACGTCTTTGCCGATCTATGCGCACAGCATGACGCCTTTGCGGATTTCGTTGAAGCCGAAGGTCACTCCAGGCTCAAGTCTGCCGTCGAGGCACAAGGACGGTCGAGCGAACTGATCCAGCTAAAATGCCGAGCCTTGCTGTCACGCTCGTTAGTATGGGTTACGTCGGATACCACCGTTCTCGAGGCTGCAAGACTAATGACCGAACAACGCGTTGCTTGTGTCGTGGTCATGTCGCCAGCGGGACTGCAGGCAGGAGACACCCAGGGCATTGTGACCGACAGAGATCTTCGCACGCGGGTCGTCGCTGCCGGAAGGAATGCCGGCGAAACGCCCATCAGCGCCGTTATGACTACAGATCCAGTGACCATAAATGCTGATGATTCAGGCTTTGAGGCCATGCTTGTCATGCTACGCCGCAATATCCATCACCTGCCGGTTCTCAACCAGGGCCGCCCAATTGGCGTAATTAACCTGTCAGATATTATTCGGTACGAGTCCCACAGTAGCTTGTACCTGGTCAACAGAATATCTAACCAGACGTCAGTCGACGGCTTAAAGTCGCTCTTACGAGACTTACGAGGAACGTACATCCGCATGGTGCGAGATGGCGCGACCGCGCACATGATCGGCAGCGCTATCTCTGGAATCGGCAGGGCTTTCACGCAACGCCTGCTGGAGCTTGCGGAAAAAAAACTTGGCCCTCCACCAGTACCTTATTGCTTCATGGTACTGGGCTCCATGGCGCGCGATGAGCAACTGCTGATAAGCGATCAAGATAACGCCTTGGTGCTGGATGATCGATTCGATCCCTCCTCGCATGACGCATATTTTCGTAGCCTGGCATCGTTTGTGTGCGATGGCCTCGCCGCGTGTGGGTACAGCTACTGTAAGGGCGGCGTCATGGCGACGAACGATCAATGGCGCCAGCCTTTGAAGGTTTGGCGCAGCTATTTTGATCAGTGGATCGAGAAGCCAAACCCGACAACCTTACTCAACAGCTGCATCTTTTTCGATCTGGATGGAGTATTTGGTCAGCTCTCGCTGGTGCAAGAACTCAAAGTCCTGTGTGCTCAAAAATCCAGTCTACATCCCGGATTTCTCAACGCCATGGCAAGGATTGCGCTCAACCGGACACCCCCCCTGGGATTCTTTCGTACCTTTGTCGTCGAGACAGATGGGCAACAGAAGAGAATCATCAATCTCAAAGGTCGCGGTACCGCACCGCTCACTGACCTCATTCGCATCCATTCGCTAGCTTGCGGCAGTACCGCGCAGAACTCGTTTGATCGTATCGATGCAATCACTAGCGCTAATATCATGCCGCCCGAAGCGCTTAAGCACCTGCGCTATGCGCTGGAGTTTCTCTCCATGGTGCGGATCCGGCATCAGGTAGAGGCGCTCGAGCAGGGAGAAACGCCCAATAATTATGTCGAGCCTGAACGCTTCTCTAATAGCGAGCGACACAATCTCAAAGAGGCCTTCCAGGTCTTGAGTAACGGCCAGAATTTTTTGCGCTTCCGCTACCCGCCAAAGGGCCGTACCTCAAAATGAATGGATTTAAGGTGGAACCGGATTACCCTCCGAACTGGCCAGCCTTGTTTCGGGAATTGGAGCAGAAGGCGGCTAATTCTTGCTTGGGTACGTTTTATCAGGCCGGCGTCGTCTCACCACACACCCTGATTGAAAGCGTGCAATTTCTTGCGATGGATATGGAGACAACCGGGCTCAATGCCCAAGATGACAGTATTGTCAGCATTGGTTTGGTGCCGTTCACCTTAAAGCGCATCTATTGCAGCAAGGCCGCGTATTGGGTGCTAAACCCATCATCAGAACTGAGTGAAAAGTCAGTCACCTTCCACCACATTACCCACGCTGAGATTTTGAATGCTCCCTCGCTCCCTGAAGTTCTGGAGCCACTTCTGCAGGCCATGGCTGGCAAAGTGATTGTCGTCCATTACCGCAATATCGAGCGTGAGTTCCTTGATGCAGCACTGCATAGGCACCTCGGAGAAGGCCTGAGCTTTCCAGTTGTGGACACTATGCAATTGGAGGCAAGGATGCATCGGCAAAAGCAAAGTTGGATTGCCAGGCTCATGCGCCGCCCGCAGACATCCATACGATTGGCCGACAGCCGCGCGCGCTACAACCTTCCAGCCTATCAAGGGCATCATGCGTTAACCGATGCCCTCGCCACCGCTGAGCTGCTCCAAGCGCAAATAGCTACCCATTATTCACCAGCGACACCTATTGGTGCACTATGGGACTGAATGCTCTGCGCTCTGAGCGCGGTCGCTCGATATGCCTCGGATAGGAGGCTCCTGAGGAGCCTCAACAATCTGTCAGAAGATCTCCATGGTTCCAGCGGTCGCTTTCCTCACAGCCGCTAGCGGGGCTCGGACATCAGTCCCTTAACAAGGGATACGCAACCCAGCGCCAAAACGAGTGCGAAAGGCAGGCCCGTAGATACCGCCATGGCCTGCAGTGCCACCAGGCCGCCGCCCAACAACAGTGCAATGGCAATCACTCCCTCGATGACAGCCCAGAACACACGTTGCGGAACGGGCGCATCGACCTTGCCCCCTGCCGTAATAGTGTCAATGACCAAGGAGCCAGAGTCCGAAGAGGTGATAAAAAACACGATGACGAGAACAATGCCCAAGAATGAAGTAATTTCCTTGAGGGGCAGCTCTCCTAGCATGGCGAACAGCTTCAGCTCCAGCACGGCATCCTTTACGCCAACCAAGTTTTGTACTGTCGCCTGGTCAATGGCAGTCCCACCAAATGTCGTCATCCATAACACCGACACCACAGTAGGAACTAGCAACACCGAGATCAGAAACTCTCTGACCGTTCGGCCACGGCTGACGCGCGCAATGAACATCCCCACGAAGGGAGACCAGCTAATCCACCATGCCCAATAAAACGCAGTCCAGCCTTGAGTGAATTCAGCGTCCGTGCGTCCAAAAGGATTGGAAAGCGCTGGAAGGTACTCAGCATACGTCACCAGATTTTTAAAGAACCCAGTGAAGATCGCCAAGGTGGGCCCAACAACAATGATGAACACCAGCAGTAGCAATGCGAGGCCCATATTGATCTGAGATAGCATCTTGACGCCCTTGTCCAAGCCAGCGAGTACCGACCAGAGCGCAATTAAGGTGATACCAACGATTAGCACTACCTTGCTTAGATTCGTGGACTTGATACCGAAGAGGTATTCAATCCCTGCTGCTGCCTGCTCTGCTCCTATCCCTAAGGAGGTCGCCAGTCCAAATAAGGTGGCAAACACCGCCAAGATATCGATCATGTGCCCAGGCCATCCCCAGACGCGCTCGCCTAGCAATGGATAGAAGATCGACCGTATCGAGAGTGGTAAACCTTTGTTGTAAGAGAACAACGCCAGGGATAAAGCAACAATTGCGTATATCGCCCAGGGATGGAGCCCCCAGTGGAAGATAGTGGCAGCCATTGCCAAGTCGGCGGATGCCTTAGCATCGCCCGCAGCTCCCCCTAAAGGTGCCCAGTCAGTGCGCGCACCACTTGCATCGAGGGTCACACCGCCCATGGATGCCTGATAATGCGACATGGGTTCGGCCACGCCGTAGAACATCAAGCCGATGCCCATTCCCGCAGCGAAAAGCATGGAGAACCAGCCCACATAGCTATGGTCTGGTTTGGCATCTCTACCTCCCAAGCGAACCTTTCCCAGCGGGGAGAAAATTAGCGCGATACAGAGCACCACAAATATGTTCGCGATGCTCATGAACAGCCAGGCGAGATTGCCAGTTAACCAATTTCGAATAGCGCTAAACAGCGGCTCAACCTCATTCTGAAGTGCGAGCGTCATAATCACGAATAGCAAGATCGTGGCGGATGAGATGATGAAGACTTTGCCGTGAATATCGAGGGAGAACGAAAATTCGCCCTTGATATTGTCTTGCCCGATGACATAGTCGGTGTCGATTAGATTGGCAGCTCCGCTAGGAGCAGGAATGCCATCCTCACTGGTTTGATGAGGTTTTTCCGGTAGATCATCGCTAGGTGATCGGCCCATGAGAGCCTCCTTGGTTGTGGCACGCTATAACGTGCAATGGCCGTTAGCCCCGCTGTTCCTATGGTAAAAACGAGATATAAGGATCCTATCCTAACAAGCTTTCCAAACTTCTGGCTAACGCCGCTTGAATCAGCGCCACGAAAGCGCCTGTCAAAGGTGAGTGGTGAAGCCACCTTGCTCCAGCCATTTTTCCAGCAAATCCGCCTTTAGAGGTTTGGTGATCAGATACCCTTGAGCCTCTGAACAACCCCAACGAGTAATGATCTCAAGGATGCTTTCGGTCTCCACTCCTTCTGCTACGACTCTATACCCCAGGCCCTTGGCAAGCTCGATTAACGTCTTGACTAATCGTTTGTCTTTTTCGTTTGTGCTGATGTTGCTAATCAGTGACTGGTCGAGTTTTACCGTATTTATCGGAAGCTGCCGCAAGTATGTCCAGTTGCTATAGCCCGTACCAAAATCATCTACGGAAATCTCAATTCCTAGTCCGCGCACTCGTTCTAGTTGTTTGATAACGAGTTGTGGGTCTGACATGAGCATGCTTTCAGTAAATTCAAGCTCAATGCTTTCTGGGTAAAGGTCGCCGTTTTGTATGTGCTCTATTATTTTTTCAACAAACTTCGAGTTTTCAAGGTCGCTGACGGTTACGTTCATGGCTACTCTTAGCTCAATGCCTCTTGTCCTCCAGTTTTTTGCTTGGGCTACTACTGCATCAAGCACCCAAAATGTTATTGACTGCATCAATGCAGTTTTTACGGCGAGAGGGATAAATTCTGCCGGACTAATCGGGCCTAGTGTCGGATGATTCCATCGAATCAACGCTTCTACGCTTCCACACGTGAGGTTGGGCAAATTGACTTTTGGATGGAACACGAGGCTCAGTTGTTCGGTTGATCGAACTGCATCCGGGAGAGAGCTCAGCAGCGTAAACGCGCGTTGCTGGGCTGCATCCAGCTCAGCCTGATAAAGTGCCCATCCCAAGTTCCGTGCTCTCGCGTCGTCAGCTGCACCAACCACCAGACGCAGCCAATCCCTTTCTTCTGCATCGGCAATTTCCAAAACGCCTATGCCTGTCTGCATCAGTATCGGAATGCCTTGACATTCAACCGGTGTTTCAAAGCTCGAAAGAATTCTTCGGCACTGATCCTCAACAGGTTCGATAGCGTTGAGAAGAAAGCCAAAGCGAGTAGGGCTGATTTTGTACAAAAGATAATTTTTTGGTAACAAAGACAGGAGTCGAGCCTTTACGTTAAGCATCAGCAATTGTGAAAAGCTGTAGCCAAGTGCTTTCACTACATCATTCAGAAATTTTGGCGAGATAACATCTACGGCATATAGATTATGTGGTACACCGCTTGAACTCGCCTGGCGAATATCTTCCTCGAGTCGGAGCCGGTTAAATAGTCCAGTAGGCTGATCGATATAGTTGCGCGAGCGTAAGCCCATAATCCGCATAACGACCAGTTGAGCAAAATAAACGAGCATTCCTGCGTCTCGCTCGCTCATGGGGGCTCTTGGCGAGGTGTCAATTACGCATAGACTGCCCAAAGAGAACCCGTCACTTGTGAGAAGCGGTGCACTTGCGTAGTAGCGAATGAACGGGGAACCGGTTACCAAAGGGTTATCTTTGAAGCGATCATCATTATGCGCATCCAGTATCTCCACAGGCTCTCGGTCACGGAGTGTGTGGGCGCAGAACGAAACGTTCCGTGGTGTTGCGCGTTGCTCCAGACCTATTCGAGCCCTGAACCATTGTTCGTGCTTGTCAACAATCGAAATCAATGCGATCGGGGCATTGAAGTACTCCGATGTCATTGAAATCATCTTTTCGAAGACTTCGTCATCTTGGTCATTTTGCGGGCAAAGGTCCGCAACGCGTCGTAAGCGTTCAGTTTCGTAGTCAGGGATAGGAGAGTCTGCGTCCATGATTAACCTCGTAAAACACGACCTTGTGCTTAGACGTTATCAGATCACTAATAGGAGGTCATTTACCCCTTGGTCTATAAGGCCTATAGACGAAATCTCGGGGCATTGGCGGCTCTCTGTGTATACGTACTTCGACGTTCAGGTGATGTGATGGCGCGAGTTCCGTGTCTCTGGCGGAATCTTGTAGGCAGCCGCGCCTGTACCGACCTGGAAGGGACGAAGGCGAGGCTGGATTCTGCGCGTTTACTGAATGCCTGATGCGGAATTTTCCGTCGAGAATTTCGTTATGAAAAATTAAAGATTTTGCCGGTTCTTGGTTGTTACGCTCATGGCGGGATGCCATATTTTGCATTAGCGATTCATCATGTTCAGGCGGTTTAAATGGATGATCTTGAGCTTGGCAGTGATCAGGACTCGGAAATAGCCGGACAAGTTCGAACCGATCGCTTGCAGCTGTTATTCCGGCAATCCGGTACAGCTGTTCTCGGCAGTTACATGGCAGCAGTCATTCTTTGCTGGCTGTGCTGGGATCGATTTGATCACTCTGTGGTGGTCGGGTGGATAGCCATGCTGACGGCGTCCACGTTGCTACGTGTTTCAATGTTCATTGGTTATTTTCGTAGTCCCATCAGCGATCGCGCGCCATCGCGGTGGGAGCGCAGATATTGGTTCACGCTTATGTTATCCGCCGGGATATGGGGGGCTGGAGCGTTTGCGGTGATTCCGGTCGATGATCTTTTGGCTCAGGCGATGGTCATGCTCTTTACGGTCGGGATGTCTGTCAGTGCCGTGTCGTGTTACTCGGCCTACAGGAACATGACGATGGTCTCCATCGGGCTGGTTTTAATGCCGTGTTCAACGTGGCTGCTGTTTCAGCCCTCAACCTTTCAGGTCGGCATGGCCCTCGCTGTTTTTGTTTTCGCATCGTTTGTTGCCAGCGCCACACGCAAAATGTCCGAGGCTCTGGAAACAGCGTTTCGCTTGACCCGAGAACTGGAGCGTGAAAACAGGCTTTCTGCCAGAGCGGCTCGAACCGATGAACTGACCGGCCTGAAGAATCGTCGGGCATTCTTCGATGATGCACACCGGCTTTTTCGTGAATGCAAAAGCAAAGGCTCCGTGCTTTGCGCCGTAATGCTCGATATGGACCACTTCAAGCATATAAACGACTCCTACGGTCACCAGGTTGGAGATCAGGTGCTGCGCCAAGTAGGGGCGGTCATCACGGCGTCGGTCCGTGAAACCGACGTTCATGGCAGACTGGGAGGGGAGGAGTTCGCTATTTTGCTGCCTGACACCACACTGGATGTCGCGATGAGCATTGCGCAGGAACTGATCCAGGCCATTGCCAGATTGAAAGCCGAGCCGGCCGAACGAATAACGGCCAGTCTTGGCCTGGCGTCATCGGATTACACCGATGAAAGCCTCTACAGCTTGATGAACAATGCTGACAGGGCGTTATACAAAGCAAAGTCCTATGGACGCAATCAAGTGGCTGTCGCTGAATAGACTTGATACCGGCAACAGGTGGCTATTTCAAGTCTCGAGCAAATCATGGGATGTTCGAGGCGAAGCCTTCAGGCGGCCGGGGCCGGGCTTTCGATCTTCTATCGCTTTGGCGTTAATGGTCGAATCGGCTGAGAGAACGCGCAAAAAAAGGGTCGACTGGTCGACCCTTTTTTATGCATCAAACGTAAGCCTGGCGGGCAAATCCCCGTGGCAGTCGCTGGCGGCCCACCATCGCCGTCAAGCGTTGTTGCCACTCGGTGCGCCAGTTCACAGCGCTATGGGTGGTTTTCGTCTGACGGGATGCTCGGCGTGCAGCATTTCGTTGATCTTTGCGAGCCTGCTTATACGCCTCGGTATTTCGGCAACTGCGGCACTTGACTCGATTGAGTTCGCGGCTTGCCGTGAGATGTTGGCCCTTGTGACCACAGGCCAGATGTCCATCGACAGTGAAATGGATAACCATCGGACGCCTCCTTAGTGACGTGTACAGTTTTTGACTACGCACGAAACCAGGCGTTCATCTCAATGGAACGTTTTCAAAGTACCCCTGGCCGTTGCCGATGAGGATGATGCTTATCTGAACCGTGGCAGCGGCCGATCCACAGGCCTGAGCGACGACAGGGTGTTGCGGATCAGTGGCGCGTCCTTTTCGATGTCATTGAGGCGATCGCGGATGCGCAGGGCGGTCGGATGGCCACCTTGGTGATCGACCCAGTCGGCGATCTCTTTGCAAGCGGCCGCGAGGCGCGCCTGCCGGGCGTCGAGCAGGGTGAGGAGGGTGGTGATGGACTCTTTTTCGGACATGAAACACCTCCGTTTTATAAAGCCTGAGCTGCAGCAAAAAGCTCGCGGGTTGCGAGCCTTCTGCCGTTGGGGCGCTGCTTCGTCAACTGGTTTGAGTATAGACCCGCTTCTGATCGGCATTAGCCGGAGGATTGGCGGGCCGGTAATGGGGAACTCGCTTTGTTGAGGCGCTGGCATTCACGTTGCGCGTCCTCTTGGGCGTCGTAACCATCACCGATGAAGCCGCCGGTGCGTGTGTCGCAGATGCGAAACCAACCAATGGCTTCGGCGGGATCATGTTGACTCTCTCCGGCGCGTCGACCGTGAATGATGATCTTGTTGCAACGCTTCACAACGAAAATGTCTTCCATGGCGTCACCGCAGCTTATTCGTGTCAGATCAACTATAGAAGCCCGTGGCAATCGTGCAAAAAATAGACAGTTCAACTCGTCGGTCAGATCACGATGCGTCCGCCATCTCGTCCATGCGCTCAAGGAACATCGCCAGCGCTGCTTCTTCGGTGCGCAGGCCTTTGCGCGTGCGTGGGCGGGGCAGTTCGGCAAGCGCACCGAGCATGAATTTTTCCACCACCGCAGGGTGGATATAGCATTTGCGGCAGACCGCTGGCGTATTGCCCAACTGTTTGGACACCCCTTTTACCATCTCCACCACATGACGTTTGGCTTCGGTTTCCGTTTCATGGGTGAGTTCACGCAGCACCGCTAACGCCAAGGCGCTGCCGGCCCAAGTGCGGTAGTCCTTGGCGGTAAAGTCGGCGCCGGTCAGGGTCTGCAGGTAGTTGTTGACGTCTGATGAGCTGACCGTATGGCGCTCGCCATTTTCATCCAGATACTGAAACAGGTTTTGTCCGGGGATCTCCAGGCAACGTTTGATAATGCGCGCCAAGCGCCGATCCTTGACGGTGATCTGATGCTCAATGCCGCTCTTGCCGCGAAACTGGAACAGGATCGCGCTGCCATTGATCTCGACATGACGGCTGCGCAAGGTGGTGAGCCCATAGGAACGGTTGTCACGCGCATATTGGGTGTTGCCGACGCGGATCAACGTGGCATCGAGCAGGGTGATCACCGTGGCCATGACTTTGTCACGGCTGAACCCGGGGGCGGCCAATAATGTTTCCAGTTGTTTGCGCAATTTCGGCAGGGCCAGACCGAACTCGCGCAGGCGCGAGTACTTGTCGGCGTCACGCACCTCGCGCCAGCGCGGGTGGTAGCGATATTGTTTGCGTCCACGGGCGTCGCGGCCGGTGGCTTGCAGATGACCCCGCGGGTCAGGGCAGATCCACACATCGGTGTAGGCGGGCGGCACGGCAAGAGCATTGATGCGCTTGATTTCATCCGGGTCGCTGATGCGCTGACCCGACGGTTCGAAATAGGCGAATTTGCCCCGCAGTTTCTTGCGGGTGATGCCGGGCTGGATGTCATCGACGTAATGCAGGTCGGCGGGTAGTGCGGCGGTCAGCTCGGTATCGGGCATGGCGGCTTCCTTCGGTGGTGCGGCGGTCTGTAAATCGATTGACCGCGTACCGAAGCCGTCGTGCCGAATGTTTTACGCGAGGACCGCTACGGCCTTGATCTGAGCCCAGAGTTGCTGGCCCGGATGTAACCCCAGTTGATCCCGCGAGAAACGCGTGATCCGCGCCAGCAGCGGCGTGCCGTCGGCGTCGAGACGAATCAATACATGGGCACCGTTGTCTGCGATTTGCTCGCTGATCACGGTGACCGGCAGGCGGTTGAGGATGCTGCTGAACTCGCTGTTTTGCAGCGTCAGGCTGATGTCCCGCGCGTGCACTTTGCAGCGCAGCGTCTGGCCTGCCGCCATCGGTTGGTGAGTCACGCGAATGTTCAGCGCGGTGGCCGGCAGTTGCAGGCTCAACAGTTGATAATCCGGGTCATAGGCACTGACCTTTCCTTCGATGATCACGCCCGCGTCATCGCCCATCGCCATCGGCAAGTCGAGGCGAGCGAGGGTTTCGCCGATGGGGCCGCTGGCCAGAGCTTTACCGTCGCTGAGCAGTACCAGGTGATCGGCCAGTCGCGCGACTTCGTCCTGGGCGTGGCTGACGTACAGCACCGGAATATCCAGTTCGTCATGCAGGCGTTGCAGATACGGCAGAATTTCGTTTTTACGCTGGCTGTCGAGGGCCGCGAGGGGCTCGTCCATCAACAACAGTTTCGGACTGGTCAGCAAGGCCCGGGCGATACCGATCCGTTGGCGCTCACCGCCGGAGAGGTGTTGTGGGTGGCGCTCAAGCAGGTGGCCGATACCCAACAATTCCGTGGCCTGGGTCATGTCGACCCGGCGCTGGGCGCGGGCGATGCGCTTAAGGCCGAATTGCAGATTGGCCAGTACGGACAAGTGCGGAAACAGGCTGGCTTCCTGAAATACATAGCCAAGCGCGCGTTTGTGTGGCGGCACGAACACGCCGTTTTCACTGTCTTGCCAGATTTCGTCATTGATCTGCACGAAGCCTTGTCCGGCTCGTTCGAGGCCGGCGATGCAACGCAGGCAGGTGGTTTTACCGGAGCCGGAATGGCCGTACAGCGCGCAGACGCCGCGCCCCGGCAAATGCAGGTCGACATCCAGGGTGAAGCCCGGGTAAGCCAGTTTCAGACGAGCATCAATCATCAATCAGCTCCAGCCAGCGCGAGTCTTGCGGCCGGAGTACAGCGCCAGCAACACGAGGAATGAGAACACCAGCATCGCACCGGCCAGCCAATGGGCTTGCGCGTACTCCATCGCTTCAACGTGGTCGTAGATTTGTACCGAGACGACGCGGGTCTTGTCGGGAATGTTGCCGCCGATCATCAGCACCACGCCGAACTCACCGACGGTGTGGGCGAAACCGAGGATCGCCGCCGTGACAAACCCGGGGCGTGCGAGGGGCAGAATGACGCTGAAAAAGGTGTCCCACGGATTGGCGCGCAACGTCGCGGCGACCTCCAGTGGACGTGTGCCAATCGCCGAGAACGCATTTTGCAACGGCTGCACCACGAACGGCATGGAATAAATCACCGAACCGATCACCAGTCCGGTGAAGCTGAACGTCAGGGTGCCCAGCCCGAGCCATTGGGTGAACTGGCCGAGGAATCCGTGTGGGCCCATCACCAGCAACAGATAAAAACCAATGACCGTGGGCGGCAATACAAGGGGCAGGGCGACAATGGCCCCGATGGGACCGCGCAGCCAGGAGCGGCTGCGCGACAACCACATGGCAATCGGAGTGCCGATCACCAGCAGGATCGCGGTGGTCAGTGACGCCAGTTTCAGGGTCAGCCAGATCGCCGCGAAATCGGCACTCGTCAGCGACATTTAGATCTGGTATCCGTAAGACTTGATCACCGCAGCAGCTTTCGGGCCTTTGAGGTATTCAACCAGCGCCTTGGCGGCGACATTGTCTTTGCCTTTGTTCAGGATCACGGCGTCCTGTTTGATCGGGTCGTGCATGCTCGCCGGAACGATCCACGCTGAACCGCTGCTGACCTTGCCGTCCTTGTAGATCTGCGACAGGGCCACGAAGCCCAGCTCGGCGTTGCCGGTCGATACGAACTGATAGGCCTGAGTGATGTTCTGGCCTTCCACGATCCTGGCTTTGGTCGCCTCAGTCAGCTTGAGTTTTTCCAGCACCTGGGTGGCGGCCAGGCCGTAAGGCGCGGCTTTCGGGTTGGCGATGGACAGATGCTGGTATTGGTTTTTCTTCAGGACGTCGCCTTTGTCATCGACATAGCCCTCTTTGGCCGACCACAGGGCCAGGGTGCCGATGGCGTAAGTGAAGCGCGAGCCCTTGACGGTGTCGCCTTCTTTTTCGAGTTTTTCCGGGGTGCTGTCGTCAGCCGAGAGGAACACTTCGAACGGCGCGCCATTCTTGATCTGGGCGTAGAACTGGCCCGTGGCGCCATAGGCGGCGACCAGTTTGTGCCCGGTGTCTTTCTCGAAATCGGCGGCGATGGCCTGGATCGGTGCGGTAAAGTTCGCAGCTACAGCGACCTGCACTTCATCGGCCTGAGCAGTGCCAATGGTGAACACCGCCAGCAAGGAGGCCAGGCAGGTAGGGGCAAAGCGTGAGGCACGAATGGTCATGTAACAGCTCCGTTGTTGGCGGTTGCACAGGGCAGTTCATTGACAGAGGTATCTGCGCCGATGCGAGGGGGATTCGCTATATATCGAAATATATAGCGAAATGCCGCTGAACGGAAAGTGTCGATTAAAACTGTCGTCAGTGTGTCTGGGTGGGGCCACCCGTTTCACGTCAGCGGCGAACCAGTTTTTCCAAGGCGCCGTCGGCCAGCTGTCGGGTCAGTTCGGCGCTGCTGACCTCCTTGCCCAATGTAAAGGCTTGGCCGGCCCAAAGGTTGGCGAACTGCGCTTCGGCCTTCTCCCGCAAAGGCATCAGCGCACCCCCGGACAACGGAAATGCCGGCGCCTTGGCCGACATCGGACCCAGTTCACGCATCACTCGGTTGAAAATGCCACGCGCCGGCCGGCCTGTGAAAATGTTGGTGATCGCGGTCTCGCTTTCTTTCGCTGTGCGCAGTGCCTGGTGGTGGGAGGCGCTGACTTTCGCCTCCGGAGTAAACAGGTACGCAGTGCCGACCTGAACGGCCGACGCGCCCAATATCAAGGCAGCCGCAACACCGCGAGCGTCGGCAATCGCACCGGCGGCAATTACCGGCACGCGCACCGCATCGACCACTTGAGGGATCAAGGCGAATGTGCCGACCTGACTGTTCAGGTCTTCGCTGAGAAACATCCCGCGATGACCACCCGCCTCATAGCCCATTGCAATGATTGCGTCGCAGCCGTGCTGCTCCAGCCACACGGCCTCTTCCACGGTGGTCGCGGAGGAAAGGATGATTGCCCCGGTGGCCTTGACCCGATCCAGCAGGGATTTTTCCGGCAATCCGAAATGGAAGCTCACCACTTTAGGGCGAAATTCTTCCAGCACCTCGCACGCGGCGGCATCGAACGGCGCGCGGTTTGACACCGGGGTCGGCGCATCGAAGTCCACGCCTAACTCGCGGTAATACGGCTCGAGCAGACTCTTCCACTCGCGAGCGCGCGGTTCATCGACTGCGGGTGGTTGATGGCAGAAAAAATTGACGTTGAACGGTTTGTCCGTGTGTGCGCGAATCGTCTTCAACTCTTCGCGCAACTGCTCGATGCTCAGCATCGCGGCGGGCATTGATCCGAGGCCGCCGGCGTTGCACACGGCGATGACCATGGACGAGTTTGTGGCCCCGGCCATTGGCCCCTGGATGATTGGCAACTCGATACCGAGCAAATCAAGAATACGGGTGTCTGGCCACTGGCTCATGGAAGCGGTTCTCCGAACGACGAAACGGGCAGGGACGGCTGAGGCGGTTTTTTACCAGCAAAACCGCGCTCGGAGCCAGTCTGAAATTCAGAACAACCTGTGCAGTTTTTCCCATTGCTGCCGGGAAAAAGCCTGGTCGCCGGCCACGCAAAACCCCGGCGGAATGCCGCTCTAGCGCAAAGTCGAGTGTGGCAATGTGTTGCGATGTGGTATTTCAAGGCTCGTTATCTCGAAACCCATTGCGAAAGAGGCCGAAATGTTCAACGCCATACTGATCGACAAAGACGACAGCGGTTATCGCGCCAGTGTGCGCGAGATAGACGATGCGCAATTGCCTGAGGGCAACGTCACCGTGCGTGTCGCTTACAGCACGTTGAATTTCAAGGATGGTTTGGCGATCACCGGCAGCAGTCCGGTGGTGCGCAACTTTCCGATGGTGCCGGGCATTGATCTGGCGGGCACCGTCGAGGTCAGTTCGCACCCGGATTACAAGGCGGGCGATCAGGTTCTGCTCAACGGCTGGGGCGTCGGCGAGACCCATTGGGGCGGGCTGGCGCAAAAGGCGCGACTCAATGGTGACTGGCTGATTCCGTTGCCCAAAGCCTTCACGGCGGCGCAAGCGATGGCCATCGGTACGGCGGGTTACACGGCGATGCTGTGCATTCTCGCGCTGGAACGTAATGGCGTGACGCCCGATCAGGGCGAGATCCTAGTGACCGGGGCCAATGGCGGTGTCGGCAGTTTTGCCATCGCATTGCTCAACAAACTCGGCTATCAGGTGGTGGCGTCCACGGGGCGGGTGTCCGAGCACGAATACCTGAAGCAGTTGGGTGCCAGCGAAATCATCGACCGCGCGACCTTGTCCGAACCGGGTAAGCCCTTAGCCAAGGAGCGCTGGGCCGGGGTGATTGATTCGGTCGGCAGCCATACGCTGGCCAATGCCTGCGCCAGCACCCGCGCGCAAGGCACGGTCGCCGCGTGTGGCCTGGCGCAGGGCATGGATTTTCCCGCCTCGGTCGCGCCGTTCATTTTGCGCGGCGTGACATTGTTCGGGATCAATAGCGTGACTCAGCCCAAGGCCCGTCGCCTCGAAGCCTGGGATCGTCTGGCCAAGGATCTGGACTTCGCCTTGCTGGCCTTGATCAGTCACGAAATCGCTTTGGGCGATGCCATCGACTCGGCGCCCAGGTTGCTTGCCGGACAGCTTCGCGGCCGGGTCGTGGTTGACGTCAATCGCTGACCAAGTGGCTGCTCGCGCGGTGTTGGTGTCTGCGAGCCGATCCTTTCTGGAAGACAATCCGCAGAACCAGCGCCGCTACGCGACTGACTTCGAAGCCGTGGCGGTTCCCATCGGCGTGCATCAGGGCCGGGTTTCGCGCTCAAGCAACAGACGTTTGCGTTCGACGCCCCAGCGATAGCCTGAAAGGTTGCCATCGCTGCGCACCACGCGGTGGCAGGGAATCGCCACGGCCAAACGGTTCGCTCCACACGCCTGAGCCACTGCACGCATTGAGGTCGGTGCGTCGATACGCTGAGCGATTTCTGCGTAACTGGCGGTGCTGCCTGGCGGAATTTCTCGCAGTGCTTGCCACACGCGTTCCTGGAATGCGGTCCCGCGCACGTCCAGTGGCAAGTCGAGGCCAAGGGCCGGGTATTCGATAAACCCCACGACTTTGGCGATCAGTTGCTCGAAATCGGCATCGGCACCAATCAGGTGGGCTTTGCGAAATTGATCCTGCAGGTCACATACCAGTTGATGGGGATCGTCGCCGAGCAGAATGGCACACACCCCGCGCTCACTTTGCGCCACCAGGATCGCGCCAAGGGAGCATTGGCCGACAGCGAAGCGTATGTCGTTGTTCTGTCCGGCCGCACGGTAGTCGCCGGGTTTCATGCCCAGCAGTTGATCGGCTGATTCGTAGAAACGGCTGTTGGAGTTGAAACCGGCGTCATACAGCGCATCGGTCACCGATCCGCCACTTGCGAGGCGTTCGCGAACCTTGCGCGAACGATGGGCCGTGGCGTAGCCCTTGGGTGTCAATCCGGTCACGGCTTTGAATACTCGATGAAAATGAAACGGGCTCAGGCCGGCTGTTTCTGCCAGTTCATTGAGTGCCGGCAGTTCCTCGGCCGATTCGATGTGGCGGCAGGCGATGGCGACGGCCGAGGCGTGCTGCGCTGCCACTTCACTCTGATCCTTGCTGGCCCGCTTGCTGGGCCGATAGCCGGCTGCTTCGGCCTGCTCGGCGGAGTCGAAAAACTCCACGTTCTGCGGCTTGGGCAGGCGTGCAAGGCTGCTCGGTCGGCAATAGATGCCGGTGGTTTTCACCGCGTAGACAAACTGCCCATCCGCGCGCGAGTCACGAGCCACCACGGCAGCCCAGCGTGGATCGTTTTCGATGGAGGTGTCCGGGAGCGTTTTCATGAGCGGTAATCCGTTGGCCTGTTTCACTCAGGTTAACCAGCCTGAAAAGGCTGAACACTCCGGGCCTTGCGGTCAAACTCTGGCAAATTATCCGGCGACGCGAAAGGTCAGGTTGATCCGTTGTTCGCCGAGACGCGGATGATGGCCGGGTTTGATCGGCAGCACACCATGAAAGCGCAAACGGTCAACGCCGCCCCAGACCACCATGTCGCCATGCAGCAGTGGAATGCGCTGGCTCTTGTCGCTGCGGGAAAACCCACCGAAGAGAAACATTGCCGGTAGTCCCAAGGACAGCGAAACGATGGGCGCGGTGTAGGCTTTTTCGTCTTTGTCCTGATGCAATGACATCTTCGCACCCGGGACATATCGGTTGATCAGGCAGGAATCAGCACTGAAACTCGCAAATCCTCCACGTTCGGCGGCCGAGGAGGCGAGGTCGGCAAACACCTTGGGCATCTCTGGCCAGGGCAGTCCCGTGAGCGGATCGACACTTGAGTAGCGATAGCCTTGGCGATCCGTGATCCAGCCGAGCGCGCCGCAACTGCTGGTGCCCACCGACATGCTGAAGCCGCCTGGGGTGACCATGTGGCGCAAGGGGGCCGCTGCGAGGATCTGCTCCAGCGCTGGAAGGAGTTGCTCGACCCGAGGCAGGGCAAAACCGCGCAGCCGCCACGACTGCTCGCCGATTTGTTCAGCGTATGGCTGTTGTTCGGGTTCGTGGTCGGCGAACAGGTCGAAAGTCGTGGGCATGGGGGTCATGTTGCGTCGTGAAAGATGATGCCTAGGGTATGCCGTTTTCCACTGTGCAGGCGACTGACGCCGTGCCGCAGGGTCACTCGGTAGTCGCCGCGTGTGCCTTTTACCGGCCGTTGACTGACGGCGAATATCACCGCGTCGCCTTTTCTCAGGTCCAGTACCAACGGGCGGGTTTGCATACGCGGACGCTGTTCGGTCAGGACGAATTCACCGCCGCTGAAGTCTTGCCCCGGTTCTGACAGAAGAATCGCGACTTGCAGCGGAAATACCGATTCTCCGTACAGATCCTGGTGTAGACAGTTGTAGTCCTGCGGGCCGTATTGCAATAAGAGAGGAGTAGGGCGCAATTGCCCGGCCGCATGGCAGTGCCGGAGAAACTCGCTGTGCGTTGGTGGGAAGCGCGTCGGCAAGCCCATGCGCTTGTACCAATGGTTCGCCACGGGCACCAGGTGTGGATACAGTGCGGTACGCAAACGCTCGACCACTGTGGGCAGCGGATAGTTGAAGTACTTGTATTCGCCGCGACCGAAACCGTGACGGGCCATGATGACCTGTGAACGAAACGGTTCGGTCTGCGGATACAGCGCACACAGGCGCTCGCAGCTTGCGGCAGGCAACAGTGAACGGATGATCGCACAGCCGTCCTGATCGAGTTGCTGTTCAAGGCTCGCCCAGTCGAGCGTCGCCAGCCGGAAGGGTGACATCGACATGCAGACTCCTTGACTCATGGTCGAGGCGGTCAGTCTAGGCTGGACGTCGTATCAGAACACTCCGCTGCTTGCGCTCGAATTCCCCGCCTTCTTAAAGTGGTTTGCTGACCACGATGTCGCTGATGGTATCTTGCTGGTCATGAAGCCTGGCCAATTCGGCCTTGGCTTCTTCTTCGGTGCCGTTTACCAGTTGGGCGAACTCGAAGCGGCGTTCGCCGTTGAGTTTGTACTTGATGACGTACTTGGTCGTTTGAGCCACGGTCATGCTTACCTTTTGGAGTGGGCGGGCCGTCTCAGCTGAGCTTGGTGCTGGAGCGGCGGATGATCTTGATCGAATGGGTCAGTGTCGGTTTGCGAGTCACGCTGATTGCCCGACGGTTGACGGTGTCGATGGTGATGTTCCAGAAACCGGTGCTTGGCGCTGTGATACGCGCTGGAAAGGTGTCGAATGCGCCACCGTGGTAGGTATGGCGGCCGCCGTTCTTGAAGCTGCGGAAGTTGGCGTCGTTCATCAGACGGATGTTGCACATTTGCGAGCATTGGATGACGACGATGTCGTCTTCGTTGAGGTGCTCGCGCTGGTGAATAAATTTCATGGGCGCCTCCAGAAGGCCTTTTTCTACAAAATCAAAACGATAGCTTGTCGATTGGCGCAGTTTATCAGCCCGCACGGGTTATTATCTGGCCGTCGGGCGTTGGTTTGACAATTTTGAACGGATATTCGCGATTGGATGCGGGTTAAATGCAAAAGGCCCCGGAGAAAAACGGCATTTGTGCTGTCGGACGGTCTTTAACGGAGATTTTGTATGAAGTGGGGTGTGGCGTGCGTGCCGTTGGTATTGGCTTTGGGCGGTTGTGCGAATGTTTCCGAAATCAATGAAACATTGCCGACCATGAGCGTGATCTCCGGCAAGAAGCCCCATGAGTATGCCCAGTGTCTCGCCGAGAAACTGGCTGATAGCCGTGGCGCATTGCAGGTGCAGCCATACAAGGACGGGGTTCGGGTGATCGTGCCCGGGAAGCTGTCCTCGGGCCCCGCCGCCGTATTTGATATCGAAGACCGTTCGGGCGGCAGCAGCATCAAGCTGCATGAACGGATGTCCAATGTGCCGGTGCGGCCTCGCGATGTGCGTAACGCCGCCAATGCGTGTATTTCCGGCTGATAGACTGTTGTCATCAGCATCGTGCCGTCACAGTGAAGCTGTGGCGGCATTTTTATTTCTGGAGTCGCGATGAAGCGAGAGCAAGTACGGGAGCGCCACGCAGAGGGCCTGATTTCTGCCACCCATGTGATCCAGAACCCGGCGAATCCGGGCGAATGGATCGTGTTTTTCAAGAAGAGCGCCGGGCGCAGCTATTTCCTGGTCGACGATAACGACGAAGTCGAGTCTTTCGGCCGTCTCGACGACCTTATCGAGGTGGTGCGTGGCCTCGGGATCAAGTTTGCCGAGATCCACATGTAAGGCCTATTTGCAGACCACCACTACGCTGCGGGTCTTATAGTTGCCGACATCGACGCCCAGGGTCATGTCGCTTTCCTTGGGCTGTGGCGTGCCGTCGGTGCCGACGATGCGATAACCGGTGCCGGCGCAGGAAGCGTCAGCCTTCTCGTAGCAGGAGGCCCAGGAATTGGCTTCGCCGGAGCAATCGATGCTCAGCCCCTGCTCACCGTTGTTCAGGTAAGTGGGCTTGGAAGTGGCACAGCCAGTCAATACCAATACCGCAAAGAGGGGCAGCAATCTGTTCATGTTCATGGTGAGAAAGTCTTCAGCGAGGGTGAGTAGACGCTCTGACAGCGCCGACATGAAAAGGTTATAGCGATTGGCCACTTGTTTGTACGCGGGTACAAAAAAGCCCTGCGCTATGGCAGGGCTCGGCAACGCTGGCGGCAGATCAGTCCTGATCTTTGCCACGGCGCTTCGACGATGCAGGGGTGTCGGTGAACACGGACGCCACGTCAGTCGCCATTTGTTCGCTGTCGAAAGGACCGGCGATGTGTTCGCCGTTGGTGGTGGTCAGCGTCCACTTGCCGTCTTTCTTGTCGATCACATACCCATTGACGATTTTTACCGCAGCCATCTGTCTGTCTCGTTCGGTGGTTCAAAGCCGTCATGATACCGGCAAATGCTCGCATTGGGGGGCGATGAGCGTATGGTGGTGCAGTTTGTCAGCGCCTTTGAGCTACGCTGATTTTGCGGCCCGGGAGCGTCGATGGAACTATCGGCGAGAATATTTCTCTATGTTGACATCGGTTGGCCAGTGCGGGGCATTGTAAGGTGCACGCCGCCTGATTAGACTGCGCCGAAACTCGTACACACAGCCTTTTCAAGGACTTATATGATCAAGAAATGCTTGTTCCCAGCAGCCGGTTACGGTACTCGCTTCCTGCCAGCGACTAAAGCCATGCCTAAAGAAATGCTGCCGGTGGTAAACAAGCCACTGATCCAGTACGGCGTTGAAGAAGCTCTGGACGCTGGCCTGACGGAAATCTCCATCGTCACCGGTCGTGGCAAGCGTGCTCTGGAAGACCACTTCGACATCAGCTACGAGCTGGAAAACCAGATCAAAGGCACCGACAAGGAGAAATACCTGGTCGGCATCCGCAAGCTGCTGGACGAGTGCTCGTTCTCTTACACCCGTCAGACCGAAATGAAAGGCTTGGGTCACGCAATCCTGACCGGTCGCCCGCTGATTGGTGATGAGCCGTTCGCCGTGGTACTGGCGGATGACTTGTGTGTAAACCTTGAAGGCGACGGCGTACTGACCCAGATGGTCAAGCTGTACAAGCAGTTCCGCTGCTCGATCATCGCCATCCAGGAGGTCGACCCGCAGGAAACCAGCAAGTACGGCGTGATCGCTGGCGAGATGATCCGCGATGACATCTACCGCGTACACAGCATGGTCGAGAAGCCAAAGCCGGAAGACGCACCGTCGAACCTGGCGATCATCGGTCGTTACATCCTGACCCCGGACATCTTCGATCTGATCGAGCAGACCGAGCCAGGCAAGGGCGGCGAAATCCAGATCACCGACGCCCTGATGAAACAAGCCCAGAACGGCTGCGTCATGGCGTACAAGTTCAAAGGCAAGCGTTTCGACTGCGGTGGCGCTGAAGGCTACATCGAAGCGACCAACTTCTGCTTCGAGAACTTCTACAAGACGGGCAAGGCTTATTAAGAGCGCTTGATTGGTTTGTAGGAAAAACCCGCTTCGGCGGGTTTTTTCATTTTGCGCCCCCATATGATAGCCAGGGCTTGCCCAATGGGTGACTGCAGGTATGCTGATCCCCTGCCGAGGAGATAGAAATGGCCTACGATTTTGACCTTTATGTGATTGGTGCCGGTTCCGGCGGTGTGCGCGCTGCGCGTTTTGCTGCCGGGTTTGGCGCGAAAGTGGCGGTGGCGGAAAGCCGATATCTGGGTGGGACCTGCGTCAATGTCGGCTGTGTTCCGAAAAAGTTGCTGGTCTACGGTGCGCATTTCGCTGAAGACTTTGAGCAGGCGTCCGGTTTTGGCTGGAACCTGGGGGAGGCGGATTTCGATTGGGCGACGCTGATCGCCAACAAGGATCGCGAGATCAACCGCCTCAACGGCATCTATCGCAACTTGCTGGTCAACAGCGGCGTGACCCTGCATGAAGCGCACGCCAAGATTGTTGGCCCCCATGAAGTTGAAGTGAATGGTGAGCGCTTCAGCGCAAAAAACATTCTGATCGCCACGGGTGGCTGGCCGCAGATTCCGGAAATTCCGGGGCGCGAACATGCCATTGGTTCGAATGAGGCTTTCTTCCTCAAAGAACTGCCAAAGCGTGTGCTGGTGGTCGGTGGCGGTTATATCGCGGTCGAGTTCGCCGGGATCTTCCATGGCCTCGGCGCAAGCACCACGCTGCTGTATCGCGGCGATCTGTTCCTGCGCGGTTTCGACGGTTCGGTGCGCAAGCATCTGCAGGAAGAGCTGACCAAGCGTGGCCTCGATCTGCAATTCAATGCCGACATCGCGCGTATCGACAAACAGGCGGATGGCAGTTTGAAGGCCACGCTCAAGGATGGTCGTGAACTGGAAGCGGATTGCATTTTCTATGCAACCGGGCGTCGTCCGATGCTGGACAATCTCGGGCTGGAAAACACCGATGTGCAGCTCACCGACAAAGGCTTTATCAAGGTTGACGAGCAGTACCAGACCAGCGAGCCATCTATTCTGGCGCTGGGCGATGTCATTGGTCGTGTGCAATTGACGCCGGTGGCATTGGCGGAAGGCATGGCGGTGGCGCGACGTTTGTTCAAGCCGGAGCAATACCGTCCAGTGGATTACAAAATGATCCCGACGGCGGTGTTCAGCCTGCCGAACATCGGCACCGTCGGCTTGACCGAAGAAGAGGCGCGCGAGGCCGGCCACGACGTGGTGGTGTTCGAAAGCCGTTTCCGGCCAATGAAGTTGACCCTGACTGATTGCCAGGAAAAAACCCTGATGAAGCTGGTGGTCGACGGTAAGACTGACAAGGTCCTCGGCTGCCACATGGTCGGCCCTGACGCCGGCGAAATCGTGCAGGGCCTGGCGATTGCGCTGAAGGCCGGCGCAACCAAGCGTGACTTCGACGACACCATCGGAGTGCACCCGACGGCGGCCGAAGAATTTGTCACCATGCGCACGCCGGTTGGCGCCTAAGCATCCTTGCCTTTGTTTGCGTCTGGCGCTGCCGCAACGGTAGCTGCCAGGCGCAAGCTTTCCTCCAGGCTCGCCTGAGCTTTGCCTAATTCCTTTTCCAGTACCTGATTGAGCTGCGTCTGCTCCTCGACGTTTTGTTTGAGCGCCTGGCTTTCCAGTGTGGCCACACGCAGGCGCTCCTGGAGGAGGGTGCGCTCGCTGTCGACGCGGGTGGCTTGCTCCAGGAGTTGATCCTGACGCTGATTGCTCTGCTTGAGCTGATCTTGTATCAGGCTCAACTCACGTTGAGTGCCACGGTTTTCCGTGAGCAGGCGTTCGTTGTCGCGATGCAGTTGGGTGATTTCATCCTGGCGAACCATTGCACTTTGCTGAGCCTGACGCAGTTCAGCCTGAATTTGCTGAATCTGGCTTTCGTGACGGGTTTGTTCCTGTTCGCGCTGCTCTTTGGTGGCATTACGGTAGTGCTCAAGCGCGTCGCGGGCGTGCAGGTGTTTTTCTTCCAGCGAGCGAATCTGCTCGTCCTTGTCTTTCAGGCGTAATTCAAAGTCTGCCAGTGCCTGATTCAGGCCGGCGTTGCGGGTTTGTTCGGTTTGCAGCATCGAGCGTGTGCTGTTTAGCGTTTCGGACTCACGTTCAAGTGCGGCGCCTTGAATATCGTGCTCATGTTCGAGCTTTTCCAAGGCTTGCCGGGTCTGCTTCAGCTCTGTTTCAAGCGCTTTACGCTGTTCCTCGAACTGTTCACGTGCCTGTTCGATGGGTTCTTGCGCCTGTTCTTTCAAGCGCTGGGCGAGGCGCGACACCAGTGCCGTCAGCTCGTCATCAATCGGCTCTGCCGAGGCCTCAATGAGCGGGGCGCCGTCATCCAGTTCTTTGAGGTAGCGATGGATCGTGGTTTTCGAGCCGGTGTTACCCATTTCAATGCGTACTGCATCAATGCTCGGGTGTTCGCCACGGGCGAGGATCGCTGTGCGTGCGATCTGCACCAGTGCTTTGGTAATGCCGCCACGGGCCATGTGAACTCCTACGGTTACGTACTGTGGTACATGCCACTAAAGTACGCAGTGTACCATCTCAAAAATAAAGTTAAATCTTTGATATTTAAGATGCGGGATATTCTGGTATTACCCCGTGTCAGGCGGCAAAATGCCTCTCCATACCCTTTAATCAGTACGCCAGCGAGAAGAACAGCCCATGAGCGATCTGGATCGCTACCTGCAAGCCGCCACCCGCGACAACACGCGCCGCAGTTATCGCGCGGCCATCGAGCATTTCGAAGTGAAGTGGGGCGGGTTCTTGCCAGCCACGGCCGACAGCGTCGCGCGCTACCTGGTGGCGCACGCCCAAGAGCTGTCGATCAATACACTCAAGCTGCGTCTGTCGGCGCTGGCGCAGTGGCACAACAGTCAAGGATTCGCCGATCCGACCAAGGCGCCGGTCGTGCGCAAGGTCTTCAAAGGGATTCGTGCATTGCACCCGGCACAGGAGAAACAAGCCGAACCGTTGCAACTGCAGGATCTGCAGCGAGTAGTCGACTGGCTGGAGCAAGAGGTGCAAGACGCGAAAGAGCAGCAGGATCGCCCCTTACTGCTCAAGGCTTATCGTGATCGTGCCTTGATTCTGCTGGGCTTCTGGCGCGGCTTCCGCAGTGACGAGTTGTGCCGCCTGCAAATCGAGCACGTGCAGGCGCATGCCGGCAAAGGCATCACTCTGTACTTGCCGCGCAGCAAAGGTGACCGCGAGAACCTCGGTCAGACCTATCACGCGCCTGCACTGCTGAAACTGTGTCCGGTGCAGGCCTACATCGACTGGATCACCGAAGCGGCGCTGGTGCGTGGCCCGGTTTTGCGCAGTATCGACCGCTGGGGCAATCTGAGCGAGGAGGGGCTGCATGCCAACAGCATCATTCCTCTGCTGCGCCAGGCGTTGCAGCGCGCCGGCATCGCCGCCGAAAACTACACCAGCCATTCGCTGCGTCGAGGCTTCGCCACGTGGGCGCATCAAAGTGGCTGGGATCTGAAATCGTTGATGAGTTATGTCGGATGGAAAGATATGAAGTCTGCGATGCGCTATGTTGAAGCCAGCCCGTTCCACGGGATGGCTCGGATTACGGAAAAACCGGCTTCGTCGTAGAGATCGTTTTCTTCTATTAATACAGTCAGCTAATAGCGAAAACAAATCAGCAGCATCAGGTTTGCCAATGAGCCATCCGTCGAGTGAGTGGGTAGGATTCACCCATCAACTTCATAACCCCTGACGGAGAGTCATCGATGCCTATCATCAACAGCCAAGTAAAACCGTTCAAAGCGACCGCATTCAAAAACGGCGACTTCGTTCAAGTCTCGGACGCTGACCTGAAAGGCAAGTGGTCGGTCGTGTTCTTCTACCCAGCCGACTTCACCTTCGTTTGCCCAACCGAGCTGGAAGACCTGGCTGACAACTACGCTGCCTTCCAGAAACTGGGCGTAGAGATCTACAGCGTTTCCACCGACACCCACTTTGCCCACGCTGCCTGGCACAACACTTCGCCAGCCATCGGCAAAATCGAATACACCATGATCGGCGATCCAACCCACGTCATCTCCCGCAACTTCGACGTACTGATCGAAGAAGCTGGTCTGGCTGACCGTGGCACCTTCGTGATCAACCCTGAAGGCCAGATCAAAATCGTTGAACTGAACGATGGCGGCGTTGGCCGTGATGCTTCTGAACTGCTGCGCAAGATCAAGGCTGCTCAGTACGTTGCTGCTCACCCAGGCGAAGTTTGCCCAGCCAAGTGGAAAGAAGGCGAGGCCACTCTGGCACCGTCCCTGGACCTGGTCGGCAAGATCTAAGTCTGTGACACGCTACTCAGGGCGGGACTCCGCACCTACTTAAGTAAGCTGCACCGCCCAATAAAAACGCCCGGGCGAGATTCACTCGGGCGTTTTTTTATGTCTGAAACACACCAAAGGAAATCGCCCGTATGTTGGACGCCAATCTTAAAGCCCAGTTGAAATCGTACCTGGAACGGGTCACCCAGCCGATCGAGATCGTTGCCTCCCTCGACGACGGTGCGAAATCCCGTGAAATGCTGGAACTGCTGAAAGACGTTGCCAGTCTTTCGAGCCAAATTACCTTGATCGACAGCGGTGACGATGCTCGTAAACCATCGTTTTCGATCAATCGTCCGGGCGAAGATATCAGTCTGCGTTTCGCCGGCATCCCGATGGGCCACGAATTCACCTCGCTGGTGCTGGCCTTGTTGCAAGTCGGCGGCCATCCATCGAAAGCCAGTGCTGAAGTGATCGAGCAGATTCGCTCGCTCAAAGGCGAGTTCAGCTTCGAGACTTACTTCTCGCTGTCCTGCCAGAACTGCCCGGACGTGGTTCAGGCGCTGAACCTGATGGCCGTGCTCAATCCGAACATCCGCCACGTCGCCATCGACGGTGCGTTGTTCCAGGATGAAGTCAATGATCGCAAGATCATGGCCGTGCCAAGCATCTACCTCAACGGCGAAAACTTCGGCCAGGGGCGCATGGGCCTGGAAGAAATTCTTGCCAAACTCGACACCGGTGCCATTGAGCGTCAGGCCGAGAAAATCAGCGCCAAACAAGCCTTTGACGTCTTGGTGGTCGGCGGTGGCCCGGCCGGTGCTTCTGCAGCCATTTATGCTGCACGCAAAGGCATCCGCACCGGGGTCGCTGCAGAGCGCTTCGGCGGTCAGGTGCTGGACACCATGGCCATCGAGAACTTCATTTCCGTGCAGGAAACCGAAGGGCCGAAACTGGCCACGGCGCTGGAAGAACACGTCAAGCAATACGACGTCGACATCATGAACCTGCAGCGCGCCGACAAGCTGATCCCGGGCAAAAACGGCGAGCTGCATGAAGTCCGCTTTGCCAGTGGCGCGACCCTGAAAGCCAAGAGCGTGATTCTGGCGACGGGCGCGCGGTGGCGTGAAATGAACGTGCCGGGTGAACAGGAATACCGCAACAAAGGCGTGGCGTACTGCCCGCACTGCGACGGCCCATTGTTCAAAGGCAAGCGTGTGGCGGTGATCGGCGGCGGTAACTCCGGCGTTGAAGCGGCCATCGACCTCGCGGGCATCGTGTCGCACGTCACCCTGCTGGAATTCGATGTGCAACTGCGTGCCGACGCGGTTCTGCAACGCAAGCTGCATAGCCTGCCGAACGTCACTGTGATCACCAGTGCGCAAACCACTGAAGTCACCGGTAACGGCGAGAAGGTCAACGGTCTGCGCTACAAGGATCGCAATACTGACGAACTGCGCACGGTCGAGCTGGAAGGGATCTTTGTGCAGATCGGTCTGCTGCCGAACACGGACTGGCTCAAAGGCACCATTGAGCTGTCGCCGCGCGGCGAGATTATTGTCGATAACCGTGGTGAGACGTCGATCCCGGGCATCTTTGCTGCCGGTGACGTAACGACTGTGCCGTACAAGCAGATCGTGATTGCGGTGGGCGAGGGCGCCAAGGCCTCGCTGAGTGCATTCGATCACTTGATCCGCACTTCGGCTCCGGCGTAACTGCCAGGCCATAAATGAAAAAACCCGTGAGCGATCACGGGTTTTTTATTGCGTGTGAAAAGCTGCCCCCAGCCCTCTCGCTATGGGAGAGGATCAGGGTGAGGGGCTTTTCAGCTTTACAGCGGCGCAGGCTGAATGATCTCGACCCAGTAACCATCCGGGTCCTTGATGAACGCCAGGCTCTTCATGCGGCCATCGCTCAGGCGCTTCTGGAAGTCGCAGCCCAGTTCTTCAAAGCGTGCGCAGGCGGCAACGATATCCGGCACCGAAATGCAGATGTGGCCAAAGCCGCGCGGATCAGTGTTGCCGTTGTGGTAAGCGAAGTCGGCATCGTTTTCGGTGCCGTGGTTGTGGGTCAGTTCCAGAATGCCCGGGATGGATTTCATCCACTCCGTGCGCGCAGCGGCGTCGGTCGGGATCTGCGACTTATCGACCAGGGCGAGGAAGTAAAGGCTGAACTCGGCTTCCGGGAAATCGCGCTTCTCCACCAGCGAGAAACCCAGTACGCGGGTGTAGAAATCCAGCGACTTGGTGATGTCCTTCACACGCAGCATGGTGTGGTTGAAAACGAAGTTGCGGGTTGCGCTGTCCGGTGTCGCGGTGACACCAGGGAAAGTGTTCAGTTCGTGCAGGCTCATGGGCCCTCCAATAACTATGGGCGAGTGAATGGGCGCAATGATACGCATGCCTGCCGGCATCGCCAAATGAAAGGCAGGCTTGCCCTGTGGGCGTGCGGGGCTCAGACTTTACGGTTCAATCTGCGAGTGCGCTCCGTAATGATCCGACCGTTCAAATCCCTGTTGGTTGTTCTTGCTTTGTCTTTTGTTGCGGGAGCCGTGTTTGCAGACGCTCCGAGCGTTAGGTGGCCGGCCGGTTGGGAGATCGAGGCGCTGCCGGACACCACCCCGCAAGTGTCTCGGCAGCGGGCGGTGAAAAATGATGCCGATGGCAACCAGGTGATGGTGATGGAACTGACCATGACGCGAGTCGAACGTGGTCATCAGGTCAATTTGCCGGGTGTGTTGCTGGAAATGCGCAAGTCCATTCAAAAGGGCTTCTTCCAGCGCGGCTACCAGAGTGTCTGCAATAAAGTGCACCCGGCGACGCTGGGTTCTTTGTCTGCGCTCGAGACCACGTGCACCATCACTGAAAATGGCCGACATGTATTGTCGCAAACCTTGGTCGCTGCGGTTGAGGCCGACAGGGCTTATGTTCTTTCCTATGCCGGGCAGGCCGAGGTTTATAAAGCGAGCGCAGCGGAAATAATCGCAGTGAGAAACAGCTTGAAACTATAGGCGGCAGATCTAACCGCGAACCGGTTAGATGTCCGAATGGATTAAGCACAAAGTTTAACGTTGCTGCTGAATCGCAACATTGCGCATCAAAATGTTTAGCGCTGTGGCCCAGAAACGTTACGGGAAAATCCCAACTATTTCGATGAAATTCATTTCATTTGTTAGATATTGTCAATAAAAAAGCCCTGCATCTAGCAGGGCTTTTTTGTTGTGACGGGATTAACCGCGCAACCAGGAATCAACGGTAGCGGCACCGTACTGTTCCTTCCAGGCTTTCAGGCCACGGTGGTTGCCACCCTTGGTTTCGATCAGCTCACCGGTGTGCGGGTTCTGATAAACCTTGACCACGCGAGCGCGGCGGGTTTTAGGTGCTGTAGCGGTTTGCAGGCCGGATTTGCCCGGGTTCGGATCGAGGATGGCAATGATGTCTTTCAGGCCTTTGCCGTAGGATTTCATCAGCCCCTGGAGCTTTTCTTCGAATTCGATTTCTTTCTTGAGCCCTGCATCGTTCTTCAGCGATTCCAGCTGTTTGAGCTGTTCCTGAAGGGCCTTTTCAGCTGCACGAAATTCAGCGAGTCTGGACAATATCTTTACTCCAATAGTGTGTTTGGCTGATACCAACCGCAAACAAAGCTATAAGCCAAGAGCCTTGAAGCGACTCGGTGATAAATGGCTCACCCATGCCAGTCATGCTCAGGTTGAAAAAATTGTAGTAGTTAATGCACCAAGAGTAAATCCTGATGTTGTCCTGATGTAACGGCGGCGGTCTTTTGTATCAAATTGGTGCGCTTGGTCGGCGCGTTCGGCATAACTACCACTTAGTTAATGGTGACTTAATGCGCTGATGAAGTCTGCGCCAGGCATTGGTCTGCCGAACAGATAGCCCTGCAGAAAGTTGACGTGATGGGCGGTCAGGTAATCTGCTTGGGCTTGAGTTTCGACACCTTCTGCAACAATAGCCAGATCGAGCTTGGCCGAGAGTTCGATAATCGAGTCGAGAATATGCCGTGACAACGCATCGACGCCGATCATGGCGACAAAACTCTGATCGATCTTGAGAAAATCCACATTGAATGTGCGCAGGTAACCCAGACTGGAATGCCCGGTGCCGAAGTCGTCGATGGCGATCATCACCCCCAGCGTGTGCAATTGTTCGAACAATTGCCGGGTGATCTCTGTCGGCTCGATCAGTTCGCGCTCCGTCAACTCCAGTACGAGAATGATGGAGCCCGGCGTGAACGCGGCGAGAAACTCGCGGCAGTCCTCGACCAGATCCAGATCCCGGCAATGGCTGGCCGTGATGTTGATACCGATGTGCATCGGCGTGGCGTAGGTCGATGACAGTGGTCCCAGCAGGGCGGCGGTTTGCTGCATCAACGAGCGGGTCATGGGCACGATCAGCCCGGAGTGCTCGGCGAATGGAATGAACAGATCCGGGCGCACCAGACCCTCCTTGGGGTGATTCCAGCGCATCAGCACTTCGGCCCCCGTCCATTTCTTGCTGGTGCCCAGCACCACGGGCTGAAAGTACGGTATGAATTCGCCGGCTTCCAGCGCACGGAGCATCTCATGACTCGGCGACGTCGAGCGTTTCTGTACGACATGGCCGATGGCACCGGCCACCACCCCAAAAAACATCAGCAGGCTGAACAGCGGCGGGTATTCGTTAGCCATGTAGCGCCAGGTTTGCCCTTGGGGAAAGCCTGCCGAAACATGAAACCCGTGGTGCGGCGAGGCCAACACACTTTGCGCCACCGGGAACTGGGGCGGGGCGCCGCTGTGGACTTGGCCTTGCATCGAAAGCCAGTTGTCACCGACTTGCAGCAACAGCAGGGTGTCCCGGCCGATCAGGCGCAGGACATTGCTCAGGTGGTAGCCGTCGAGCGTTGTCAGCGCGCCACCAGGACCGTCATTCAGGCGATACACCAGCAGCGCGGTATTGGGCGTCACCGGGTTGCCGTTCATCAGCCACAGTTTGCCTTCGTGGTAATCCCCCGCGTTGACCGCTTCCTTGAAATCACCGAACAGAGAGCTGCAATAAAGGTTGTTGTCCCACACCAGATTGGTCGAGCGCACGAAGGGTCGTCGGGTCACCTGCTCTCGCAGGGCGAGTTTGACGTTTTCGCAGGGTTGGCCCGCCAGCGGCAGCAGGTCTCGCGCGGCTTGAGCGGTGTTGTCGAGCATCAATTCGAATTGCCGCAGCGCCTCTTCGGCGGTCTGTCGGGCACTTTGCTGCAAGGTGCGTTCGGCCTGCATGTAAAGGATGACGCTACCCAGCACCACGGGCAGCAGGCCGCTGAGCAGGGTCACGAAGATGCGCAGGCAGCGCTTGCGGCGGGGTCTGACGGTCAACGGCATGGGCGATCCTGTCGCGATGAGGTGGCGCTCGGTAACCCACGCCGGGCAGCGGCGCGCCACTGAAAAAACGTTTTAGCTGAAGGCATGATAGATGGCCGCTGCCGCTTGCGCCGCACGCCGTTGCTGCATCCTGGTTGCGCGCTCGATAAAAACCGGGGTGGCGGGGGAAGCCTGACGAGCTTTGACCGGTGCGACAAACCCCTTGCACCGGGCGCAAAAAAGCGGATTTTAGAGAGAGGGCAGACAACCCTATTTACGCTGTGTAGAATCGGGTTACGCATACAATAATAATCGTCTTCTGGCAGCAGAAGCCTCGCCCGCAAGAGCCTTGGGTCGACAATGAAGATATTCGGGTTTCAATTGATCTACGGTGATTTCCTCGCCCGCAGTGTGCGGGGTATCTCCTGTGCGCCACCCACCGACCTCCCATGACTGACAAATAACCCTGGTTAATTGATAAGAAATGATGAGGCGCCACCATGGCAGATTTATACGAAAACCCAATGGGCCTGATGGGCTTTGAATTCATCGAGCTCGCGTCGCCGACGCCGGGCACCCTGGAGCCGATCTTCGAGATCATGGGCTTCACCAAAGTCGCGACCCACCGTTCCAAGAACGTGCACCTGTACCGTCAGGGCGCGATCAACCTGATCCTCAACAACGAACCCAACAGCGTTGCTTCGTACTTCGCCGCCGAACACGGCCCGTCTGTTTGCGGCATGGCGTTTCGCGTCAAAGACTCGCAAAAAGCCTATAACCGTGCACTGGAACTCGGCGCCCAGCCGATTCACATCGAAACCGGCCCGATGGAGCTGAATCTGCCGGCGATCAAAGGCATTGGCGGCGCGCCGCTGTACCTGATCGACCGTTTCGGCGAGGGGAGTTCGATCTACGACATCGACTTCGTGTTTATCGAAGGCGTTGATCGCAACCCGGTCGGTGCCGGCCTGAAGATCATCGACCACCTGACCCACAACGTGTACCGCGGTCGCATGGCTTATTGGGCCAACTTCTACGAGAAGCTGTTCAACTTCCGCGAAATCCGTTACTTCGACATCAAAGGTGAATACACCGGCCTGACCTCGAAAGCGATGACCGCGCCGGACGGCATGATCCGCATCCCGTTGAACGAAGAGTCGTCCAAAGGCGCGGGCCAGATCGAAGAGTTTCTGATGCAGTTCAACGGTGAAGGCATCCAGCACGTGGCGTTCCTCACCGACGACCTGATCAAGACCTGGGATCAGTTGAAGAAGATCGGCATGCGCTTCATGACTGCGCCGCCAGATACTTACTACGAAATGCTCGAAGGCCGCCTGCCAAACCACGGTGAGCCGGTTGATCAGTTGCAATCGCGCGGCATCCTGCTGGACGGCGCTTCGGAGCAGGGCGACAAGCGTCTGCTGCTGCAAATCTTCTCGGAAACCCTGATGGGCCCGGTGTTCTTCGAGTTCATCCAGCGCAAAGGAGACGATGGCTTCGGCGAAGGCAACTTCAAGGCGCTGTTCGAGTCAATCGAGCGTGATCAGGTACGTCGTGGTGTGCTTGCCACCGAGTAATCTGTTGTTGAAATGAAAAATCCCGGCCTGCTGAAATGCAGAGCCGGGATTTTTTTGCTTCACACAAAGCCGGCTCCCACATTTTTGAACTGTGCAGGGCTTACCGACGGCGTTGGCGCATCAGGTGTTTAAAGCCCTCGAAGATCAGCACCACAACGGCCATCCAGATCGGAATGTAGGTCAGCCATTCGCCAGACTTGATGCTCTCACCCAGCAGCAGTGCCACTCCCAGCAACAACACTGGTTCAACGTAACTCAACAATCCAAACAGGCTGAACGGCAGCAAACGGCTGGCAATGATGTACACCACCAACGCCGAGGCACTGATCAAACCGAGCAGCGGGATCAGCCACATCAGCCCCGGGTACTGATCGAATACGCCAAAACCCTGTTCGCCGCCGTGCACAAACCAGTAAGCGACGGGCAGCATCAGCGTCATGTCGACCCACAGCCCCCCCAGGTGGTCAGTCTTCAGGTATTTGCGCAGCACGAAGTACAGTGGGTAGCCGACCACCACCACCAGCGTCGCCCAGGAAAACCCGCCCACCTGGTACAACTCATTGAGCACGCCAAGACTGGCAAAGAACACGGCGATCTTTTGCAGGTATGACAGGCTTTCGCCGTAGGCGATGCGACCGGTCAGTACCATCGCCAGCGGCAGCAGGAAATAACCCAGCGACACATCGAGGCTGTAGCCGTTGAGCGGCGCCCACATGAACAGCCACAGTTGCACACCGAGCAGCGTTGAAGAGACGAACAGGCCCGCGATCAATTTTGGCGTCGCGGCCATCAGCCGAACCAGTTCCAGCACTCGCCGCCATTCGCCAGAGACCAGCATGAACACGGTCATGCACGGCACCGTCAGCAGCATCCGCCAGCCGAAAATTTCCACGCCGCTCAACGGGGTGAGCAGCGAGGTGTAGTAATACATGACGGCAAACAGCACCGACGCTGAAACCGATAGAGCGATACCTTTAGACAAACTGTCCTCGCGGATGGGTGGTCAAACGGGGCGCGAAGGATACGTGGTTTTTGTGCTGAATATTGGCCGGATGGTCATTATTTTCAACACTGTGTTGAATGCTGGATCGCTATCGCCGGCAAGCCAGCCCTCACAGGTTTTGTGTTCGACGTCGAACCTGGCGGGAGCTGGCTTGCCGGTGAGGCTCTTACGCCTGACGCGGTGTCCGACCCGACACAAAATGGCTCACATCGTTGAACCCCGGTGTCGACGCATGCCCCGGCGTCACCAGCGAATCGATAAACGCTTCATCCTCAGCAGTGATTTTCACTGCTTGCGCCTTGGTGTACGCATCCCACTGCGCTTCAGTGCGTGGCCCGACAATCGCCGACGTCACCGCACTGTTGTTCAACACCCAGGCAATCGCAAACTCGACCATGCCGACCCCGCGCTGCTCGGTGTACTGCTGAATCTGCTGAGCGATGCGCAGCGATTCCACGCGCCATTCGGTTTCCAGAATGCGTCTGTCCTGACGCCCGGCGCGGGTGTTGGCGTCCGGCGTCACGTCCGGCGCGTATTTGCCGCTGAGTACGCCACGGGCCAGCGGGCTGTAAGGCACCACGCCGAGGCCATAGGTTTGCGCGGCAGTGATCTGCTCGGTTTCGGCCTGACGGTTGACGATGTTGTACAGCGGCTGACTGATCACCGGGCGATCAACGCCGAGCTGGTCAGCGACACGAATCACCTCGGCAATTCGCCAGCCACGGTAGTTCGACAGGCCCCAGTAACGCACCTTGCCCTGGCGAATCAGGTCGCCAATGGCCGACACGCTGACTTCCAGCGGCGTGTTGTGGTCTTCGCGATGCAGGTAATAGATGTCGAGGTAGTCGGTGCCCAAACGGCTCAGGCTCGCCTCGATACCGTTGAACATGTGTTTGCGGCTCAGACCGCTGCGGTTCGGCACGCCGTCCGCCGGACCGAAGCCGACCTTGGTCGCCAGCACCCATTCATGGCGATGGCGGGCAATCGCTTCGCCGACAATCTCTTCGGAGCGACCGTTGGTGTAGACGTCGGCAGTGTCGATAAAATTGATGCCCTGGTCCCAGGCTTTGTCGATGATGCGCAGTGAGTCTTCTGCACTGGTCTGTTCGCCGAACATCATCGTGCCGAGGGTCAGGGTGGACACCTGCAATCCCGAATTCCCCAGTGTGCGATAGCTCATGCCGAAATCCTTTCTTTGGTGGGAAAGCTTTAATCAAATACCAGAAGCGCCAAAGGTCGCAAAGTGAATTGTTGTAGAGATAAAAAACGGCCCGATGGGGCCGTTTGTTGTGCAGCAAAAAGCTTAGGCTCGCAAGGTGCGCGTCATGCGCAACGCCAGCAAGCTGCCACCGACGATCACCGCCGCCAGCAGATACAACGCCGCATCGGTGGAACCGGTGCTGTCCTTGACCCAACCGACCAGGTAAGGGCTGAGGAAACCCGCCATCTGTCCCATCGAGTTGATCAGCGCCAGCCCACCGGCCGCCGCACCCGCACTCAACATGGCGGTGGGCACCGGCCAAAACATCGGCAGGCCAGTCAGCGCGCCCATCGTGGCGATGGTCAGGCCAAGAATCGCAATCGCCGGGTTGGCCGCGAAATTCACCGCGATCACCAGACCGATAGCGCCCATCAGCATCGGCACCACCAGGTGCCAGCGGCGTTCCTTGCGCAGGTCCGCCGAACGACCGACCACCAGCATGAACACCGCCGCCAGCAGATACGGAATTGCGCTCAGCCAGCCGATTACCAGATTGTCACTGAAGCCGAGGTTCTTGATGATCGACGGCAGCCAAAAGTTGATCGCATACACGCCGCTCTGGATGCAGAAGTAGATCAAACCAAACGCCCAGATCGCCGGGTTCCTGAACACCGCCAGCAGCGAATCGGACGTGGTTTTCGGCTTGTTCGCCAGGTCTTCCGCCTGATCCGCTTCGAGCACGGCGCGCTCGTAAGCCGTCAGCCACTTGGCGTTGGCGAAGTTATCGCTCAGCAGGAAATAGGCGAGGGCGCCGAGGATGACCGTCGGAATACCCTGCAGCAGGAACATCCACTGCCAACCGGCCAGGCCGCCCTGGCCTGCGGCGAAGTGATTCAGGATCCAGCCGGAGAACGGGCTGCCCAGCAGGCCCGATACCGGGATCGCGGACATGAACAGCGCCATGACCCGGCCACGGCGGAAGGTCGGGAACCATTGCGAGAGATACAGCACGACACCGGGGAAGAACCCGGCTTCCGCCGCGCCAGTGAACAGGCGCAGGGTGTAGAACCCGGTCGGTGTGGTGACGAACAACAGGCAGGTAGAAAGTGTGCCCCAGGTGATCATCATCAGCGCAATCCAGCGCCGTGGACCGAACCTGGTCAGCGCCAGGTTACTCGGCACGCCACAGAGTACGTAGCCGATGAAGAAGATACCGGCACCGAGGCCGTATACGGTTTCGCTGAATTTCAGCGCGTCGAGCATCTGCAGTTTGGCAAATCCAACGTTGACCCGGTCGAGGTAGTTGAACAGGTAGCAGATGAAGATGAAGGGGATTAAACGCAGGGTGACGCGTTTATAAACGGCATTTTTATCGTCGTCGATGGTCTGGGTAGCTGCGGCGCTGTGCGACATAGCGGCTCTCTCTTTATTATGATTTTTTGCGATGCAAAGGGTAACGTTGATCGCCCCGAGAGTCTCGGCCAAGCCTGGCAGGATTGTCTTTGTGCCTGAGCACAGGGTTTGCCGCCAGACCCTGTGCGGGTGAACAACGGTCCGCGCCTGTAATGAAGGATTTGCCTGTTATGTTCGAACTCGATCACGACCTCGCCCAGGACATCGTTGACCGGGCCATGGCCATTTTGCCCTACAACGTCAACGTCATGGACAGCCAGGGGTTGATCCTCGGCAGCGGCGAACCGGAACGCATCAATACCCGTCATGAGGGCGCGCAACTGGTATTGGCCAACGGTCGGGTGGTGGAAATCGATGCGCAAACGGCGGTGCACCTCAAAGGCGTGCAACCGGGGATCAACCTGCCGCTGATGCTCGATCAGCGCTTGATCGGCGTGCTCGGCATCACCGGCGAGCCCGAGCAACTGCGCACTTACGCCGAGCTGGTGCGCATGACCGCCGAGATGCTCGTCGGCCAGCGCAATCAACAGGCCGAGCAGCAGTGGCGGCGCCAGCGTTGCGATGATCTGCTGGCCTTGCTCTTGAGTGACGCGGGGGATTCGCCACGACTGGTCGACGAGGCGCAGCAACTGGGGCTCAAGCCACAACTGACTCGGGTGCCGTATCTGTTTGAGCTGGGCCTTGAGCATGGGCCGGGGCAAACCGTCGAAGCGTTGAGTGCCTGGCTGATGTCGCGCTATCCGGACAGTTGGTGCGTAAGTTCGGCGAAGTCATCGCTGCTGTGGTGCCGGCCGGCGAGCCAGCACATCGAGCATGACCGTTTGCTGGAAAAGCTCGATGGCCTCGGCTGGAAGATCCTGCGCATTGCCGTGGGCGGGCAGGCTGACGGGCTGGGCGGGCTGCGTCGTTGTTATCGCCGCGTCGGCGATCTGCTCGCCTATGGCCGGGAAGTGTTGCCGCGCTCGCGGCTGCTGACGCTGAATCGCTATCGATTGCCGGTGATGTTGTGGCGGCATCGCAACGACGACGCGCTGGATGAACTGCTCAAACCCCTGCGCAAAGTGATCGCCAAGGACGGCAACGGCCAGTTGCTGGCGACGCTGCGCAGTTGGTGCGAACACGACGGGCAGAGTCAGGCCTGTGCCGATGCATTGGGCATTCATCGCAACAGCCTGCGCTATCGGATGGAGCGGATTGCCGAGTTGAGTGGGGTCGATCCGTTGCGGCTGGACGGGATGCTGGCGCTGTATCTGGGGGTGCAGTTGCTGCCACAGACTGATCCGTCGGCATGAGGTGTTTTTGCAGCTGCCATTTCCTGTGCCTTTGTGGAAATGAACAATAAACGCCACCGCCACTTGTGCAGCGGACAGGCGTCAACGGGCAGGCTGGCTGGCAGCATGAGGGCCATTGGAACTGGAGAATTCGCATGAAAATCGTCATCGCCCCCGATTCGTTCAAGGACAGCCTGAGTGCCCAAGGCGTTGCCGAAGCCATTGCCCTTGGCCTGGCGCAGGTCTGGCCGCAGGCAACGATGGTCAAATGCCCGATGGCCGATGGCGGCGAAGGCACGGTCGAGTCGATTCTCGCCGCGTGCGAAGGTGAACTGCGCCGCACCCGCGTGCAGGGCCCATTGGGAGCGCCGGTCGACGCCGCGTGGGGCTGGTTGCCGCACAACCACACCGCGATCATCGAAATGGCCGAGGCCAGTGGCCTGCAACGCGTGCCAACGAGCCAGCGCGATGCGTGCATCACCAGCACCTTCGGTACCGGCGAATTGATTCGCGCGGCGCTGGATGCCGGCGCGCAGCGGGTGATTCTGGCAATTGGCGGCAGCGCCACCAACGACGCCGGCGCCGGGGCGATGCAGGCCCTTGGCGTGAAATTGCTCAATGCTCAAGGTCAGGCGCTGGGGCCTGGCGGTTTGGCTTTGGCGCAACTGGCGCGGCTGGATCTGAGCGACCTCGATCCGCGTCTGGCGCAGGTGCGTTTCGACATTGCAGCGGATGTGAACAATCCCCTCTGCGGCCCCCACGGCGCCTCGGCCATTTTCGGCCCGCAGAAAGGCGCGTCACCGGCGCAGGTACAACAACTCGATCAAGCCCTTGGCCATTTCGCCGATCTGTGCGCGCAGGCGTTGGCTAAAGACATCCGTAACGAGCCAGGCTGCGGCGCGGCGGGTGGTCTGGGCTTTGCGGCGAAAGCGTTTCTCGGCGCACGGTTCCAGGCCGGGGTCGAGGTCGTCGCGGAACTGGTGGGGCTGGCCGACGCGGTCAGGGGCGCGGATCTGGTGATCACCGGCGAAGGCCGTTTCGACGCCCAGACCTTGCGTGGCAAAACCCCGTTCGGTGTGGCGCGGATAGCCAAGCAACAGAACGTGCCCGTGATCGTCATTGCAGGCACCTTGGGCGAGGGTTATCAGGAGCTCTACAACCACGGCATCGATGCGGCTTTCGCCGTGACCAGCGGCCCGATGACTCTGGAACAGGCCTGCGCGCAAGCGCCGCGATTGCTCCGCGAGCGCGCCACCGACATCGCCCGCGTCTGGCAATTGGCTAGATGATGGATGACGTGCAGGCTGCGATCTTTTGATCTTGACCTTCAAAAAAACAGACCAGAAAGATCGCAGCCTCGCTGCACACGTCTGTTCCTGCAGGCGGGAAGGGAAGGTGTTTCATTCATGTAACACCCTGAAAAATAGTTGTTGTAGACCCGCAATCTTCCTAAAGCCTGGCCGATACAGCTAACAGGCGCGCACACCACACCCCCAAAACAGTGACGCCGGACCGAAGCCCGACCTACGGGCCAGTGATCACGGCATGGACGCTCGTAGTTTCTATCTTCCGAGAGTCCAACCATGTCCTTGCGTAACCTGAATATCGCGCCCCGTGCCTTCCTCGGTTTTGCCTTCATCGCCTTGCTGGTGATCGTCCTCGGCGTATTCGCCGTCAATCGCATGTCGACCATTCGCCAGGCCTCCATCGACATGGAGTCGACGCAACTCCCCAGCGTGACGCAACTCGCCGTGGTCACGGAAAACGTCCTGCGCCTGCGCATCCTTTCGTTCCGCGTGCTGGTCAACCGCGAGGCGGCCGGTTTGCAGGAGGCGCAAGCCCGCATCGCCGTGCTGGTCGACAAGGTTCGCAGCGCCCAGGCCAGTTACGCCGCATTGCCGGCGGGCCCGGAAGAACGTGCGCTGTATCAGACGTTCGCCAACACCCTGGACAATTACCTGCAAGCACAGAACCAGATGATGGAGCTGTCACGTCAGGACAAAATCGACGAGATGCGCAGCCTGATCAATACGCGGATCAAGGACGGCACCGACCAGATGGGCGAGCAACTCAACAAGCTCATCGCGATCAACGCCGCCGGGGCAAAAGCCGCTTCGGCACAGGCGGGTGAAAAATACGACAGTGCAATCTTCGGCATCGTCCTTGTTGCCATTATTGCCGCACTGGCCACCGTGCTGCTCGCCTGGTTGCTGACCCGCAGCATCGTCACCCCGTTGAACCGTGCGGTGGCCGCTGCGCGCACCATCGCCGATGGCAACCTGAGCAAAACCATTGAAATCGACGGCAACGACGAGCCGGCCCGCCTGCTTGAAGCCTTGGCCGCAATGCAGACCAACCTGCGCAAAACCATCGAACAGATCGCCGGCTCCGCCACGCAACTGGGCGCCGCTGCCGAAGAACTCAGCGCCGTGACTGAAGAAGCCTCACGCGGTCTGCAACAACAGAACAACGAAATCGAGCAAGCCGCCACCGCCGTCAACGAAATGACCGCAGCGGTAGAAGAGGTGGCCCGCAACGCTGTGTCGACCTCCGAAGCGTCCAACCAATCGACCCACGCCGCCCGCGAAGGCCGTGATCAGGTGGTGAAAACCGTCGACGCGATCCAGACCATGACTCACGACGTGCAAAACACCGCGCAAATGATCGAAGGTCTCGCCGCCCAGGGTCGTGACATCGGCAAAGTGCTCGACGTGATCCGTGCCATCGCCGAACAGACCAACCTGCTGGCACTCAACGCTGCCATCGAAGCGGCGCGTGCCGGTGAGGCGGGTCGGGGTTTCGCCGTGGTTGCCGACGAAGTCCGCGCACTCGCGCATCGCACCGCGCAATCGACTCAGGAAATCGAAAAAATGGTCGCCGGCATTCAGAACGGCACTGGCGAAGCGGTTTCTTCGATGCAGCAGAGCAACCAGCGCACCCAGACCACACTGGAAATGGCCCGCGCTGCGGGTGTTGCCCTGGAGCAGATTACGCAATCGATTCATCAGATCAACGAACGCAACCTGGTGATCGCCAGTGCCTCGGAGGAACAGGCGCAAGTGTCGCGCGAAGTCGACCGCAACCTGGTCAACATCCGCGATCTGGCCACGCAATCGGCCGCCGGGGCCAACCAGACCAGCGCCGCGACCCATGAACTGTCGCGCCTGGCGGTGGATTTGAATGCCATGGTGGCGCGTTTCGTGATTTGAGATAGGGTGAAGGCTGGACACCGCGCAATCAGGAGACGTACATGCGCTATTCAGCCTTGACCCACCGAATCGCCGGCGAAGGAGCAGCCGCCTGGCAGATTCACGACCGAGCGCTGGAGTTGCGCGCCGAGGGTGTCGATATTCTGCTGTTGAGTGTCGGCGACCCGGATTTCGATACGCCGCTGCCCATCGTTCACGCAGCGATCAACAGTCTGCTGGCGGGCGATACCCACTATTCCGAAGTGCGTGGACGCGTGGCGCTGCGCCAGTTGATTGCCGAGCGCCATCGGCGGCGCAGTGGTCAGGTGGTCGACGCCGACCATGTGATCGTCATGCCCGGCGCGCAATGCGCTGTGTATTCGGTGGCGCAATGTCTGCTGGACCCGGGCGATGAAGTGATTGTCGCCGAGCCGATGTACGTTACCTACGAAGGCGTTTTCGGCGCGTGCGGCGCCACGGTGGTGCCCGTGCCGGTGAGGCCGGAAAACGGTTTCCGGGTCGATCCGGCCGACGTCGCCGCACGCATCACCCCGAAGACCCGCGCCATGTTGTTCAACAGCCCGAACAACCCTTGCGGCGCGAGTCTGTCGTTACTGATCTGGCAGGAACTGGCGGCGCTTTGCGTGCGCCACGACCTGTGGCTGATCAGCGACGAGGTCTACAGCGATCTGCTTTACGAAGGCCGGCACGTCAGTCCGGCGAGCTTGCCGGGCATGGCCGAACGCACCGCGACGATCAACAGCCTGTCGAAATCCCACGCCATGACTGGCTGGCGCATCGGCTGGATGATCGGGCCCAAACCCTTGGCCGCGCATCTGGTCAACCTGTCTTTGAGCATGTTGTTCGGCTTGCCGGATTTTGTGCAGAAGGCCGCGGAAATAGCGCTGAAGTCGGACCTGCCGGAAGTGACGCAGATGCGCGAGGAGTATCGCCTGCGTCGGGACCTGGTCTGCGAGCGTTTGCAGGGGTGCCCGGGGCTGTACCCGATTCGTCCGGATGGCGGCATGTTCGTGATGGTTGACGTGCGCCAGACCGGGCTCGGTGCCCAGGCGTTTGCCGAGCGGTTGCTCGAGGGTTATGGCGTTTCGGTACTGGCAGGCGAGGCATTCGGGCCGAGTGCGGCGGGGCATATCCGCATTGGTTTGGTGCTGGATCGGGTGAAGCTCGCGGATGCCTGTGGGCGGATTGCGTTGTGTGCGGCGCAGCTTCTGCAGGCGCGCAGTGCTTGATGGTTGTGCGTTGCCGTGACTGGCCCAATCGCTGGCTCGCCAACGATTGGGCCACAACAGGCACTGAAGATCTCAGCCCTGCCAGGCCGATGGATTCACCAGATTCGCCGGCTTCTCGCCATTCAACGCCGCCAATAGATTCTCCACCGCACACCGTGCCATCGCCTCACGCGTTTCATGGGTCGCCGAGCCTATGTGCGGTGTCGCCACCACATTGTTCAACTGCAACAACGGCGAGTCATGATTCAACGGCTCACGCTCGAACACATCCAGCCCCGCCGCGCGAATCCGCTGATGACGTAGCGCTTCAATCAGTGCCGCCTCATCCACCACCTTGCCCCGCGAGATGTTGATGAAGATGGTGTCCGGGCGCATCAATGCAAACTGCCCGGCGCCGATCAAGCCTTCGGTCTGCGCGGTCAGCGGCAAGGTCAGACAGATAAAATCAGCCTCTTGCAGCAGCGCCTCCAGGCTGCGGTATTGCGCATCGAATCGCGCCTCAACTGCCGGTTTGCGCGACTGGCTGTGATAGATCACCGGCATGCCGAACCCGAAATGCCCACGCTGCGCCAGCGCTTCGCCGATGCGGCCCATGCCGATGATGCCGAGCGTTTTGCCATGCACATCGGTGCCGAAATGCTCGGGCCCGATGTTGCGATGCCATTGACCGTTGCGCACCCTGTTCGCCAACTCGACCACGCGCCGGGCGGTGGCGAGGATCAGCGCGAAACCGGTGTCGGCGGTGGTTTCGGTGAGCACGTCCGGGGTGTTGCTCAGGAGGATCTTGCGCCGGGTCAGGTAGTCGATGTCGTAGTTATCGACGCCCACCGAGACGCTGGCGATGGCTTCGAGTTGCGGCGCGAGATCGAGTAACGCGGCATCGAGTTTCAGGCTGGCGCCGAGCAAGCCGTGGGCGTGGGGCAGGGCATCGCGCAGTTGCATGAGGCCGTCGGCGTCGAGGCTGTCGATCAGCGTCACCTCACATTGGTCTTGCAAACGCGCCATCAGCGCGGGCGAAAGTTTCTTGTACAACACGACCTGTTTTTTCATGGCAAATGTCTCTCAGGAGTGAGCCGGCACGGTGCGCGTGGCAGCGGCTTTGGCGACGACGCGATCACTGGCGCCGGGCTTGAGGCAAATGGTCAGCACCACCGACAGCAGCAACGCGCCGCTCATCAGCAGGTACGAAGCGCCCGGCGAGCCGGTGGAACTGTTCAGATAACCGACCAGGTACGAGCCGCCGAATGACCCGAGCGCGCCCATGCTGTTGATCAGCGCCATGGCGCCACCGGCGACGTTGGCCGGCAGAATCTCGGGGACGATGGCGAAAAACGGCCCGTAAGGGGCGTACATGCACGCGCCGGCGATGACCAGCAAGGTGTACGACCACCAAAAGTGTTCTGCGCCCAAGGCATACGAACCGTAGAACGCAATCGAGGCGATCAGCAGCGGCGGCCAGACAAAGCGTTTGCGTTTCTGCAGTTTGTCCGAACCCCACGACACCGCGAGCATGCCGATCACCGCTGCCAGATAGGGCAGCGCCGACAGCCAGCCGGCCTCGATCATGTCCATTTGCGCGCCGGCCTTGAGGATCGACGGCAGCCACAGCACAAAGCCATAAACGCCGATGCTCCAGCAGAAAAACTGCAGCGCCAGAATGATCACCTTCGGCGAACGAAACGCCTCGGCGTAGTTCTTCACCGCTTTGATGCCGACCTGTTCAGCGGCCAATGCGCTTTCCAGGTCGTGCTTTTCCTGGTCGTTGAGCCACTTGGCCTGAGCCGGACGATCATCGGCCAGACGCCACCAGATAAACGCCCAGAACACCGCCGGCAGGCCTTCGATGATGAACATCCAGCGCCAACTGAAGTGTTGCACCAGATACCCGGAAACCACCGACATCCACAGCATCGTCACCGGGTTGCCAAGGATCAGAAAGGTGTTGGCCCGCGAGCGTTCGGCGCGGGTGAACCAATGGCACAGGTAGACCAGCATCGCCGGCATGACGGCCGCTTCGACGACGCCGAGCATGAAGCGGATCACGATCAGCCAATAAGCGTTGGAAACCACGCCGGTCAGCGTGGCGAGCCCGCCCCAGAGAATCAGGCTGACGAAGATCAGCTTTTTCACGCTGTGCTTTTGCGCGTAAATCGCGCCCGGCACCTGAAAGAAGAAATAACCGAGAAAGAACAGCGCGCCGAGCAGCGACGACAGGCCCGGGGTGATCATCAGGTCTTCGGCCATGCCCGATGCGGCGGCGAAGCCATAGTTGGCGCGATCCAGATACGCCAGGCTGTAGGTGATGAACACGATGGGCATGATGTACCACCAGCGGCGGGTGGCGAGGGTTGCGGTTTTCATGGGCCTTGCTCCTGAGCTTGTTGTTTTTGTCGCAGCAGGTTCAAATTTTGTGGTGATCAGGCGGGCCGCTTCGCGAGCAGGCTCGCTCCCACAGCGGAATGCATTTCAAATGTGGGAGCGAGCCTGCTCGCGAAGGCGGACTCGAATTCGGCGATGAGCTCGGATCGGTTCGGCAACCCCTCCATATCTCCGCGACTCTGTACCGCCCGACTGCCAATCCAGTTCGCCCGCTGCACCGCCTCGGCAAAACCCTGATGTTCCAGCAGGGCACTGATCATCCCCACTGCAAAGCCGTCACCGGCACCGACCGTGTCGACGACATGGGTTACCGGCACACCGGCGACAAATCCCGATGCCAGTTGCGTTCGGTAATAGGCACCTTGCGGCCCGAGTTTGATCGCCACGGCCTCAGCGCCCTGATCGAGATAAAACGCGGCAATGTCCGCCGGGTCTTCGAAGCCGGTCAGTAACCGGCCCTCGCTCAATCCCGGCAGCACCCAGTGCGCGAGGGCGGCGAGGCGATTGATCTCGCGGATCATCTCGCGCTCGCTGGCCCACAGGCTCGGGCGCAGGTTAGGGTCGAACGACACGCTGCGCCCGGCATTGCGCATGCGCGTCATCAATTCGAATGACATTGCCCGCGCCGACGCCGACAGCGCTGGCGCAATGCCGGTAGCGTGCAGATGGCGGGCGCCGAGCAGAGTGTCGCTGATCGATTGCGGCGAGAGATGACTCGCTGCCGAACCGCGACGGAAATACTCGACTTGCGGGTCGCTGCCATCGTCACTGCGGGACTTGAACTGGAAACCGGTGGGATGCGCGTTGTCCACTTCGACGTGGCGGCAATCCAGTCCCTCGCTGGCCAGCGTCTGCACCACAAATCGCCCCAGCGAATCAGCGCCGACCCGGCTCAGCCACGCTACGTTGAAACCCAGGCGAGACAAGCCAATGGCGACGTTGCTGTCGGCCCCGGCAATACGCTTGTGAAACTGCTCGACCGCTGCCAGATCACCGGTCTGCTCGGCGACCAGCATCGCCATGGTTTCGCCGAACGACAGAATATCGATCTCAGACATGAGCAGGCTCCAGACGGGATTGGCCGAGGCGGGCGAGGGCCGCGACATGCTCGGTGGTCAACTGCACCAGATCGTCACCCTGCAATGGATACTCGGCGGCGCGCATGACGCCTTGGGCCATGTGCCGCAGGAGTTGCTCCCACAAATGCAGGTCGCTGATGGCCGGCGGCACCGCCACCAGTTTGCCGTCGTCGCGCCGGGCCACTGCTTTGCAATGTACATAGCCGACATGGCGCCCGAGCAGGCGCGCGGCGCTGGCGGCGGATTGGTCTTGCCACTGCCAATTGCCGATGTCGAAGGTCATTTTGATCGGCAAGCCGTGTTGCTCGACGGCGGCAAAAAAACGCTGAAACGGTTCGATGCGTCCGCCGTGCAAGGTCTGATCGTTCTCCACCAGCAACTGCACCGGGCTGTGTTTCAAACGCTCGGCCAGGGCTTGCAGATCATTGGTGTCGGTGAAATAGCCAAGAGAGACTTTCAGCCATTTCGAGCCGAAGACCTCTGCCCGTTGCAGGGCGGTGATCAATTCGGGATTAGGGTTCGACTGACCGGCGAGCCACAATTCTGTCGGTGAGGAATAGATGCTTTGCAGGCCTTGCGCCTCGGTCGCCTGGGCCAGTTGCATCGGGTCTTCGCGAGTCAGCAACTCTTCGCGCCATTCGATGCGATTGGCTCCGGCACTGGCCAATACCTCGATAAAGGAGCCTTGTCCGCGTTGACGTACAAGCTCAGCGCCGTAGCTGGAAAGGCTGATGGAAACGTCGGGTTTATTCATTGTTATTGACCTCTGAAACCGGTTTCATTTTTGTTCAAAAAAAATCAGGTGGTGGTGTGTTGTCCTTTTGGGCGCCTTCGCGAGCAGGCTCGCTCCCACGTTTGCAACGCGGTCACCTGTGGGGGCGAGCCTGTTCGCGAAGGCGTCATATCAGACACCACCTGCGTCACGGGTTGACCCACGCTCCACCAGCACCGGCGCAAAATCCATCACCCGCGCCGCCTCGTCATCCCCACGCAAACGCTTGAGCAAACATTCAAACGCCCGCGCGCCAATTTCCTGCGTCGGCTGAGCCAGCGCGGTAATCCCGCTGCCCACCAACGGATACCAGTCCAGATCATCCAGGGCGATCAGCCCGACATCCTCGAACAACCGGCAACCCATCTGGCGCAACGCCGTCGTCGCGGCCAGCGCCGCCACGCCATTGGCGCAAAACAGCGCTTTCGGGCCGTGACCAGGTGTGTTCAGAAAGGTTTGAAGTTGCGCGTTGAGGTCATCGCCGGTTTCCAGCACCGCCCCGGTCAATCGCGAGCGCTGCTCAATCTGCGCCTGAAAACTGCTGACCCGCTCAATCCGCGAACTGGTGCCGTCATACGGCTCCGTCACCAACACCAGATCCCGATAGCCCCGTTGCTCCAGATGTGCGAGCGCCATCTCCACCGCTTGGGGGTTGTTCAAGCCGACCATGTCGGTGTGGAGTCCGTCGACCTTGCGATCCACCAGCACCATAGGCATCTCGCCGCGTAATTCGTGCAGTTCGTCACGGTGATGGCCCAGGGTGTTCACGATCAGCCCTTCGATGTTGTACGAGCGCAACAGCGCCAGGTGCTGACGTTCCTGCTCGTCATCGCGGTCGGTGTTGCACACCACCAGGCTGTAGCCGTGCGCACGGCAAGCGGTTTCCACCCCGTGCATCACGGCAATCGAATAAGGGTTGCGGATATCGGCCACCAGCATGCCGATCAGGCGGGTACGCCCGCGTTTCAGACCACGGGCCATCTGGTTCGGGCGGTAACCGAGTTCGGCAATCGCCTGTTCGATGCGCAAGGCGATGGCATCGGAGAGCAGGGCACGATCATCGCCGATAAAACGCGAGACGCTGGCCTTGGACACGCCGGCGCGTTCGGCGACGTCGAGCATGGTGACGCGGCTGCGCTGGGCGGAGGAGAAATCGTTCACGGTTGTGTCTTCTTATTGTCTGAAACCGGTTTCAGGAGACACCAAACACTTTGATTGCGTCAAGTGAAGATGATGGAGGTGGCGGGAGAAATGTCAGTCATGTCCGACGGACGGTAGCAATGCCTGTCAGATCTGACAGTTGGAAACATCTGAGTTTAAGCGCCTAATTTTTCCCGAAGCAATATCAAAAAAAATGACTCTCTCGAATTTTTTTTCGCATAAGTCGGTGATGAAGAATGACTTCGATTCCACCCAGTCAGGCCGCCAGAACGCCCATAGGTGTATTGGCACAGCCGCTTTCTGTTGAAGGGATCGACGATAGCGATCTGGACGGTCACGTACCTCGCAATATTTTGACAAGTGGAACTCGCATTATTATTCCGTATTGGTTACTTCCAGAACCCAATGACAATTTGTGGGTGATTTTTCGTCAGAACGGTGTAGAAAAAATACTTTATAACGTTGTTTACCCCACGATCCAGACTGTTCCTTTTCTTTATTTTGCTTTGACGCCCGAACACTTGGCGGCCGACGGCATCGCATTTCTTTATTACAAGGTTTGGAAAGGTTCCGGCGGAAATGATGATCCTTCGCCGGACCGAAAACTTACCATCGATCACACACCGCTTATAAAACTACGGGCACCCTCCTTTCCTAATGCGACGCTTTGGGGGTATCTGAACAACCACACTGATCCTCCTTTGATCAACGGCGCAACCGTTAGACTTGCGGGTTTTAACAATATCGCCTTTCCCGGTGATGTGGCCAAAGTTATATGGCGAGGTTATTCGACCTTGAATGGCAGTGGGGCGGAAGTGGTCGGTGCTTATGGCGATTGGCAAAGAACCCTCTCTGAGACGGATATAGCCAAGGGTTTCGATCTCAATGTGCCGTACCTGAAACACATATTTCCGCTGTTCGACAACTGTTCCGCAACTGCTGTCTGCCAATTGATGCACGGTGGTCGGCTTATTGCCGAATCAGAAATATCACTTGTGAGGATCGATCAGGTAACGCCTGGTCAAAGTAGCCCGTCCGGGTTCAATGAAGGAGAAATGCAAATGACTGCTCAACAGAAAGTAACGTTTAAAGCAAGAGCCAATCCACCAACGCTTGGTGCAAGTATAAATAGTACTTTTGCGACGTCGATTTCGGTGGATACGGTCGCAGATGATTTCGTTCCAAAGAGCCAACTGGATACGGGAAAGATCATTGTAAAACTCGATGCACTTTCTCAACCGTTGCCGGATGACGACTGTGATATCTATGCGGCCGTCGCCGGGCAGTCACTCTTGCAAATAGGTTACAGGCAATTGGGGCCGATTGCCGATCGTACCGACCCTATATTGATAGAAATAGACAAGGCGCTTCTACCAGATTTACCTCAACCCGCGACGCCTACTGCATATGACTTGCAAATACTGGTTTACCGGGACGGGGCCGGTAACGATGACCCCTCTAACGTCGTAACAATCGTGATTGACGAAAACCCACCTTACGGGCTCAAGTTCCCTAGCAAAAGGCTGACAACGCCAACGCCAAACGCCACGTTCTCCAATGCGCCGGCCGATGCGCAACGACTCGTTAACGAAACCTGGATGCAGGCCAACGCGTTCCTGCAACTGGTTTTTGGCACTGCGTATATGAATCGTCGAGCTGATGACGAGCTGGAACTCCATTTCGTTTCGGGTGTGGCGCCGGACATTGTAGATACCGAGGTATTTAGAGGAGTTGTCCCGGCCTCAGGTGCTGTTCAGATTGACAATACAGCACTGCGCCTACACAAAAACGGGCGGGTGATGGCTCACTTTTTTTGGACAGACCATGTGGGGAACAGAAGCGCCAGTTCGACCCCAACAGCGTTGTTGACACTTGGGCTCGCGCTGGATCCGGTTTTGCATAAAGCCCCGTTGGTGCCGGCAACTGATCCCGATGCCACCACGACGATCTACCTGGAAAACTTCCTCAAGGCTGACGGTACTGAAGACTCTATTTCCGCGATCGTTGAACGGGCGTTCATCGATAATCTGGAAACCGGCGACACGGTCCAGGTGTACATTGAAGATGTTTCGGACCCTACAAACTTCAAAATGCTGGGCCCGCTGCCCATCACGAGCGCGGATGTACCGTTCCCCTTGCCCTATACAGGATTTTTCGCCGATCTCTTCGGAGCCTATCAAGAGCCTTCGGAATTCAAGATCTGGTCCGAAGTTGTTCGTGGCACTGAAACGTTCTCTTCACCGGAGTTGTTCTTCTGGATCGATCTCTATCCACCTGGGGGGCTGTATCCGGAGTTGCCTGAACTGGTAAACCCGGCGTTTGCCCTGCCAGTTGTTACGGGGGCTTCCAATACACCCAACCACTTGCAGCCGGGGGATCGTGACCAACCGGGGAAAATTGAAGTGACGTTGGCACTTGCGGACCCACCGCTGAGTTCTTCCGAAACGGCCAAGTTCTACCTGGCTGGCAAGTACGTTGGTGAAGTTTCACCGTTCAGCGACATGACTACTTTTTCCGTTACCATCCCGGCGACTACCGTGGCCGCCTTGCCAACGCCAATGACCGACTGCTACTGGACGCGCCAGAAAACAGGCATAGATAAAAACATCGTCAGTTCTCCCCCTCAAAGTGTAACGGTCAGCAACAGGAAAATCGATTTGCTGCAGCCCACCATCCGCATCCGTAATCCGCTGAAAGACCAGTGTGACTGCTTTGCGATGAATAATGCGGCCACCAACTGGGTGTTGGCACTCGGCATTCCGAAGGATGCTGTAAATCTGCCGGCTGGCACTGCCATTACTGTACACATGGAAGCACACAGTAACGCGACGGCAACAGCCTTGATTCCCGGTACGGCGGACAGCCAGCCATATACGATTCAGGCTGCTGGTACTGCTGATGTCGCAGGCGTTGGTAATGCTGCGATCTTCAAGCTTGCACAACCAAGACAGAATGCAGCTGCCTGGATCAAGTTGTGGTACACCGCAGACATCGGAGGGGTTCAAACATCGATTGAACTTATCAAAAAACTCGACACAATCACTTCGAGCGCAGAGTACTGCGACCGAACTCCTGTGCCGGCAACGTGATGCTTGCATCTTGAGGAAAGTTATCGCGGGAGAGTCTCCTCTCTCCCGCGATATTGATATTTCTGAAGAGTGAGATTCAGGTTTCCCTTTCTGTTCTCAGATAATTCCCACCTAATTGAGGATTAGTCCTACATCTTGCGGGGAGATTGCTGATTAGTCTGTCGGACGTTTTATTGCGGCGCTTTTCTGACTTTCTGTCAGAAAATCGCTTTTAAATTTGTTCGCTGTTTGGAGTTTTCATGACCATATCTTTTCGTTTGAGGCATTTGTTTACTAACAGCTGTCTGTTTGCCTCTATTATTTTTAGTGCCTCCAATACGCAGGCCCGAATCTTGAACCCCGGAGAGAGCGAAACGGTCACCAATCCTCCGGCACCCGAAGCCTGGACAGTTTCCCAGGGCGGGACCCTGACGATCAACAACGCAAACGCCCTTTCAATTAATTCACAAGCCGCCAACGTTGTTTTTAATGGCGGTCAAAGTCAGCGGATCGATGCGCGCGATGCCTCCCGGCTGACGTTGTCAGGTGCTACGGTTAACAGCTCGACTGGCAGGGGGGCGATAGCCCTGAGTGACAGCTCTGCTACGATTGATAACAGCACCCTCACCAGCACCAATAGTTTCGGGCTTCTGCTGGGACGCAACATCAATACTCCAACATCGTCCTCTGCAACCGTCACGGGCAATAGCGTCATCACCGGTGCTCCTGGTGGTGCGAACGCAGTGGGTTTCGCTGTACTGAATCTCATCGACTCGACAGTCATCGGCACAGGTGCTACCAGTTACGGCGTGCAATTGGGTGGTGCAACGCTGTCGGCGACAGGAGGCACGATTACGGGTGGACAGGACGGTTTGCAAATCGTGACAGATAACACGGGTGTCAATGCCAGCACCGTGACGTTGAACAATACCCGCGTGACTGGCGGAACCGGTTCGGCCATCGTGCTGGGCTCCTCCGGAAGTGCCGGGACTGTCGCCACCATTGATGTCAGCGGCAATTCCGAACTGGTCGGCGGTAATGGCTCGTTGTTGAAGGCAACCAACCGCTCCACGGCCAATTTTTCCGTTGATGCCAGCCAACTGACCGGCAACGTCGTCGCCGATACCGGGAGTACCATCGCGCTGACGATGCAAAATGCCGCATCTATCCAAGGCAATCTCGAAAACGTCACTCAGGTCAAACTGGACTCGCGCAGTACATTGAACGGCAATGTGCTTGCCGTTGCGGGCACCGCTGCGGTGGTAAATCTGGACAATGGTTCAGCCCTTAACGGCAACGCCGAGAATGTTTCCAGCCTGGCCTTGAACAATGGCAGCCGCGTGACCGGTGATATCAGCGCGGATACTAACGGTCGCGTATCGCTGGACAATCGTTCTGAGCTTTTTGGCAATATCGGAAACGTTTCCAGCCTGGTTTTGAACAATGGCAGCCGCTTGAAGATAGGAAGAGGACACGTATGAACTCCAGTCAAAGC